>NZ_VMOA01000009.1 GCF_020662345.1 Methylobacterium sp. W2 | reverse complement strand
ATCCGAGCCCCCAGACTATCGAGCCGCCGCCCGGGGCGATGGTGACCGACACCACCGACGCAGGCACCGCCCCGCCGCCCCTTTCGGCCCACCCGGTCGGTCACCGGACAGGCCCCCTTCGCTGGGCAGCAGGTGTGGGGATATAGGCATGAAATAGGAATTTTGTCAAGAAGTTTCAGGTCGGGGAGAACGGTTTCGGCCATAGGACCGCTATCGGGACGCCGCGGCGTTCTCTGGCGTCCCATCGGGGGCGAAGGTCTCGTGAACGCTCCGTGCTCTCTGTCTCGGCAGGAGCGTTCTCGCCCCTCCGCGAGGTGCCATGACCCTGGCGGAGGGACCGGGATTCTAAGCAGGTTCGCGTTGGTCGACCAACGCTTCACCCTGCTTAGCTCTCTGATGTGTCGCAGCTTTTGATCGCAGAACCGGGGGCCACTTTTGCGAAACCTGCTTAGTGTCTCTCACAAAACTCCCGCTGCGCCGTCGTGCTTGGAGCGAGAACCGACCGTGACCGGGAGTTTCGTGAGGCACTCTTAGCCCTTCCTCCATGCGGACAGTTCGGGGTCGTAAATGGTCCCGCCGGCTTCCCCCGGTCGAGGGGGGCGCGTCATTGAGCGGGGGAGTCCGAGCCGACACGCTCTGCCGGGCGTCCGGTGCGGAGGGCGACCCGCCTCATCCTTCCCGCTGCATCTCCAGTTCCAGCCAACGGTCCTCGGCCGCCGAGAGGTCGGCCTCCGCCGCCGCGAGGGTCGCCGAGGTTTTCTGGAACAGGGCCGGATTGCGGCTGTAGAGCTGCGGATCGGCGAGGACGGCGCGGTTCTTGGCGATCTCGATCTGCAGCTTCGCGATCCGCTCCGGCAGGGTCTTCAACTCGTGCTGGTCCTTGAACCCCATCTTCGTCTTGGGCGCCGGGGGCGCGGACGTGCTGACGAGGCGGCCCGGCTTCACCTTGCCGTCGGGGCGAGGCGCCGTGGCGCTTTTGCGCGCCTCGACGCCCTGGCCGCGCTGGGTGACCATGTCGGTATAGCCGCCGGCATACTCGACCCAGCGCCCCTCCCCCTCGCTGACGAGGACGCTGCCGACGACGCGGTCGAGAAAGTCACGGTCGTGGCTCACCAGGATCAGCGTGCCGGAATAGTCCGACAGCATTTCCTGCAGGAGGTCCAGGGTCTCGAGATCGAGGTCGTTGGTGGGCTCGTCGAGGACGAGGAGGTTGGCGGGCTGGGCCAGGGCCCGGGCGATGAGAAGGCGGTTGCGCTCGCCGCCGGAGAGCACCCTCACCGGGGTCCGGGCCTGTTCCGGGGCGAACAGGAAGTCCTTGAGATAGCCGATGACGTGGCGGCTCACGCCACCGACGACCACGCTGTCGCCGCTGCCACCGGTGAGAACCTCCGTGACCGTCATCGACGGCTCCAGCACCGCGCGGGCCTGGTCGAGGAGCATCATCTTGAGGTTCGTGCCGAGGGCAATGCTGCCGGAATCCGGTGCAGATTGTCCCGTGAGCAGGTTGATGAGCGTGGTCTTGCCGGCGCCGTTGGCGCCGACGATGCCGAGCCGGTCGCCCCGCATCACCCGGATCGAGAGATCATCGACGATGCGGCGCTCACCATAGGCCTTGGCGGCATTCTTCGCCTCGATCACCAGGGCGCCGGAACTCTCGGCTTCGGTGGAGGTCATCGTTGCGGTGCCGACGGGGCGGCGGTCCTCGCGGCGGTCCTTGCGAAGGGCGTGCAGGTTGCCGAGCCGCCGGACGTTGCGCTTGCGGCGCGCCGTGACGCCGTAGCGCAGCCAATGCTCCTCGTCGGCGATCTTGCGATCGAGCTTGTGCCGGTCGCGCTCCTCCTCCTCGAAGAAGGCGTCGCGCCAGGCCTCGAAGGTGGAAAAGCCCTGCTCGATCCGCCTCGTGATGCCACGATCGAGCCAGACGGTGGTCTTCGACAGGGCCGAGAGGAAGCGCCTGTCGTGGCTGATGAGGACGAGCGCGCCGCGCACGGATTTCAATTCCGCCTCCAACCATTCGATGGCCGGCAGGTCGAGATGGTTGGTGGGCTCGTCGAGCAGCAGGATGTCGGGCTCGGGTGCCAGTGCCTGAGCCAGGGCCACGCGCCGCCCCTCCCCGCCCGACAGGCTCGCCGGGTTCTCGGCCCCCGTCAGACCCAGGCTCTCCAGCAGGTAGCGGGCACGATAGGCGTCGTCGCCATGGGTGAGGCCATGTTCGACGAAATCGAGGGTGGTGGAAAAGCCCGAGAAATCCGGTTCCTGAGCCAAGTAGCGGATGGTGGTGCCGGGCTGGACGAAGCGCACGCCCTTGTCGGGCTCGATGAGCCCGCAGGCGATCTTCATGAGCGTCGACTTGCCCGAGCCGTTGCGGCCGACGAGGCAGGTCCGTTCGCCGGGCGAGATCGCGAGATCCGCCTGTTCGATCAGCGGCGTGCCGCCGAAGGTGAGCGCGACATTCTGGAGGGTGAGGAGCGGGGGAGCGGCCATGATGCGGGCTTATGGCAGCGCAACCGCTCCCGAACAAATGCGGTTTTGCCTTTGGGGCTACATCGTCGGGTTAGCCGGGCCGGTTGGCGACGGATCGGGCGAGACGGGAGCGGGGCTCGGGTCGATCACGGGAATCTCCGTCGGGCTCTCGGTGGGTGCCTCGGCCGGCGTCGATGCGGGGATGTCCGGCCCGGGCGCCGGCGGCGGCGTCTGGGGAGCCTCGTAGGGCGTATCGGGAACCGGAGCTTCCGGGATGGGCGCGGGATCTATGGGGCCTGGATTGGACATGGGCGACGCCACCTGCTCGCGAGGTTTCGGGAGAGGGCTGGAAACGGACGAGCGCCCGGTGCCGTTCCCCCGATGGAAATCCTCAGCCCTTCTTGATCAGGAGCTGGTTGCCTTCCTTGCCGATGATCTTCTTCATCCGCTCGGCGAACAGGGCCAGCAGCATCGGCAGGCGCACTTCGATACGGACCGTCTCGGGAAGGACGTCGACCTCGCCGTCCACCTTCTGGCCCATGGCGGACATGGCGAAGTTCAGACGGTCGTCGGTCCAGGTCATGTGCTCGACGTTGATTCCCGCTTTGGCGCAGGCCGCCTTGGCTTTGTCGAGCCCGTTCGAAATCCGCCGTTTCGCCTCGACGGGGCCGATCTCGTGGGGAATCTCGACGATCAGGGGCTTTGCCATGGGGGAACCATCCTCAAACACGCATCCAGCCGTCAAGATGGGGCCGATCGCCATCCATGCAACGGCGACTGGCCCCTTAGTTCATGAAGCGCGGCGGTGAAACCCATCTCTTTCGGAATCACCATGCGGCATCAGGAAGATGAGGCATGCCGCCCGTCGTCGCGACCCGGCACGGCGATCCTCCGGCATGCCCATAATGTCATGGGTTCCGCATCAGTTCACGACCTTGAGCGAGACGTAGGTCGTGCCGCCCATGCCGAGCGCCCGGGCAGAGCCCTTGGCGAGATCGATGATCCGGCCGTGCACGAATGGTCCGCGATCGTTGATGCGCACCACCACTGAGCGGCCGTTGCGCTTGTTCTCGACCCGGACACGGGTGCCGAACGGCAGGCTGCGATGAGCGGCGGTCATCCCATTCGGATTAAAGCGCTCGCCATTCGCCGTCTTGCGGCCGCTGCCATACCAGGAGGCCGCGCCGGATTGGGCGGTGGCCGGTGCACTGAGTGCGGCGAGAGACATGGCGGTTCCAATAACGGCAGCGGTCCAACGAACGGGCTTCATATTCATCCGCATTCCCTTTGTTGTTGCAGAGGCCGCGGAACATAGAGCCAATGAAGGCTGAAATGAGATCAGTAGAATGTGGCAGAGGCTGCCTTCATTAGCCTGGGCCATCCGTAGAATGTGTGAATAAAATCTAAAGATCTTTCGAATTGGAGGCGTGCCCGAATTCTATATTGAGAGCGGATCGTGACTGTCGTGGGCAGATTTCGTCCCACAGCCCAAGCCCGTCACATTTCCCGTCACATCAATGGCGAAGCGTAGCCGTAACCCGGCGCGAGGTGCATGGGAGATGCGCGCGGCCCGTGACCCTGACGGTTCCGGAAGGGTCGCCAACGGGTCGCGAGGATCGGTAACAGCGTCGGATAGATCTCCGCGGCGAGATCAAAATCGTCTGTTTGATCATCGTTCCACGATGATTGCAGGGTAAATGAATAGTTAAAACGATTAGGCGAGATCTGAAAACTCATCAGTATTCGAGTGGGTAGGCAAAATCTGCAGCCCCAAATCGAGACGCATTGTTCGCACCCCGGCAACCCGCCCTTTACGTTAACGGCCCCATGGTCTGCCTGTCAGTCGCGTAACCGGTGTTTGCCATGGCTTCCCTGCGTACCGCGGTTGCCGACACCGTCGCCCGGAAAAGTGTCTCGCGTACCGGGCGACTCGTGTCGGCGCCGCGGATGGGTCTCGTACCCGCCGCCCAGCGTCTTCCTCTCGACGAAATCCTCGTCGGGGATTGCATCGCCGCCATGAACGCCTTGCCGGCAGCGAGCGTCGACTGCGTCTTTGCCGACCCGCCCTACAATCTCCAGCTCGGAGACGGCTCGCTGTTGCGGCCCGATCAGAGCCGCGTCGATGCCGTCGACGACGCCTGGGACCAGTTCTCGAGCTTCGCCGCCTATGACGAGTTCACCCGCGCCTGGCTCACCGCCGCCCGCCGGGTGATGAAGCCGAACGCCACCCTCTGGGTCATCGGCTCCTACCACAACATCTTCCGCGTCGGCTCGGTGCTCCAGGATCTCGGGTTCTGGATCCTCAACGACATCGTCTGGCGGAAAGCCAACCCGATGCCGAACTTCCGTGGGAAGCGGTTCACCAACGCCCACGAAACCCTGATCTGGGCCTCACGCTCGGCGGAGGCGAAGAGCTACACCTTCCATTACGAGGCGCTGAAGGGCGGCAACGACGACGTCCAGATGCGTTCGGACTGGTTCATCCCCCTCTGCACCGGCGACGAGCGCCTGAAGGGCGCCGACGGCCAGAAGGTCCACCCGACCCAGAAGCCCGAGGCTCTCCTCGCGCGCACCCTCCTCTCGGCCACGAATGCCGGCGACGTGGTGCTCGATCCGTTCTTCGGCACGGGCACCACCGGGGCCGTCGCCAAGCGCCTTGGCCGGCGCTTCATCGGCATCGAGCGCGAGACGGTCTATGCCGAGGCGGCCCGCGCCAGGATCGACGCCGTGGAGCCCCTGTCCAAGGCCGCCCTCCTCGTCGCCCCGACCAAGCGGGCCGAGCCGCGTGTCGCCTTCCTCAGCGTCATCGAGGCCGGCCATATCCGCGCGGGTGAAATCCTCACCGATGCGCGCGGTCGCCACGAAGCCGTGGTGCGTCCCGACGGGACGCTGATGGTCGGACCGGCCATGGGCTCGATCCACAAGATCGGCGCCCTCGTCCAGGGCTTCCCCTCCTGCAACGGCTGGGATTTCTGGCATGTCAGGCGCGACGGCAAACTGGTTCTGATTGACGTGTTCCGGGGCCGGATGCGGGCCGCGATGGGGTCGGCCGCCTGATTTTTTAGAGGGTGACAGGACCCTGCGTCAGCGGATCGGATGAGGGGTCCAACCTTTCCGGAGAGGTCGTCCCCTCTCCCGCCTGCTTCGCAGGCATCCTCCCCCGCGAAGGGGGAAGGGCCCGCGCTATTCCGATCAAGGACGCGTTTTCGGCCTGCCGCGCTTGCGCGGCGCCACTGGCGGGGGCGTTTCCTCCGGCTCTCCGAAAAACCCCTCCCCGTCCTCGACCGGCGGCTTCGCGACGGGACGCGGTGCCGGTTTGGGCACCGGGTGAAAGCTCGGGCGCGGCTCGCGTACCGGCGCCTCGTCTTCAGCGAAGAGCGGTGTGTCCTGGACCGCCCGCATGGCCTTCGGCCGTCCGCGCTTCACGGTCTCGGGCTTCGGATCGAAGGCATGGGCGAGCACCTTTTTCATCACGCCGGGCAACGGTTCCTCGTCGAGGTCGCGCCGGGGCGTGAAGCGCATGCCGCCCGGTGCCTTCGTGGCGAGGCCGACACGGGCGACGAAAACAGTCAGCCCCAGCGGGAAATGGCTGAAGACGTGGCGGACCACTCCCGGCAATCGCTTCCATCGCGCGTCCAGGGGAGCGTCGAGCAGCGCCTGGGTAACGTCGTAGCCACTCTCCCATGCGCTGGTCGGAGGTTCCGCCATGGCACCGAGCAGCCCCTCTGGGGGGCGGGTCCGCAACAGGACGGCTTCGTCGCCGCTGCGGATCGCCACGAAGGCCGCGCCACATCGCTCGATGCCCTTCGTCTTCTTGATCTTGCGTGGAAACGTCTCCTGCAGCCCGAGGGCGCGGGCCTCGCAGGGCGCCATCCAGGGGCAGAGGGCGCAGGCCGGGCGCTTCGGCGTGCAGATGGTGGAGCCGAGATCCATCAGGCTCTGGGCGAAGTCACCCGGTCTTTGTGCCGGTACGAGGCTCTGCGTCAGTCGTCGGATCTCGGGGCGCGCTGCGGGGATCGGGGTCTCAATGGCGAAGAGCCGGGTCACCACCCGCTCGACATTGCCGTCCACGGCCGCTTCCTGCCGGTCGAAGGCGATGGCCGCGATGGCGCCGGCCGTGTAGGCGCCGATGCCGGGCAGCTTGCGCAATCCGTCGAGTGTGTCGGGGAAGGCGCCGGCTTCCGTGACCGCCTTGGCGCAGGCATGGAGGTTGCGGGCGCGCGAGTAATAGCCGAGGCCGGCCCAGGCCGACATGACGCTCTCCTCCGGCGCGGCCGCGAGGGCCTCTACAGAGGGGAAGCGTTCGAGGAAGCGCAGGAAATAGGGTTTGACCGCCGTGATCGTGGTCTGTTGCAGCATCACCTCGGACAGCCAGACCCGATAGGGGTCGGGCGTCTCACCCGGCAGGGCACGCCAGGGCAGGACGCGTCGATGCCTGTCGTACCAGGCGAGGAGGTCAGCGGCTCGCGGGCCTCGGGTGGAAGGATCCGTTGTTGCCGTGAAGTCCGGTGACATGAAATCCCGCGACATGAGATCCGGCGTGTTGGGCGCCCGTCCATACAGGGTGGCCGCGAACGATCAAAGCATTCGAAAGCCGGGGCGGTTCACGCTATCATGCGGAGTCCGCCCGCATCGGAATCTCTCGGAGCTCATGGCCCGCATCAAACCCCTCGCCGAGCTGATCGAGACCTGCATCGGACCGGCTTTCGCCGCGCAGGGGTTCGCCTCCACCGATATTCTCGCGGCCTGGCCCGATATCGTCGGCGAGCGCCTCGCCCGTTTCTGCCAGCCCTCGAAGCTCGAATGGCCCCGCCGCGCCCGGCGCGAGGAGCAGGGCCGGCCGGATCCCGGCACGCTCGTGGTACGGGTGGAAGGTGTCTTTGCCCTCGAGTTGCAGCATCTGGCTCCCGTGGTGATCCAGCGCATCAACGCCCATTACGGCTGGGCCTGCATCGGCAAGCTCGTCCTCAAGCAGGGGCGCGTTCATCAGGCCGTTCGCAAGCCGGTGGTGCCGCCCCTCGATCCGGTGAGGCGTGGCGAAGTCGCCCTGGCCGTTGCCTCCATCGACGACGATGCGCTGCGCGACGCGCTCGACAGGCTCGGCGTGGCGATCGTCACCTCCGCGCCGCCGCGATCCGGCTGAATCCCAGCTTCCGCCCCACGCATGTCGCGGCGCATGGAAGCGGAGCCGCCTGTCGCGTCTTGTCAGATTGTCCGCGGGTCTCTACCGCAAGCCGCATGGATCGGATCTGCGAGCGGAGCCCGTCGACATCATGATCACCCGTCGCGACACCTTGAAACTCACCGGCATGGCGATCGGCGCAGCCGCGCTCCTGCCCCGGATGACCCTCGACGCCTTCGCCCAGGATGCGAATCTCGCCTCCCTGATGGAGCCAGGCCCCCTCGGCGACGTCTGGCTCGGGCCAAAGGACGCCAAGGTGACGATCATCGAGTATGCCTCGATGACCTGCTCCCACTGCGCCGCGTTCCACAAGAACACCTGGCCGGTTTTGAAGGAGCGCTACATCGATACCGGCAAGGTGCGCTTTACCTTACGCGAATTCCCCCTCGATCCGCTGGCGACCGCGGCCTTCATGCTGGCCCGCTGCGACGGCGATGCGAAATACTATCCCATCACCGATCTGCTCTTCGATCAGCAGCAGGGCTGGGCCTACGTGCAGAAGCCGCAATCGCCGGTAGACGCCTTGGAGCAGATGTTGAGGCAGGCGGGATTCTCGAAGGAAAAATTCGAGACCTGTCTCAAGGATCAGAAGCTCTACGCCGCCGTGAACGCCGTGAAGCAGAAGGGGCTCGATACCTTCAAGGTGGATTCTACGCCGACCTTCTTCATCAACGGCGAGCGCTTCAAGGGTGAGATGACGATCGACGGGATGGAGAAGGTCATCAAGCCGATTCTAGGCGCCTGAGACCCAAGCTTGGCCGCCGATTGCTCTTCATGCGTCGGACACATCGCCCAGGATCGCCACCAGAGCCTGTTTCTTTATATATTACAGCAACTTAAGGCATGTTCGGCGCGCCTTGACACCCAAGATGGGCGAAACTATGGTGCGCCGCGCTTGACGGGGTTTCAGGCCGGTTCCCTCCACTCTCGCCAATGTGAGTTTTCGCCGTGAGCGGTAACGACGCAGGGGATGAGAATGGAGATGGACGGCGGAAGCCGGACGAGGATCTCTCGGCGAGACTGAAGCGTCTCGAGAAGCGGATCGAGGAGAAGCGGCCTGCCGCTCCTTCCCGTCCCTCGCCGGGTGCCGGTGCCTCCAACGGGGCGTCATCCTTGGGTCTGGCGATGCGGCTCTCCACGGAGTTCATCGCCGGTGTCCTCGCCGGGGGCATTCTCGGCTGGTTGTGCGATCAGTTTCTGGGGACGAAGCCCTGGGGTCTGATCGTTCTGCTCATGCTGGGCTTCGCAACCGGCGTCTATAACGTCATGCGTGTCTCGGGCTCGCTCTCGAGGCCGGCCACTAAAAGTGTGGCCGACAAGAAGCAGGATCGGCAACGGTCCTGATAGGCGAATTTTACCGCTTTCGGGCGGTCCTGGGGCAATGTGGGCATCTCGCCCGCTCGTGGACAGAAGGACGGTAGCGGCAATGGCCGTAAAGATGGATCCGATCCACCAGTTCGAGCTCAAGCCGCTCGTATCCTTCGGTCATATCGGCAATCAGGAAATCGCGTTCACCCAGTCGGCGCTCTACATGTTCGCCGCCGTCGGGATCATCGCCCTGATCACGATCGTGGCGACGGCGCAGCGCTCGGTGGTGCCGGGCCGGATGCAGTCCGTGGCCGAGGTGTTCTACGAGTTCATCGGCTCGACCCTGCGCCAGTCCGCCGGGCACGGGTCCGAGCGGTTCATGCCGCTGATCTTCTCCTTGTTCATGTTCGTCCTCGTCCTGAACATGTTCGGCATGATCCCCTATGCGTTCGCCGTGACAAGCCACATCATCGTGACCTTCGCGCTGGCGCTCCTCGTGATCACCACCGTCATCGTCTACGGCTTCATGGCCCACGGCACGAAGTTCCTGAAGGTGTTCGTGCCCTCGGGCGTGCCGGGCTGGCTGATGCCGATGATCGTCGCCATCGAGATCGTCTCCTTCGTCTCGCGGCCGATCAGCCTCGCGGTGCGTCTCTTCGCCAACGTGCTCGCTGGCCACATCGCCCTCAAGATCTTCGCGGGTTTCGTGCCGGCGCTCCTCGCTGCAGGCGCCTGGGGCGCGATTTCGCCGCTGCCGCTGGCTCTCAGCGTCGCGGTGACGGCCCTCGAGTTCCTCGTCGCCGGTCTGCAGGCCTACGTCTTCGCGACGCTCGCCTCGATCTACCTCAGCGACGCCCTCCACCCCGGCCACTAGGCCCCGGCGGTACCCTCTTCCGTCCCCGGTCCGCGGTTGCGGCCGGATTTCTCTCCACGCAACGAACGAACCGACACCAGGAGCAATTTGATGGATCCCTTAGCCGCTAAGTACATCGGTGCCGGCCTCGCCTGCCTCGGAATGGCGGGCGCCGCCATCGGCCTCGGCAATCTCTTCGGCCAGTTCTACGCCGGTGCCCTTCGCAACCCGTCGGCCGCCGACGGCCAGCGCGGCAACCTGCTCCTCGGCTTCGCGCTGACGGAAGCACTCGGCATCTTCTCGCTGCTCGTCGCGCTGCTCCTCCTGTTCGCCGTCTAAGACCGACGACGCTCGTCGATCCGACAGCAGACCCGGACCGGGCGCCCCATTCTCCTGGACGCGCGCCCGGTCCTCATTCACGAACTTACTTTGAGCGAAGGACGTCATGGCTCAGCCGGCCCATCCGACCGCAACCCATGAAGGCATCATGGCATCGCCCGCGTCCGAACATGGCGGTGGCTTTCCGCCCTTCGAGAGCCATACCTTTCTCTCGCAGCTGATCTGGCTCGCGCTGGCTTTCGGCCTGCTCTACTACCTGATGGACAAGGTGGCGCTGCCCCGCATCCAGGCGATCCTGCACGACCGCGCCACGCGGCTGTCGTCCGATCTCGACGAGGCCCAGCGGATGAAATCCGAGGCCGAGGCCGCTGGCGCCGTCTACGAAAAATCGCTGGCCGATGCCCAGGCCAAGGCCCGCACCATCGCTGCCGAGACCCGCTCTGCCCTCACCTCCGAGGCCGAAACCCGTCGCAAGACGCTGGAAGCCGAGCTCAACGACAGGATCGCCGCCTCCGAGGCCACGATCCGTACCCGCACCGCCGAGGCCATGGGTAGCGTTCGCTCCATCGCCGGCGAAACGGCCTCCGCCATTGTGGAGCGCCTCACCGGGACGGTTCCCGACCAGGCTAGCCTCGATGCTGCACTAAACCGCGTCGCCATCCCGCACTGAGTGCACTTGCAGAAGACGTGACCGGTTCGGCCTCGCCCCGCCGGACGCTAACGAAGTAGGACGACGAGAATGTTGTTGGATGCCGAGTTCTGGGTCGCCGTCGCCTTCGTCCTGTTCATGGGCGTCGTGTGGAAGGTCGGCGGCTTCGCTCAGATCACCAAGGCCCTCGACAGCCGCGGCCGCCGTGTTCGCTCCGAGCTCGACGAGGCCCGCCGCCTGCGCGAGGAAGCCGCTACGGTCCTGGCCGACTACAAGAAGCGTCGTGGCCAAGCCGAAGCCGAAGCCGAAGCGATTGTCGCCGGTGCCCGCGAAGAGGCCCAGCGTATCGCCGACGAGGGCCATGCCCGTCTAAACGAGTTCATCGCTCGCCGCACCAAGTCGGCCGAGACCAAGATTGCCCAGGCCGAGGTTCAGGCCACCGCCCAGGTCCGCGCCGCCGCTGCCGACGCAGCCGTGAAGGTGTCCGAGGTGGTGTTGCGCGAGCAGCTGCAGGGCAACGCCGCCTTGTCGCTGGTCCGTTCCAGCCTCGACGAAGTCAAAGGCCGTCTCCGGGCCTGACGTTTTCCAGAACGATCGTTTCGAGAAAGCCGCCCACCGGGCGGCTTTTTTGTTGCCGGACGTGCCGCATCGCACTCGCAAGCCGTACCCCTTGTCGTGGTATTGCGGCACGCACGTCCGCGCCACAAGAATAATCCATGGAGATCCGATGCCGCCGATCATCTCCATCTCGGGCCTGTCGAAGGTCTATGCTTCCGGCCTCCACGCCCTCAAGGATATCAACCTCGACATCACCAAGGGTGAGATCTTCGCCCTGCTCGGTCCGAACGGCGCCGGCAAGACGACACTGATCAGCATCGTCTGCGGCCTCGTCCGCGCGACGAACGGGACCGTGACCGTGGATGGCCACGACATCGGAGCGAATTACCGCGAGGCGCGCAGGGCCATCGGTCTCGTGCCGCAGGAGCTGACCACCGACGCATTCGAGACGGTGTGGGATACGACGAGCTTCAGCCGCGGCCTGTTCGGCATGAAGCCCAATCCTGCCCATATCGAGCGGGTGCTGCGCGACCTGTCCCTGTGGGACAAGAAGGACAGCCGGATCATGACCCTGTCCGGGGGCATGAAGCGGCGCGTGCTCATCGCCAAGGCGCTCAGCCACGAGCCACGTATCCTGTTTCTCGACGAGCCGACGGCCGGCGTCGACGTCGAACTGCGCCAGGACATGTGGCGGCTGGTGCGCAAGCTCCGCGACCAGGGCGTCACCATCATCCTCACCACCCATTACATCGACGAGGCCGAAGAGATGGCCGACCGCGTCGGCGTGATCCGGAAGGGCGAGATCATCCTGGTGGAGGAGAAGGCCGAGCTGATGCGCAAGCTCGGCAAGAAGCAACTGACCCTCCAATTGCAGAACCCCCTCCCCGCCCTGCCGGACGAGTTGGCGCCGCATGGCCTAGCTCTGTCGGCGGACGGCCAGGAACTTGTCTACACCTACGACACCAAGGGCGAGCGCACCGGGATCACCACGCTCCTCACCGACCTCGCCGCTGCCGGCATTCCCTTCCGCGATCTCTCCACCAGCCAGAGTTCGCTGGAGGACATCTTCGTCGATCTCGTGAGGGAGCAGGCATGAATCCGTTGTCGATGAACTGGCCGGCCGTCGGCGCGATCTATCGCTTCGAGATGGCCCGGTTCTGGCGCACGGGACTGCAGAGCATCGTCGCGCCGGTCATCGCCACATCGCTGTACTTCGTGGTCTTCGGCGCGGCGATCGGGTCGCGTATGGCCTCGGTGGATGGCATCGCCTACGGCGCCTTCATCGTGCCGGGGCTGATCATGCTCTCGCTCCTGACGCAGAGCATCGCCAACGCCTCGTTCGGCATCTATTTTCCGCGCTTTGCCGGCACGATCTACGAGATCCTGTCTGCCCCGGTCTCTCCCTTCGAGATCGTGCTCGGCTATGTTGGCGCAGCCGCGTCGAAATCCATCCTGATCGGGCTGATCATCCTTGCCACCGCGGCGCTCTTCGTGCCTCTCCGGATCGAGCATCCGCTCTGGATGGTGGCGTTCCTGCTCCTCACGGCGGTGACGTTCAGCCTGTTCGGCTTCCTCATCGGCCTCTGGGCGGATGGGTTCGAGAAGCTCCAGCTCGTGCCGCTGTTAGTGGTGACGCCCCTCACCTTTCTCGGCGGCAGCTTCTATTCCATCGAGATGCTGCCGCCGTTCTGGCGCGCGGTCAGCCTCGTCAACCCGGTCGTCTACCTCATCAGCGGCTTCCGCTGGAGTTTCTTCGGCACCTCCGACGTGCGCGTCGAGATCAGCCTCGCGATGACCCTGGTCTTCCTCGCCCTCTGCCTCGGCGGCGTGGTCTGGATCTTTCGCACCGGCTATCGGCTGAAGAGCTGATCTTCCTTAGGGTCGACCTTCGAGGAAGGCGAGGACGCCCTGCCGGTGCTGCTTGTCGCCCACCGCCGTGCTGTGGTCGCGGTTGGGCAGTTCGAGGCTCTTCGCGTTCGGCATGAGCGCGGCGAGGGCCGGAGCCGAGCCCGCCACCGTGTCGAGGGTCCCCACCGTGACGAGGGTCGGCGCCTCGATCTGCGAGACCTCTTCCCGCGACAGGGTCTGGCGCGAGCCGCGCATGCAGGCGGCGAGCGCTCTGAGATCGCTCTTCGTCTGCTCGGCGAAGGTGCGGAAAGCGGCGGCCGTGAGGTTGGGCGCCTTCTCGCCGGGGGGCGCTTCCAGGGCCTCGGCGATCCCGTTTGGCAGCCCTTTGCCCTCCACCAGATGCAATCCGAGACCGCCGAGAAGTACCGAACGTACCCGCGCTGGCTCGTCGAGGGCGAGATAGGCTGCAATCCGCGCGCCCATGGAATAGCCCATGATGTCGGCGCGGGCGATGCCGAGATGGTCGAGCAGCCGCCGCGCGTCCTGCGCCATGATGTCGGAGCCGTAAGCCTCCGGATCGTAGAGCTTCTCGCTCTCGCCATGCCCGCGATTGTCGAGGGCAACGACCCGGCGCCCCGCTTCGGACAGGGTCTTCACCCAGAGCGTGTTGACCCAGTTCACGGAATGGTTCGAGGCGAAGCCGTGGATCAGCACGATCGGATCGCCGTTGCCGCCCTTCGCCGGCACGTCGATATAGGCGATGGTGGTTCCGTCGGAATCGAAGGTCTGCATCGGGCTTGTCTATACCTTTCGAAGAAGGCGCCATCCGTGGATGACGGCCTCCATGGGTCGCCAAACTCGCCCCTGAACGGCACGGAGGCAAGGCGCGAGTATCGGAAGCGGTGACAGGCGAGCGTTTTCCTTGTTCCGCGCGGGTTTGGCCGGCTCACCTCCCCCTTGCTGCTCGGCGTCTCCGGCGCGATGAACGGTGGGATCGTCACAGCAGCACCGCTTCTGTCGGGCCGTCCCGATCGATGTGCGAGGATACGAACGGCAAATGATCCAGATCGTACCCGTCGTCGTCCTCAAACACGTTGTGCGCGCCGCTCAGCCGGACGTGTTCCGTGCCTGGACCGAACCTCAGCTCATCATGCGTTGGCTCGCGCCCGGTGCCGCCGCCATGGAGCTTGCGAAGACCGACCTGCGGGTCGGCGGCGCGTTTCTCTGGCGGCGGCGCGATCCGGACGGGGCGTCCCATTCCGTCACCGGGCAATACGAGGAGATCAGGCGGGGGCATTCTCTGCACCAGACCTGGACCTATGAGGGGCCGAACCCGCTCCTGTGCATCGGTGAGACCCTGATCCATGTCGATCTGCTCTCCGTCGGCGACCGGGCCACGGAGATTACGCTCACCCATCGCCGCATCGTCAGCGCAGATGTCCGGAATGCCTATCGTGAGGATTGGCGGAGCTGCTTTTCGAAGCTCCAGGCTGCTTTAGCCTAGCGGCTTTCCATTTGGATCCGGATCGCCTTCCACCGACGCTGCAGGCGCCCGGGATAGAAAGCCGTTGCTTCCTCCCGGAATCCAACGACAAGAGGACCACGGCCTGTGCCGTAGTCCCCCCGGATAATCGTCGTTCAGGCAAAGGCGGGCTGACCGCTGGTGACGGCGCGCTGCGCGACGGCTTCGTCGTAGAGCTTCTGCTCGGTCTGCTTGTGGGTCAGCGAGAAGCGCACTGAGATTGCGCAGAGCGACGAGATCAGCACGGCGATGCCGAGGATGAACAGGGCGCCGGGTAGGTTGCCGACACCCTTGAGCAGGAAGCCTGCCGCCACGGCGCCGACATTGCCGCCTGCGCCGATGATGCCGGCAACGCCGCCGAGCGCCTTGCGGTCGATGAACGGCACGAGGGCGTAAGTGGCGCCGCAGGCCATGTGGGTGAACAGGCCGAAGGCGAGCATGGCGACGACGGCCAGCACCACCGAGCCGGCATAGGCGAAGGCGAGAAGGCCGATCCCTTCGCCGACCATCAGCGCGAACAGAAGCAGGGTGCGGCCGTCGAGGCCCTTCGAGCGGGCGACCCGGTCCGAGGCGATGCCGCCGAGCGCGCGGGCGAACAGGGCCAGCAAGCCGAAACTGCCCGCCGCCATGCCGGCCTGAGTCAGATCGAGGCTGAAGCGCTCGACATAGTAGGTCGCCGCCACCGCATGGATGAAGATCTCGACGCCGAAGCAGGCGCCGTAGGTGATGGCAAGCATCCATACCCGGTAATTCGTCATCGCCTGCTTGAAGACCGCCCAGCCGCCCTTCTTGCCGGAATCGACAGCAACGCCGCGGGCGCGGAGATCCATGATGTTGCCCTCGGGCGTATCCTGCGTGAACCGGTAGTAGAGAAAGGCGACGACAAGCATCATCACGCCCGGGACGATCATCGACAGGCGCCAGCCCATCGTCTTCTCGACGCCGATGCTGACGAGGGCCGCGAGAATCAGCGGCATGACGCTCTGGGTGACGCCGCCGCCGGCATTGCCCCAGCCGCCCACGGTGGCGTTGGCGGTGCCCACCACGTTGGGCGCGAACATCACCGACGTGTGGAACTGGGTGATGACGAAGCTCGCCCCGATGGCCCCGATGGCGAGGCGGAAGAACAGGAAGCTCTCATAGGAATTGGCGAAGGCGATGCCGATCACCGGGATCGCTCCGAGAACCAGGAGGCCGGTATAAGTCAGGCGGGGGCCGAACCGGTCGCACATCGGTCCGATGAGCAGGCGCACCAGGATGGTGATTCCGACCGCGGCAATGTTGATGTTGTAAACTTGGTCGTTGGTGAGCTGGAACTCACCCTTGATCACCGGCATCAGCGGTGCGACCGCGAACCAGGCGAAGAAGCAGACGAAGAAGGCGAGCCATGTGATGTGGAACGCACGCATCTGCGGCGTGGCCAGACTGAACAGATCGATCCGGGTGGCTTTTTGGGACTGCATGCGGAGAGGCTCCAGGCGATCGGATGTCTCCCGGCACTCGGTGCGAGTGGCCCCCTGACGCGGGGTGGGGAGAGATTGGTCGCTCACGCCACAGTGAGCACGAGCCGCCATCTTTGAAGGCAGCTCTCGCGGGCGCCGTTGCCCACGTGGGGGCTTTCGCATGGCGCGTGCCAAGTCGAATGATTCTGAACCGTCGCTCCGCCATCCCGTATTTTACCGAGGGCGGTACCGCTTCCCCCTTATCTCAGGAGGATTCCAGCCTTGCCGGCAATGCCTCTTGGATGATCGCTTGCGCAGCCGATGAACTAAGGACTGCGTTCTTTGTGGGCATGGCGTCGATTTAGGCCGATTGAACCAATGGCGTCGAACGACATCAGATGCTTGCCGTGCGCTTGCCGGGCTGGCATCACCCGCCTCAATGACCGACACGCACTCTTCCCCCATCCGGCCTTTCGGCACCTACGCGCCCAAGGGGCTCGTGGCGCGCATCACCGAACGTACGGTTACACTCTCCGGCAAGAGCTGGGCCGGTCGGCGCGTAGGCTTCTTCCTGCGCCGGCTGGCTATCACGATGCTTCATGGACAGCCCCTCGACGTGGAGCGGTTCGGGGCGCGCATGCGGCTGCACCCCTACAACAACAATTGCGAGAAGAAGGTGCTGTTTACCCCGCAATTCTTCGATCCCGAAGAGCGGGCGCTGCTGGCCTCACGGCTGGAGCCAGACTGCACCTTCCTCGACATTGGCGCCAATATTGGCGCCTACGCCCTGTTCGTGGCTGCTTTCGCCGGTCCGCGCGCCCGCATCCTCGCCGTTGAGCCGCAGCCCGACGTGTTCGACCGGCTCACCTATAACATCGCCCAGAACCCGTTCGGCACAGTGAAGGCGGTGGCCTGTGCGGTGGCCGACAAGGCGGGTGAACTGACGCTGTTCGTGGACCCGCGCAACCGGGGCGAATCGAGCCTGAAGATCGTCGGCACCAACGAGGGTGCGCAGATCCGTGTGCCGGCGGTCACTCTGCTGGGTCTCGCCCAGGGCGAGGGCATCACCCGCATCGACGCGATCAAGCTCGATGTGGAGGGCGCCGAGGATCTGATCCTGGAGCCGTTCTTTCGCGAGGCACCGGTCTCCTTGCATCCTCGCCTGCTCGTCATCGAGGATGGCACGGCGCAATGGCAGATCGACCTCGTTGGCCTGCTGGAGACCCGGGGTTACCGGCAGATTGCCCGCACCCGGCTGAACCTGATCTTCGAGCGGGCGGCCTGCTGAGTACGCCCGCCCGTCCCATCGAACCAACATTATCCGAAGGTGCCCACGTGAATGGGCATCGAAGAGTTCTCCAGTTCGCTCAGGTCCGGCTGGAGCGCTTCTTGGCGGCCGCCGCCGCGGCACCTGACGATGAGGTCGAGATTGGGATGACCGAGACGTCATCGCCGTTCCCGCACCCCATCCGTCCCGGCCCACCGTCCGCTTCGCGGTGGGCCACCGGGAACAGGCTTCCCCGGTGGGAAGCTTTCCCGGCTTAGAGCGGGATGTTGTCGTGCTTCTTCCAGGGCTGCTCCATCTCCTTGGTGCGGAGCATGCCGAGCGCCCGGGCGATGCGTTTGCGCGTCGAGTGGGGCATGATCACCTCGTCGATATAGCCGCGCTCGGCTGCGACGAAGGGCGAGAGGAAACGGTCCTCGTACTCGCTGGTCCGTGCCGCGATCTTGTCGGTGTCGCCGATCTCACTCCGGAAGATAATCTCGACCGCGCCCTTGGCGCCCATCACCGCGATCTGCGCGGTCGGCCAAGCGTAGTTGATGTCGGCACCCACGTGCTTGGAGGCCATCACGTCGTAGGCGCCGCCAAAGGCCTTGCGGGTGATGATCGTCACCAGCGGGACGGTGGCCTGGCTGTAGGCGAAGAGCAGCTTGGCGCCGTGCTTGATGAGGCCGCCATATTCCTGGGCGGTGCCCGGCAGGAAGCCCGGCACGTCGACGAAGGTCACGATCGGGATCGAGAACGCGTCGCAGAAGCGCACGAAGCGGGCCGCCTTGCGGGAGGCGTCCGAATCGAGCACGCCGGCCAACACCATCGGCTGGTTGGCGACGAAGCCGACTGTGCGGCCCTCGATGCGGCCGAAGCCCGTCATGATGTTGCGGGCGTAGGTCGCCTGGATCTCGAAGAAATCGCCCTCGTCGGCCACGCGCCGGATCAACTCGCCCATATCATAGGGCTTGTTCGGGTTGTCCGGGATCAGGGTGTCGAGGGACTTGTCGAGGCGCAGCGGGTCGTCGAAGCTCTCGATCTCCGGCACGCCGTCGATGTTGTTGGCGGGCAGGAAGTCGACGAGCCGGCGGACCTGAAGGAGCGCTTCCACGTCGTTCTCGAACGAGCCGTCGGCGATGGAGGACTTCGTGGTGTGGACCTTGGCGCCGCCAAGTTCCTCGGCCGTCACCACCTCGTTGGTCACGGTCTTCACCACGTCGGGGCCGGTGACGAACATGTAACTCGTGTCGCGGACCATGAAGATGAAATCGGTCATGGCCGGCGAATAGACGTCGCCGCCGGCGCAGGGGCCCATGATGACGGAGATCTGCGGGATGACGCCCGAGGCGGCGACGTTCCGGCGGAACACCTCGCCATAGCCGCCGAGCGCTGCGACGCCTTCTTGGATGCGGGCGCCGCCGGCATCGAAGATTCCAATGATCGGCGCGCGCATCTTCAGCGCCATGTCCTGGACCTTGACGATCTTGGCGGCATGCGTCTCGGAGAGTGAGCCGCCGAACACCGTGAAGTCCTTCGAGAACAGGAAGACGGTGCGGCCGTTGATGGTGCCCCAGCCGGTGACCACACCGTCACCGGGAATCTTCTGCTTCTCCATCCCGAAATCGGTGGAGCGGTGCTGCACGAACATGTCGAATTCCTCGAACGACCCGTGGTCGAGGAGGAGCTCGATGCGCTCGCGTGCCGTCAGCTTGCCACGCTTATGCTGAGCTACGACGCGATTCTCGCCGCCGCCGAGGCGAGCCTGGGAGCGCCGCTCTTCAAGCTTCTCGAGAATATCCTTCATGCGCGCTGAGCCTTGAAATGGGGACGAGAAAATGGGGCCATGCCGCATGTTGAGGGCAGGGCTTGGCGGTTCGGAGTCAAATGCGCCTTAGCACGGAGGACAGGCAGCGAAAATGGATTTAACGGGCAAGTTTTGCGAGCTCCGCCGCGGACACGAATTCGGCCTTGCGCAGAGCATGGCGGGCTTCCGCCTCGGCATCGCTTCCCCAGACACTGGTCTGATAGGCCTCGTCCACATGCGCCGCCGCCCAGGCTTCCTGCGACGTCAGGCGCCCATGCAGGGTAGCCAGCGCGATGAGGAGCGAGCCAGTGAGTGTGGTCATCGTGTGGAGAGCCGCAAGCTGGAACGGCCCTTCGACCGCTTCGATCGCGCCGCGCAAGGCGGCCACCGACGTCTCGGGCTGGGTGACGTGCATCACCCCCTCGCTGAGAATGAGGCGTGCACCATACGTCTCGTGAGCCCAGTCGATCACAGGGTCCCAGGCGCGGGCCTGATCGGCCACGAGGCGCTCCGGGTCGGCGGCGCGGTAGGCGACGAGATCCGTCCCGGCATAGGCCGAGAGGTCGTCGATCACCGCCTCGCGGCGGGGGGCGACGCCGTCGATGGCGGTGTTGGCGAGGCGGGTGAGCGGCATGGTCGACGGATCGATGACTTCGACCTGCGCTGCCCATTCGGCGGCGACGGCCTCGGCGAGCACCCGGGTCGGCAGAAACAGCGGGTTGCGAGCCGGCGTATTGGCGGACCGTCCGTCGAGAGTCAGGCGAAACCCGCCCTCGCCCTCGGCGAGATCGGCCTCCGCGTAGAACCGCTTGGGGAGGGCGACCCGCGTTTGCGCGCGGACGGCCCGGTGCGGGTCATGGACGGGAGGGGCATCGGAGGCGCCGAGCCAGCCGGCGGGATCGTCGTTGCTCATGGGGCGGGGTTCTAGCGCATCACGCTTCGGCCCGCGAGCGCTGAGCCGGGTTAGATCTCAGTTCGGGGGCGCGTCTCTTCGGGCGCGAGGTCGCCGATGCTGGTATCCGCGCCGGCCTCGCGAAAACTTCCCGAGAACATATCCGCCAGCGCGGAGGCGGTTTCGACCACGGTCACCGCCCCGGCTCCGAGCAAGGCCCCCGGTGGATGGTAGCCCCAGGCGACACCGATGGCGGCCGCGCCGGCACTCACCGCCATGTCCATGTCGTAGGTGGTGTCTCCAATCATCACCGTGGTCTCCGGCAGCGCGCCCACCTCGGCCATCGCCTGGTGCAGCATTGCCGGGTCGGGCTTCGACGGTGCGTCGTCCGCGGTCTGGATGGTGGCGAAGACGTCGCTCCAGCCATGACTCTCGATCAGGCGGTCGACCCCGCGTCGGGATTTGCCCGTGGCGAGCCCGAGCCGAAGGTCGGCGCGGGCGCGCAGGCGTTCGATGAGATCGCCCATGCCCGGGAACAGCGGTTCCTCATAGGCGGGGTCGAGGCGCAGGGTGTTGAAGGCGCGCTTGTAGCTCTCGGACAGGCCCTCCACGGGCCCATCCTCGCCGACGAGACGCCGGAAGGCTTGCGGCAGGGAGAGGCCGACGACGGAGAGGGCCACCGCGCGCGCCGGCGCTTCGATGCCGTGTTCGGCGAAAGCCATGCCTTGCGCGGCGACGATGAGGTGCTGGCTGTCGACGAGCGTCCCGTCGACGTCGAAGACGACGAGCTTCACGGGACCGTCCCGCATGGCCGCATCACGGCTGACGTCCCTGCGGGGATTGCTGGGCCGGAACCTGTCCGGGCTTCTGGCGCTCGTAGCCGAGCTTGCAGCGAATCAGGAAGCGCCGCCGCACGCCGCCGCGCAGGCCCCGCGCATGAGACAGCCGATTACAGCTGGCATAGGACCGTCGCCTGCGGTCGCCCGCCCGCGCCTGCGATCCGTGGCGGCCGACGGAGGGCGGCGGCGGAGCCTGATTCTGCGCCGCCGGAACGGGAGCCGCTTTCGCCGCAGGACTTGGTAGGGTCTGCTGTGGACCCGCTGCCTGCGCCACAGCCTCGGAGCTCAGCGACGCTGATCCGAAGCATACGAACAGGCCGATCAAGGCGGTGCCGGCCATGGTTGCAAACGTCATCGGCATGGGTTCTCGCTGCAACGACGGGTGAGGTCGACCACAAGGATAAGGCATGGCGCCCGATTGCCAAGGCGCATCGCGGACGCTCCCCACCGATGCGCCCCACGCGGATCACGCCTCGGGCGCCTCGACGATGGGATCGTAACGCGAGGCGTCGAAGCCCAGCAGGTTCCAGCTCTGCGCCATATGCGGCGGCAGGGGCGCCGTCACGTCCACCGGCTTCAGCGTGCGCGGATGCGGGATGACGATGCGGCGCGCCAGCAGGTGCAACCGGTTCTGGATGCCTCCCGGCAAGGCCCAGTTCTCGACGCTGAAGTATTTCGGATCGCCGACGATGGGATGGCCGATATGCGCGGCATGGGCACGGAGCTGGTGCGTACGTCCCGTCACGGGCTTCAGCGAGAGCCAGGACAGCTTCTGCGCCGCGTTGTCGACCATGGCGTAATAGGTCAGCGCGTGGGCGGCGCCGTCATCGCCATGCTGGGCCACCCGCATCCGGGCGTCACCGTCGGGGGCCTCCTCCTTGGCGAGGTAGGTCGAGATCCGGCCCTGAGGCACGCGCGGGACACCGGCGGTGAGCGCCCAGTAGACCTTGCGGGCGGACCGAGAGCGGAAGCTCTTGGCGAGGGTCGCCGCCGCGAGACGCGTCTTGGCGACGATGAGGCAGCCGGCCGTATCCTTGTCGAGGCGGTGGACGAGGCGCGGCTTCTGCCCGTCCGGTCCGGTCAGGGCCTCTAGCAACCCATCCACGTGGCGCACGGTGCCGGAGCCGCCCTGGACCGCGAGGCCGAAGGGCTTGTTCAGCACCATCATGTCCGCATCCTCGTAGAGGATGAGCGAGCGCAGGAAGTCGGCGTCGGTGGCGTCACGCGCGATACTGCGTGGCCGTTCCGCCACGGGGTCGAGCTTGAGGGGCGGTACGCGCACGCTCATGCCCGGCAGGAGGCGATCGTTCGGCTTGGCGCGCTTGCCATCCACCCGCAGCTCACCCTTGCGGACGATGCTCTGGACACGGGTGAAGGGCAGCTGCGGAAAGCGCGTGGTGAGGAAGCGGTCGATCCGCATCTCCGCCTCGTCTTCCTCCACGATCAGCGTCTGCACGCCGGAGGCCAGGGTCGCGGAGGCGGCGGCGCGCTGCTCTCGCCGGGTCGGGCCTTCGACTGCCGGTTCCGGAGGCTTAGCGCCGGCACGGCGCGGGCGCGGCGCATCGAAGGCTTTCGCCGCGACCTCGTTGCGGGGCGCCCGCGTCCGAGGAGCTCGGGGAGCCGAGGCTTCGTCGTCGGCCGGCGTCTCCGGGGCATCGCCGGGGCGCCAGGGCGCGCGCTTGTCCGCTTCGCCGCGCAATTGCGCCGCGCGCTGGGCGGCATCGAGGGCGCTGGTGCGCGGGCCGGTGCCTTCGCGGTCGGGCCTGCGGAACGCGCCGGGCTTGCCGGGACGGTAGGGCTTACCGCCACTGCCCGGCGGCCTGCCCTTGCCGGCGCCGGAACCTTTGCGTCCGGCATTGCCGCGTGATGGTGGTCTGGTGGTCATCGGGTGCTCGTAACACCCTCGCCCCTCTCGGCAAAGCGCTTCGCGAGCGGGGCGATGCGTGAACCGGAGGTCAGGCCGCGCGGCGGCCCGCCTCGATGGTGAGGCCGGTCCCGACCGAGCCGAACGTGTCGCCGTCAACAACGCGGGCGTTCGGCACGCCCGCCACCAAGGCGGCACGGACATGCGGCAGGCCCGTCGACCCGCCGGTGAGGAACAGGGCGTCGATGCCCTCCGCCGGCAATCCTGCCTGATTCAGGCAACGCCCGATCCTTTCGGCAATTCGCCGTGAGAGCTCCTCCGTCTGAGCCACGAGGCCGGCATGGTCGAGATTGGCGGCGAGGCCCGGCTCGACCCAGCCGAGGGCCACGCCGCCCTGGCCCGCATCCGAGGCCGCGATCTTGGCGCCCTCGACCTCCATCGCCAGGGAATGCCCGCGCTCAGCCTCCACCACGGTGTAGAGCCGCGCGATCAGGTCCGGCCGGCGTGCGTCGCGGCGGACCTCCTCGATCTCGCGCAAGGTCTTGGCGTTGTAGAGCCGGTTGATGCTCGACCAAGTGGCAAGGTCGTGGAAATACCCGCTCGGCACGTCGAGATCGCCCCGGTTCATCGGGCTGCCGAGGCCGAACAGCGGCATCACCGTGCCGAGGCTGAGGCGCCGGTCGAAATCGGTGCCGCCAATGCGCACGCCATCATTGGCGAGGATGTCGCCGGACCGGTCGACCTTGGCATGGCGTTCCGGCGAGAGCCGCACGATGGAGAAATCCGAAGTGCCGCCGCCGATATCGGCAATGAGCGCGATCTCCTCACCCGTCACCTGCTGCTCGTAATCGAGCGCCGCGGCGATAGGCTCGTACTGGAAAGAGACGTGGCGGAAGCCGATGCTCCGGGCGATCTCGCGCAGGGCATCCTCGGCGCGGGCGTCGCCCTCCGGGTCGCCATCGACGAAATGGACCGGACGGCCATGGACCACTGTGTCGATCCCGGTGTCTGCCTGCGCCTCGGCGCGCGTCTTCACGGCGGAGAGGTAGCGGGCGATGACGTCGCGGAAGCGGATGCGCTCACGCCCTACCGGCGTCGTCTCCTCGAGCAGGGAGGAACCGAGCACCGATTTGAGACTGCGCATCAGCCGGCCCGGCGTGCCCTCCACATACTCCGCCATGGCCGCTCGGCCGACGAGGGGCGTCCCGCCCGGTGGGAAGAAGATCGCACTGGGAATCGTGACGTGGTCGCCCTCCAGCCGCAGCAGGGCGGGCCGCCCCTCGGTGACGAGACCGAGCGTGGTGTTGGACGTGCCGAAATCGAGGCCGCAGGCCGCCATGTAGAATCTCCGGACGGTCTGTCCGCTGTAAGGGGGGCCGCCGACCTACAAGCTGCGCCCCGCCGGGTCTACCGGTCTCAGCGCCCGAAATCGCCGGCCCGGCTCGTCTTCAACGCAGGGCTCCCGCCGGTGAGCCGGCGCTTGAGCCGCACGATCGCCTCGCGCTGCAGCTCGCTTGCGGCGGAATGGGCGCTGGCGACTTGCGAGAGCATGTCGATGAAGTGCAGGCGCTCGGCCTCGGTCAGGTTATCCCGGAGCAAGGGCAGCAAGTCGTCGGCCACGAGGGAGAACGGCCGCCGGGCCTCAGTGTAGGTCCATGCCCGTTCGAACGTGGCCGAGATGGACTCGATCCGGAGCGGAGAATCCATGAATTCCAGGATTTTCGTTTTCTCGGCGGCGGTGACCGGGCTGCCCGTGCGCACGAGTTGGATCATCAGGATCACCGCTGCGAGCCGTACGTCCCGTACCCGCTTCAGCGGCGTGCCGATGATCTCCTCCAGGGTCGATTTTGCCCGGCGCTGAAGGCCCTTTGTGTCGCGGTTGACTTCCCTCAGCGCCGTCGCGGTCCCGTGCGCGCGGAGTATCCAGAACAGGATGGCACCTGCGATCCCGATCACTGCGACGATGACGACCATCGGAATGTCCCTTTCTCCAGAGCCGGACCGGACGGACGGTTGAATCAATCGTCAGCTTAGCGTCGCAGATGGAGCGGCAAAACCCGAAGCGTGCGCGACCCTGCGAGGGATCGCCCCGGCGCGATCGATTCGTAATCGGTCGATGCGGGCGTTCAGCCTTCCCCGAGATAACGGTGGCGCAGGTGGCGCATGTAATCCTCGGCCCCCAGGGGCTTGCCGGTGGCGGCGACGAGCATCTCGTCGGTCTCCATGAGACTGCCGCGCCCGTGCACGTTCCCGCGCAGCCAACCTCGCAAGGCGGTGAAATCGCCCTCTGCCAGATCGGCGGGGATGCCGGGCAGGCTCTCGCGAGCGGCACGGAAGAGCTGCGCTGACGCCATGGCGCCGAGGGTATAGGTCGGAAAATAGCCGAAGCTGCCGCCGGGCCAGTGGATGTCCTGCAGGCAGCCGAGCCGATCGTTCGGTACGGTCAGACCGAGTAGGCCTCGAATGCCATCGTCGAAAGCGCCGGGCAGGTCGGCGACAGCGAGGTCGCCAGCGATCATTGCCGTTTCAAGGTCGTAGCGCAGGAGGATGTGCGCCGGATAGGTCACCTCGTCGGCATCAACCCGGATCAGGCCCGGCTCCACCCGCGTGTAGAGGCGGTGCAGGTTGTCCGCGTCCCAGGCGCTGCCCTCTCCGCCAAAAGCCTCGCGCAGGCGAGGCGCGAGGTAGGCGCAGAACTCGGCCGAGCGGCAGGCCTGCATCTCGATCAGCAGCGACTGACTCTCGTGCAGGCTCATCCCCCGCGCGTTCCCCACGGGCTGATGGAGCCATTGGGCCGGGCGGCCCTGCTCGTAAAGGGCGTGACCGGTCTCATGCAGCACGCCCATCAAGGCGCCGGTGGCGTCGGTCTCGTCGTAGCGCGTAGTGATGCGCACGTCGTCGGTGGCCCCACCACAGAATGGGTGCAGGCTGATATCGAGCCGTCCGCGCTCGAAATCGAATCCGGCGGCGCGCATCAGCGCCAACCCCAGAGCTTTCTGCGCTTCCACCGGGAACGGCCCCGGCAGCGGGATCGGCGCCGGCATCGCCGCCTGCCGGTCACGGATCGTCCCGATCAGCCCCGGCAGCGTCGCGCGAAGCTCAGCGAAGAGCGGATCGATTGCGGCCCGGCGCATGCCGGGATCGTAGCCGTCGAGGAGGGCATCGTAAGGGGCGAGCCCCAATGCTGCGCCCTTGGTCTCCCCGACCTCCCGTTGCAGGCGCAGGGTTTCGGCGAGGTGAGGCGCCAACATCCCGAAATCGGATGCCGCTCGCGCTTCCCGCCAGACCATTTCGGAATGGGACGAGGCCTTGGAACTCGCGGCCACGAGATCGCCCGGCACGGCCGAGGCGTGACGATAGGTGCGGCGCATCTCACGCAGGTTGGCCCGTTCCCATGCACCGAGGCAGGCCTCGTCGTCCGAGGCCTGCGCGATCAGGTCGCCGGTCTCGGCAGCCGTGAGGATCTCGTGGGCGATGACCCGAAGCTGGGCGAGCTGCTCGGCCCGGCCTTCCGCCGCGCCATTGGGCATCAGCGTCTGGGCGTCCCAACCGAGGATGCCGGCGGCATCCTCGATGGTGCCGATGCGGGCAAAGCGGGTGGCGAGGTTCCGATAGGCGTGCATGGTCGTGGATGGCCGTCCTTCATGACTGAGCGCCGCCCTATCACGGGATTGAGGGGCGGACGAAGACCTCAGCGCTCCTCTTCACGGCGTTGCCTCCGCAAGGCCTCCCAATGGGCGAGGCGGTCGCCGTAGCGGATCTCCATGCCCCGGTCCGTGGGCTCGTAGAAATGCTGCCGGCCGAGCGCCTCGGGCCAGTAATCCTGGCCGGAGAACGCATCCGGCTCGTCGTGATCGTAGCGGTAGCCCTCGCCGTAGCCGATCTTGCGCATGAGCTTGGTCGAGCCGTTGAGGATGGTCCGGGGCGGCGGCAGCGAGCCGTGCTCTTTGGCTACCCGCGTCGCCGCCTTGTAGGCGTTGTAGACCGCGTTCGATTTCGGCGCGCAGGCGAGATAGACGGTGACCTGCGCCAGAGCGAGTTCACCCTCCGGCGAGCCGAGGAAGTCGAACGCATCCTTGGCGGCGGTGGCGACGACGAGGGCCTGCGGGTCGGCGAGCCCAATATCCTCCACTGCCATGCGTACGAGGCGCCGGGCGATGAACAGCCTGTCCTCCCCGCCGTCGAGCATGCGGCAGAGGTAGTAGAGCGCTGCATCGGGGTCGGACCCACGCACGGTCTTATGAAGGGCGCTGATGAGGTTGTAGTGCCCCTCCTGGCTCTTGTCGTAGATCGGCGCACGGCGCTGGACGATCTCCTGCAGGGTAGCGGCATCGAAGATCTCGTCGCGCTTGGCCGAGCGCCAGACCTCTTCGGCGAGGGTCAGGCAGGCGCGCCCATCGCCATCGGCCATGCGGACCAGGGCGCTACGGGCTTCCTCGTCCAGCGGCAGCGGCCGTTCGGTCAACGCCTCGGCGCGGACCAGTAGCTTGGCGATGGCCGCATCGTCGAGGGAGCGGAACAGCAGTACGCGGGCGCGCGAGAGCAGAGCGGCGTTGAGCTCGAAGGACGGGTTTTCCGTCGTAGCGCCGACGAGCGTCACGGTTCCGTCCTCCATGACGGGAAGGAAAGCGTCGAGCTGCGCCCGGTTGAAGCGGTGGATCTCGTCCACGAAGAGCAGCGTCCCCTGCCCCATTGTCCGGCGCTGGCGCGCCGCCTCGAAGACCTTCTTCAGGTCGGCGATGCCGGAGAAGATCGCCGAAATCTGCTCGAACTTGAGATCGGTCTCGTGGGCCAGGAGGCGGGCCACAGTGGTCTTGCCGGTGCCCGGCGGACCCCAGAACACGAGCGAGCCAAAGGATTTTCCGCTGAGAAGTCGGGTCAGGGAGCCGTCCGGCCCGGTCAGGTGCTCCTGCCCCACCACTTCGGCGAGGGAACGCGGGCGCAGGCGGTCGGCAAGTGGGCGCGGCGCGTCGTTCTGCAGACCGGCGGAGGCGAAAAGATCGGACATCGACGCATAGAAGACGCGGCCCGCGTCATCCCGCAATCCGCAAATGGCGCCGTCCCCGCGTTTCGGTGGACCTGCCCCGGTGCAGCTGTTGCTCCTTGCCGTGTTCGAGGAGTGTCCCGTCCGCCCCGTGGATGATGCATTTGGGCGGCCTTTTGGCTCCCCATGAGAACAATATGAACAGAGTTTGGTCGAAGGTCAGGCGCGGCCATGCAATGGCTTTGTCGTCGTCTCTTTCCGCCATGAGATCGGCATAAGCCAGGCCGGGAGCTGTGCCACGTGGCTCTCCCGCGAGCGCATCCAGGGACACGTGCCTACCACTCATACTGCCAAAATCGCGATGCTCCTGGTTCTACCCCTCTGGTTTGAGGCAGTGCAGAAGGCTGCATCCGGATGAATGGCCCCGGATGCCGGCCGCGTGAACCGACGTAAGACCCTACCCTCCGAACACCGAGGTCAGCACGGCACCGCCCCGGTTGATCGCGATCTCCCACATACCGGAGTTGGACCGCGTCAGGCGCTCGAGGTCCTTGGTGGTGGTTACCGGGGCGCCATTGATGGCGACGATCACGTCGCCGATCTGCAGGCCGGCGCGGGCCGCCATGGACCCTTCGTCGATGGACGAGACCGCAACCCCGTCGCTGGCGAAATCCTTCTGCAGTTCCTCGGCCACGGCCGGCGAGGTATTGACCAGGGTGGCCCCAAGGAAGGGCGAGCGCGTACGCACCTTCACCGCATCGCGCGGCCGCGTCTCGGGGGCCGAGGCGAGTTTGACCGAGATGGTGGAGCGGGTGGTGCCGCGCAGGATACCGAACTTCGCGGTTCCACTGATCCCCTTGAGGGCGAAGCGGTAGCCGAAAGCTTCCGGATCATCGACAACCTTGTCGTCCACCGTGAGGATCAGGTCGCCGCGCTTGAGGCCGGCCTCCTCGGCCGGGCTCTTCGGCTGCAGGGTCGCCACCAGCACCCCGGTCGGGTGGTCGAGGCCCATGCTCTCGGCGATGTCGGGCGTAACGTTCTGCACCCGTGCCCCGAGCCAGGGGCGACGCACGGTGGTGGCGCCACCCTTGGCCGTCTCGACCACGGCGCGGACCATGCTGGTGGGAATCGCGAAGCCAATGCCGTGGCTCCCCCCCGATTGCGAGTAGATCGCCGTGTTGATGCCCACGAGCCGACCTTTAAGATCCACGAGGGAGCCGCCGGAATTGCCCGGATTGATCGCGGCATCGGTCTGAATGAAGAACTGGTAATCGGACGAACCGACCTGCGTCCGCGCCAGGGCCGAGACGATGCCCTGTGTCACCGTCTGGCCGACCCCGAACGGATTGCCGATCGCCATGACGAAGTCGCCGACCTCGAGGGCTTCCGAATCGCCCATGGGCATGGGCACGAGACCGCCTACGGGGCTCTTGATCTTGATCACGGCGAGATCGGTGCGGGGATCGCGCAGGACGATGCTCGCCTCGAATTCCCGCCGATCAGAGAGCGAAACACGAACTTCGTTCATGTTGTCGATGACGTGATTGTTAGTGATGACGAGGCCGGATTCATCGACGATGACGCCGGAGCCGAGCGACTTCTGCGCCCGCTCGCCCGGCATGCCCTGGCCGCGGCCTGAGCCTTGCTCGCCGAAGAACCGGCGCATGAATTCGTCCATGGCGCTGCGCGATGTGCCGCGCTGCTCCACATGCGAGGCGTAGACGTTCACCACCGAGGGCGCCGCCCGCTTCACCACCGGCGCGAAGGAGAGATCGACCTCGCCCTTCGAATTCGGCACGGTCTTAGCCGGCGCGTGAGCCTCCTGCGTCTTCATCATCTGCGCCTGGGCGCTTGGCGAGACGACGATGGTCGCCGTGACGAGGCAGGCGAGCAGCGGCCGATGAAACATCGCGATCTCCCGGATGGCAGGCGCAGACGGCGGAACCGCTGCGGAATCCGGGATATCTAGACGCGCTGGGGCTTCAGCGCGAGGGGTGTCAGGGGCGGCGGAGCGTTGCGGCGATGCGCCCTGCCCGGCGTGCGAGACTTGCAATGCAATTGAGCGAGGCATCGGCTGCCCGCTGCATCTCGGTGACCTGGAGGCGCAGTGCATCGGCCGGATTCTTCGCCGTCGACAGGGCGCGCCAATGCGCGAACGTAGCGATGCTCTCGTTGCGGACATAGGTCACCAGCGTGTCGTTGGCGGCCGTGATCTCGGTCAACGCCGAGGCGGTGACGGCGGCGGTGTGCGCCGGCGGCGCGGCGAGATCCTGCGCCGAGGCGATCGCGCTTTCGATCTCGGCAGGCAGCAGGGAATCCTGAGCCGCCTCACCCTTGCCTTGTGTGCTGACGTCGGAAGGAGCGTGATTCGTCGAATCGTCATCAGCGACGGCGGCCACGGCATCGGCGGCAGGCGGGCTGTCCTGAGGTTTGGCCTCGTCCGAGGGGGCGGTTTCCGGAACGACGAGAACAGCTTCCGCCACAGCTTGTCCGGTCAGCAGCGCATCCGGCGACACGCTCTCCATCAAGGTCTCGGTCACGGGGGACGCGGCGTCAGGTATGGATGCCGCGATCAGTCCATGGTCCACAGGTGGGGTCTGCGAAACCGGTTTCAGGTCAGGAGCGGTCTCGGCAGTCGTGTCCGCGCCGGAGAGCTGCGCCGATTGCCCAGTTTTGCTTCCCCCGCGATCGACGAAGCGTGATTGTCGGCGTGTGGCCATGATTTGCGTCCCCTTCGTCTACAATCGGTCGCGCATGGCCCGGCCCCGGGGTGCGCCCATGGTCCGAGCCACGATACCGCGTCCACGCCCTACACGCGAACCGGGCCGGTTCGCGCGAAGGGGCCGGGATCAGACGCCTTTGGCGGCGGACTGAGCCAAGGCGCCGAGATCCTTGGCCTGGGCCTGGAGCGTCGCAATCTGGCTGCGCAGGAACTCGCTCTGCAATTCGAAAGCCTCTTTCGGATCGCGGGTACGCACCAATTTCTGGGCGAAATCGAAGGTCGTGCTCGCATTGGTCTGAACCTGGTCGAGGCCCTTGGCGATCACGGATTGGATCGCCCCATGCACCGTTGTCGAGGAGGTCTGGAGCTGTTCGGCGGATTTCACCACCGTGCCGAGCAGGTTGGTCACGGCGGTGCGGGCTTGCTCGACACTCTTTTCCGCAAAGTCGCGCAATTCGGCGGGGATCTCAAAGGTCGGCGCGTTCATGTCGGTCCTCACTCAATCAACGGGAGCGACACGGAATAACGCGCCGCACCATTGATATGTTGCAGTGCAATATGAGAGTCAAGAAGGGGGTTGAGCAAATGCACGACAGTAGCGGTGCAATCCGGCCTCTCGCTCGCAATAAACCAAACAGAGACGGAATTTGAGCGCGCAGTCTAAGAAAGCACATCGAGGACCATCAAATGCAATGCGCGTAGTAATGACACGTCGGCGGCTGTGTTATGTATGCAGGGACGCTGGATTCTTCCGCGTGATGGGGGGGCGGCTGCGAAGCACGACCGCGCGGGGCTTGTGCGAGGACGGCTATCCTGATGTTCCGAGGATGTCGGTCGGTGTGAGCGATACGTTTCGCGCGATCCTTCGATAGAGGTGGACGAGAGCATCGGCATGGTCGTCGATGGACATGGGGGCGTCCCAGTAATGGGCGTGAGCGGCGCGCCCGAGCGTTTCCGCCGTGCTGGCGTCGAGATTCCGGAACGCCGTCGCGAGGGCTGCCCGCTCCGGCGCAACAACATAGCCGGTGACGCCGTCGATGACTTTCTCCGCGGCCCCGGACCGGTCCGACGCGACCACTGGCACCCCGGTGGCCAGGGCCTCGTAGACGGTCAGAGGGCCGGTCTCGAACCACCGCGACGGCGCGGCCAGCGCCCTCGCCCCTCGAATGAGGATGGCGGACACCTCGTTCGGTGAACGCCATCCGAGCATCTCGACATGCGGCTGCGCCCGTAGTTCCGCCTCCAGCGGGCCGGTGCCGATGAAGAGCGCTGGCATGCCGGCATCCCGCGCCGCCTCGGCGACGAGATCTGCGCCCTTCTCGCGGGTCAAGCGGCCAACATAGGCCATGGCTTTCCCGGCCGCCGGATTGGCCCGCACTTCCTTCTCCACGCGCACGGGATTGTCGATGCGGTGATGGGTGATGGACAGGGAGCCGAGGAGATCGCCCATCCGACGGACGCTGGCATCGCAGACATGGACCACGTGGAGATGGCGGCGACGCAAGGCGCGGTTCTGGGCGATGCTCCGCCCGACCCGTATTGCCTTGTGAAGGCGGCTTTTCGGGTCGCAGGGAGCCGCGACGCATGAGGCGGAGAGCGGCGTCAGTCCGCACGGGCGATCCTGATCGAAGCGGTAATAAACTCCGTTGGGGCAGGCCAGGAAGTAATCGTGCAGGGTCACCACCAGCGGGATGCCGCTGTCGAGCAGGACGGGGAACACGCTCGGCGACAGGCTGCGGGTCCATTGATGCAGATGGACGATATCCGCCGGTCGCGGGAGGGCGCCGAGTACAGCGCGCAAACGGTCGGCTGAATCTCGGCTCCAGATGCCGGACAGCGCAGCCTCCAGGGCCGGGCGGTTCCAGATGTCGGTATTGCCGAGGCAGACGCGCCGGATGTTCGGATGATCGAGGAGCGGATCCGCTGGTCCTTCGATCGCCTGGATGAAGGTGATGTCGACCCCCGCTCTGGCGAGGCCGTACGCCGACTCCACCGCGACCTTCTCGGCACCGCCGCTCGCCACGGCGAACTCTGCGAGGATCACGATATGCATGGCCTGCCCGGAACCTCGGCCGGCCTTCGGGTCAGTCCTGCCCATGCCGCTACGGCGACGCTAGGGGCTATCGCCTCACGTCCGGTAAACGCCACCGGCCGAGCGGCAAGCCGTTATGTCGGCGGCGACGAAAGGGATCGGGCATCGTCTCCTCGCGTTGGTCAAGGTGAATCCGCCGCCCCTGGTGGCGGGCAGGCGAGCCAGAGGAAGCACCCATGTCGAACCCCAAGCCAACATCCACGCCAGACACCGACGAGAAGCGTCGCGTGGATCCGGCGCCCAGCAACGACGAGATGAATCCCGAAAATCATCAGGACGAAATGAGCGAGCGCCTGGACGAGGCGCTGGAAGAGACGTTCCCGTCAAGCGACCCGGTCTCGGTCAAGATCACGAAGTAACCGGCCATAGAGGCGAAAAACGCCAAAGCCGAGATGCGGTGCATCTCGGCTTTGGCAACAATCCGCTGTCGGGCGGTCGCGCATCAGACCTCGCGCGACACCATCATCTTCTTGATCTCGGCGATGGCCTTTGCCGGGTTCAGGCTTTTCGGGCACGCATTGGCGCAGTTCATGATCGTGTGGCAGCGATAGAGCCGGAACGGGTCATGAAGGGCGTCGAGGCGCTCGCCCGTATTCTCGTCGCGGCTGTCGATGAGCCAGCGATAGGCTTGCAACAGGGCCGCCGGGCCGAGGAAGCGGTCGCCATTCCACCAGTAGCTCGGGCACGACGTGGTGCAGCATGCGCACAGGATGCACTCATAGAGACCGTCGAGTTGGGCGCGATCCTCAGGGGTCTGCTTCCACTCCCCTTCGGGCGCAGGGGTCTCGGTCTGGAGCCAGGGCTCGACCGAGGCGTGCTGGGCGAAGAAGTTGGTGAGGTCGGGAACGAGATCCTTGAGCACAGGCATGTGCGGCAGCGGGTAGATCCGCACCGCGCCGGTCTTCTTGCCCTTCGCATGCTCCTGGCACTCGTCGATGCCCATGGTGCAGGCGAGCGCATTCTGACCCTCGATGTTCATGGCGCAGGAGCCGCAGATGCCCTCGCGGCAGGAGCGGCGGAACACCAGGGTCGAATCGACCTTGGCCTTGATCCAGAGCAGCGCGTCGAGGACCATCGGTCCGCAATCGTCGCGGTCGACCTGATAGACGTCGACGCGCGGATTAGCGCCGTCATCCGGGTTCCAGCGATAGATGCGGAACTCTTGAAGGTTGTTGCCCCCGGTTGGCCGGGGCCAAGTCTTGCCTTCAGTGACCTGCGAGTTCTTGGGAAGGTTGAATTGAGCCATGGTTCGGCGTGCCTAAATCCGTCTCGTGAGTACCATCGTCGGGGGCAATTTCCGTCTTTTCCCTAGTAAACGCGAGCCTTCGGTTCGATGTACTGAATCTCATTTGACATTGTATAGGTATGAACCGGGCGGTAATCGATATTCACCTGCTGGGATTTATCGTCGAGCCACGAAAGGGTGTGCTTCATCCACTCCTTGTCGTCACGGTCGGGGAAGTCCTCGCGGGCATGCGCGCCACGGCTTTCCTTGCGGTTGGCCGCGGATTCCATAGTGACGACGGCCTGACCGATCAGGTTGTCGAATTCCAGCGTCTCCAGCAGGTCGGTGTTCCAGATCAGCGAGCGGTCGGTGATCCTGATGTCGGCTTCGCCCTGCCAGACCTTATGGATCAAGGTCTTGCCCTCCTCCAGCACTTCACCTGTGCGGAACACCGCGCAATTGTTCTGCATGGTCTTCTGCATCTCGGCGCGGAGTTCCGCCGTCGGCGTACCGCCATTCGCGTAGCGGAAGCGGTCGAGGCGAGCGAGCGCCTTGTCGGCGGAATCCTTCGGCAGGTCCATCTGGCGGGCGCCGGGCTCGACGATCTCGGCACAGCGCAAGCCTGCTGCGCGGCCGAACACCACGAGGTCGATGAGCGAGTTCGACCCGAGGCGGTTGGCACCGTGCACGGAGACGCAAGCCGCTTCGCCGAGCGCCATCAGGCCCGGCACCACTGTGTCGGGGTTGCCGTTCTTCAAGGTCAGCACCTCGCCGTGGTAGTTCGTCGGGATACCGCCCATGTTGTAATGGACCGTGGGCAGGACCGGGATCGGCTCTTTGGTGACGTCGACGCCCGCGAAAATCTTGGCCGATTCCGAGATGCCCGGCAGGCGCTGGTGCAGGATCGCCGGGTCGAGATGGTCGAGGTGGAGGTAGATGTGGTCGCTCGTCTTGCCGACGCCGCGACCCGCCCGGATCTCCATGGTCATCGAGCGCGAGACCACGTCTCGGGAAGCCAGATCCTTGGCGCTGGGAGCGTAACGCTCCATGAAGCGCTCGCCCTCGGAATTCGTCAGGTATCCGCCCTCTCCACGCGCGCCCTCGGTGATGAGACAACCGGCGCCGTAGATGCCGGTGGGGTGGAACTGCACGAATTCCATGTCTTGCAGCGGCAGACCGGCGCGCAGCACCATCGCGTTGCCGTCACCCGTGCAGGTATGGGCTGAGGTTGCCGAGAAGTACGAACGGCCATAGCCGCCGGTGGCCAGGATCGTCATCTGGGCCCGGAAGCGATGGATCTCGCCGGAGGCCTGATCAATGGCGATGACGCCCAGGCAGCGGCCCTCCTCATCCATGATGAGGTCGAGCGCGAAGTACTCGATGAAGAAGTTAGTGTGGTTCTTCACCGCCTGCCCGTAGAGGGTGTGAAGCATGGCGTGGCCGGTCCGGTCGGCCGCCGCACAGGTGCGCTGGGCGGTGCCCTTGCCGTAATCCGTTGTCATGCCGCCGAACGGGCGCTGGTAGATCTTGCCCTCCTCGGTCCGCGAGAACGGCACGCCCCAATGCTCAAGCTCGTAGACGGCGGCGGGTGCGTTGCGCACGAGATACTCGATGGCGTCCTGGTCGCCGAGCCAGTCCGACCCCTTCACGGTGTCGTACATGTGCCAGCGCCAATCGTCGGGCCCCATATTGCCAAGCGAAGCGGAGATGCCGCCCTGGGCCGCCACGGTGTGCGAGCGGGTGGGGAAGACCTTCGAGATACAGGCGGTGCGTAGGCCCGCTTGCGAGCAGCCCACGGTGGCGCGCAGACCGGCGCCGCCAGCGCCGACGATCACAACGTCGAACGTATGGTCGATGATGGAATAAGCGGGCGCGCCGTTGCCGTTGGTTCCGTTGGTGGCCATGGGCAGATCCTTCGGGTTCGGGGGGCGGTCAGACGAGCTTGCCGAGGCTCACGCGTAGGATCGCGTAGAGGCAGGCAACGGCGACGATGACCGCGTAGGCATTGTTGGCGAACAAGCTGGCGAGCTTCAGTCCCTTGGAGTGGACGTAATCCTCGATCACGACTTGCATGCCGATCCTCATGTGGAGCGTGACCGAGATCACGGCGAGGATCAGGACGAGCGCGACGAGCGGGTGCGACATCAGCGCGACTGCTTCAGGGTATGGCCGGTTGGCCATCATCGCGACGATGACGATGAAGCCTAGCATCAGCGGCGCGTTGGCGGCGGCGGTGAGACGCTGCTGCCAGAAGTGGCCGGCCCCGTGGCCAGAGGCGCCGAGGCCCTTCACCCGGGCACGCGGGGTCCGCATGGTCACGTTGGTGGTCTGACGGTTGTCTGTCATGGCGATCGCTCCTCAGCGTAAGGTGAGGGCGAGCGCCCAGATCAGGACGGTCAGGATCACAGAGCCGATCAGAGTAGCGCGGGCGAGGCCCATGCGCTGCTCGCGGTCGAAGCCGTAGCCAAAATCCCAGATGAAATGGCGCAGGCCACCCAACATGTGGTGCATCAGGATCCAGGTATAGGCGAAAAGGACCAGCCTCCCGATGATCGAGCCGAAGAACCACGCCACCCAGCCATAGGCCGCCGGGCCGGAGGCGAGTGCAACGAGCCAGATCGCCACCAGACCGGTGCCGCCATAGAGCGCGGTGCCGGTGACGCGGTGGAACACCGACATCGCCATTGTCCAGGTCCAACGGTAGATCTGGAGGTGGGGCGAGAGCGGCGGAGCGACCGTGGGTCTGACGGTAGGTGCCATTCTGCGAAAGTCCTCGGCGCTGTGGAGCCAATGCCAGCAGGGATGCTGCTCAGATTGGACCGTCTCTAAAGGGGTACGCCCTGCGCGCCAATGCGCAAGCCGTGTTGATGTGCATTGCGGTGTGACACACGGAACCGATCGTCATTCGGCTAGCGCTCATGGAAACCGGCCCAGAATGTGCCACCAGAGGTAGTTCAGCGGAGCGATGACGAAGAGTGAGGCGAGACCGACCACGAGGGTCAGGATAGTCGCCGACCGGAGCGGTACCCGCCCCAGATCCATTGCCATCACGATGGGTGGGGCTTGGTAGGGCAGGAACAGGGTCGAGTACCCCACGACCTGAATCATCACCACGTTGGCCAGGTCCAGACCGCTCGCGCGCGACATCTCGCCGGCCAAGGCCGTGTAAAGGGCCGGAGCGCCGTTAGCGGTGACGACGACGGCGAAGAGCGACGCGATGATCGTCAGCACGCCGAAATTCTGCGCCGGGGCTCCGTGTTCCAGGGGGGCGACCGCGAGTAGAGCATGGCCGAGCCTGGCGCCCAGGCCCGTCTCGTCGACCACCGCCACCAGTCCCAACAGCGCGGCCACGTAGAAGCAGGTTCGCAGGTTCACCGCACCGAAGGCTTCCGCAGGCAACACGCCGATGCGGGGTAGTAGGCAGATCACCGCCGCCGTCAATCCGACCCAGGCCGGGGCGATATGGTGGAGACTGTCCGTCACCCAGAAGACCAAGGTCAAGGCGAGGATGATCGTGAGCCGCCGCTCCTCCGGCGAGAATGCCGGCGCGGGCTCGTCCGTATCCGCGGCGGCGGGGCTCATCCGGTCCGGGAACAGGCGCACGATGGCTGCCACTAGGAGCATGCCCTTCACGCCGGCAAGGACGGGGGCGTGGAGCAGAAGGTAGGGCAAATAGGCGAGGTGCAGGCCGTATTGCGTCTCCGCAGTGCCGGCCATGACGAGATTAGGAACGTTGGCAGGCAGGATCGCCGCGGACAGCAGCGGCGTCGCTAGCGCTACTGCAAGAACCGCCCCGCTCCGGCCGGCGCGGCCGGGCTCCAGGCCGAACGTGTCGCAGAGCGCCAACACCACCGGGATCATCAGGGCAATGCGCCCGAGGTTAGAGGGCATCACGAAGGCAAGGACGAAGGACAGGGTGACGACGGCGGCGATGAAGCCCGCGTAGGAGCCCGACAGCCGGCCCGCGAGGCTGCGCGCGAGGCGGGTGCCGAGGCCGGTCCGGGTGATCGCAAGGCCGACCACCATCCCGCTCAGCACGAGCCAGAAGGCCGATGAGGAGAAGCCGGAAAAGACCGTCGATGCAGGCGCGAGCTTCAGTAGCATCGCCGCAGCAAAGAACAGCATCGCGGTCACGACTTCGGCAACGATGCCACTTGCCCACAGGCCCATGCAAACGACGAGCAGCATTGCGGTCACGAGAACCGTCTGTTCGTCTGCGAGGATGGATGCCGCCTGCATCTGCGGGAAATGCTCCGCTGGAGCCGGGCAGGAATGGGTGCCCCGTCTCACGGCGCGAACATTGATCTCGAATTGGAGTTGTTCGCAATTCGGATGTCGCCGACCGATCCTTCGCGAGCGGCGAAGGATCTGCGATGCGTGGGGCATCGAGGACGCTGTTCAGCGCACCCGCTTCTCCTGCTCCACGGCGAGGCGAATGAGATCCGCCAAGGTCCGGACGCCGAGTTTCTGGCGCATAGCGGAACAGGTGTTGAGGACGGTGCGGTACTTGATCGACAGCGTGTCGGCGATGCTCTGATACGAGGTGCCGCGGCTGAGGAGGGAAAGGATCTCGCGCTCGCGGTTGCTTAGATCGGCCAGGGGCGAGCGGCGAGCTCCGGCCTGCAGCACTGCGATCTCTACCGCAAGGTCGTGATCGAGGTAGCTTCGCCCCGCGCGTACCGCTTCGAAGGCCTTGAGGAATTCCGCTGTCCGAACATCCTTGAAGACGTAGCCGATGGCGCCGCTTTCGAGGGCGCGGGAAACGATCACCGGGTCGTTGTGCATGCTGAAGGCGAGGATGCGCGTCTCCCGCGCGAGGGTGTGGATCCGCCGGATCAGCGACAGGCCGGACAGCCCCTCCCCCTGCAGGCTGAGGTCGGCCACCACCATCTGCGGGCGCAGGCGGTGGAAGATCCGGTAGGCGGACATGATGTCGGTGGCTTCATGGATGGTCTCGACCCCGGCATCCTCCATGAGGCGCCGGAAGCCGCGCAGGACCACGGGATGATCGTCCACCACGAGGACGGCGGTCACGGGCTCACGCGTCCTTCGCCCTGGAGCGAGTAGCGCTCCTTCAGCTTTGCAAGGGCGGTGGCCCGGTCGGCTCCCTGCTGGCGGGTGTTGTAATAGTGCTGGCACATCTCGCCGAAGAGCTGCTTGCGATGGGTGGCGGCGGCGACCTCCTCCAAACCGTCGAGGAGATCGGCATAGGGTTCGGGCTTTCCCGCCTCGGCCAGCATCTCGCCGAGCTGGACGATGCGGTTGGCCATCATGCGCGGATCCTCGATGAAGACCTCCCTGGCGCGGGCGAGGCTGTGGCGGAGATGCTCGGTCTGCGAGCCCACCTCCGCGGCGGGCCTGCCGATCTCGCGGCTGGCGAGCCACCGGGCGGGCTCCGTCGGGTCGGTATGCGAGAGCCAGGTCGGAACGTCGGCATCGGATTTCGTGGCGACGAGGGCCTGATCCCCGGTGCTCGCGGCCTCGCTGCCGGCGTCTTCGCCCTTGTCGCAGGCCGCCAGGGCAAGGGGGAGGCACAGGATCGCGTGTCTGATCCGTTTCATCGCACCGCCTCCGGGTTCGAGCCGACGGTGAGGCTGCGCGGCCCCTCCGCCACGGGGATGCGGGCGGTTTCCGTCAGCGACTTCAGGTCGATGACCGAAACCGAATCCGAGAACCAATTCGCCACATAGGCGAAGGCCCCGTCCACCGCGATCCCTTCCGGATAGAGCCCGACCGGGATCGTCGCCTTGAGGCCGAGGCTGCCCGAGTCGAGCACCGCCACGGTGCCCGCCTGCTGATTGGTGACGAGGACGAGGCTGCCATCCTCGCTGGTCGCGACGCCGTAGGGCATCCCGCCGATCCTCACCGTGGCGGTCACCGTCAAGGTGCGGGTGTCGACGACGCTGAGGTCGCCGCTGCGCACGTTGCCCACGTAGAGCCTGTCTTCCCCTGGGCTCAGACCGAGGGCGAACGGGCCCTCGCCCACCGGCACCGTCGCCACCCGCTCCATCCGCGCGGTGTCGATGACGCTCACCTGGCGGCTCTCGCGGTCGGCGACGTAGAGCCGGCCCTTGCGGTCGAGGACGAGGCCGGCCGGGTCCTTGCCCACGGGGCAGTCGCCCTCGACGGCGCCGGTCGATGCGGAGAGGCGGACCACCCGTCCCCCGGCCCAGTCGCCGACGAAGAGACTCGTCCCGTCCGCCGAGGCGGCGATGCCGAAGGCCTGGCCTGGAAACGGCAGGCGCTCCAGCACGGTGCCGTTTCGCCTGTCGACCACGTCGATTCCCGCATGGTCCGGCTGGCTCAGATAGAGGCGGCCGTTCGGTCCGGCCGCCACCTGCGCGATCCCCTGCCCCACCGCGATGGTGGCCGCGACCGTGGTTGCCCCGGCCTCGATGCGGCTCAGTGTCCCGGCTCCCTGGCTCGCCACATAGACCGGCCCAGCCTCCACCCGAGGGGTGGAGAGCGTCAGGACGAGACCGGCAAGGAGCATCGGGAACACAGGATTCATCGCGCCGTCTTGCCCTCCAGGCGCGCCTTCAGACCCTTGAGTCCATTGCTGAAATAGAGGTTCATCGCATCCTTGCCGGCGGCATCGCTGAGCTCCTCCGGCGGCTCGTTGCCGGTATCGCCGCGATAGAAGCGGCCGAGCCACTCGACCTTCGAACCCTCGCCCTCCGGCGTGACGGAGAGCGTCGCCGAGTAGGACGAGACCGGCAGCGCCTTCAGGTCGGCATCACCGAGACGGTAGGAATAGCTGCGCTTGGCCGCGTCCCATTCGTCGAGGCCTTCATCGAGGGTGCCGCCGTTCTTTAGGGTCAGGGTGCGACGACCGCCCGAGGCGTTGCCGCCGGTGCCGACGCTTTTCGCCACGTCCGGATGCCAGTTCGAGATGCCGGCGAAGTCGCCGACCACGGCCCAGACGGCATCGGGCTTTGCCGCGATGGCGATGGACTGATCCACCTTCTGCGGCGTCGGGCCATGCGCGAGGGCCGTGGTTGCGAGGAAGGCGGTGGCTGCCAGGGGAGCGAGGAACGCAGACGGCAGGGCAAAACGCATCGATCAGACCTTTTTTACCGGGACAGAACGGCCGGCCCCGAGCAGAGGGGCGGCGAAGACGGCGAGGATCAGCGCGAGGGCGATCCCGCCGAATAGGGGGCGCAGGTCGAGGCTGCCGGGGAGCGGGCGCGGGGTCGCCGTGCGGACCAGCGCGGGGCCGAGCCCGGCAGGGCCGTCGAGATGGGCGTAGGTCAGGCCCGTCGCCTGAGCGAGGGTCTTGAGGTACGGCTCGCGCACCGAAGAGAGATGCTCGGTGCCGGAGGCCGCCGCGGCGCCGAAGGGGGCGTTGCGCGGGTTGTAGCCCTCGCGGCTCTCGGCATCGGCGGGGGGCGGTCCGAACCGGTTCTCCTGCTGGACGTCGCCCGACCCGTAGAACCCGGTCTCGCGGCCGCGATCGTTGTAGCGCGGGATCGGGGACAGGGCGTAGGCCCCCGCTCCGACGATGAGGCCGCGCACGGCGCCCGGCTTGCCGTCGAAGGCGGGGCCGCCGGTGCTGGGCAGGGGCGGCGCTTCCTGGCCGTCGGTGATGAAGACGAGGTCGGTGCCGAGACTGGCCGCCATCTCCACCGATCGGAACAGGCCGGCCGAGATGCGGCTGTCGCCCTCCCAGGCCATGCGCCAGTCCACGGCCCCGAGAGCACCGTCGAGGGGGGCAAAGTCGGCGCAGACTTCGATGGGGGTGAACAGGAGGAACGGCCGGCGCTCGGTGAACAGGCCCAACCCCACCCGCGACCCGCAGGGCAGCGAGGTGACGAGTTCGCGCAGGGCCGCCTTCGCCGTCTCGAGACGGCTTTCCGGTTTGCCGTCCGCCCCGACGTAATCGCGGACATTCATGCTGCCGGTGATGTCGAGGATCGCCAGAATCTCGACGCCGTTGCGGGTCAGCGGCAGGGGGCGGGCCACGAAGGTCAGGGCCACGAGCGCCAATGCGCCGGCCAGGAGCTGGAACCGCCGGTCGCGCAGGTTTCGCCGGACGAGGCCGGGCGCGCTCACGGTTCGCCCCGCGGTTGGCCGGGGATTTCGGTCCAGATCTTCTTCGGTTCGGCCTTCAGCTCGTCGCCGGTCTTGCGATCGAATTCTGGGAAGTCGCGGAGCAGGCGCGAGGCCACGTCGAGGTTGAACTTGGCGTCCCACAGGTCCGGCCGGCCCTGGAGCGCGCGCCGATAATCCTGACGGGCCAAGGTGATGAGCGGTCCGGCCGGATCGAGATTGCTCCGTTCGAGATGGTCGAAGGCCTGGCGCAGGCGGGCATTGCCGAGCGCATAACGGGCGCGCGCGGAGAGGTCGGTCTCGCCCCGGCGGTCGAGGGCTTCGATCAGCGGCTCGATCTCCTCGGTCACGCCGCGGCGGGCGAGATGCTGCACCCGCGCCAGCAGGAGCGGAGCCGGGGCGTCGAGGGAGACCGGGACGTCTTTGCCGGCCACCAGAGCCGCGATTGCGGCGTTGTCGCGCGCCGCCCGCCAGGCCGCTGCGCCGAAGCCGAGGGCCACGAGGAGCAGGAGGATCGGCAGGGCGAGGAGGAGGTGCGGGCGGGCACGGCGCAGGGCCTTGCCGAGCGTGGCACCGGCTCCCCCTCGCCCCTCTGCGGGAGCGGGTGGCCCTCGCGTCAGCGAGGGTCGGGAGAGGGGAGCGCGCTGCCCGGAGAGGTCGCCCCCTCTCCCGGTCGCTCCGCGACCACCCTCCCCCGTAGAGGTTACTGGATGCACAGATTTGCTCCACGGCTGTTCGCTTACCCAAGAGGGCTCGACATGAGGCGCGACGGGCTCCCTCTCCTGGAAGGAGAGGGTTGGGGTGAGGTGTGGTCCATCTCCGGAGGGGTCACGCACCTCACCCTGTCCCTCTCCTTCCAGGAGAGGGGACCCGTGGTGCACGCCAGACGGTTGAATATCGTAGTCCGCAGAGGGGGGAGGGTTGGCGCGCTGCGGCGATACAGGATTCAAAAGCGCCTTCATGCGGCGAGCCTCTGTGGCTGAGGCGCCGGCGCGGCGGAAGTGGAAACCACTGGCCGGCGCAGGCTAAGATCCGCCTCGGCGAGCTTGGCCGCGACGAGCAGGATCAAGCCCAACAGGCTGAGTCCATAGGCCCATCCGGCGAGGTCGCGACGCGGACGCTGCTCGCTATAGGGGATCGGGTCGCGCTCCAGGCGCTCGATCTGGCCGATGGCATCGGCCACCGCCTCGGCGCCCTCGGCCTCGAAGGCGCGGTAGGGCGTGCCGAGGCTCTTGAAGAACAGGTCGAGATGACGTTCGGGCGCGGCCTGAGGGGTATCCTCGCCCGACGGCCTGTCGGAGATGGACGGCGAGCCCTTGGTGCGCAGGAACAGCCAGTAGAGGTTCGGGCGAATACGCGCGAACTCGGCGCGCAGGGTCCCCTGGACGCGGGGATCGATCACCGCCGCGCCGTCGGAGACGATGAGCAGGGCGCGCGAGACGTTGGCGGTACTGGCGCCGAACTGCGAGAGTGCCATGCCGAGACCGCGCGCCACGTTGGTGTAGTCGAGGCCCGGCCGGTCGATGGCGGCGATGGCCGCGCGAACGGCTTCGTGCCGGTCGGTCATCGGCACCACGAGCATGGGGGCCGTGGAGAAGGCCGAGACGGCGAACTGGTCATGGGCGCGGCTGCCGACGAACTCGCCGAGGAGCCGGCGCGAGGCCGCCGCCTTCGATTCCTCGGCGCCCGAGGGCTGCAATCCGGCGAAGGTCTCGTTCATGCTGCCAGAGCGATCGACGAGGATCGAGACCTGGGCGCCGATGCCTGTCCGGGTGATGGTCTCGCCCTGGCGATAGGGGCCGGACAGGGCGACGACGAGGCCGGCGATGGCGAGGATGCCGGCCGCGCGCAGGCTCCAGCCGATGAGGCGCGACAGGCCGTCGACGGGGCTCGCCGCGATGCTGGAGAGGGGGGTGACCCGCTGGCTCGACGCGGCGAGCGGCAGCAGCGCCAACGGCAGCAGCCACAGGACCCAGGGAAAATCCGCCATCAGGCGCATGACACCACCGCCATCAGACCCATGCTTCGACCGCCATCGGACGGGTTTTCGGCCCGTTCATGATTCCCGCTCGATGGCGGTGAGTTTTCGGGTCAGGACGACGATGTCGGCCAGTGGCAGACGCCGCATGGCGGCCGCCGGACCGGGTCCGAAGAAGCTGTGACGCGACGCGTCGAGGAAGGCGGCGAGGCTGGCCCGTTCCCGCGCATAGGCGGGATGGCGGGTGAGGAAGGCCGGCAGGTCGTCGGCCAGGACCCGGCGCCCGTCGGTCTCGTCCAGCGCCCGGTGGAGGGCGAGAAGCGCGGTCTCGTAGGCCGCCTCGTCCTCCCCCCGTTCGGCGAGGGCGCGCAGGCGGCGCAGGCACGCCGCGAAGGCCCTTCCTCCGCGTTTGGCGAAGGGCCACCAGGTCCGGTCCCAGGCCAGGCCGGCGAAGGCCAGCACGGCCATGGCCGCAAAGCCGGCGCCGCCGACGACGAGGGGCTGCGTGTCGAGGGAGGCGACCCGCCCGTCCGGACGCAGGTAGGTTCTCGGGTCTTCGCGGGCCGGCGGCTGGACCTCGCGCAGGGGCGAGATGTTGAACGACCAGGGCGGGATCTGGGCCTTGGCCGTGGTTGCGCCCTTGTCCGTATCGCTCACGAAGGTGACGACGAAGCCGGGGATCTCCAGGGCGCGGGCATCGAGGGCGGCGTAGAAGTTCTGATAGGTGAGATCGAGGCGGACCCGGCTGCCGCCGCTCACGGAATCCTGCGTCACCGCGACGGTGCGAAGGTCGAGCCAATAGGTGATCGCGCCGGGCTGGGGCAGCGAGGCGGCCTGCAGGGCAAAGCCCGGCTCGACCACGATATCGATTTGGGCGCGGACGAGATCGCCGAGGAAGTAGCCGAACGGGCGCGGCGTGCGCACCTCGACGGTCCGCACCTGGGAATGGGCGGCAAGGGACGAGCAGAGCAGGAAGAGGAGCGGGGCGAGGCGGCGCATGGGATGCCTCACTGCGCCAGTAGGTGGCGGCTGACCGCGTCCGGGTCGAAGCGGCCCGCGAGACGGAAGGGCGGACGGCCGTAGGTGGAGGCGATCCGGCGCAGGGTCTCGGCCCGCTCGGCTTCGCGCGCGATCCAGCGGCGGCGCAGGCTAGGGCGCATGAAGACCACGCGGCGGCCGGCGCCTTCGAGATCATCGAGCTCCATCAGGCCCCATTCGGGCAGATTGTCTTCCTCGGCGGCGTCGGCCAACACCACCGGCACGAGGTCGTGGCGCGACAGGCTCGCGAAGGTCCCGGCGATCAGGGCCTCCGGCCAGCGGAAATCGGAGACCAGGAACACGATCTTGGGACGGCCGACGAGGCGGCGGGCCGCTTGCTCCATCCCGTCGGCGCGGTCCCCGGTACAGGCCGCGCCCGCCAGCCGGGAGACCACGTCGCCCGCCATGCTGCGGCGCCGGCTCGCGGGCAGGAACACGTCCTCGCGCAAGGCGGCGTCACAGCCGATCAGGCCGAAGGCGTCGCCGATGCGCGTGGCCGAGGCCGCGAGGCAGCCGCACAGGCGCGAGACCAGTGCCATCCGGTCCGCCTCGCCGGAGAAGCGCATGGAGGCGGAGAGATCGACCAGCGCCCAGACTTCGAGGGCCGTGCGGCTCTCGAAGCGGCGGACATAGGTGCCCTCGAACGGATCGCGCAGGGTGGCGCGGACATCGATGCGGCGGGCATCCGGCATGCGCAGGAATGGCACCTGATCGCGGAAGGTGCCCAGCCCCCCGGCATCGCGGCCGCGATGGGCGCCCGCCACCATGCCGGGCACACGGCCGCGCGGGCGATAGACGATGTCCGGCGTCGGCTCCTGGGGCGTTGTCTCGGGCGCCGTCACGGGGCGGGCACGGTGTCGAACACGGCGCGGCAGAGCTCCGGCACGATGGTGCTGCGGCGCATCTCGTAGATCGGCTCGAGGAAGACGCGGTGGGCCATCACTTCGGGAAAGATCGCGCGGATGTCTTCCGGCACGAGCCAGTCGCGGCCTTCCAGCCAGGCACGGACGCGGGCGGCCCGAACGAGGAAGGCGACGCCGCGCGGCGAGGCCCCGCCCTGGATCAGCGCCGACATGTCGATGCCGGGCAGGCGGATGCCGGCCTCGTGCGGGCGGACCAGGGCCTCCCACAGAGCGACGACATAGGTTTCGATGGCCGGGCTCGCCTGGATGCCGTGCTGGATCGCCGCGCCGATCCCCGCCATGGCGGCGTGATCGAGGACGCCGCTTTCGATGCCGGCGATGAGGGCGTCGGTGTCGTGGAAGCGCGGATCGAAGACGAGGGCGCGGCGCGCCTCGGCGTCCCGCGGCGCTTCGAGCCCGATCTCCATTAGGAAGCGGTCGCGGGCGGCGGCGGGGAGTTCGAAGGTCTCCTCGCGCTCGACGCGGTTGCGGTCGGCGAAGACCTGAAGGTTGGGGAAGCGGTATTCGCGGTTGAACGCGGTCAGGCTGCGCTCGGCCATCAGGCGGAGCAGGAGCGAATGGACCTGCGGACGGGCGCGGTTGATCTCGTTGAAGAAGAAGATCGACAGGTCTTCGGATTGCCGCAGCACCGGCCCCGGCTCCACCCGCGGGCGGCCGTCATTGGCGAGGTAGGTGTGATAGATGAGGTCGGACGGCATCATGTCCACCGTGCCCTCGATGCGCTCGTAGGCGCCGCCGAGCGCCCGCGCCACGGCGCGCAGCAGGGTGGTCTTGCCGACGCCGACATCGCCTTCCAGCAGTACGTGGCCGCGGGCGAAGAGCGCGATGGTGAGAAGCCGGATGGCGCGGTCCTGGCCCACCACGGCACCGCGCACCGCGCGTTCGAAACGGCCGGCCGCCTCGCGCCAATCGGTGAGCATCGCGTCGCCGGAGCGGATGTCGTTCATGGGGTTTGCCTTTGAGGACAGCGGCCGCGATCCCCGGACGGAGCGGTCCAGGCGCCTGAGGGGATCGCGGTCACCGTGAGGGCCGCCCAGAGCGATGGGCGGCGACGACGTCAGTTGGAGGAGATCTTGGTGACGTCGTATTCGAACTTGCCGGTCTTCTTGGCGGCTTCGATGCGCTTCTTGTTGCGCTCTTCCATCTGCTTGATCGAATCGGCCTGCTTGTTCAGTTCCTTCGGATCGTGCTTCGGGTCGTATTTCGTGCCGGCGATCTTCTCGGGGAAGCCGGGCTTGGGCTGCCAGCAATCGCCGGCGGCCTTGCACTTGGTGCCGTCATAGGCGAGCGCGGGAACGGCGAGCAGCGCGCCCGCACCGATTGCGAGAGCCGTGATGAGTGTCCGCATGGTCGTCTCCTCTGGTTTTGATTGTTACGGCGTTCGCCGCTTCTCGCTCACCGCGCGGGGCATCCCCGCGCGCCGTGACTTCCCAAGACCGCTACTCCAGCGGTGGGCACTGGCCCGGAGCGTCCTTGGGGAAGGTCTCGCCCTGCTTGTAGGGCGTGTATTTCTTCTTCTGCTCGTCGTTGAGCCAGACGGCGTCCTTGACCGGACCGGTATAGAGATGCCGGATCCAGGCGATCGTCTGCAGCATCTCGTCGGGCGTCAGGTTCTCGTTGTGCGGACCCATCATGCCGTTGGCGCCGCCGAAGATGGTGGCGAACAGGCCGGTATCCTCGGTGTTGGACGGATAGGTCCAGTAATTGTCGTTGAGGCCGGGGCCGAGCTTGCCTTCGGCCAGGTGACCGTGACAGCCCGAGCATGAGGTCGCGAACAGCGACTCGCCGTTGCGCAGGCAGGACTTGTCGTCGATGTAGACGTTCTTGCCGGTCTGGAAGAATTCCTTGACGGCTGGAGTGTCGCGTCCGCCCTCCTTGCCTTCCGAGACGTTCAGTTCTTCGCCGGTCACCGTGTTGCGGAAGGTGATCCCCGTCGAGGGGCCCGCGGAGGGCTGGGCCAGGGCCGCCAGACCGGCGGAGGCGAGGCCGAGCCCGAGAAGGGCGGCGAGGACACGGTTCGTGTGACGCATCAATTTGCTCTGTTTATCCCCGGACTTGCGGCCGAGGTGGGCGTACCGGTGCGCAGCGCGCCGGCGACGCGGGACAGGGTGGGAGATCAGTTGGAGACGGGGGTGACGGGCACGCCGTCCTGGCGCAGGATCGCCTCGATCTGCGGGCGGGCCTTGGCGATCGCGGCATCGAGCGCCGTCTTCAGGGCCTGGTCGTCACGCCGCACGCCCATGGACTGGTCGAAGCTCTGCGGCATCTTCTGGCCGTCGCTGCGCACCGTATCGTCGGGCACGGGCGTCATGCGCAGGGGCTGGCTCGAATCCTTGACGTAGCGGGCGACGTCCGGCGCGAAGGCCACCGCCACGTCGGCCTTGTTGGCGACGACTTCGCTGACCATCCGGGCCGGATCGATTTGCGTGTAGGTGTTGCGGGCCGCGCGGAAGTTCACCAGCGAGTAGAGGTAGGCCATGTCCTCCTCGTAGCGGCCGATATCCTTGAGCATCGCCTCGCCGGGCGTGCCGAAACCGACGACCATATGGTCGATGGTCTTGAGGCGCGGATCGGACCAGGACTTGATGTCGAGATCCCGGTCGGCGCGGGTGATGAAGACGTAGCCGCTGCGGTAATAGGGTTTCGTGGCGAGGACGCGCGGGTCGTCGCTGTCGAGGCCGACCACCACGTCGCAGAGCTTCTTGTCGAGGCTGTCGCGCACGAGATAGATCGCCGCCTTGTCGGACCAGACGAACTGCGCCTTGCGGCCCATGGCTTCGGCGACGGCGGAGACGATGCGGTTCTCGAGCCCGGACCCGTCCTTCATCGAGAGCGGCGGCTGGTTGGCGGCGCAGACCCGGAGGACGCTGTCATCGGGCGCGGATTTCGTGTCGGCCTGGGCGAACGCGGCACCGCCGAAGGCGAGGACAGCGGCGACGGACAGGCATCCTTTGGCGAAGGACATGAGAGCGTTTCCGTTGTTTTTTTAGGGGTCGGATTTTTTTGGGATCGAGGCGTAGGCCCTCCCCGACGACTCCCGGGCTTGCCCGAAATCGGCCGGCGACGGCATTCACACGATCTCGCAGGATGCTCGGGTTCCCTCTCCTTTCAGGAGAGGGAGTCCTCTGGTGCCTCACGCTCACTCGAAGCTGACCTTCATCATAGTAGTTCGGATGAAGGTCGGCCCCGCCCAAGTTCGGTCAACCGGGCGGGGTCCGCGAGTGAGAAAGGGGCGCTTGGCCTACTTCGCGGCCGCCGTCTGGTACTCGCCGACGCTCGGATCGTCGTAGGGACCCTTGCCGTTGAGCGAGAACACCATCACGCCGCCACCCATCTGGGTGTAGTTGGCGAGCTTCTTGAAGGCGCCGACCGCGCCGAGACCGGCGGTGGGATCCTGAAGGTCGAACACGAGGCCGACACCCGGCCAGCCGCCGACGCCGTAATAGATGGCGACGTACTGATCACCCTTGTGGCTGTAGGTGATCGGGTAGCCGATGGCGCCGGACGGCATCTTGAACTTCCAGAGCAGGTCTCCGTTGTCCGAGTTGCGCGCCTTGATGTAGCCGTCCAGCGTTCCGTAGAACACGAGACCGCCGGCGGTCGCCGTCGTTCCGCCCCACACGGCGAAGCGCTCCATCTTCTCCCATTTGAACTCGCCGGTGATGGCGTTGTAGCCCTTGATCTGGCCCAGACCTTCGTAGTTCTGGCGATCGCCCTTCGGGCCGGGATACATGTTCAGCGTGGCGCCGACGAAGAACTGACCGGCACGGTAGGGAAGCATGAAGGGCTCCCAATCCATGCAGATGTGGTTGATGCCCATGAAGAAGAGCTTGCGCTCCGGATCGTAGGAATCGTGGCCCTGGTTGTGGTAGCCCATCGCCGAGGGACAGATGTCCTTGGCGAGGTGGTCCATGCGGGTGCCGTATTCGGGATCGCGCACCGGCTGGCCGGTCTTCAGGTCGACCGACTTGAACACGTTGACCGTGTCGTCGATCTTGTTGGCCGAGACGAGGGAGCCGTCCGTCCGGTCGAGGGTATAGACGATGCCGTTCCGGTCCGGATGGGTCAGGAGCTTGCGGTCCTTGCCGTCCTTGTCCTTCTGGTTCGACAGCATCATCACGTTGACGCCGGCGTAATCCCACTCGTCGTGCGGAGTCTTCTGGTAGCCGAACTTGGCTTCACCCGTATCGGCGTCGCGGCCGAAGATGGTCATCGTCCACTTGTTGTCGCCGGGACGCATGGTCTCGTTCCACGGCGCCGGGTTGCCGGTGCCGAAGTAGATCAGGTTGGTGCCGGGATCGTAGGCGTACCAGCCCCAGTTGGTGCCGCCGCCGATCTTCCAGGCATCGCCCTCCCAGGTGGCCGTGCCGAGGTTCTTCTGGCCGTAATGGGGGTTCTTGATGTTGAAGTCGGAGCCGAGCAGCAGGTCCTTGTCCGGGCCGGTGGCGTAGGCGCGCCAGACCTGGGAGCCGGTCTTCACGTCGTAGGCGGTGAGGTAGCCGCGCACGCCGAGCTCGGCGCCCGAGGAGCCGATGATGACCTTGTCCTTCACCACGTAGGGGGCGATCGTCAGGGTGGAGCCGACCTTGATGTCGGAATTCTCGACCTTCCACACCGTCTCGCCGGTCTCGGCGTTGAGCGCCATGACGTTGCCGTCGAGCAGCGTCTTGAGGATCAGGGCCGGGGTCTTTCCGTCGCCGGGCCAGTAGGCGAGGCCGCGGTTCACGAGATCGCAGCAGGCGACGGCGCGGGCGGCCGGGTTCTGCTTCGGCTTGTCCTGCCACAGGATCTTGCCCGGATCGTCGAGACCGAGGGCGAAGGTGTTGTTCGGGAAGGAGGTGTGGATATACATCTTGTTGTCGACGACGACGGGCGCGCCCTCGTGGCCGTTGAGCAGGCCGGTCGAGAACGTCCACGAGACCTTGAGGTCCTTCACGTTCGTCGTGTTGATCTGCTTCAGCTTGCTGTAATTGTCCGAGTCGTAGTTCTTGCCCGGCATCACCCAGTTTTCATCGCTGTTCGACAGATCGATGAGCTTGTCGTTGGCTGAGGCGATCCCTGACAGTCCGATCGGTGCCAGGGCCAAGACGGCCAGCACCGAGACTGAATTCAGTAACCTGTTCATTCTGCGTCTCCTGCCCTTCTGCCACGTGCTCGACCCCTGGGGATCGGCCGCGGCCATTGCTTTCGCCGGTTCAGCAAACAGTCAGTCGATCGTTATTATGAACGTATTTATAAGAATAACCTGGCGCCGGCCGCTCTTATAAAAGACTTATTACTGATCCATCGGCTCGCTATATAATCATTTGCTTTGCCTGATGTCTTTAGCCACTTCAACCTTTTTTTACAGGACGATTTGGCAACTTGATCCATACCTTTGTGCAGCGGTTCCCGGTCGAGCCGAGCGGGATTTGCCGGACGACGACATCGGTGAACGGCCGGTCTTTCCCTGTGGGATGAAGCACTTCGCCGGCTGAGCGATCGTGGCCGACGCGATGGAGCGATCCCGCGATCGGCCGCGGAGATGCGCGTTGCGCGGAGGACGCTATGGTCAAGATGCGCAAGCTTTGGCTCGCCCATCGCATCAGGAAAAACGTCCTGTACCCCCGAACCTGCGCTTTACTCGATGTGGACCAGCGCTAAACTAAGGGTGGGTAGGAAACAAAAACGAGACATGCCGATGATCAGAAGAACAACTGCGCTCGTGATTTGCCTGATTGTCCTGCCGTCGATTGCCAATGCGGCACGGTTGACCATGGATGACAAGGTGTCGCGCTGGCCGCGGGCGTCCACGGACGAGAAGATCGACTTCGCCACGCGGATGGGCAAGGCCTTCTCCAGCCTGAACGCCGAGCTCGACAAGAACTACTTCATCCGCTGCCTGGAAGAGACCGCGAACATCGGCAATCCGGGCGAGATCAAGCTGGAATCGGCGGTGAAGATGTGCGTGTCCGTGAAGAAGGACCCGCCGGACTAGGCGGCTCTCATCGGAGGCCCCGGCCTACGCATGACCGACAAGTTCCGAACCGCCCTCCTCCCCCGGATCGAGCGGCGATGGCGCAGCATCAGCATCGGTTCACACCCCAGATGACCCTTGTCGCAGCCGAAAGCCCGATCCGCCACGCCTGGGTCCGCCGGATGCGCAGTCTGGCGCTGGCGGGGCTCGCCGCCTTGGCGACGGGCACCGCATCGGCGGACGAGCTGCGCATGGCCGCCCTGTATCCGCATGACGGGCGCCGCGATCTCACGGGTGCCGACATCACCCGCTATCCCGGCGCGGGCGTCCTGTTCTGCCATCGCCGGCCGGACGGTATTCCGCAGAAGGCGGCCGCCGCCTGGCTCGTGGGGTCGCCGCGTCTCGTGGTGATGAACGCGCACAACTTTCGCAACCGCCGCATGGAGGTGACGCGGGAGGTGGAGGATTGCTTCTTCCAGATCGGCGGGCGGAATTACGGCTTCGTGCCGGCGAGCCTGCGCCTCGGCGCGGCGCCCGACGCCAAGGCCCTGCACATCACCGACGACTGGGCCTTGCTCGACCTCACCGAGGCGGTGGTCGGCGCGCCGCCGCAGCCGGTCCCCGACGCACCGTCGCTGACGACCGGCATCGCGGAGATTCCCGTCGTGATGGTCTCACCCGGCGGGCACGAGAATTATCGCGGGCCGAGCAGCACCGAGACCTGCGCGATCCACCAGATCGATCCGCCGACGGAGGACGACATCCGCCGTGCCCGGCACAATTGCAACGACGGGTTCGGCGGCTCGGGTTCCGGCCTGTTCGACCTGTCGGGCCGTCTCGTGGCGATGCAGAGCGCCTCGCTCTCCATGAACTCGCGGCGCCCCTTCGACCTCGACTTCCATTACGGCTCCGCCCTGCTGTTCGAAGGCGCCCTGCTGGCGGCGATCCGGCAGGCCGTGGCGGCGGAGGGCGCGGCCGCGAAGACCCGGTGAAGCGCCGGGGCGTGTCACAGCCAGTTTTAAGTTGTCTCTCCAGGGCGTTACCTCATCCTGAGGTGCCGCGTAGCGGCCTCGAAGGAGGCGCCCAGGGATCGCTTTGGTGTCTGGAGGGCTCTTTCGAGGCCCGCTCACGCCGGCACCTCAGGATGAGGTGGTCTGATTGGACCATCTACCCTGGGCAGTGATCGACATCGGCATGAGCATCCGCTGAGACATCCGATCAAACACGGGTCTCAATGCACGGTCGGAGCCGGCTCCTCCGGCGCGAGGGTGACGACCTCGGAGAACGGGAATTCGAGGATGGTTTCGCCGGATTCGTCGGTGACCACCAGGATGGCTCCCATCAGGCGGGCCTGGGCCTCCGTTTCGGCCATCGTCGCCTGGATCGTGTCGCGCGCGACCTCCCAGGCATGGTCGGCATCCCGCAGCTCGGTGCCGGTGGCATCGGTGATGACCTCCCCGCCGATATGAGTGTGAAAGAAGTATCGGGGCATCGTCGCGTTCGATCCGCTCGAGGAACAGCCGACATCACCTGGAACCTGCGGCGCTGTCGTGCAAGGCCTGATGGTTCGTCCTGCAGGGCGAACCGGTCGTCCGCCGCGTGGTCGCGCGGGCAAACGCCCATGAGGCACGCTCATCGCCGTCTGGTCTCGGAGACGGTTTGAGGCGTCGTTCCAACGCTTTACCTCATCCTGAGGTGCCGCGGAGCGGCCTCGAAGGAGGCTTCCAGTCGACGCGCGATCCCTGGAGGGCTCCTTCGAGGTCCGCTGATGCGGGCCCCTCGGGAAGAGGTGATCGCCTTGGATGATCGAGCCTGGCAAGACGATACGTTGCGAAAAATCCGATCAACCAGGCTCTCGGGCGCGCGCCAGTCGCGAATAACGCCGGGAATAGCTGGCGTAGATTACGAGGGCGACGCCGATCCAGATTGCGAAGAGCAGGTAGGTGTCCCGCGGCAGCGCCGCGATGAGCGCGAGGCAGCAGGCGAGGCTTGCGATGGGCACGAGGGGGTAGAGCGGCACGCGAAATCCGCGCGGCAGATCGGGTCGGGTCCGGCGCAGGATGATCACGCCGAGGGAGACCGCCGTGAAGGCGACGAGGGTGCCCATGCTGGTGAGGTTGGCGAGCACGTCGAGGGGGACGAGGGCCGCCAGCGCGGCGACGAAGAGCGCCACCACCAGCGTGTTGCCGTTCGGGCTCCGGCTGCGCCGGTCCACCCGCTGGAACAGCGGCGGCAGCAGCCCGTCCCGGCTCATGGCGAAGAGGATGCGGGTCTGGCCATACATCGTCACCAGGGTCACCGAGAAGATGGAGATGACCGCCCCGATCGACAGGACGAAGGCCGGCCAGGCCGTCCCGGTGACGGTCCGCAGGATCACCGCCAGCCCGGCATCCTGCCCGGCAAAGCGCGTCCAGGGCTGGGCGCCGATCCCCGCGACGGCGACGAGGAGATAGATCGCGGTGACGATGACGAGGGCGAGGAGGATGCCGAGGGGCAGCGTGCGGGCCGGGTCGCGCACCTCTTCGCTCGCCGTGGAGATCGTATCGAGGCCGATATAGGAGAAGAAGATCGTCGAGGCGGCGGTGCCGATGCCGGCCCAGCCGAGCGGGGTGAAGGGCGTGAGGTTCGCCGGCTCGAACGCCGTGAGGGCGATGACGGCGAAGAACACCAGCACGGCGAGCTTCAGCACCACGAGGAACGCGTTGATCGCGGTCGATTCGGCGGCACCGCGCAGGAGCAGCAGGGTGCACAGGCCGATGAGGACGATGGCCGGCAGGTTGACGTAGCCGCCGCGGCCGGGGGGCTGGCTGATCGAATCCGGCATGGTCCAGCCGATGAGCGCCCCGAAGACCTCGTTGAGATACTGGCCCCATCCGACGGCGATGGCCGAGGCGGCAACCGCGTATTCGAGGAGGAGGCAGGCCCCGACGAGGAAGGCCGCGAGTTCACCGAGCGTGGCGTAGGCATAGGAATAGGACGAGCCCGAGAGCGGAAGCGCCGAGGCCAGTTCCGCGTAGCAGAGCGCCGTGAGGCCCGCCGTGACGGCGGCCAGGAGGAACGAGATCAGGATGGCGGGGCCGGCCTCGGGCACCGCCGCGTTCAGGATCACGAAGATGCCGGTGCCCACCGTGGCGCCGACCCCGAGCATGACGAGGCGGAACAGGCCGATGGAGCGTTCGAGGGGCCGGGCTCCGGCATCGGTCTCCTGTGTCGAGGGCGATACGGGTTTGCGCCGCAGCACCGCCCGGCGCCAGTCGCTGCGCCCTCCGTCCGATCCGATCACCGACCCCATCGCGACGCAACCTCGCGGCGACCGGGACGAGAGGTGCCGATCATGGTGCTCCTTTGCCTTGGCCCTCTGCGATCACAGCAAGCGCCATGCCGCCTCGCGCGGGCGCTCCTTATGCCTATGATCGCTGCGAGAGCGTGCGGGACAACGAGGCGTCATGTCGGACAAACTGAATGTCGTTCCCTTCGTTAGCGTCGACAACATGATGCGGCTCGTCCTGGCGATCGGCGTCGAGCGCTTCCTGCGGGAGCTCGCCGCCACGATCGAGGAGGATTTCCGGCGCTGGCACCGGTTCGACAAGCAGCCGCGCCTGGCCTCGCACAGCGCCGACGGGGTGATCGAGCTGATGCCCACCAGCGACGGCACCACCTACGGCTTCAAATACGTCAACGGACACCCGAAGAACGCCCGGAGCGGACGCCAGACCGTGGCGGCCTTCGGCGTGCTCGCCGATGTGGGCAACGGCTATCCGATGCTGCTCACCGAGATGACGATTCTCACGGCTCTGCGCACCGCCGCCATGTCGGCGGTCGCCGCGAAATACCTCGCCCCGACGGGCGCGCGGACCATGGCGATCATCGGCAACGGCGCCCAGGCCGAATTCCAGGCCCTGGCCTTCAGGGCGCTGATCGGAATCGATGTCCTGCGCCTCTACGACATCGACCCGGCCGCCAGCGCCAAGTGCCGGCGCAATCTCGCCGGGTTCGGCTTCCGGATCCAGGTCTGCTCGAGCACCGCTGAGGCGATGGAGGGGGCCGACATCGTCACCACGGCGACGGCGGACAAGCAATGCGCCACCATCCTCACCGACAACCTCGTCGGCCCCGGCATCCACATCAACGCCGTCGGCGGGGATTGCCCCGGCAAGACCGAGCTCCACCCCGACATCCTCCGCCGTTCGGAGATCGTCGTCGAATACGCGCCCCAGACCCGGATCGAGGGCGAGATCCAGCAATTGCCCGCCGATCACCCCGTCACCGAACTCTGGCGGGTGATCGCCGGCGAGGTGCCGGGGCGGCAAGACGACAGGCAGATCACGCTGTTCGATTCCGTCGGCTTTGCGGTCGAGGATTTCTCCGCCCTGCGCTACCTTCGCTCGGTCCTGGCCGGCACCGGCTTCTTCGAGGATCTCGATCTGCTGGCCGACCCGGACGATCCGCGCGATCTGTTCGGCATGCTCCTTCGCGCGGGCCTGACCGGTCCCGATCCTGCCGCGCCGTGATGAGCTCGCGGCGCCTGCCTCACAGGTGTCGTGCGCGGCCCCTATCGTGTCGGCGGATCGGAGAGTGAACCCATGGACGAGAAACGCTGCATCCTCATTGGCGTGCCGGTCCAGGAGGGCACGAGGCGCCTCGGCTGCGACATGGGCCCGAGCGCCTACCGGGCGGCCGGACTGGGCGGTGCCCTCACCGCCCTCGGCCTCGTCGTCGAGGATCGCGGGAACATCGCCCCGCCCCCCGGCGAGGCTCTCGCCCATCCCAATCCGAGTGTCACCAACCTCTCCGATTTCGCGCGCTGGACGGCCGCGCTCAGCGAGGCCGCTTATCGGGCCGGGGGCGAGGGGCTGCCGATCTTCCTCGGCGGCGATCACAGCCTCTCGGCCGGTACGATCTCCGGCATGAGCCGGCGGGCGGCCGAGGAAGGCCGCGAATTGCACGTGCTCTGGCTCGACGCGCATCCCGATCTCCACACCCTGGAGACGACGACGAGCGGCAACCTCCACGGGGTGCCGATGGCCTATGCCATCGGCCTCAAGGGGTTCGGCCCCTACCTGCCGCCGCCCGTGGCGCCGGTGAAGCCGCACAACGTCTGCATGATCGGCCTGCGCAGCGTTGATCCGGCGGAGCGGCGGACAATCCGCGAGGCCGGGATCACCGTGCACGACATGCGCGCCATCGACGAGTTCGGCATCGGCATCCTGCTGAAGGCGTTCCTCGACCGCGTGGCCGCCGCCGGCGGCTGGCTGCATGTGAGCCTCGATGTCGACTTTCTCGATCCCGGCATCGCGCCGGGCGTCGGCACCACTGTTCCGGGCGGGGCGACGTTCCGCGAGGCGCATCTCGCCATGGAGATGCTGCACGATAGCGGCCTCGTGCGCAGCCTCGACCTCGTGGAGCTCAACCCCTTCCTCGACGAGCGCGGCCGCACCGCGATCCTGATGACGGACTTGGCCGCCAGCCTGATGGGACGCAGCGTCCTCGACCGGCCGACGCGGAGTTTTTGACCGACTGGATGCACCCGTCTGCACTTTCATGCAGAGCGCGTCCCTCTCCCCCTTGTGGGCCACTCGCTCTATCCAAAAGGGGTTCGACGTGAGGCGCGACGGGCTCCCTCTCCTGGAAGGAGAGGGCTGGGGTGAGGTGTGGTCCATCTCCGGAGAAGTCGCTCACCTCACCCTGTCCCTCTCCTTCCAGGAGAGGGGACCCGAGGTGCCCGCCAGATGGGTGAATATCGGCGGCTGATTTGGGTCGGCGTCGCGCAAGGCGAACGAAACGGCGTTCAAAGCCGGTCGCGGGCGCCGATCAGGAATGCGCGCAGGTCCTGCGCGGTGGGGAAGTAGATGTCGGCGTCCGTCTCGTTCCACAATCGCTGCAACGTCTCGTCGGAGGCCTCGCGGAGGGCGCGGTCGATGAATTGCCGCAGGCGGACGCGTTCGTCTCCCTTGAAGTCTTTAAGAACAAAGTCGTACATTTCCTCAAGCGTCGGCGCGATGCGATCGATGTCCTGTATGCACCAGCGACCTAACGTCAGAAATTCCGGCGACGCTTGCATCTCAATCTCCGTCGTTGCGCGGATAGGCGGTATGGATGCGGTAACCGCGAGGGTTGCCCGGATCGTGAAGGATAAAGATTCCGACACCGTAAGTCGTACGCATGTACGGCTCAAGCTGCCCCGCCGTGTAGGCTTCCCTCCCGGTTTTATAACCGAAACGGGATGTCAAGAATGCACGGCCCTTTGTCCCGGTTGCGACATCATCAACTTCGGAGGCATTCTGTTCCAAGGTGCGGTTGATGAGATCGTTTGCAGTTTATACAGATTCGAACGAGCCATTTCGCCTGAGGCCATAGTCTACGACCGGGAATCTTCTTTTGCTGGACTGGACGCGTTGCATCATCTGCGCGTCCAACTTGCCGACATGCTCGCGAAGCGTATGCCCGCCGCGCATCTCTTCTTCGGAGAGAACGACCGTGTGCCGACGGTTGGCGTCATCCGAGACTTGGGCGATCCGCGCATCGTCACCGGCATCATATCCGTCGCCCGCACCGCCATCCGTCCATTGGCCGCCATCCGGATGTCCGGCCGGCACGCGGGGTTGATCGGCGTGGTACGCACGGAGCGACAGACGCAATCGCTGAAACGCAACCTGAACACGGCACGACGTGATCAGCCATCTCGCCTGCAGCAGTGCGGTTGTGCTCGAGGACATCGGAATCACCCCCTCGACCAAGCTATCATGCCTATAAAGGAATAATAGCTTAATCTCGATCACGAAATGGGGCGCTAGAACGCGAAACGCCGGAGCCCCCTTCGAGGCCCCGGCGTCGCGGATCGTCCGAAAGGCCGGGCGAGCCCGGCCCGCTCTTCTCAGAGCGAGTAGTACATCGTGAACTCGACCGGATGCGGGGTCATCTCGTAGCGCATCACTTCCGTCATCTTCAGTTCGATGAACGAATCGATCTGGTCGTCCGAGAACACGCCGCCGGCCTTGAGGAAGGCGCGGTCGCGGTCGAGGTTGGTCAGCGCCTCACGCAGGCTGCCGCAGACGGTGGGGATCTTCTTCAACTCGCGCGGGGGCAGGTCGTAGAGATCCTTGTCCATGGCCGGGCCCGGATCGATCTTGTTGATGATGCCGTCGAGGCCGGCCATCAGCAGGGCCGAGAAGGCGAGGTAGGGGTTCGCCATCGGGTCGGGGAAGCGGACCTCGACGCGCTTGGCCTTCGGGTTCGTGGTCCACGGGATACGACAGGAGGCCGAACGGTTGCGGGCCGAGTAGGCCAGCAGCACGGGGGCCTCATAGCCCGGCACCAGGCGCTTGTAGGAGTTGGTGGACGGGTTGGTGAAGGCGTTGAGCGCCTTGGCGTGCTTGATGATGCCGCCGATGTACCAGAGGCATTCCTGGCTGAGATCGGCGTACTTGTCGCCGGCGAAGATCGGCTTGCCGTCCTTCCAGATCGACTGGTGCACGTGCATGCCCGAGCCGTTATCGCCGTAGACGGGCTTGGGCATGAAGGTCGCGGTCTTGCCGTAGCTCTGGGCCACGTTGTGGATCGCGTATTTGTAGATCTGCATGTGGTCGGCGAGCAGGGTCAGCGTGTCGAACTTCATGCCGAGCTCGTGCTGGGCGGAGGCGACCTCGTGGTGGTGCTTCTCGACCTTGACGCCCATGGACTGCATGGCGGCCAGCATCTCGCCGCGCATGTCCTGCGCCGAATCCTGCGGCGGGACGGGGAAGTAGCCGCCCTTGGTGGCGACGCGGTGGCCGAGATTGCCGCCCTCGTAATCGGTGAAGCCGTTGGTGGGCAGTTCGACCGAATCGAGCTGGAAGCCGGTATGGTACGGGTCGGAGCCGAACTTCACGTCGTCGAACACGAAGAACTCGGCCTCGGGGCCGACATAGATCGTGTCGCCGATGCCGGTGGACTTGAGGAAGGCCTCGGCGAGCTTGGCGGTGCTGCGCGGATCGCGCGAATACGGCAGGCCCGACGAGGGCTCAAGCACGTCGCAGACGATCGACATGGTGGAGGCCGAGAAGAACGGATCCATGCAGGCGGTCGCCGGGTCGGGCATCAGCAGCATGTCGGATTCGTTGATCGCCTTCCAGCCGGCGATCGACGAGCCGTCGAACATCGTGCCTTCGGCAAAGATTTCCTCATCGACGAGGGACACGTCGAACGTGACGTGCTGCCACTTGCCCCGGGGATCGGTGAAGCGGAAATCGACGTACTTGACGTCGTTGTCCTTGATGTCCTTGAGGACCTGATCGGCGGTCTTTGCCATCCCTGTGTCTCCTTCGAGGCTCGGCCTGTTTCGGCCGTGGTTTTGCCGCACCACGCGGTGGCGTGCCGCGGATTGGGAAGGGGCGTGCGCGAAGGGGCTTAGCTTCTGGTGGCGCGCGAGGCTAGAGCCGTGCGCGGCCGGATCGTGACAGGTCGATGCCTTCGCATCCCGTCGTGTCGCTCGACCCTTGCCGCTCCACCCTTGCCGTGGACCGGCCGAGGCCCCGCGTCAGATGGCGTCGGTGCCGGTCTCGCCGGTGCGGATGCGAATCGCTTCCTCGATGGTCGAGACGAAGATCTTGCCGTCGCCGATGCGTCCGGTCTGGGCCGACTTGCGGATGGCTTCGACGGCGCCCTCCACCAGGGCGTCGGAGAGGACGATCTCAAGCTTCACCTTGGGCAGGAAGTCGACCACGTATTCGGCGCCGCGATAGAGCTCGGTATGGCCCTTCTGCCGGCCGAACCCCTTGGCTTCGATCACGGTGATGCCCTGAAGACCGACCTCTTGAAGGGCCTCCTTCACCTCGTCCAGCTTGAATGGCTTGATGATCGCTTCGATCTTCTTCATGCCGAACGGGCCTGACCTGAATGCTGCTCCGGGCCCTTTTCCTACCATCGCGGCTCGGCCTTCGCCACGCCGTTTTCCCCGGGACGGGCGTTAAAATGCCTATTTGGTAGGCATTGAATGCAAATCGTTTCAGCCATGACTGCTTTGCGCCTGAAATAGCGGCGCGGCATGAGTGGTGCGCAGGCATGGTCACACGAGACAAGACGAAAGTTTGCAATGCCGTCACACCGTCTGATCACCGTCGACGCGATGCGGAGAATGGATGACGCCGCGATCGCGGCGGGCGTTCCGGGGATCGAACTGATGCGCCGGGCGGGTGCCGCCGTGGCCGCGAGGGCCGCCGCGATGGTGCCTGCGTCCTCCCGCATCCTCGTCCTCTGTGGACCCGGCAACAATGGCGGGGACGGGTTCGTCGCCGCGTGCCTCCTCGGACGGAACGGCTACGCCGTCGAGCTCGTCTGCTCCGTGCCGGTGGAGAGCCTGACCGGGGATGCCGCCCTGGCGGCGGCGGACTGGCAGGGGGTGGTGCTCACCGAGGCCGATCCGGTTGGCGCCGCCCTCGTCGTCGACGCCCTGTTCGGGGCGGGCCTGTCCCGCGACCTCGACGGCGCCGCGAAGGCCCTGATCGAGCGGGTCGCGGCGGCGGGCGTCCCCGTCCTCGCCGTCGACGTTCCGAGCGGGATCGACGGTGATACCGGCGTCATGCGCGGGGTCGCCTTGAGGGCGCGCGAGACGGTGACCTTCGTCGCGCTGAAGCCCGGCCATCTGCTGCAGCCGGGCCGCGACCATTGCGGCCATCTCCATGTGGCCGATATCGGCATCGGCGATGCCGCCCTCGAACAGGGGCTGGTCGGCACGCCGCGGGTGTGGCGCAACGGGCCCGATCTCTGGGGCGGCACCTTCCCGAGGCTCGACGCGGTCAGCCACAAATACACGAGGGGGCACGTCCTCGCCCTGTCCGGTCCCGCCTTCAAGACCGGGGCGATCCGCCTCGCCGCCCGGGCGGCCTTGCGGGTCGGTGCCGGCCTCGTCACCGTGGCCTCCCCCGCCGCCGCCATGGCGGAGAACGCCGCGCATCTCACCGCGATCATGCTGACGCCGTGCGAGACCGCCGACGATCTCGACGATCTCCTCGTGGACGAGCGCCTCAACGTCATCCTCGCCGGTCCCGGCCTGGGGAGCGGCGAGGCGACCCGCGAGCGCGTCGCCGTGGCGGCGGGCGTCGGGCGAAGCCTCGTCCTCGATGCCGACGCGCTCACGAGCTTCAAGGGCGAAGTCGACCAATTGGCCAGCCTCATCGCGGATGGCGGGGGCCAAGCGGTCCTGACCCCGCATGCCGGCGAGTTCGGCCGCCTCTTTTCGGGCACGGATGCCGTCGACCCGACGGCGAGCAAACTCGACCGGGCGCTGAGGGCGGCGTCCCTCGTCGGGGCGGTGGTGGTGCTGAAGGGGGCGGACACCATCGTCGCCGCGCCCAACGGACGCGCCGCCATCAACGACCACGCCACACCCCATCTCGGCACAGCCGGTTCGGGCGACGTCCTCGCCGGTCTCGTCGCCGGTCTGCTGGCGCAGGGCATGCCGGCCTTCGAGGCGGCCTGCGCGGCGGTCTGGCTCCACGGCGATGCCGGATTGCGGCACGGGCCGGGGCTCATCGCCGAGGATCTGCCGGAGATGATGCCGAGCGTCCTCCACGCCCTCCTCACGTCACCTCGAAACTCGTCCACAGCCCGGTGTCGAACCGCTCCAGCACCGTGGAGCCGATGACCCAGCGGCCCGGATTATCCGCCTTGAAGGCGATCCTGGCGGTGCGGCCCTCGAGCAGCTGGAACGTGTCGAGCCAATAGGGCTCCCAGCCGTCGTCCAGCGGGTGGAGCAGCCGGAAGGCGTGGCCGTGAAGATGCAGGGCCTGCGGGAAGGCGGTGTCGTTCCGGATCGCCAGGACCACCACCTGGCCGCGCTTCACCGTGAAGGAGGGCGCGACGCCGGAGGCGCCCGTGATGCCGTTGATGGCCCAGACCCGGTTCGGATCGCCGGTATAGGCCGGCTCGGCGTTGGGCTTGTCCTTGTCGAGCTTGGCGCCGCCGGTGATCGCGATGTCGCGGCGGATTGCGTTCTGCAGCTTGACCTCGGCGGGCAGGAGCTTGTTCACGCCCACCGGCGCGATCGGCGGACGCTTCTCCGTCACCGGCTGGCCCTTGGCGGTGAGGGTCGCCAGAACGAGGCCGTTGCCGATGAGGGCATTGACGGTGACGCTGGCGCCGGCCTCCGCCGGCATGTCGAGCATCAGGTCGTAGCGGGTGCCCGGGGGGAAGGGCAGCGTCGCCCGCAGGGGCTCGAACGTGTCGGTGGGCTGGCCGTCCACCGCCACCACATAGACCTTGGCGCCCTCAAAACGGATGCGGGTTCCGCGCGCGTTGCAGACATTGCCGAGCCGCAGGCGGATGCGCGATCCCGGACGGACCTCGATCGCCGCGGGCACCGGCTTGCCGTTGATCGTGACGAGGTTGCCGAGGCGCCCGGAGGCCGCGGCGAAGGCGGCCTGGCCGAACGGCATCAGCGCGCCGGTCTCCTCCAGCCGCCAATCCTGCATCAGCAGCGCGAGGTCCTGGTCGAGGGAGGGCGGCGCAGTCTCCTCGACGATCAGCGCGCCGGCAAGGCCGCGCCCCGACGGTTCGCTCGAACCGCCCACCACGAGGGGCCGGATCAGGAACGTGCCCGCATCCGGCGGGACGAAGGCGTAGGTGAAGTCCGCCCCCGGAGCGATCGGCGGCTGGGTCACACCGCCGACGCCGTCCATGGCGTTCTGGTTGCGCACCCCGTGCCAATGGAGGGAGAGCGGCTTGTCCGTCTTGTTCTCGACGCGCAGGCGGACGGTCTCGCCGAGCTTCGCCCGGATGACGGGCAGGCTCGCCGTGCCGTCGAAGGTCCAGACCGGCGTCTCGGCCGCGGGCTCCGGCTTCAACCGGTTCGTCCCCGGCCCGGCGACGATCAGGCGCGGCTCGGCCGAGGATTCCAGCGGTTTGGCCGGCGCGGGCGCCGGCTTGGGGGCGGCTTTGCCCGCTCCCGTCTGCGCCTCGGCGCGCGGTATCAGCGCCGGTCCGGCAAGGCCGAGGGCCGCCGCCCGGGCGATCAGGGACCGGCGTGACAGACCGCCCGTCTCCGAGGGGGGGCGGCCATTCTTCGGGTCGGAACTCGGCATGTCACCTCGGACGGAAATCGGCGGACGGGCGGGCGCATCCGCCCCGCCGGCATGCTTGTAGACGGCGCTCCCGCGCGGCGCCAACCACCGCCGCGCCCCCGATGGCCGACGCCTTATTTTTTTGCTGCGGACTTGCGCGCGCATGCTATAGGACCGCGCTCTGGCGGCTGAAAAGGCGCGCCGGGCGTTGGCGCTTGCGGGCGTGGCGGAACTGGTAGACGCGCTGGATTTAGGTTCCAGTGTCGCAAGACGTGGGGGTTCGAGCCCCTCCGCCCGCACCAGCCTCCGCCGACGGGAACGGATTGGCTCACAGCGATGGCCGGCCCGCTCTGCCGCTCGGAGTCGGCCTCCGGTCGGGCGCGCTTCGTCAAACGCCGCCTGTGGTGTCACGCCCTGACGGCGGCGCCACGCGAGAATTTTTGACCGATCACACGGACGACAGCGGGAAGACGACGATGCAGGTGACCGAGACACTCTCCCAGGGTCTGAAGCGCGAGTTCCAGGTGCTTCTGGCCGCCAAGGAGCTCGAAGAGCGCCTGACCACCGAACTGTCCACCCTCAAGGACAAGGCCCAGATCAAGGGCTTCCGCCCCGGCAAGGTGCCGGTGGCCCATCTGCGCAAGCTCTACGGCCGCTCGGTGATGGCCGACGTGCTGCAGAACGCGGTCAACGAGGCCAACCAGAAGATCGTCACCGACAACAACCTCAAGCTCGCCCTCGAGCCGAAGATCGAATTCCCCGGCGAGGCCTCGATCGTCGACCGGGCGCTCGACGCCAAGGACGACCTGTCCTTCAACGTCGCCCTGGAAATCCTGCCGAGCTTCGAGCTCGCCGACCTGTCCGACGTCACCCTGACGAAGCAGGTGGCCAAGCCCAGCGATGAGGAAGTCGACGAGGCGATTACCCGCATGGCCTCGTCCAACCGCGCCTTCACCCCGAAGGACGAGGGCGCCGAGGCCGCCACCGGCGACCGCGTCACCATCGACTTCGTCGGCAAGATCGACGGCGTCGAGTTCGATGGCGGCAAGGGCGAGGGTGTCGATCTGGAGCTCGGTTCGGGCTCGTTCATCCCCGGCTTCGAGGACCAGCTGGTCGGCGCCAAGGTCGGCCAGTCGCTGGTGGTGAAGTCGACCTTCCCGGAGGCCTACGGTGCCGAGCACCTCGCCGGCAAGGACGCCGAGTTCGACGTGACCGTCACGGCGATCCAGGCTCCGGGCGAGACCAAGATCGACGACGAACTCGCCAAGGGCTTCGGCATGGACTCGCTGGAGAAGCTGAAGGAGGCCGTCGCCGGCGCCCTCGGCGGTGATTTCGAGGCCCAGTCGCGCCGCAAGCTCAAGAAGGAGCTCCTCGACGCCCTCGACGGCAAATACGCCTTCGACCTGCCCCCGAGCCTCGTCCACCAGGAATTCGCGGCCGTATGGGCCCAGGTCGAGCAGGATCTGAAGACCCGCGGCAAGACCTTCGAGGACGAGGGAACCACCGAGGAAAAGGCCACGGCCGAATACCGCAAGATCGCCGAGCGGCGCGTCCGTCTCGGCTTGGTGCTTGCGCAGGTGGGCGAGACCGCCGATATCAAGGTCAGCGACGACGAGGTGAACCAGGCCCTGATCGCCCGTGTCCGGCAATATCCCGGGCAGGAGCAGCAGGTCTGGGACTTCTACCGGAAGAACGCACAGGCCCTGGCCGAGCTTCGCGCACCCCTGTTCGAGGAGAAGGTCGTCGACCATGTCCTCGCCCAGGTGAAGCTGGTCGAAGAGCCCGTCTCGAAGGATGCTTTGTTCGCCGACGAGGATGCCGATGCGGCCAGCGCCGAATCGACGGAGTCGAAGACGGACGAATCCCAGGCTCCTTCGGGTGACGATCTGCCGGCCGTCGCAAAGGCCGATTGAGCTCGAGGCTCCCAAAAGGGCGGCGGGCTTGGATGTAAAGGCGGCGTTCACCGCCGCCGTAGTTCGCTGACACGTCCGGCCCGCGCGCGATTCGCGCGGCCGGACCCCTTGAAGCCTGGGGCACGAGAATGATGAGAGATCCGGTCGACTACTATAACAGCGCACTCGTTCCCATGGTGGTCGAGCAGTCGAGCCGCGGCGAGCGCGCGTTCGACATCTATTCCCGCCTGCTGCGTGAGCGGATCATCTTCCTCACCGGCCCGGTCGAGGATTACGGCGCCTCGCTGATCGTCGCGCAGCTGCTGTTCCTCGAAGCCGAGAACCCGAAGAAGGAAATTTCCTTCTACATCAACTCGCCCGGCGGCGTGGTGACCTCGGGCCTGTCGATCTACGACACGATGCAGTTCATCCGCTGCCCGGTGACGACCCTCTGCGTCGGCCAGGCCGCCTCGATGGGGTCGCTGCTGCTCACCGCCGGCGAGCCCGGCCATCGCTTCGCCCTGCCGAACGCCCGCATCATGGTCCACCAGCCCTCTGGCGGGTTCCAGGGCCAGGCGACGGACATCCTGATCCATGCCCGCGAGATCGAAGCGCTGAAGAAGCGCCTCAACGAGATCTACGTGAAGCATACCGGGCGCGACTACGACACCATCGTCCAGGCCCTCGAGCGCGACAATTTCATGACCGCCGACGCGGCCAAGGAATTCGGCCTGATCGACGAAGTGATCCAGAAGCGTCCCGAGCCGGCCGCCGCCTGATTTCGACCGCGCCGTGGCCGCAAGGCGGTCCCGGCGCGTCCTTTAGAGGCGGACCGCGCGTGCGGCTTTGCCTTGATCCCGTCGCGGCAGCATGCTTGCATCGCGAGTCTGACCTACCGGCAGAAAGCGCGCAGGTGACTGTTTCTTTAGGCGGGCGCCCTTAGAACTTAAAAGATGCGCGTGCGCCCCGGGGCTGGCGTCGCACCCGCGAACGGAGACCGACATGAGCAAGACTGGCGGCAACGACTCGAAGAGCACGCTGTACTGCTCGTTTTGCGGCAAGAGCCAGCACGAGGTCCGCAAGCTGATCGCGGGCCCGACGGTGTTCATCTGCGACGAGTGTGTCGAACTGTGCATGGACATCATCCGCGAGGAATCGAAGTCCTCCCTGGTGAAATCGCGCGACGGCGTGCCCACGCCGAAGGAGATCCGCCGCGTTCTGGACGATTACGTCATCGGCCAGGATTTCGCGAAGAAGGTTCTCTCCGTCGCGGTCCACAACCATTACAAGCGCCTCGCCCACGCCTCGAAGCACAACGACGTCGAGCTGGCGAAGTCGAACATCATGCTGATCGGGCCCACCGGTTCGGGCAAGACCCTGCTCGCGCAGACCCTGGCCCGCATCCTCGACGTGCCGTTCACCATGGCCGATGCGACGACGCTGACCGAGGCCGGCTATGTCGGCGAGGACGTCGAGAACATCATCCTGAAGCTGCTCCAGGCCTCCGACTACAACGTCGAGCGGGCGCAGCGCGGCATCGTCTACATCGACGAGATCGACAAGATCTCGCGCAAATCCGACAACCCGTCGATCACCCGCGACGTGTCGGGCGAAGGCGTGCAGCAGGCCCTCCTGAAGATCATGGAAGGCACCGTCGCCTCCGTGCCTCCCCAGGGCGGCCGCAAGCACCCGCAGCAGGAATTCCTGCAGGTCGACACCACCAACATCCTCTTCATCTGCGGCGGCGCCTTCGCCGGCCTGGAGCGGATCATCTCGGCACGCGGCAAGGGCACCTCGATCGGCTTCGGCGCCACGGTTCAGGCGCCGGACGACCGCCGCACCGGCGAGATCTTCCGCAATGTCGAGCCCGAGGATCTGCTGAAGTTCGGCCTGATCCCGGAATTCGTCGGCCGTCTGCCCGTGCTGGCGACGCTGGAGGACCTCGACGAGATCGCGCTCAAGCGCATCCTGCAGGAGCCGAAGAACGCACTCGTCAAGCAGTACCAGCGCCTGTTCGAGATGGAGAATGTCGACCTCACCTTCCAGGACGAGGCGCTCTCCATGGTGGCCCGCAAGGCCATCGAGCGGAAGACCGGTGCCCGTGGTCTGCGCTCGATTCTCGAGACGATCCTGCTCGAGACGATGTACGACCTGCCCGGTCTCGAATCCGTGGAGCAGGTGGTGATCGGTCCGGAAGTTGTGGAGGGCAAGTCGCGCCCCCTCTACATCCATGGCGACCGCAACAAGGACGTTCCGGCGAGCGTCAGCGCCTGAGGGTGCGACTCGGCGGCCGAGGTTAGCCGCCGAAACGGTCCGGGGAGAATTCTTGAAAAAGTCCTCCCCGGCTTCCATCTGAATTGTCAGACGCGACGGCCGCACGCTCACCTTCTGAGGTGCGGTGTCCGCCTCCAGCCTCACAGTTCAACGATGTCCCCGACCCCGCGATGCGGCCCGGTCGGCCCGTGGCAGGATGCTTGCTCATTTCGAGGAGCTAGAGCCCGGAGTCCATCAAGAGGAAGTCCGACATGTCCCAATCGAAATCTCGCCAGCCGGTCGTCCCGGGTTCGACGGGCTCCTACGCCGTTCTGCCCTTGCGCGACATCGTCGTCTTCCCGCACATGATCGTGCCGCTCTTCGTCGGCCGCGAGAAGTCGATCCGCGCCCTCGAAGAGGCCGTCCGTACCGACCGCCACATCCTGCTGGCCACCCAGATCAATGCCAGCGACGACGATCCGTCCACCGACGCGATCTACAAGATCGGCACCCTCGCCAGCGTCCTGCAACTGCTGAAGCTGCCCGACGGCACCGTGAAGGTGCTCGTCGAAGGCGCCGGCCGCGCCAAGATCACGAACTTCAACAAGTCGGATTCGTTCTACGAGGCCGAGGTCGAGACCCTCACCGACGAGCTCGGCGATCCCGTCGAGGCCGAGGCCCTCGCCCGCTCGGTCATCTCCGAGTTCGAGAACTACGTGAAGCTCAACAAGAAGATCTCGCCCGAGGTCGTCTCCGCCGTCACTCAGATCGACGAGCCCTCGAAGCTCGCCGACACCGTCGGCTCGCATCTCGCGGTCAAGATCGCCGACAAGCAGGCGATCCTCGAAATCCCCACGGTGGCGGAGCGCCTCGAGCGCGTCCTGTCGCTGATGGAGAGCGAGATCTCCGTGCTCCAGGTGGAAAAGCGTATCCGGACCCGCGTGAAGCGGCAGATGGAGAAGACCCAGCGCGAGTACTACCTCAACGAGCAGATGAAGGCGATCCAGAAGGAGCTGGGCGATTCCGAGGACGGCAAGGACGAGCTCGCCGAAATCGAGGAGAAGATCGAGAAGACCAAGTTCTCGAAGGAAGCCCGCGAGAAGGCGATGGCCGAGCTGAAGAAGCTCCGCCAGATGTCGCCGATGTCGGCCGAGGCCACCGTCGTGCGCAACTACCTCGACTGGATGCTCGGCATCCCGTGGTCGAAGCGGTCGCGGATCAAGAAGGATCTGCTCGGCGCGCAGGTCATGCTCGATCACGACCATTTCGGTCTGGAGAAGGTCAAGGAGCGCATCGTCGAGTATCTTGCCGTGCAGCAGCGCGCCAACAAGCTCACCGGCCCGATCCTCTGCCTCGTCGGCCCTCCCGGCGTCGGCAAGACCTCGCTCGGCAAGTCCATCGCCAAGGCGACCGGACGCGAGTTCGTGCGGATGTCGCTCGGCGGCGTGCGTGACGAGGCCGAGATCCGCGGTCACCGCCGGACCTATATCGGCTCGATGCCCGGCAAGATCGTCCAGTCGATGCGCAAGGCCAAGACCTCGAACCCGCTCATCCTGCTCGATGAGATCGACAAGATGGGCCAGGATTTCCGTGGCGATCCGTCCGCGGCGCTCCTCGAGGTGCTGGACCCCGAGCAGAACGGCACGTTCAACGATCACTACCTCGAGGTGGATTACGACCTCTCGGACGTGATGTTCGTGACGACGGCGAACACGCTCAACATCCCTGCGCCCCTGATGGATCGCATGGAGGTGATCCGTATCGCCGGCTACACCGAGGAAGAGAAGCTTCAGATCGCGCGCAAGCATCTCATCCCGGGGGCGGTGAAGAAGCACGGCCTGACGGTCAAGGAATGGGAGATCGACGATTCCGGCATCCTCATGCTCATCCGCCGTTACACGCGGGAAGCGGGCGTGCGTAACCTGGAGCGCGAGATCTCGAACCTGATCCGTAAGGCGGTGAAGGAGATCCTCATCACCAAGGTGAAGGCCGTCGCCGTCACCGAAGAGAACCTGCCGAATTTCCTCGGTGCGCCGAAGTTCCGCTACGGCGAGATCGACGAGGAGGATCAGGTCGGCGTGGTGACGGGACTTGCCTGGACCGAGGTCGGCGGCGAGTTGCTGACGATCGAAGGCGTCATGATGCCCGGCAAGGGCAAGATGACGGTCACCGGCAACCTGCGTGACGTGATGAAGGAGTCGATCTCGGCGGCGGCGAGCTATGTCCGCTCCCGCGCCGTCGATTTCGGCATCGAGCCGCCCTTGTTCGAGCGTCGCGACATCCACGTCCACGTTCCGGAAGGGGCGACCCCGAAGGACGGTCCGTCGGCCGGTATCGGCATGGCCACCGCCATCATCTCCACCCTGACCGGGATCCCGGTGAGGAAGGATGTGGCGATGACCGGAGAGGTCACCCTGCGTGGCCGCATCCTGCCCATCGGCGGTCTCAAGGAGAAGCTGCTCGCGGCCCTGCGCGGCGGGATCAAGACCGTCCTCATCCCCGAGGAAAACGCCAAGGACATCGCCGAGGTGCCCGACAGTGTGAAGAACGGGATGGAGATCATCCCGGTCGCGCGGATGGACCAGGTGCTGAAGCACGCTTTGGTGCGGCAGCCGGTGCCGATCGAATGGGAGGAGCCCCTCCCCGTCGCCCGCCGCCCCGTGGTCGGCGAGGACGAGCCGACGACGGTCATCGCTCACTGAGCGATAGGACGTTCTGATAATGGAAAGGCCCCGGAGCATGCTCCGGGGCCTTTTCTTTGTGGCCGCCGAGGGTTGCCATCCCGACGATGCTTGGATTAACGATGCGGCGCGCATCGGGCGGTTAGCTCAGTTGGTAGAGCGTCTCCTTTACACGGAGAGGGTCGGCGGTTCGAGCCCGTCACCGCCCACCATATATCGCAATGACTTAGCGTCGTTCTTAGAAGGCGCTGCACCCCGGAAATTATCGTTGGGGTGCATACGGGGCGCACCAGAGGGCCTTTGCTGCCACGAATGCCCGGACGTTCTCAAAGCTGGTGATATCGTTGAACTGCGCCGGGTCGATGCCGAGCTGAGCGAAAACCCTCAGTTCGAGCTTGTGCCGGCGCGTGGCCTCACGCTTGGTGATCGAAGGATCCTCGTAGTCGCCGATCACTCGCTCAATTGCACCGTCCAGGCTCCAAGCCACGGCTGATGGATCGGATGGCGTGACTGGCCGGCCGGCTGCGTCTCGTGCCGTTGCGCCCTTCGTCCAGGCAGCGAAGCTGGGGTACAGGTCTAGAACTCTGTCCAGCACTTCATTGACAGCCAGCGTCCGCGCGATGGCGCTCGGGCGTTTCCATTTCAGGGTATTCGTCATAGGCGTTCCCATCATCGTGATATCACTGATGATGAACCAACTTAATTTGATGTCAATGATTAATCTGATATCACCGATGCGTCTGATTTTTGGGGGTCGGCTTGATGGCGAAAGAGAAAACGATGGCCCCCCAGAGGACCATCCTCAGCATGCCGCCTGAGTTAAAAGAGCGCATAAGCTCGTTCCGGTTCGCGGAGCGCATCGGCACCGAGGCGGAAGCCATCCGCCAGCTTATAACCGAAGCCTTGGATGCACGAGACGTGAAGGCCGGCGATCCGAAGCGGTTGGGCTGAGGTGCTAGACAACGAGTTTCAAGCAACATACCATCCACTCGGTTTGAAGCGGCTCAGTTTGGGTTTAACGATGGCTAATTTCATTGTTCTAAATAAAGAGCAAGAGGCTTATATAGAAGTTCTCAAATCTAAGAGTGAAGTGTTTGGGAAAGATAGCCGCCTAATTGGCGTTCCTGAACTCATTGAAAGTGCTAGGCTGTCTATAATTCATGCGGTCGATATTGGTTTGCCTCTGCAAGCTTATATCGACTTGCAAAATTATGTTTCAATGTATGACCGCGACCAAAGATTGCCAGAACATTTGAGGCGTGATTGGTCGAAGTTCACATAACTAACCTCCCGCCGCGACGCGTTTGATCAGCGTCTTGAGCGCGCCGCCGCGCGAAATGTTGTCCCCGATAGCGTGGACGAAGTCGTTCGGCCCCGGCTGGGGCACCTGATCCCGGTCCACCACGTAGACGTTGCTCTCAGCTCGGGCCGAGCTGCCGAAGCGGGCCGGCTCCACCGGGCGCGCCTTCGCCATCACGCCCGCGCCCATGGCGTTCATGCGGTCCAAGCTCTCCCGCCCGATCACGTCCACGGCCGAGCGCTTCAGGACGAACTCACCAGGCATGAGGGTCCGAGGCACGCTATCCCGGTTCGGTGTACCACCGGAGACAATTCCGCCGGTCGCCATGCCGGGACCGATGGGGCTGGGGTAGAGCGTCACCCCGTCGATACCGCCACCACTGCCGCCACCGAGACCAACGGCGCTCATGATGCCAGAGAGGAAGCCGCCCCCCGAGCTAGTACCAGCTCCGGTGCCCCCGATCATGTCGCCGAACAGGGACTTCATGATTTGGTTGGACAGGGCCTTGGACGCGATCTGCGCCATGTCGGTGAGGATCGAGGTGGCGAAGCTCTTGAAGGCGTCCTTTCCCTTGATCGTGCCGGTGGCCAGGCCGGTGAAGAGGTTCGACATGCTGCTGGACATGCCGGACATGGACTGCTGCCAATAGCCGGCCATCTCCTGTGCCGCCGTCTTGAACTCCCCGGTCTTGCGGTCGATCATCCCGGCCGACGTGAAGAAGTCGAGCGAGCCCCGGCTGAGGGCCGCGCCGTAGTTCTCTCCGTGTGCCTCCACGCCTTTCTGGAGGCTGGCGTTCGCGCCATACTCGGCTTCCCTCTTCTTCAGCTCGGTGATGCGCTCCTGGATCGCAGCCCGGCCGGTCTCGGATAGAAGGCCCTTGTCTCGGAGCTGCGCGAGCTGCTGTTCCAGGGCCAGCTCCTCCGCGCGGATCGCGGCGGCCTGGCCTTCCAGCTTCAGCTTCTCCGATGCCTGGCGCGCGGCGGCCTCGGCCGCTTGCACCTGCCCGGCCGAGACCTTGCCCGAGGTCTCATCGCTCTTGAGGTAGTCGGCCCGTGCCTTGGTGCGGTCGGCCTCCTCCCGGTAGGTCTTCAGCGTGGCCTCACCGATGGCCTTCGCGTTCTCCTCCACCAGCTTGGCGGCTCGGTCGGCATAGCTGCGCTGGATGCGGGCCACCTGGTCGCCCTGCTCATCCGGGGCCAGGGCCGTGAAGCGGTCGCTGGTGCGCTCGCGCTCCAGGTCTTTGTCCCGGAGCCCGGCGAGGTCGGTGATGGTCCGGGTGGCCGGCGCGAGGTCGGCCGTGCGACCCACCGCACGCTTGTCCAGCGCGAGCTGGTCGGACAGGCCCTGCTCATCCCGAGCGAGCTGCCGTTGCTGGAGGGCCAGGCGCTTCTGGCGGATCGCGCGAGCGTTGCCCTCCTCGGTGGTCGCGGCCTCGGCCCGAGCCTTCCGGCCGGCGGCCTCACCTTCGTCCAAGGCTTCCCCGGTGGGTGTCACTAGGCGGTCGGCCCTGGTGGCCTTGGCGTTGAAGGCGGCCAACAGCCTGTTGGTGAATTCGGCCGAGCTGTCGCCCTCACGACCGCCATTGGCGGTGATCGCCTGCGCGGCCTTCCGAGCCTCCACGCCCACGTCGAGGAGCGCCTGGACGGCGTTCATCGTCGGGTTGGCCAGGAGCGCCGAGCCGCCAGTCTCGCCCTGATTATAGAGGACATACCGGTTGTCATCCGAGAGGTTCAGGCCCTTGCCCCGGAGGGTCTTATCAATCGCGTCGAAGTACCGGATCGCGGCCAGGGCCGACTGCGCCACGTTGGTGGGGTCGGCCAGGCCGTAGTCGCCGGCCGTGCCCTTGGTGAACTGGAAAACGCCCTTTGCGCCCGTCGAGCTGACGGCCTGCGGGTTGAAATCGCTCTCGAAGGAGCCGAACCGGAGGAGCGTGCGAAGCCGATCATTCCGGCCGGCACCCTCGGCCGCGTCCGCCACCTGGCGGGCGACGGCGTTGGCCTCCTCACCAAGAGCGGGGGCGCGATTGAAGCCGGTCGGCGCCGTGACGGCCTCGCGGGCCAGGCGCAGGCTGGCCTGCCGGTCCACGATGTCGATGCCCTGCTGAAGGAGGTCGCGGACCTTCGCGGCCAGCTCGGCCGCCTTGTCCACGGTGGTGGCCGGGTCGCGTATCTGCTTATCGAGCTGCGCCACCTGCGCATCCACGACAGCCTTCTGTCGACCGAGCGCTCGTTCCTGCGATGCTAGCAGGCTCTCGGTGATCCGCTTCCGGGCCTCCGCCACGCGGTCGGTGTAGCCGGCCAGGCGCGCGTCCAGCTCCTCATTGGCCTGCGCCAGCCGCTCCTTCAGCTCGGGCCGGCTGTCCACCTCATCCGGGTTGGCGGTCTCGGCCTCGATCAGCTTCCGGGCGATGCCGCGCTGGCGCTCGACCAGGGCCATCACCTGCGCCTCGATCTCGGCCGGCCCAGCCGTGTCTCGGGTGGTGCCGGCCCGCTTCATCAGCGTGTCGATCTGCGCGGAGGTGTTCTTCCGCTCGGCCTGTAGCTCGCGCGTGAGGTCCGGGCGGATCGAGGCCGCGATCTCGTCCAGCTCCTTCGTCACGCCCCGGCGTAGGCTCTTCAGCTGGTCGGTGATCCGGGCGCCGGCCTCGGTGACCGTCTTGTCGGCGGCACCAGCCGCCTTTTGGCTGTCCAGGTAGGTGCTGAACTCCGCCTCCAGGCGCGCGGCCTCGGCTTGCGTGTCCCGGATCGCGGCGACGATGCCGTCCTTCTTCTCGGTGCCGGACAGGCTCCGGTTGCCTTCCATGGCCCGGCTCCGCTCGGCCAGCCCGGCCTGGAGGTCGGCACTCCGCTGTCCGAACGCCTGGAACTCCGGGGCCTGCCGAAGCCGCGAGACGTTGGCTCGCGCGTCCAGCTCGGTGAGCTTGCCCTGTGCCGCGATGGTTCCGGCGTTGGTCTTCACCGCATCCGAGAACAGCACCGCGATCTTGTCGAGCTTGTCCAAGGTGTCGGTGATGGCCGCCAGGCGGCGCGGGTCCGATGCGTCCAGGCGCAGGGGCGCGGCCTCGCGCTCCAGCCGCTGGCGCTGGTCCAGGATGATCTGCTGATAGCGCGATACCCCGAGCGGATCGTCCTGGCCGAGCGAGGCCGGGTTGCGGATCACGTCCAGAAGCGGCTTCAGGGCTGACAGGCCAGCACGCTGGAGCATTTGGTCGTCGGTGGCGCGCGGCGCATCCGGGATGATCGCGCCTTCCATGCCGAGTGCCACGCTCGGCCCGGCATCGGCACCGAGTGCATCCGTGATGCGCTGGTCCGCGCCGCGCCGGTCCACCCGACCCTTGGTAACCAAGGCGTCCAGCTCCTTCGCGGTGACCGCGAACTGGCGCTGTAGGAGTTCGGTGTTTTGGGACTGAAGCTCGGTGCGCAGGCGGTGATAGGCGGCCACCAGTTCGTCAATCGACGCGGCATTGGCCGAGATCGAGAGGCCGAGATCCCCGAACGCCTTCTGGGCTTCTAAGATGACGTTGCGGCGCAGGACCGGATCGGCGTTCAGCTTCTCCCGGCGCTCCATCAGGATGCCGAGCTGCTGGTCCACCCCGCTGATACCGGTCTCGATGGATTGCTGTTGGGCCAGCACCTCGTTGCGGACGGCCCGCACCTGGTCCAGCGCATCCTTCGCGCGCTCGGTGTCGGAAATGATCCGGGCAAGGTAAACGCCGCCACCGATGGCCGCGCCGGCCGCTGCGAGGGCGAGCACCGCCGGATTGGCGAGACCGGCCAGGAGCGGGGCGAGACTGGCCGCAAGCGTTCCGAGACGCAGGCCGGCGGCGGCCACCGCGATGGCCCCGAGGCCGGTGCCGACCACGGGGAGCACGATGCCGAGCTTGCCGGCCGCCTCGGCCAGGGCCGCTGCCCCATCCACCGCGTTGGTGAGGCCGGTGACCATCGGCCGGAGGCTCCGGTCCAGGAGCGCGAAGGAGACGTTGCCGAAGCGCGTCAAGGACGCGGTGAGGCTTTCATTCGCCTTTGCCGCGCCCTCGGCCGCCGCGTTGGACAGGGTGAGGTCGCCGCCGAGCTGGCGGATGGTGTCGAGCTGGCCAAGCATGGCCGAGAACGCGGAGGCCGCCCGGAGGTCCAGAGATCGCAGGGCCTCGGCCGTACCGAAGCCGGCCCGGCGCAGGTTCTCGATAACGCCGATGAGACCGTTGGCCCGGAGGTCCACGTCCGCCATGGACAGGCCGACCTGGCGCAGGCCGTCCTTCAGCTTGTCGGTGGGGGCGGTGAACTCCTGGAAGAACTGGCGCAGGCCGGTGCCGAGCGTCGAACCCGAGCGGATGCCGGCCTGCGCCATGCCGCCGAGCGCCGCCGTCAGCTCGGTGAAGGACACCCCGCTGTCTCGGGCCACGTTGGCGGCATAGGAGACACCAAGCTGGAGCTGTTCCATCCCGAGCTTGGTGCGGTTCAGGGCACCCACGAACACGTCCGCCACGTCGCCGGAGCGCGAGGCCTCCAGATTGTAGGCGCCGAGCACCGAGGTGATGGCCTCCACCGATTGCTGGAGGGTGGACCCGGACGCGGCGGCGAGATCGAGGACCGGCTTCAGCGTCTGGCCGACGCCTCGGGCCGAGAGGCCGATCTGGCCGAGCTGGATCGAGACGGCGGCCAGCTCGGTGACCGAGAAGCGGGAGGTCGCGGCCACGTCCAGGAGCCGGTCCCGGAAGGTGACCATCTCGGTGTTGGTGGTCTCGGTGATCGCCTGGAACTGGCGGAGCTTGTCATCGAACTCGGCGATGTCCTTCAGCCCGGCGCGCAGCACCGTGATCCCGGCACCGATGGTAGCGTAGTTGGCTGCGATCTGCGCCTGGAGCGGGAACAGGCCGCCGGCACCACCGGCACCCTGGCCGCCACCGGCTCCACTCCCTGGTGAACCACCAGGGGTGAGAGGCGGGACGCCGCCAGGACCGCCCTGGCCCGAGCTACCGCCCGATCCTGATGCCGGGGTGGGTGCCGACGCGGCGGCGCGGGCGGCTGTCAGCGCAGCGGTCGCGGCCCGAAGGTCGGCTTCGGCGGTGCGGAGCTGTTCCCGGAGGGCGGTCTGGAGCGGGGCCGCTGCCAGCTCCCGGCGGAGGGTGGTCACCGAGGTGAGGAGCGGGTCCACGCTGCGCACCGTGGCCGCAAACTGGTCCGTGAGACCACGCGCGGCCAGGACAGCCTCACGCACCCCCTGCGCGGTGCGGGCAAGGCTGGCATTCAGCGCGGCATCGTCCAAGCTGATGCCGACTTCGATTTCGGTGCCGTCAGCCATTGATGGCCCCCATGAAGGCTTGCATGTCAGACACGCTGTTGAGGTCTTTCGCCGCGCTGGACTGTTTCGCTCCGAAGATCTGGCCAGCTGTGAAAAGAAGGCTCTCAGTGAAGGACATGGCCTTCACCATCTCGAATTGGACCTTTAGGTCGGTCAGCAGGATCAGATCTTCGAAGGTGTGTGACCAGTACACGGCACGCATCGCGCTCGGCTTGGCGCCGAGCGTGAAGATTATGGTGTCGTGGAAGCTGAGACCGCCAAGCCACTCAGAGAGGACCCGACACCCGTCAGTCGCTCCGCGTTGCTCGTGAGGTTGGCCAGATGCTTCTCCAGCCGACCGAGCAAAAAATCCGAGAGGTGCGCCCGCATCCAGTCGAGGAGGGCTTCACCGTCAGAAATCGTGAGATCGTACAGGCTCACCGGCTCGTCGTCGGTGCGGCGGCCGAGCGCATCGCGAGGAGCGAGACAGATTTCCAGCGCGGCGGCACGAGTGGAGGCGTCGAAATCGAGGTTCGGCAGCTGTTCGAAGGAGCCGACCAGCTCGGCCAGCTCATGCAAGCGGCCGAAGAACATGGTGATCTCGGTGGGCGTCTCGCTGATCTTAATGTTGATCGAGGGTGTTGGGGCAGGAATGTTCATCGTATTATCTCCAGTCGATCCTGGAGTTAATGTGGCTATTGATACAGATCGCTTAAAGGATTTTAGAGGATAGACCTTCAATTTATTGCGCTACCATCCCTCGGTGGGACGGCAAATTTTTATCGAGCATATCGAGAGAAATATTCAATGTTCAGTAGCTGCCAACAATTGAGACGACCTTTTGACAATGAGCACGTAACTCAACCTCAGTAGGAGGGTTTCCGCCACCATGCATATTTGATCGCGTATATTCATTCAGAGCAAAAAGGTCGGATACAGAGGTTGCGAGTGGATCAGTTGGACCAGCATCTCGAACTGCATTCGCCATCTCGAAAATATGGGCTTGATCTGCGAACCGTCCTGGAAAACGAAGCCGAAGATAATCCTCCATGAACGGACGAATGCATTGATGAATGCTATTAAGGCTTTGACCCTTCAGAAGTTTTTTATGGCTAGCATATTCTCTTATTATTTCTGACTGCTGTAGATACAGAGATTTTAATTCATCGGCGCTTGACCAGCGCTCTATAAAACCTATTCCTTCGTCGCTGCATTGCAGCTGGTATGTCGACGTTATAGCATTATTGGCGTTCTTTTCGATCAATTGTAGAAAACGAGGATCATGAGATAATACAATAGTCTGACAGGAATTTTCACATATAGAACGGATGTGGCTCGAAGTTTGAAACTGTCTGTCCAAATCTTGGCTGCTGAAAGGATCATCAAATACTATCACTGCTGTGTCGAGTTTGGGGTCCGCTTCAATCTGTGAGATAAAAAATGCGAGTGCTAATGTCGTTTTGTCGCCAGTGCTTAGTACTGTCTTGAAGCACGGGTCAATTTTCGATTTTTCCCCCGCCTTTACTTTGTGCGTACCTATCTCAATTGCGAACTCGGTATTTGGTTCGCGACCAATAAAAGTTGTTTCAGCATCCACAACTCGGAAGTTCGCCCCAAAATCTGAAAGGAGCTTGTTTAAGGCGATCTGCCGGGCAGCCATCGTTTTTTTGGTGTAGGAGGTAAGTGCTGTTTGCGCCGTGATTTTCTCCTTTTTGATGTCTGCCAGCCGATTTTCTGCGGCGATAAACGCGGCAATCAAAACTTTGACTTCCTCTTCACTCCTCATACCCATGGCAAGCCATTTTTCATGGGTGACCTCAAGTTTGCTTAGGTCTCCTTGGGCTGTATCGGTTCGTGCTTCGTCTATAACCGAGTTGCATTTCAATACATCGTTGTTATAGCATTGGATGCTCTCAATTGCGCACGTAATGGATGAAGCATCCTCGCCCATCTTTAAAGGCTCAAGAATATTTCGCCGCTTCTCTTCAATAATTTCCTTCAGTCTGATCATTGAAGCGCCAATGCTGGCAATGTCGGATGGTATGATCGTAGGCTCTGTTGGAATATCACAGATTTTTACCCAATACGCAAAGTCAGCGTTATTGTTTGTGATCAGTTCAGACAGCTTTTCTGGTAATAGAGCATCCGCAGAATTCCATAATTCATCGACGCGGGTCTTTAGTGCTTTGACTTCATCGCTAAAAAACACTTGATATGCGGCGACCAAGGGAACGCCTGAGGTTGCCTGAGCACAGTAAGGACAATGCCCTTCGGGTGCGTGCGTGGTCCCATATTCGAGCCAAGCATGTGCCTTCGCACCGAGCTGGTGGGTCTCAATGTGTTTGGTAATAAGCTGCGTGGCATTCTCCGCAATGCCATCTATGCTTTCAGACAGAACTTTCTCTGTATCAGCAATGTTTCCAATCGCAATTAGGCGTATGTTCTTCTTTTGCTTTACGACCGTAGCCTGTTTGTTTAGCTCTACTCGACGTGCGGCCGCGTCTATTTTAGCTTCCACGTCAGGTGGGACTTCCGCTTTGCAGAATGCCGAGACTTCTTTCTCCAAAATTCCACGGCATTTCAACATTATCTGTCGAGACAACCGCTTACGTTCGTCGTCAACTTCGCGCTGCTCTTTGTCGAGTTTTAAAACTTCATCCGCTAATAGCACTCCCTGATCACCTAAAACTATCGGCAGCAGGCTTCGCTTATTATCTCTGGTTACACTGTCGCCTACGTGAAGGTTCCTGGCGACGTATTCTTGATCAAATATATGAACAGTGCCGGGACAAGCATTCCACTTTTCGATGCTATATGAGAATGTAGTGCTTGACCCCCATAAAGTTTCTACGCGCGGGTCGTTGACGGCACTAAGACGTTTACGTGTAGTAATGTGGCTAGAATTAAGTTCGGACGCAGATCGCAAAATTGCACACAGCGTGCTTTTACCGTATCCATTTCTTCCAAATATCAGGGAAAGCTTCGTGAACGGTTCTGCGCGTTGCGTAAGCTTAGAAAAACGGCCAATTTCTTCAATGGCCTTAAATTTCTTCAGCATCTATCCACCCCGTTTGAAGGGAGCCTACGGGTATAAGCATCGAACTTCAAGCTACAGAATGGGCGCGCTAGGGGGTATTGAAACTATCCGGTCAGATCCCTCGCTTGTATCTTTTCCTGCACCCGCCTCACTGCCTCGAGGATCCAGCCAGTACCTATTGGGGTGGCTTTGCCGCGATGACCCCGCCTAATCGTCAGATCCGCAAAGAAGGAGCGCAGTTCGGCAATGTGTCCGGCGAGAACATTCGCACGGGACTGCGCCTTACCTGAACGGATCAAAAAGGTGGCCGCCGCCGGCTTTCTGGCGAGGGCTGGGGGCGGGCATACCCTCGGATATCGGCAGGCTATGCCGCTTCGATCCTAGTCAGGACACGCCGCACAGCGGTGGCCGTCCATGCTGTGCCCCTCGGGGTGGTTAGGCCACGCTGGCCGAGACCTGCCGCCAAGTCCCGGAGGGATACGGCGCCTTCAGTGCGCAGCTCGGCGATGTCCCTCGCAAGATCGTCGGCGCGGGACTGCGCCCTGCCGGACCGGATGGATGCGGATGCCGCCGCTGCCTTGCCGGCCTGTGCCGGGAGGTGGTGGGTCGGTCCACCGAGCTTAACGCCCCGCTCCTTCGCCGCTGCGAGCGCGACCTTGGTCCGGGAAGAGATCATCTTCCGCTCCGCCTGCGCTACCACCGCCATGATCCCGACTACCATCTCATTGGCTTCAGGCATGTCGGCCGCGACGAAGCACACACCGGCCCGCTGAAGCCCAAGGAGGAAATGGGCATCGCGGCTCAACCGATCCAGCTTCGCGATCACCAGGGTGGCGTTGTGGAGGCGGCACAGGCGCAGGGCCTCGGTGAGCTTTGGCCTGTCGTTGCGCTTGCCGCTCTCGACTTCCACCACCTCGGTGACCAGCGACCAGGCACCACCATTGAGGAAGTCAGTGACTGCCTTGCGCTGTCCCTCCAGGCCGAGACCGCTGTCGCCCTGCCGCTTGGTGCTAACCCGGAGGTAGGAGACGAAACGACCTTCAGCCATAGCGAGGAACCTCATGTCACTTGCCGGTACGACCGTACTGGCTAATGACACACCTATGCCTGAAGACGGATATGAGGGTCAATGAACAAAATCAAGCTTTCAATCGAATATATCTCTTGACTTTGATCGATACATGGGTGGGTTCTTTTCGATATATCTTACACTTTGCAACAAACACTATGCTAAATTTACATGCCGGAAATTTTTTAAAAATCTGTATTTGATAACAGCGATGCAAGGTAAGCTTGAAAGCCATCAGGCGTGAACCGCACACCGGGTTCAGGGTTCGGCCCTGCCGCTCGCCCATAGAGGTGTGCCTGCCGGCGCAGCTCGCTGGGGTCAGCGATCTCGGCCTCTAGCTCGGTGCGAAACCAGTCTCGCCACAGGGTGCTAGTGTCGGTGCGCTCCCCCCGCCGACTAGCGATCCAGACAAGAACGGTATCGGCCTGATAGTAGAGTGGGCGACCGTTGCCGACGCGGAACCAGGAGGCCGGTAGCTCGTCCGGCCCGATGCCACGGCACCGCCAGACCGCCCATGCTCCACGGTCCACCCCCAACGCGGCGACAAGGCTTGTCGTAGTGAGGACCGCCCATGGCGGACGACCATCAAGGTTCACCTCTAAGGGCGCTGGCAGCGTCGCCAGGGAGGTGGGGCGGCGGCTGATAATAACCTCGCCGGCTGTCTCACGTCTCACGTCTCACACCCTTTAAATTCTTAGGGGAAAAAAAAGATTTAGAAAAAAGAGAGATAGAAGCGGGGGAGGTTTCCCGCGCTGTGAGACGTGAGACCGTGAGACAGCTCAGGCCGTGCCCGCCGCCGTCGCCGACTGGAGAAAGTCCATCAGGGTCCGGTGCGGCGGCATCGGTGGATGGGGGAACGTTACAATGTTTGCGCTTTCGCCCTTCTCGGTGCCAGCGGCCGGCCGTGCCGTGCCGAATGAGCGCAGGTACTCGTCCTTGATCTCATCCAGGCCAGTCGAAGCCCAGTATGCTCCGTTCCGCGTCGCCCAAGCCCGGATCTTCTTGCCCCCAGGAAGCCGGATGTCGCCGCTGTCGTTGAGCCGCCGGCCACCGATGTCCTTGATCGCAGCGACGACCTTGCCATCGCGGAGGCGCTCAGTGGCCGGAAAGTAGCCGGAGGCCAGCAGGGCGGCGCGCACCTCCTCGACGGTGACGATGTCTCGGTGGAATGGGTACATGCCGTTCGTCATGATGGTCTTGAGTGCGTCGGCGGTGGGCGTCATCGAGGCATCCTGTGCCCGCGCCTTCGCCTCTGTCATCGGCGGCTTGGCCTTCGGATTGAACGCCGAGATGTCTCGCGCATGGAGCCACGCAGCGAAGGCTGGCAGGGTCACCCCGTCATTAAGCGCCGCATAAAGCGCCTTGAAGTAGTCGGGTGTGGCTGGCGTCTCGGTGGTCTCGCTGACGTGGAGGCGGCGATCCTCCCCCGTGACGGTGATTGCCGCGTCATGGTTGGTAAGCAGTATCATCCCTCGCGGGCACCGGCCGTCGTAGAGCGGCACGCCCTTGTCCTGCACCGTGAAGGTCTCGCCCGTGAACAACTCCTTGAACCGCTCGTAGATCTCATAGCGCTGACCGTGTGCAGCTTCCTCGATCATCAACACTTGGACGTTCACCAGCCGTGAGGTCCACTTGTCTTTCAGTTCGTCACCCTCGACCTTGCGCGCGTTCCGGTCGCCGATGAGTGCGCGGACGATGAGGCCGACCGTGCTCTTGCCGGTGCCCTGAGTGCCGGTGATCATGAGACCGTGAGCGATCTTCACGCCGGGGTGCTGGATCAAGTGAGCGATGTAATTCAGCACATGATCACGCTCGGCCGTCTTGGGCCAAAGGTACCCGAAGTGCCGGAGGATCGGCCCGGCGTCGCCCGCGACCGGGACCACGCCGTCCGGCTTCCACATGTTGACTGTCGGCTGAGCGCCCCCGCTGGTGATCATGAGCCGGGTCTCTCCGGGCAGGTAGTCCAGGCGGCGGGCCAGGGGCATCGTCCGCGAGGCAAACAGCCGGTCGAGCGGGTCTTTCCCGATGGTCGGCCGGGTCACGGCCTGCACAGCAGTCCGCCGCAGAACGTCGCCGTTCGACGGGACGTAGAAGCGGTCGGTCTCCAAGTCGTAGATCGCGTCGAGCTGTGCTTCGACGATAGCCATCTCCTGATACCCGAGGGCAATCGGCGAGTTGATGCCTCCGTAGAAGGGGCAGGTCTTGCAGCCCTCGAACCCCAACACCTCGGCGGCGTGAGCACAGAGCATGGGCTTCGCCGCCGTGACCGCCTGCATCAGCTTCGCGTCGGTCGCCTCAGCGCTGTAGCCGGGGTGCGCCGCACTGGTCTCGTGCGCGATCTCGTGACCGGTCTCGCAGAACCCGATGAGGCTCAGGTAGGCGTACCAATGCGGCTCCGACAGCGTCGCGGCGTTCTCGATGCAGTGCCGGACGAAGGCGCAGCCCAGGATCATCGGGGCTGCCTCAGGCGTCGAGGAAATGCCCTTGAGCGACGAGCTAGCCGCCGAAGAGAGGATGCCCGCGAGCGCCTCCGATCCCGCCGGCTCGGTGGGGGCTTCCATCTCCCCGACCACCAGGGCAATGGCGGCGGCCTGGTCGATCCGCTCGCCACGCGAGACGATGCGGACCGGCACGGCGCCGCCGTTCTTCCGATTGAAGGTGCCCGGCACCCGGACCACGCGGGACAGATCCTGGGTCGCGTCGAGGATGTAGCCGCGCGCTATGAAGGTGCGTCGCAGCTTGGCTTGCCAAGCCGCCGACAGCATTTTGGCGGTGGCCCGATCCTCTGCCGTCTCGATCATCAGGGGATCGATGAAGTTCCAGTAGGTGTGCGCGCCGCCGCCTGTGAATACGGTCATGGTAGGCGCAGGCAGGCCAGCCTCGTGGATCAATTCCATCGCCTCGGTCATGTCAGCCGGGAGGGTAGCCGCCGCCGCTGAGTGCTCCCCACCACGGAAGTCGATGTCCGCGAAGAGACCGCCGACGAAGACGACTTCCTCCTGTTTGCCGCGCTTCGCACCGTTCTTGGGCTCAGCCTGCAAGCCACGACCCACGTACACGTCGTCAACCGATAGCCCCGTTGCCTTGCTCGACGCCTTCACCAGATCCGAAACGTCGAAGCTGACCGACTTCCCTGACTGCTTCACCCACAGCACGGCGTTGCCCTTGCGGGCACCACGGAAAATTTCATTGAAGAAGTCGAGCGTCTCGTTGCCAGACGACTGGCTCATCACTAAGTTAGACATGCTAGCACCCATTATTGAGTTTTTACGCTGAAAATTTCGAGGGCTCGACTGTTTGCCCAGTCGGGCCCTTTGCTATGCCGGCCCGTTAGTGCGCGCGGCGTGCTTCACTCGGGATGTGTTTGTCGAAGAAGGCCTCGGCGTCGGCCGACTTCATCCAGACTTCCACCGCAGCAAGGCCACGGATCGTCTCGTTCAGGTGGTTCTCGTCCAGGTGCTGAGCGAAGGAGGCGACCAGGGTCCGGCCAAGTCGATCCCAAGCGGAACTGCCGAAAGAGTGCGGCGAACCAGCGTGAAGCTGGAACATCATTCCCAACGCCATCGGGGAACCCTCCCCGACGAACAAAGGATTGGTGCTGTCGTCGTAACCCTTCAGGCGCTTGCTCACCTCGGCAAGCGAGATGAAGATCTTGCCACCAATCTTGATCCGGGGGAGGTGACGGTCGATGAAGGTCAATGACCAGCCCGTCATCTTCCGAACCTGCTGGCGCGACACGAAGTTATTCAGATCGTCCATGATCTACATCCTATAATGAGCGATGTTTCCGCAGATTATTAGATGTGAATTTGGACAGTCATGCGCAAATTTGTGTTCCTAACGGTTAGGAGCTGCGCTGAAGACCCTGGTTCGTGAAGATGATCTAGCTCACAGCCTCGCGGCTCTTCAGCCAGTCGTCCAAGTCGGCGCGACGAATGCCAATGCGGCGCTCAGAAAGCCGGATCATGCGAGGGCCACGGCCAGCCTTCATCAGGCGGCGCATCGTGGACACGGATATTCTCGCTTCGTCGCAAGCGGTCTGGAACAAGAGGACTGCGCGCGCGGCGGATGTTGGAGACTTCATGGGGAGGGTCCAGTTCATTGACCGGGACCGGCCAGCGCAATGCGCTTCGCCGTCCTCGAATGGGTGAGGGTCAACTAGAATTTGAACTGGAACTGAGGGTGTCGTAGCGGGTCATAAAGCATCAGGCAAGTCCAAATTCTCAGAAACCTTCACCTGCGTGGGCGGGCTCCTGGGAGCTATGGGTTGCGGTCGCCGCCGTATCTCCGCATAAAAAGCCGGACGCAGAACGAACTACGCTACCACCGTGGCGGGAGATTGCCTTGGCACTTTTAGAATACGACCCCAAAACAGTCCTGTATCACTATTGTTCAGCTGAGGCATTTTTGGGGATAATCAATACGAAGGAAATTTGGTTTTCTAATCTGAAATCTTCGAATGATCCCCGTGAACTTAAGTACGGCTATGACAACGTATTTGAAATTCTAAGGGCTACACGGGAGCAGACCGAAAGCGCAGAGATCAAGCGGGTGATAGATTTTTTGGAGGACCGCCTTACTCCATTCTATAACAGGGTGAATGTTTTCTGCACCTGTTTTACTCACGATGGCGATAGCTTGCCGATGTGGCGCGAGTACGGCGGTGCTTACAAAGGCCTGGCCATTGGTTTTAGGCCTACCGCTATTACTGGCATGCCAGCCCGTTTGCAGAAAGTACGATATGTTTCGAATGGGAATACCAAGGAATTAGGCGACGTCCTCATCGAGGTCGTTTCGAATTTCCATGGTTGGGGAAACCAGATGGAGGAAATAAACTTAGTCGCGTCCACGTTATCAACTATTGTCGCCATGAAGCATTCTACGTGGGAGTATGAGAGAGAGGTGCGTATGACTTACGTTCAAGTTCGTGATAGGCCTGTCACCTCAGGTGACAATCTCGAAAATATGGTTTCGATGAAGAATAACATGGAGCCTATATATTGGCAGCAGCCAAATATCAGATCTGTGCATGGGTCTGATACGGAATACCTCAAATTTCCTTACGGAAGAGACTTGGGCGAGCGGCATGACGCAAGAATGGCAATAAAGGAAGTAATAGCTGGCCCTAATTGCGCTCTTACTAAGGACGAAATCGCCAATGCGCTGGTAGCGAATGGATTTTTAAACTACTTAATTAAAGGCTCTGATTGCCAGATAAGATAAGGCTTTTGGCTAACTTATTGGTCATTTTAGCGAAAAGACTTGAAGGTTTCAGCCCACAGGTCTAGCGCGGCTCGCTTCTCGGCCGCGTAGGTGGCGCGGTTGTAGATGCCGGCCACCCCGGCGCGTGAGCCTGAGACGTGGTTCAACACCGCCTCCACGACATGGGGGAGCGCCCCAAGGTCGGCCATGCCCGTGGCGGCTGTCCTGCGCAGATCGTGGATACGCCAGGGCTCATTGATGTCGAGCGTCTTGTCGAGACGCACCTTCGCTTTCGAGAACCCGGAGAAGGGGCCAGCACCGTCGCCGAACACCAAGGCCCGCCCCTCGCGTTGAGGCGCATCGGCGACGATATCCAGCGCTGGCTTTGATAGCGGCACGTCATGGGCGATCCCGTTCTTCGACCTCGCCGCCGGCAACCGCCACAGCGCGCCCTGAAAGTCGATTTCACCCCACGTCATGCCCGCCACCTCATCCCGCCGCTGGCCCGTCAGGATGAGCAGCCGGATGATGCGTCCAAAGTGGGTGGTCGGCGGGCACGCCCCCCAAACGTCAGCAAGCTCGCGCTCATTGAGCACCCTGTCTCGCCGAACCTCCACCCCTGGTGGATTGGTGCCGACTACGGGGTTCGCCTCCACTAACCCCTCCCCTATCGCCCAGGCGAACACGGTCGATAGGGTGCGCCGCGCGCGCAGCGCCGCATGGGGACCAGAGGAGGCCGTGATGCTCCGAAGTTGCTCCGCCACGTCCGCCCGTCGCACCGAGGCCAGTGGCGCGGCGTGCAGGCCCTTCCAATGCTGGTTCAGGTGCGTCTTGAGGTTCGCGAGCGTCGAAGGCCGCAAGCGCTTCTGAGCGTCATCAGAGTAGCGTTCGAACACGGTCTCCACCGTGAGCCCCGCCTGCGCCCGTTCGGTGCGGCGTGTCTCACGTGGGTTGGTCCCGTTCGCAAGCTGCTCCAGGGCGGCCCGTCGCGCCGCCGCGACCTCCATCAGATGCACTTGACCAATCGTTATCAGCGACGACCGCCCACCGTTCCTCGGTGGGCGGATGACCCATGTTGCCCTACCGTTGCGGAGGCGATAGCCGAACCCCGGCAAGTCGCAGTCCCACCAAACCCGCTCAGGTTGATCGGGCTCCAAAGCCAGGGTTTTGATTGTGGTACGCGAGAGGCGCACTAGGTTATTGGCATCAGCGCGGCGGGCCATAGGGCGAAGTCCGGGGGTGCATCGGGGGTGCAAACGGTGAACTACCTGCACCACTAAGACTAGAACGTGAGAGAGTACCAGAGCGAAATGAACCCTCCCGGTGCACCCCGAAACCCAGTGACATCCTAGGCTATCCCTTTTACACGGAGAGGGTCGGCGGTTCGAGCCCGTCACCGCCCACCACGCCTCTTCCCGTTCCCTTGCCCCTCCCCGGCTACAGAGACCAGCGATGACGGCGCGCGGCTTCCCCACCCCCTGGCTCGTCGTCGAGAAGGTCGAGAGTTTTTGCATCGAGGATGCGGAGGGGGCGGCCGTCGCCTGGACCTACTTTTCCGACGAGGCGGACAAGCGTGAGGCAACCGGCCTCATGACCCGCGAGGAAGCCTTGCGGATCGCCAGGGCCATCGCGATGATCCCCGAGATGCGTACGATCATCCGCAGCATCCAGGACGGGCTGGCCGAAACGGATCAACCCACGGACTGAGCGGCGCGGGCGTATTCTCCTCAGTTTCCGGCGAGGACCAGGGCCCAGAAGCGCTTGTAGCGCGTGCCCGGCGCGTCGACGCGGGCGATGCCGATCCGCTTGAGCTGAGGCATCAGCATGTTCTTGTTGTGCTCGGACGAATTCTTCCAGCGCGCGAGCACCTCGTCGAACGTGTTCGAGCCGGCGCTGAGGTTCTCGGCTGCGAAGGAACGGCCGAATCCCGCCCGCGCCATGCGGGAATCGAAGGTGCCGCCGATCTCGTGGCTGAGCCTGCCGGCCCGGGCATTGGATTCCGCCTGGTAGGAAGCGGCCCGGATCAGGCTGGAATCCAGCACCACCGGGCCGAGGCCGTGCGACGCCCGGTAGCGGGAGATCGCCGCGGCGGCGGCACCCTCGTCGAGGATCACCGGGCTGGTGAGGTTGTCGGCCTCGGGCAGGATCGTCGGCCCGCCGCAGCCGCTGAGCGCCAGGAGGCTCCCCACTAAGGCGGCGGCGCGCAGGCGCGACAGAATGGGGGACAAGGGGAAGGGGATCATCGTTCGGTGCCGGTTCGCTGCGCTGCCGTGTCGTCGGCTCCGCCATCCCGGTCCGATGGGGCGAAATCGCGGCGGCGGCGCGACCCCGGTCGCAGGACGGTCGGATGTGTCCGATCCGCCACTCCATCATGACCGTGCGGATGGACTCAGGCGAAGGTCGACCTCGTCAGATCCGCGTGCCGAGATCGCGGGGCGGTGAACCACAGCGCCATGCGGTGATGCGATAATCGGGATGGGTGTCGATCCACCGCGCCAGCTGCGGCTGCGCCACGCGGATGCACCCCCTCGCATCGACCACATCGAGCGGCAGACGCTTCGATTCGCAGGTCTCCGGCGCATTGGCCATGCAGGCGGTGAAGTAGAGGAAGAAGAAGCCTGCCATGGTTCGGACAGCCCGTTTCGCGAGTCACACTCGGGAAAAGGCTAGGGCGCGAACGTCCCGTGTCGAGGGTACCCCCCGACGCGACCCGTATCGAGGCTGCACGATCGGCGATTTTGATTTTCAGAATGGCGCGGGCGACGGGACTCGAACCCGCGACCTCCGGCGTGACAGGCCGGCACTCTAACCAACTGAGCTACGCCCGCGTATCTGGGTAGCCGGGCATTCGGATCGTCCAACACAACGCATGTCGATGATGGACGTGGCGCGGGCGACGGGACTCGAACCCGCGACCTCCGGCGTGACAGGCCGGCACTCTAACCAACTGAGCTACGCCCGCACGGCGTCCCGCCCCGTTTCCGGCGGTGTCGGGGGTCTAGTTTCCGCACCCCGGCCTGTCAAGCAACCGGACGCCGCATTTCCATGAAAATCCGGTCACCGTCGTTTCGAGGAGGGAGCGAGCGGGAGGGTCGACGGCCCGGCGTGCGCCGCCGCCATTGAAACCACGTCTCTTTTCTGTCATACGCCCCCTCGCGTTGAACCGCCCGGCCGATAGGGCTGCCGTGGCGGTTCGTGCTGCTCCATCAGAAGCATCAACCGAGCGCACGCCTTCGACCTGTCCCAGGGTCGGAGGGCATGCGCGTTCAGGAGAGCCAAATGCCCAAGCTGAAAACCAAGTCGGGCGCGAAGAAGCGCTTCAAGATCACCGGCACCGGCAAGGTCATGTATGCCCAGGCCGGCAAGCGCCACGGAATGATCAAGCGGACGACGAAGCAGATCCGCAACCTGCGCGGCACCACCACCCTGTTCGAGGGCGATGCTGCCAACGTGAAGAAGTATTTCCTGCCCAACAGCCGGTAATCCTTCGCCGCAGCCGATACTGTTTTCGTAATCCAGGAGAGAACCCATGGCCCGCGTCAAGCGCGGCGTGACCAGTCACGCAAAGCACAAGAAAGTCCTCAAGGCCGCCCGTGGTTATTACGGCCGGCGCAAGAACACGATCCGGATCGCCAAGCAGGCGGTCGAGAAGGGCATGCAGTATGCCTACCGCGATCGTAAGAATAAGAAGCGCACGTTCCGCGCTCTCTGGATCCAGCGCCTCAACGCCGCTGTCCGCGAGCACGGCCTGACATACTCGCGCTTCATCAACGGTCTCGCGAAGTCCGGCATCGAGGTGGACCGCAAGGCTCTGTCCGAGCTCGCCATTCACGAGCCGGCCAGCTTCGCGGTGGTGGTGGAGAAGGCCAAGGCCGCTCTCCCGGATCTCGCCAAGGCTGCCTGAACCTTGAAGGCTGCCTGAGGCGCGTTCATTCGCCCTCTCATTCGTCGATGCGAAAGGCGCGGACCGAAAGGTGCCGCGCCTTCGTTTTTCGCAAAGGATCGTCGGCAGGCGTGCTTGCATTGGCGGCGCTTACCCGCAAAACCGCTCGCGGGGGCCGCACACGATCCGAAGGCCAGATGCCAACCGGTGGTTTGAACCGATGACCGATCTCGAAACCCTCGAAGGCGATCTGCTCGGGCAGGTCGGCAGCGCGTCCGACGAGGCCTCTCTCGATGCCGTGCGCGTCGCGGCGCTCGGCAAGAAGGGCTCGATCTCCGACCTGCTCAAGACCCTCGGCAGCATGACGCCGGACGAGCGCAAGGAGCGCGGTCCGCTCATCAACGGCCTGCGCGACAGGGTCCAGGGCGCCATCGCCACGCGGCGTGATGCGCTTGCCGAGGCCGCCCTCGAAGCTCGCCTCGCGGCGGAGCGGATCGACGTCACCCTGCCGGTGCGCGAGGCGCCGGAAACGCGCGGGCGCATCCATCCGATCAGCCAGGTCATGGACGAGATCACCGCGATCTTCGCCGATATGGGCTTCTCGGTGGCGGAAGGTCCGGACATCGAGACCGACGATTACAATTTCACCGCCCTCAACTTCCCGCCCGGCCATCCGGCGCGCGAGATGCACGACACGTTCTTCCTGGCCCCCGACCGCAACGGCCAGCGCAAGGTGCTGCGCACCCATACGTCTCCGGTCCAGATCCGCACCATGCGGGCCCAGGAGCCGCCGATCCGGGTGATCTGCCCCGGCCGCACCTATCGCCACGATTCCGACCAGACCCACACGCCGATGTTCCATCAGGTGGAGGGGCTGGTGATCGACAAGAGCGCCACCATCGCCAACCTGAAATGGGTGCTGGAGGAGTTCTGCCGCACGTTCTTCGAGGTCGAGGCGGTGAAGATGCGGTTCCGACCGTCGTTCTTCCCCTTCACCGAGCCGTCGGCGGAGGTCGACATCCAGTGTTCGCGCAAAGGCGGCGAGATCCGCTTCGGCGAAGGCACCGACTGGCTCGAGATCCTCGGCTGCGGCATGGTCCATCCGAACGTGCTCAGGAATTGCGGCTACGACCCCGACTTCCTCCAGGGCTTCGCCTTCGGCATGGGCATCGACCGGATCGCGATGCTGAAATACGGCACGCCCGATCTGCGCCCGTTCTTCGAGGCGGATGTGCGCTGGCTGGAGCATTACGGCTTCCGCCCGCTGGACATCCCGAGCTTGGTGGCCGGGCTGACGAGTTGAAGTACCGAGGGAGGGATCGCGCATGACCGAGCAGGAGATCCGACAGGTCGCCAACGAGGTGCTGCGGGAAACGCTCGGGCCCCACGGGTTCGAGCGCGCCGATGTCCGCCCGGCGCCCGATTTCGACGGCGAGCCCTCGCTCTACGTGACGGCGCATTTCAGGCCGCAGGCAGGAGTGACCAGCGGAGAAGCCTCGACCAGGGCGCTGTCGTCCTTGCGTAGGCGCCTCCTCGACAGGGGCGAGGAGCGATTTCCATACATCCGCTACGACTATCCGGATGACGAAGTGCTCGGCGATGACCCTTCGGATACGATGTCGGACCGGCACTGATGCCGAGGCTTGGCAATCCACTTGTCTACGATCTGCTCGAAACGTCCCGCGCGCTCGCGGACACGCGCGGCCGGGTCAACCTTCGTAAAGCGGCCATGCGCCGGGCGATCAGTGGGGCCTATTATTCTGTCTTCCACGCTCTCTGCTTCATCTGCGCGAGCGAGCTGATCGGGTGGACCCAGGAGAACGACATCGTCGAACCGATCTATCGCCTGCTTGATCATGGAACGGCAAAGAAGCGTCTCAACAGCCGGGATGCGAACCTGATCGGATCGACGGTTACCGATATCGGCAATAACTTCCTGACTTTGCAGGAGGCCCGAAACGCCGCCGACTATTCTGCGCCTACTCTGAAAGTTCGTCATGACGAGACGTTGCGCCACATCGAACTCGCGGAACGGACCGTGACGTTGATCGAATCTCTCACGACCCCCGACCGCAAGAAGCTTGCGGTTCTCCTGATCGCCAGAACCCGGCCCCTCTGAGCCGAAGAGACGAACCCATGAAATTCACCCTCTCCTGGCTCAAGGAACACCTCGAGACCGAGTCGTCCCTGGAGAACATCTCCGAGACGCTGACGCGGATCGGCCTCGAGGTCGAAGGCATCGAGGACAAGGCGGCGTCGCTCGCCCCCTATGTCGTCGCCCATGTGCTCACGGCCGAGCAGCACCCCAATGCCGACCGCCTGCGTGTCTGCACGGTGGATGCCGGCGACGGACAGCCTCTGCAGGTCGTCTGCGGAGCGCCGAATGCGCGGGCCGGGATGAAGTCGGTCTTCGCGCCGCCGGGCACCTACGTGCCGGGCAAGAACATCACCCTGTCGGTGGGGAGCATTCGCGGCGTCGAGAGCCGGGGCATGCTCTGCTCCGGGGCCGAGCTCGGCCTCGGTGACGACCATGACGGCATCCTGGACCTGCCGGCGGACGCCCCGGTGGGCCAGGCCTACGCGCTCTATGCCGGGCTCGACGATCCGGTCATCGAGATCAACCTCACCCCGAACCGCCCGGATTGCACCTCGATCCACGGCATCGCCCGCGACCTGTCGGCCGCCGGCATCGGCGTGTTGAAGCGCGAGCCGATGCCGCCTGTGCGCGGCGAAGGCGAGTGCCCCGTGCCGGTGTCCCTCGATTTCGAGCCCGCGGACAAGGGATTGTGCCCGTATTTCGCCCTGCGCCTCGTGCGCGGCGTGAAGAACGGCCCCTCCCCCGACTGGATGCAGGCGCGCCTGCGCGCCATCGGCCTTCGCCCGATCAATGCCCTCGTCGACATCACCAACTACCTGACCTTCGATCGCGGCCGCCCGCTCCACGTCTTCGATGCGGCCAAGGTGAAGGGCGCTCTCACGGTCCGTCGCGCCCGCGACGGCGAGAGCCTGAAGGCCCTCGACGGCAAGACCTATGCGCTCGATGACGGCATCGTCGTCATCGCCGACGACAACGGCCCCGAATCCATCGGCGGCATCATCGGCGGTGAGGCCTCCGGCTGCGATGACGGCACCGTGGACGTCATCATCGAATCCGCCCTGTGGGACCCGGTGAACATCGCCCAGACCGGGCGGCGCCTCGGCATCATCACCGATGCGCGCTACCGCTTCGAGCGCGGCGTCGATCCCGTCTTCGCCCTGCCGGGGCTCGATCTCGCCACCCGCATGGTCGTCGAGATCTGCGGCGGCACGCCGAGCGAGGCGGTGATCGCCGGTGACTTGCCCGAGACCGAGCGGGTCATCGATTTTCCCTGGACCGAGACCCGCCGCCTTGCGGGGATCGAGCTGTCCCGCGCCGAGATGAAGGTGACGCTGGAGACCCTCGGCTTCCACGTGGCCGGCGCAGGCGACCGGGTGAAGGTCCTCACCCCGTCCTGGCGCCCGGATGTGGAGGGCAAGGCCGATCTCGTGGAGGAGATCATCCGCATCGCCGGCCTTGACCGGATCGAGCCGAAGCCGCTGGCGCGCGGCGATGCCGCTATCGGCAAGGCGACGCTGACGCCCCTGCAGAAGCGCACGCGTCTCGCCAAGCGCGCTCTGGCGACGCGCGGCCTCGTGGAGGCGGTGACGTGGTCGTTCATCCCGCATGACGACGCCGTCCTGTTCGGCGGCGGCAAGGCGGATCTGGCGCTGGCCAACCCCATCGCCGCCGATCTCTCCGACATGCGCCCGAGCCTGGTGCCGGGCCTGCTCCGGGCGGCCCAGCGCAATGCCGACCGGGGCTACGGCGACGTCGCCCTGTTCGAAGTCGGCCAGTGCTTCGAGAGCGACCAGCCCGAGGGCCAGTCGATCCGCGCCACGGCCATACGGCGGGGCACCGCACGCCACGACGGCGCCGGCCGCCATTGGGCGGGCGCCGCCGCCCCCGTCGATGCGTTCGAAGCCAAGGCCGACGCCCTGGCGCTCCTCTCCGCACTTGGCGTGCCGACCGGCGGTCTTCAGATCGTGGCGGGTGGCCCCGGCTGGCTGCATCCCGGACGGTCCGGCACGATGCAGTTCGGGCCGAAGAACCAGATCGGCTATTTCGGCGAGATCCACCCCCGCGTGATGAAGGCGCTCGACCTGAAGGGCACGCTCGTCGCCTTCGAGATCACCCTGGATGCGATCCCCCTGCCGAAATACCGCCCGACCAAGGTCAAGCCCGCTCTCGCCTTGTCCGATTTCCAGCCGATCTCCCGCGACTTCGCCTTCGTGGTCGGGCGCGACGTGGCGGCGGGCGACGTGGTGAAGGCGGCGCAAAGTGCCGAGCGCAAGCTCATCGCCGGGATCGACGTCTTCGACATCTACGAGGGGACGGGCATCCCCGAAGGCGCGAAATCCGTCGCCATCGCGGTGAGGCTCCAGCCGGTGGAGCGCACCCTCACCGATGCGGAGATCGAGGCCGTGACGGCCAAGATCGTCGCCGAGGTCGCCCGCAAGACCGGCGCGACTTTGAGAGGCTGAAATCGGCTCGTAGGATCCCAGACAAGGAAGCCGACCGCATGGCGGATCACATGGCGAACCAGGAACTGATCGACGTCTTGTCGGCCGCCAAGCATCTGCCGAAGGAGGCGATGCTCCAAGCCCTGGCGAACCCCTCCGACGTCGCCGAACCCGTCCTCGCCGTCCTGACCCTGGCGGCGGAGGGCAAGGATCTCGACGAGGAACAGGGCAACCTGCTGTTCTGGGGGCTTCATATCCTGGCGGCGGCCGGCGACACGCGGGCCTTCGCCCCGCTCCTCGGTATCCTGCGGCGCCAGGATTCCGACGGCCTCGACGCGCTCCTGGGTGATGCCCTCACCATCACCATGGCGAAGATGCTCACCAGCCTCTTCGACGGCAATGTCACGCCGATGCACGCGCTGCTGCTCGACTCGACGGTGGACGGCTTTGCCCGCAACGAGGTCTTCGCCGCCCTCGCCTACCTGACCCAGACCGGACGCATCGACCGGACTCAGACCCACGACCTCCTCGTCCGCTTCGACGACAAGCGCGCCGCCGTCGAGGGCGATGTCGCCTGGGTCGGCTGGGAGGAGACCATCGCCCTCCTCGGCTTTGCCGATCTCGCCCTGCGGAGCACGGCCGCCCGGGCCGATGGCCGCCTGAGCGACGAGTTCAGCGATGCAGGGTGGTTTCACACCACCCTGCGCCGGGCGACCGCGAAGCCGAACGACCTGCAGCGGTTCGACGGACAGAACTACGGCACGTTCGACGACCCGATCGGGGCCTTGGCTTGGACCGCCGAGGGGGCGGGCCTTCCGATCCGCAACCCGGTGAAGATCGGCCGCAACGACCCCTGCCCGTGCGGAAGCGGCAAGAAATACAAGAAGTGCTGCCTCAACGCAGCGTGACGATGGGGCCTGGGCAAGCGAAGCGTTGACCGGCCCACCACCCGCGACAGAATCCGTCTCCGGCGATACGATGGACCGACAGCGTTCAACCCTGCCGGAGCAGCATCATGTCCCTCGTGATCCCCGTCATCCTCGGTTCCGTCCGCAGTGAGCGGCAGGGCCTGCGCGGTGCGCGCTTCGTGATCCGGCTGCTGGAGGAACGCGGCATCGAGGCGCCCTTGGTGGACCCGGCGGAGTTGAAGCTGCCGCTCCTCGACAGGATGTACAAGGAATATCCCAAGGGCGAGGCCCCCCCCGCGCTGGAAGAGCTCGCCACGCTCTACCGCCGGTCGGACGCCTTCGTGGTCGTGTCGGCCGAATACAACCATTCGATCCCGCCGGCCCTCTCCAACACCCTCGACCATTTCCTCGAAGAGTATTTCTGGCGGCCCTCGGCCATCGTCTGCTACTCGGCCGGGCAATATGGCGGCGTCCGCGCGGCGATGCAGCTGAGGGCAATGATGGCCGAGCTCGGCGCGCCGAGCATTGCCTCGCTCCTGCCGATTCCGCGCATCGGCAAGGCCCTCGACGCGGAGGGCGTGCCGCAGGAGGAGTGGCTGTCGAAGGCCGCGAAGCGCTTCCTCGACGAACTCGTCTGGCACGCCGAGGCGTTGAAGGTGCAGCGCGCGAAGGGCACCCCCTACTGAGCAAGAGCGCTCCGTCCCGAAACCTCGCCGATGCGAGGCCCGGCGCGGGTCTTGCGCGTTGGGCTGCCAGGATGCCGGAGGCCACAACACCAATGACGACACTTCAAACTCTTCTCGCCAGTCTCGTGAAGGCGGCCCTGATCTCGGACGATACGGAAAGCCTGCGCTGGCGCGAGGAGGCGCGGCGCGCCCATGCCGCCCTGGTCTCCGATGCCGAGGCGGCGAAATCCCTCAAGATCGATGGGATCTGGACCCTGGCCGTGGGCGAGGCCGAGGCGCCCGAATTCCAGGCTTCGGAAGGCCGGGTGTCGTTCGGCCTGCCGGTCGCCTGCCCGTTCACCCTCGCCGATCTGCTCGATCCCGGATTCGATGTCGATTGCGCGGTGGAGCGGATCGCCGGATCGGCCTCCACCGGTTGATGACATACGATCGTCCGCCAAACGGCGTTGCCGCGAGGCACGGACGGTCCCATGTTTGCCAACAATGGAGAGTTCGACTTCGAGAACTGTCCAATCCCGCGCCGGCCTCGAGGTTTCGGCGCGCCACACGACCCCGAGCCCAGAGACCTTTGGCCAAACGCATCAATCCGAACCCCGGGCAAAGCGCCCTGCCCTCCCGCGAGCAGATCGTCGCCTTCATCGAGCAGGCGACGGAGAAGGTGGGCAAGCGCGAGATCGCCGCAGCCTTCGACATCAAGGGCGCCGACCGCATCGGCTTGAAGCGCATCCTCAAGGAGATCGAGGTGGACGGCGAGATCGAGCGCGGGCGTGGCGGCCTGGCCCAGGCCGGCCGGCTGCCGCCGGTGACGCTCGCCGACATCAAGTCGCGGGATCGCGACGGCGACTTCTTCGCCGTTCCCGTCGAATGGGACCATGCCAAGGGGCCGCCGCCGAAGATCCTGGTGTCCTCGCCGCGCAGCGGCAAGAAGCCCGGCCGTGCCGCACCGGGTATCGGCGATCGCGCTTTGCTGCGCGTGGAGCCGATCCCCGGCGAAAGCGGGCGCTATTCCGGCCGCGTCATCAAGGTGATCGGCAAGAACAAGGCCGAGGTGATCGGCGTCTACCGCTCGGGCCCCGACGGCGGTCGCATCGTCCCCGTGGAGAAGCGGGCGCAGGGCCGCGAGATCGCGATCCCGGCCGGCGAGGAAGGCGAGGCGCGGGACGGCGACCTCGTCAGCGTCAGCCTTGTCAGCGAGAGCCGGTTCGGCCTGCCGCGGGGGCGCGTGACCGAACGCCTCGGCTCCCTCGGCTCCGAGCGCGCCGTGAGCCTGATCGCCCTGCATCTCCATCACATCCCCCATGTCTTCGCCGCCGACACCCTGGCCGAGGCCGACGCGGTGGAGCCGGTGGGGATGAAGGGCCGCGAGGATTGGCGGGCCGAGCCGCTTCTGACCATCGATCCGCCCGACGCCAAGGACCATGACGACGCCGTCATGGCGGTGCCGGACTCGGACGAGGCCAATCGGGGCGGCTTCGTCGTCACCGTCGCCATCGCCGATGTGGCCGCCTATGTCCGCCCCGGCTCGGCCCTCGACCGAGAAGCGCTGCTGCGCGGCAACTCGGTCTATTTCCCCGACCGGGTCGTGCCGATGCTGCCGGAACGCATCTCCAACGACCTCTGCTCGCTGAGGGAGAAGGAGGATCGCCCCGCCATCGCGGTGCGCCTAGTGATCGGCGCCGATGGGGCGAAGAAGCGCCACAGCTTCCACCGGGTCATGATGCGCTCGCGCGCCAAGCTGTCCTACGCCCAGGCCCAGGCAGCCATCGACGGATTTGCCGACGAGACCACGGCGCCGCTGCTGGAGCCGATCCTGCGTCCGCTTTGGGCCGCCTATGCGGCCCTGACGGAGGCGCGCGACGCACGCGGCCCCCTCGCCCTCGACCTGCCCGAGCGCAAGGTGCTGCTGACGCCGGACGGCGCCGTCGACCGGGTCGTGGTGCCGGCCCGCCTCGATGCGCATCGGCTCATCGAGGAGTTCATGATCCAGGCGAACGTCGCCGCCGCCGAGACCCTGGAACAGGCCAAGCAGCCGCTGATCTACCGGGTCCACGACGAGCCGGCCCTGGAGAAGATGCGCGCGCTCGGCGAGGTGCTGGCTTCCATCGGCATCAAGATTCCGAAGGAAGGGGCACTCCGCCCCGCTCTGTTCAACCGCATCCTCGGCTCGGTGGCTGAGACCGAGCACGCGATCTTCATCAACGAGGTCGTGCTGCGATCGCAGGCGCAAGCCGTCTATGCCGCGCAGAATCTCGGGCATTTCGGGCTCAATCTCAGGCGCTACGCCCATTTCACCTCGCCGATCCGGCGCTACGCCGATCTCATCGTCCACCGGGCGCTGATCGCCGCGTGCCGGCTGGGATCGGACGGCCTGTCCTCCGACGTGACGGTCGGCGCCCTCGACCAGATCGGTGAGCAGATCTCGGCGGCCGAGCGTCGCGCCATGGCGGCGGAGCGCGAGACCATCGACCGGCTCATCGCGCATCACCTCGCCGACCGGGTCGGCGCCAACTTCACCGGCCAGATCTCGGGCGTCACCCGCGCCGGGCTGTTCATCAAGCTCGACGAGACTGGGGCCGACGGCTTCGTGCCGATCTCCACCATCGGCAACGATTTCTACCATCACGACGAGGCGCGCCATGCCCTGGTCGGCTCGCGGAGCGGCGAGACCCATCGCCTCGGCGACCGGGTGGAGGTGAGGCTGGTGGAGGCGGCGGCCGTGGCCGGTGCCTTGCGCTTCGAACTGCTCTCCGAAGGCCAGACCAGGCCGCAGGCCGGGGGGACGAAATCCCCGCGCTCGCCGAGCTTCCACAAGGCCGGTCCGCCCGGCCGGCCCGCCGGCATCCGCAACGCCGGGTCGCGCCATCGCGGGTCGCGCCGCTAGGGCGGCTGGTGTAGGATCGCGTATCGTCGGAACGTTTCCTCCCAGTCGCCGACCTAATTCTCGGGCGCCGCGCCAGCGGACTCGAATGTGGGCCCCAGCCGGCTCCGAGGCCGCTGGAGGGCTCCTTCGAGGCCCGCTTCGCGGCCATCTCAGGATGAGGTTGCGGTGTTGGACATCCGAAGCGGAAGGTAGATCGCTATGACAGCCAGCGTCGAGACCCGGCCCGGTGAACGCATCGGCCTCGTCAAATCCATGGCTCGCGGCTTCGTGTGCCGCTGCCCGCATTGCGGCGAAGGCAAGCTCTTCGGCAAGTTCCTCAAGGTCCGGCCGGCCTGCGACGAGTGCGGGCTCGAATTCCACCACCACCGGGCCGACGACCTGCCGCCCTACGTCGTGATCTTCATCATCGGCCACATCGTCGGGTATTTCATCCTCGAACTCGAGACGAACTACGACGTGCCGTTGTGGTTTCAGCTCTCGTTCTGGCCGATCGTCACCCTCGGATCCGCCCTCGCCCTGCTCCAGCCGGTGAAGGGCGCCGTGGTCGGGTTGCAGTACGCCCTTGGCATGGGGGGCTTTGCCACGCTACCGACGGGCCCAAGCGTGGCAATTGCGCGCTCCGAGGAGGTTCAGCTTGGACCAAGCGACAATCCTACCCCCGGCCTCGGCCGCGCCTGAACCCATCAGGCGCCCCGCCACTCTGCGGCCCCGCAACGCGGCGACCCTCATCATCATCGACCGCACGGCGCGGCATCCCAAATTCCTGATGGGCAAGCGGCACGAGGGCCTCGCCTTCATGCCCGGCAAGTTCGTGTTTCCCGGCGGGCGGATCGAGCCCGGCGACCGGCGCATGAGCGTGGCGGGAGCGCTCTCGTCGCGGGCCGAGGATGCCCTGGTCAAGCGCGTGCCCCGCGCCTCGCACTCCCTCGGGCGGGCGCTCGCCCTGGCGGCGATCCGCGAGACCCACGAGGAGACCGGTCTCTTCCTCGGCACCACCGAATACGGCCCGCCCGAGACCGCGCCGGAGGGAAGCTGGCAGGCGTTCAAGCAGTTCGGGGTGATGCCGGACCTCGAAGCGCTCCACCTCGTGGCGCGGGCGATCACGCCGCCGGGCCGGCCGCGCCGGTTCGATACGCGCTTCTTCACCATCGACCGCAAGGCCGTGGCCGCCGAGAAGCCGGGGATCGTCACGCCGACATCCGAATTGGTGGAGCTCGCCTGGGTGAGTTTCGCCGAGGCGCGGGAGCTCGACCTGCCGCGAATCACCCGCGTGGTCCTCGACGAGCTGGAGTTGCAGATCGCCGGCGGGTTCGCGCCGTACCTGCCGATCCCGTTCTTCTACGAGCGCAGCGGCCGGAACGTGAGGGATGTTCTATAGACAGAATTCGGAACCGGACCCGCTCACATTCCGTTGAACAAACGAGGATAGAGTTGGAGTACGACCATGATGAAGGGCGGTTTGCTGTGGTTGATCGGGATTCCATTGCCGATCATTCTGCTGATCTACTTCTTCACGTCCTGGCTGCACTGAGCTGCGCCGGAACGTAAATATCCGTCGGCGAGATGGCATCGCGGCGGATGTGAAATAGGAAAGCCCTCTCTCCCTTGCCGGGAGAGAGGGCTTCTTTCATAAGGCCGGCCTTGGTCCGAGGTTACTCGGCGGCGTCGAAGCGAGGGCGGACGATCTCGGCGCGCTCACGCTTGACCAGTTCCGCCGTGAGGAACGCGACTTCGAGCGCCTGCTCGGCATTGAGCCGGGGATCGCAATAGGTGTGGTAGCGATCCTGCAGGTCGTCGGCCGTCAGAGCGCGGGCGCCGCCGGTACATTCCGTCACGTTCTTGCCGGTCATCTCGAGATGAATGCCGCCGGCGATGGTCCCCTCCGCCCGGTGGACACCGAAGAAGCCTTCGATCTCCGTCATCACCCGCTCGAACGGCCGGGTCTTGTAGCGGCCGGCCGAGATGGTGTTGCCGTGCATCGGATCGCAGACCCACACGACCTTGCGGCCCTCGCGCTCGACGGTGCGGATCAGCCCGGGCAGGTGCTCGCCGACCTTGTCCGCGCCGAAGCGGCAAATCAGGGTCAGGCGGCCGGCCTCGTTCGCCGGGTTGAGCTGGTCGATCAACGTGATCAGCCCCTCGGAGGTCATCGACGGCCCGCATTTCAGCCCGATCGGGTTCTTGATGCCGCGCGCATATTCGATATGCGCGTGGTCGGCCTGACGGGTGCGGTCACCGACCCAGAGCATGTGGCCGGACGTGGCGTACCAGTCGCCGCTGGTGGAATCGACGCGGGTCAGCGCTTCCTCGTAGCCCAGCAGCAGGGCCTCGTGGCTGGTGAAGAAGTCCGTGGTGCGGACTTCCTGATGCGTCTCCGGATTGATGCCGATGGCGCGCATGAAGTCGAGGGCATCGCTCATCCGCTCCGCCACGTCCTGGTAGCGCGAGGATTGCGGGCTATCCTTGACGAAGCCGAGCATCCAGCGATGCGCGTTCTCGAGGTTGGCATAGCCGCCCGAGGCGAAGGCGCGCAGCAGGTTGAGCGTCGCCGCCGACTGGCGGTACGCCTCGAGCTGCCGGCGCGGATCGGGGACGCGCGCCTCCTCGGAGAAGGTGATGCCGTTGACGATGTCGCCCCGGTAGCTCGGCAGGCTCACCCCGTCCATCGTCTCGGTGGGCGAGGAGCGCGGCTTGGCGAACTGCCCGGCGATGCGACCGACCTTCACCACCGGCGAGCCGCCCGCGAAGGTGAGCACCAGGGCCATCTGCAGGAAGACGCGGAAGAAATCGCGGATGTTGTCGGCCGAATGCTCGTCGAAGCTCTCGGCGCAATCGCCGCCCTGGAGCAGGAACGCTTCCCCGGTGGAGACGCGGGCGAGCGCGGATGTCAGCTTGCGCGCCTCACCTGCAAAAACGAGGGGCGGAAAGCTCGCGAGCTGGGTCTCGACCGCCTGCAGGGCGGCCGCATCCGGATAGGCCGGCACCTGCTGGATCGGCAGGTTGCGCCACGATGTCGGCGTCCAGCCAGTCTTCGGTGTCCAACGCTCGCCCATGATAATCTCCCGTCCACCTCTCGGCCGGCTTCGCGACAAGGGAGAATCCCTTGCGAAGAGCGCGGCTTATAGAGCGGTTCTCGAACAGAAGCGAGGGATACGCGCCGGCTGCGAGGTGGTCCCGCCCGATAAGGCCAAGGTTCATCCCGGAGATGGAGATTGGCGTGCGTCGACTCAAGGCGACGCCCGATCAAGGCGCCGTCCGCGAGAGTGGAGACGAGATACTAGTCCCCCTCGCCGTCCTCCACGGCGATGCCGTGTTCCGACAGGATCCAGAAGATCGCTTCGAGATCCTCGGCCGTGACGTCGCGCGGAGGCAGGGCCTCCTCGAGATCTTCGTAGGTCAGGCGACGCGCCCGCTGTGCTTCCGCCTTGGCGAGGAGGCGATCCACCGTGTCGCGCATGTCCTCCGGCAGGGCATCATGGCTCGGCAGGCGACGGTCGGCCTCCGGGAACAGAGACTGCTCCAGCATGCGGTCGATGATCGCCTGGCGCCGGTCATGCGCGTCGTCGTTCTTTGCCATACCGATGTTATGGAGTGCGAAAGCCGCCCGAAACAAGAGAGTCCCGCGCGCCTCACGCTTAATACCAAGCGGCACTGATCCCGACCGACAGCCGGCATCAGTGCGTTCGGCGGAGGCCCGCCGCCGCGCGCTCGCGCGGGCAAACGGCGATGAGGTCTCCTCATCGTCGTCTGCTATGAAAGCCGGGCCCGGACGGCGGCTTCACCCGTGGAGAGCCGGGGCAGAGCGCGCGATCCGCACCGGGATCGCCTTGGCGGCCGGTGTCTTCGCTTGCTCGTCATGGTGCCAGAGCGGGATCAGCGGATTGAGCTCGGGGTAGTAGCCCGCGCAGTTTCCCGGCGGGATGTTGTAGGCGACGATGCGGAGCCCCTTCACCGTCCGGACCCTGTCCTCCGCCTCCGTCGTCACATCGACGATCTCGGCATCGGCTAGCCCCAGGCGCGCGATGTCGTCGGCGTTCATGAACAGGATCGTCCGCGTGCCCTTCACGCCACGAAAGCGGTCATCATAGCCATAGACCGTGGTGTTGAACTGGTCGTTCGAACGCAGGGTGATGAGGTCGAGGGCGTCGGGACTCCGCAGCGGCATGTCGGGATCGGCCTCGATGCCTTCCGGCACGGAGAAATTGGCCTTGCCCGTCTCCGTCTCCCAGCGGCGGTCGCGGGCGGCCAAGGGCTTGTGAATGCCGCCGGGCTCGAACATCCGGCCTTCGAGATTGTGGAACACCGCGGGGTAGGTCGCCTCCATGGCCCCGCGAACGCGGGAATAATCGCCGACCCACGCGTCCCAGGGCACGTTCGGGTTCGGCGCGACGGTGGCCTTGGCGATCTCGGCGACGATCCAGGGCTCCGAGCGGACCTGATCGCTCACCGGCTTCGTCTTGCCGCGCGAGCCGTGGAAGCACGAGGTCGAGCTTTCCATCGAGACCGCCTGCGGCCCACTCGCCTGGGTGTCGATCTCGATCCGACCCAAGCAGGGCAGGATATAGGCGACCTCACCGTTGACGAGGTGGGAGCGGTTGAGCTTGGTCGAGATCTGCACGGTGAGGCGCATCGTCCGCCACGCTTCCTCCATCTGCACCGTCTCGGGGATGGCGCGGACGAAGTTGCCGCCGAGGCTGATGAAGGCCCTCACGTCGCCGGACACGATGCCCTCGCAGGCCTCCACCGTGTTGAGGCCCTTCTCGCGCGGCGGCTCGAAACCGTATTGCTCCTTCAGGACATCGAGGGGGGCGAGTTCCGGCTTCTCGGTGATCCCAACCGTACGCTGGCCCTGGACGTTGGAATGGCCGCGCACCGGACAGGGACCGGCGCCCTTGCGCCCGATATTCCCGCGCAGGAGCAGGAGGTTCACCAGCATCTGCACGGATTCCGTGCCTTTGCGATGCTGGGTCAATCCCATGCCGTAGACGCCGATGACGGCCCGTGCGCGGGCATAGACGGTCGCCGCCGCCTCGATGGCGGCGCGGGTCAGGCCCGAGCGGCCTTCGAGGGCCGCCCAATCCTGGTTGTCGCAATAGGCGGCGAAGGCGTCGAACCCATGGGTGTGTTCGTCGATGAAGCTCCGGTCGAGGATGCCGGGCCGCCCGACGCTCAGCGCCTCGCGGTCGGCGGCGATGAGCGCCTTGCACATCCCGGTGATCGCCGCGAGATCGCCCCCCGCCTTCACCTGATGATACTGGGTCGAGATCTCGGTGGCGTGGCGCGTCGCCATCTCCACCACCGATTGCGGGTTGGTGAAGCGCTCAAGCCCACGCTCGCGCAGGGGGTTGAAGGTGATGATCGGAACCCGGCGTTTGCGTGCCTCCTGCAGCTGGTGGAGCATCCGGGGCGCGTTCGAGCCGACATTCTGGCCGAAGAACAGGATCAGGTCGGTGGTGTCGAAATCCTCGAGAACCACGGTTCCCACGGGGACGCCGATCGACGCCTTGAGGCCGACGGAGGTCGGCTCGTGGCACATGTTGGAGGAATCGGGCAGGTTGTTGTTGCCGTACATCCGGGCGAGGAGCCCATACATGTAGGACGTCTCGAGGGACGCCCGGCCCGACGCGTAGAACACCGCCGATTTCGGATCGAGGGCCCGCAATTCCCGTCCGATCGCCGCCGTTGCCTCGTCCCACGATACCGGGACGTAGTGATCGCTGTCCGGATCGTAGCGCATGGGGTGCGTGAGCCGGCCCTGCTCCTCGAGCGCGTAATCCGTCCAGTCGCGGAGTTCCGTCACCGTGTGCTTGGCGAAGAAGTCCGGCCCGCAGCGCTTGGCGGTCTGCTCCCAGGCCGTGGCCTTCGCGCCGTTCTCGCAATATTCGAAGGTCAGCGGCTTGGCGGGCTTGGCCCAGGCGCAGGACACGCACATGAAGCCGTCCGGCTTGTTCTGCTTCATCAGCAGCGCCGCACCGGTGACGGGGATCTCCTCCCGCAGCAGGATCTCGGTGAGGGACTGCGCCGAGCCCCAGCCGCCGGCCGGCCCGTCATAGGCCTCGATCTTCGGCTCCGCCATCTTGTCGGTCATTCACAAGGCCTCTGACGCTAGGTCGGTCGGCAAGCCAACGGCAGCGCCGAGTCCCTGTTCCGGGGTGCGGCTCTAACCCACTCCCTCCGGCCGCTTGGTCACGGCGGGGACCCGCATGGTGACGAGTTCTTCGCCCGCCGTGGGATGCACCGCGATGGTCCGGTCGAAATCGGCTTTCGTGGCCCCCATCGTCACGGCGATCGCCACCGCCTGTATGATCTCGCCGGCATCGTGTCCGACGATATGGACACCGAGCACCCTGTCGCTGGCGCAATCCACGATCATCTTCATCAGGACACGCTCGGCGCTGTTGGACAGCGTCGCCTTCATGGAGCGGAAGCTCGACTTGTAAATGTCGATCATCTCGAACCGCTCGCGGGCCTGATCCTCGGTGAGGCCGACCGTGCCGATCTCGGGCGTCGAGAACACCGCCGTCGCGATGAGGTCGTGGTTCACCGCCCAGGGTTTGGCGCCGAACACCGTATCGGCGAAGGCGTGGCCCTCGCGGATGGCGATGGGCGTCAGGGCGGCGCGGTTGGTGACGTCGCCCACCGCGTAGATCGAGGGCACGCGGGTCTGCGAGAAGGCGTCCACCGGGATCGCGCCGCTCTCGTCGGTCCCGATGCCCACATTCTCCAGACCGAGGCCGCTCACCGCCGGCTTGCGCCCCGTGGCGACGAGGACCTGATCGACCTCGATCACGCTGCCGTCGCCGAGGGTGGCGGCGATGCCGCCCTCCCGCCGTTCGAGGCGCTCCACCGTCTGGTTGAGCCGCAGATCCAGGCGCTTGTCGAAGGCGAGGCCGAGGGCGTCGCGGACCTCGTCGTCGAACCCGCGCAGCAGGCGGTCGCCCCGGTGCAGCAGGGTCGTGCGCGATCCGAGATGCGCGAAGACGCTGGCGAATTCGACCGCGATGTAGCCGCCGCCGATGACGAGGATGCGCTCCGGCAGGGTCTCCAGCTCGAAGACCTCGTTGGAGGTGATGCCGAGATCGCCGCCGGGAATGACCGGGACCTTCACCGGATACGCGCCCACCGCCACGAGGATGTATTTCGCCCGCACGCGGCGTCCCGAGCCGGTGAGATGGACAGTGTGGGCATCCTCGATGACGGCCCGCTCCGCGATGACGGTGACGCCAGCCCGTTCGAGATTGGTGTCGTAGATCGATTCGAGGCGCGAGACCTCGGCGTCGCGGCGGGCCTTCAGGACGCTCCAGTCGAAGCGCGGCTCGCCCACCGACCAGCCGAACCCGGCCGCGTCCTCGAACTCGTCGGCGAAGCGCCCGGCATAGACCATCAGCTTCTTCGGGACGCAGCCGCGGATCACGCAGGTGCCGCCGATCCGGTATTCTTCGGCGAGGCTGACCCTGGCGCCGTAACCGGCCGCGATGCGCGCCGCGCGCACGCCCCCCGAGCCGCCACCGATGACGAACAGATCGACGTCGAACTCGTCGGTCATGGCAGATTCCTCACAGTGACGGATGCGGGTTCGGCGATCCTGGCGGAACGCGGGGCTGGTTCCGTCCGCTCTATCGCAGGAACACGATGCCCGTCATCGCCGAACGTCGAGAATCCATCGTCGCAGATGGTTCTGCCGGGCTGGGATGGCTGCCCAGCCCCGGGCTCGACGTCCGATCGACGTGCCGGCTACAGGAGGAAGTCACTGGCGTGCAGGGTATCCACCACGTTCTTGAGGGAGATCTGGAAATCGGCCTTGCCGTCGCCGGTCACGTCGCCCTCCACGATCGTCGCACTGCCTGAAACGAGGGCGTGGAGCTGGCCCGCCTGCTTGCTGAAGGCGGCGTCGCCGATGAAGTTGAATGGCTGATCGCCGGTCGCTCCCGTCACGGCTTGGATCAGGTGCAGATCGATATGGTCGGCACCGATGGTGAAATCCGTGATCTGGTCTCGGTGCTCGGCGCCCACCGCGCTGTCCCTGATGGACTTGAACTGGAAGGTGTCGTCGCCCGCCCCGCCGAGGAGAACGTCGCGGCCGCGTCCGCCGATCAGTGCATCGTCCCCCGCGCCGCCCTTCAGCGTGTTTGCGGCGGCGTTACCGGTGAGAACGTTGTCCCCGGTGTTGCCGGTGCCGTTGATGGCCGACGTCCCCGTGAGCGTCAGGTTCTCGATGAATTGGCCGCCGATGGAGAAGGACACGGAGGACTTGACGAGGTCGACACCATTCAAGCTCCGCTCGACGACGCGATCGCCGGAATTATCGACGATGTAGACGTCGTTACCATCGCCGCCCATCATCGTATCGGCGCCGGTATATCCATTGATGTAGTCGGAATACCGCGAGCCGTTAATCGTGTCGTTCCCGGCGAAGATGTCCTTCAGCACGTATTGCGTGTCGTTGTGATCGTAGAATGTCTGCTCGTGGGCCACCGTCACGTCGATGCCGCGCAACGTGCTGTAGAGGCCCGCGCCGTCGTCGTAATCGAGTGCCGTCGTCGTCCCGGATGTCGGGTCTCCGTTCCTCGCGTAAGTCAGATCGTGGCCCTGGACCAGGATGGCCGTCCCGTCGTTGAAATCGAGCTCGTATCCGGTCGGGGCGAGATCGTAATAAAGTCCGCCCGTCTTATCGAGGTGCCAGATATCCAGCGTCCGAAAATCGACTTTGTCGTAGACGTTATACGTCGCCATCGTTTCCACCCGTGTTCGAGCAGCGGTGTCAGGGCCTGACGGTGCCTATGGCCGGATCATCGCCTGGGCGTTCGGTATCCGGGGCCAGGATCGTTGTACATTCACACATTTGCGACGTGCCGGACCGGAACGAAGCCGTCTTCGACGTGGTCGTTTCCGTAAGCTCGCAGGCAGGAACCTGGCGATATCGACATGCATCTGAGCCATGGCCGGCGGCCTGAAGCATGGCCGCAATGGTAATGCTCAATATTTTTCGAGACGGCCGCGGTCCCAGTTACGCTTAGCGGCCGTGTATCGAGTGATATCTACGGAACGCTTTGGCTTCCCTCGGAATTGAATGGGTCCGATGAGGGAGATTATTATGCGACATCAGCTGGCTACACTCGCCTTTGTGGCGATTCTTGGCTCGAGCGCGGCCTACGCGCAGACCACCGTGACCGGCAAGCCCGCCACCGATGCCGAGACCAGCGCCAAATCCGGCGGTCAGGAATCCGTGACGCGGCCCAACACCGACAAGCCCGACGCGAACCGCCCCGCCACCACACAGGCGACAGCGGCCAACGCAAAGCTGGAGGAAGGCGCCAACAGCTTCACCGAGGGCCAGACCCGCAGCCGGCTGGAGCAGGCGGGCTACAAGGACATCAAGGAACTCAAGAAGGACGACAAGGGCATCTGGCGTGGGGCGGCGACGCTCAACGGCAAGCCGGTCACCGTCGGCGTCGACTTCAAGGGCAACGTCGCGGCCAACTAGCTGCGTCCCTGAAGCCGCCGGCCTGTCGATACAGTGAGAGGAACGATCCCATGGCAAACCAGACCATTACCGCGCTCTACGATTCGTACGACGACGCCGGCAAGGCCGTCGCCAAGCTCGAAGCGTCGGGCATCAGCCACAGCGACATCAGCATCGTCAGCAGCAACGAGAACGACCGGCATGCCGGGCGCGTGACGACGGGCGATCACACCCGTGCGGACACCACCGAGTCGGCATCGACCGGTGCGGGCACCGGAGCCGGCGTCGGTACGCTGCTCGGTGGCGCCGCCGGCCTCCTGACGGGGCTCGGCCTGCTGGCGATCCCGGGCGTCGGCCCCGTCGTTGCCGCCGGTTGGCTCGTCACCACCCTGGCCGGTGCCGGCATCGGTGCCGCGGCCGGTGGCCTTGTCGGTGGTCTGACCGGCGCGGGCTTGAGCGAAGCCGATGCCCACACCTACAGCGAAGGCGTACGTCGCGGCGGCACCCTCGTGACCGTCAAGGCCGACGATGCCCGCGCGTCGCAGGTGATGGACGTGCTCGAAGAGCACGGTTCGGTGAACGTCACCGAGCGCGCCGAAGGCTGGAAGGCCGATGGCTGGACCGCGCCGAGCACGACGCCCTCCGATGCCACGACGCTTCCCGGCGCCCGTCCGGGCGTGCGCTCCTACCCCACCGCGCCGCTGTAACTCCGGCACCGATCCGAAACGGAAAAAGCCGCCCGAAAGGGCGGCTTTTTTGTGCCGTCTCGATAAGGAGACGCGGCTTACTTGATCTTGGTTTCCTTGAAGTCGACATGCTTGCGCACGACGGGGTCGTACTTCTTCATGGACAGCTTCTCGGTCTGCGTCCGGGAGTTCTTCTTCGTAACGTAGAAGTAGCCGGTGTCGGCGGTCGAGATCAGCTTGACTTTAACGGTGACGGCCTTGGCCATGGCGCGGTGCTCCTGAAGATGGCGGCATTCCGCTTGAGCGAAACGCAAAATGGCCGGCGCGGACCGGCTGAATTCCGGGCGGTCATTGCCTCATCGGGCTCACTTCGTCAAGGCCGGGGCGGTTATCCGAAGCCGCCAGAGGACGAGGCCGGCATAGGCGACGAGCACGCCGCACATGGCATAGGCGAAGCCCTGGGGCGGCACCAGGTCCATGCCACCACCGATGATTGGAGGTCCGACCATCAGGCCGACATTGTAGAAAATCAGGAAGGCGGCATTCGCTCCGGCGAGTTCGGCCCCGCGCACACTGGCTCCGAGATGGGCCAGGCCGACGGTGTAGAGCGTGCCGGTCAGGCCGCCCCAGATCAGCAGAAGCACGGCGAGCCATGCCGGGGAGGCCGAGGCCACCGGGATCAGCGCCGCGCCGATCGCACCGCCGAGGGCTGAGGTGAGAAGGAGGTGGCGGCGGTCGAACCGGTCGGCGAGCAGGCCGAACGGAATCTGGAACAGGACGTGGCCGAGGGCGAGCATGCTGACGAGACCGGCGGCACTCTCGGCATCGAACCCGATCCGGAGGCCGTAGAGCGGCAGGATGGCGAATCCCCCGGTCTCGACGGCGCCGTAGACCAGGGCCGCAAAGATGGCGGCCGGCGCCAGCCGGACATAGCCGAGGAAGCCACGGCTGCTCTTGCCCTCGATCGCCGGCGCCAGGCCGCGCGCCAGGGCGATGGGGACGGTGCCGAGCAGGAACAGGGCGGCCCCGGCGCAATACGGCGCATAGCCCTGGGTGCCGATGACGACGAGGAGCGTCGGCCCCACCGCGAAGCCCAGGGCCAGCACCGTCGCGTAGATGCCCATGACGAGGCCGCGCCGGGCCGGGGGCGCGACCTCGTTGATCCAGAACTCCGACAGGACGAAGAGCACACCCAGCGTCGCCGAGAAGACGAAGCGGAGGGGGAACCACCAGCGGATATCGTGGAGCAGCTTGAACCCGACGAGGGAGGCCGCGCCGACGCAGATCGCCAGGATGAGAAAGCGCACCACGCCGATCCGGGCGGCGAGACGCGGCACGAACGGCACGGTGACGATGCTGGCGAGACCCGCCAGGGCCGTGTTGATCCCGATGAGCGTACTCGACACACCCATGCGCTCCATCTCCAGGGAGAGGAGCGGGATCGATAGGCTGAGGCCGATGCCGACCACCGCGACGCAGGTGATCGCGGCGCTCATCGCCGCCACATGGGCGCGATCGAGAGTGTCCGAGGCGGGGCGGTCGAGCATGCGCGGAGACGTTCCGGAAACCGCGCGCTAATCTTGCGCGGAAACGCGTGTCTCTACCTCATCCACCCGCGCGGATGGAACCGGCCGAACGGCTTGGCTGGGCTGCGCCCGCGTCCAGCCGGTCTCATCGTGCGGCGGATTTCAGCGCCTTGCCGTCCTGCTTCGACGGCTGGCGCTCCATCGTCTGCCCGTCATGCAGATCCACGGGCGGGCTCAGCACGATCTGCTCGCCGCCGTCCAAGCCCTGGTCGATCTCGATCGTGGTGCCGAGGTCGCGCTGGATGTGGACGCCGCGCCATTCCACCGTGCCGTCGTCGCGGGAGATCGCCACCTGCGTGCCGCGCTGGTTGAACACCAGGGCCTCGGCCGGAATGACCGTGTTCCTCCCCGTCCGCGGCACCTTGAGCGTTACGTAGACATAGAGGCCGGGCCGCAGGCTGCCGTCGCCATTGGGAACGTCCACCTGCGTGGTCAGGGTCCGGGAGGAGGTCAGCAGGGCGACCGAGCTGCGCTCGACCTTGCCGGAGAAGGTCCGGTCCGGGATCTGCGGCACCTTGATTGTGGCGGCGACGCCCGGATTCACCCCGACGGCGAGATTCTGGGGCACGTTGACGACCACGCGCAGGACGTCGTCCCGGTCCATGGACAGCAGGGCGGTGCCGGTGCCGTCGGCCTGGACGAGATCGCCGATATCGACGCTGCGGGCGGTGACGACGCCGTCGAAGGGGGCGATCACGTCCTTGAAGCCGGTCAGCGCCTTCAGCCTGTCCACGGTGGCCCGCTGCGCCTTGATGTTGGCCTCGGCCACCTTCACCCCCGCTTCCGCCGAGGCGAGGCTCGCGCCCTGGCTCAGGACGCTGGCCTGGGAATTGTCCGCGTTCTGCTTCGAGGCCCAGCCCTGCACGGCGAGGGTCGAGGTCCGGCTGTTGGTGGCGGTGGCGAGATTCACGTTGGCCTTCGCCTGATCCACCATGGCCCTGGCCTGAAGGAGCTGGGCTTCGAGCTGGCCCACCTGCGCCTGGGCCTGCGCCAGCTGCTGGTCGAGATCGGGGGCGGCGATGCGGATGAGGATGTCGCCCTGCTTCACCCGCGTGCCGATATCGACCCGGCGCTCGGCGATGTAGCCCGTGGCACGGGCGAACAGGGACGCCCTGGCGAAGGCGTCGGTCTGTCCGGGCAGGGTGATGTCGACGGGCTGGTCGGCCCGCTCCACCGCGATGGTCCGCAACTTCGGCACGAACTCCCGGGCCTTGCGCTGCGTCTCCTGCGCCGCGGCACCCTTCTGCCAATGGCCGTAGCCGCCCCAGCCGAGCAGGCCGACGGCAATGAGCCCGGCCACGAGGAACGGTCCCTTCCCCGGCGGCGGCGGGATCTCCGCCGGGCCTCGCCCGGAGCCATCACCCGAACCATGCCCCGAACCATGAGCCGTCACCGTGCCGGTCTTCTCATCGGTCGTGTCACCAGGGCTGTTCCCGCTCATGCGTAATCCTGAAGCGGCTTGACCTCGCCCCGCCTGAGGAGGGTGTAGAGGAAGGGCACGAAGAGCAAGGTCGAGGGCGTCCCGATGGCGATGCCGCCCATCACGGCGCGGGCGAGAGCCGCGTTCTGCTCGCCGCCCTCCCCGGTGCCCAACGCCATGGGGATCAAGCCGAGGAACATTGCGCCCGCCGTCATCAGCACCGGCCGCAGCCGGGTGTCGCCCGCGAGCAAGGCCGCCTCCGCCGCGCTGCAGCCCGTCGCCTCCCGGTGCTCCTTGGCGAAGGTGACGAGGAGGATGGAGTTGGCGGAGGCGATCCCCACCGACATGATCGCCCCGAACAGCGACGGGATCGAGAAGGTGGTGCCGGTGATGAACAGGCTCGCCACGATCCCGCAGAAGGCCAGCGGCAGCGCCGCCAGGACCACGAGGGGATCGCCCCAGCTCTGGAAATTCACCGCCATCAGCAGATAGACCGCCACCAGGGCGATGGAGAGGCCGATTCCCATGCGGAAGAACGCCGATTGCATGTTCTCGATCTGCCCGCGCACGGTGATCTTGTCCGGGGCCGGCAGGGCCTTCTGTTCCTCTTCGACGATCCGGCGGATGTCTTTCGCCACCGAGCCGAGATCGGAATCCTGCACCGCCGCGTAGATGTTGAAGGTCGGCTGCGTGTTGACGTGGTTGATCACCGTCTGCGACCCCTCGCGGCGCATGGTCGAGACGCTGGAGAGCAGCGTCAGCACGCCGGGCGCGTCGGAATTGCCGGTGACGAGGAGCGGCGTGTTCTGGATCGCGGTGAGGCTGTCGTTGCGGTATTCCGGCGTCTGCACCCAGAGCTGATAGGGAATGCCGGTCTTCGGGTCGGTCCAGAAGTTCGGCGTCACTTGGAAGGAGCCCGACAGGGAGACGTTGAGGCCTTGCGCGATCTGCTGCTCGGTGAGGCCGAGCTCGGAGGCGAGGCGCCGGTCGACATCCACGAAGAATTGCGGCGTGCCGACGATCTGATGGAGATGGACGTCCACCGCCCCGCGCGTCTCCTTGAGGCGGCGGACGATGTTCTGCGCGGCGGCGAGGTCCTTGGCGGTGTTGCGGCCGGAGACCTGGATGTCGATCTGCGCCAGCGTCCCGAAGTTCAGGATCTGCGTGATGATGTCGGACGGTTGGAAATAGACGATCAGGTCGGGGAAGCGCTCGCGCAGCACCTCGCGCAGGCGCTTGGTGTAGCCGGCGACCGAGCCGTGGCCTTCCTTCAGGTTGATGAGCATCTGCCCGTCGTTGTTGGCGACGAACGACCCGTCCGAGAAGGCGAAATTGTAGTTGTTCGCGGGCAGTCCGAGATTGTCGAGAACCTGATCGATCTCGCCCTCGGGAATGACCTCGCGGACCACCGACTGGACCTGCGCGAAGGTCTGCAAGGCGGTCTCGATGCGCATGCCCGGCCGGGTGCGCAGGTGCAGCGTCATCTGGCTCGATTCGACCTGCGGGAAGTAATCCTGGCCGACGAAGCCGAACAGGCCCGCCGTGCCGGCGAAGATCACCGCCACCGTGGCCAGCGTGACGACCCGGCGGCGCAGGACCACATGCAACAGGCCCAGATAGCCGCGATGGAAGCGGGCGAAGCGCGCCTCGAACCCCTGGCGGAAGCGGCCGGCGAGGCGGTGGAGCGGCCCGAACAGCCATCCCAGCGCGCGGGCGACGCGGCCCCGTCGCGGAGCCTGCCCGCCCTTGCCGTGATGCGCCTCGTATTCCCGCGCCACCAGCACGTCGATCAGCACCGGCACCAGGGTGCGCGACAGGACGTAGGAGGTCAGCATCGCGAAGACGACGGCGAGCGCCTGGGGGGTGAACAGGTATTTCGGCGTGTCCGTCAGCGCGAAGACCGAGACGAAGGCGGCGCAGATCGAGAGCGTCGAGATCAGGGCTGGTTTGGCGATGCCGGCCGCGCCCTCCACCACGGATTTGCGGAACGGCTCACCCTCCTCGAACAGCCGATACGTGTTCTCGATGGCCACCGTGGCGTCGTCCACGAGGATGCCCACGGCCAGGGCGAGACCGCCCAGCGTCATGACGTTGATCGTCTCGCCGAGGGCCGTGAGGATCGAGAGCGAGGTCAGGATCGAGAGCGGGATCGAGACGAGCACCACGATGGTGGAGCGCCATGAGCCGAGGAACAGCAGGATCGTCAGGCCGGTCAGCGCGGCGGCGATGACCGCCTCGTGGATCACGCCCTCGATGGCGGCGGAGACGAAGACCGACTGGTCGAACAATTCGCGCAGGGCCATGCCCTCAGGGGCGGCGGCGCGGATGTCCGGCAGGGCCTTCTTCACGTTGTTGACGACGTCGAGGGTCGAGGCGGTGCCGTTCTTGAAGATCCGCATCAGCACCGAGTTCAGGCCGTCGGCCCGCACGATGTTCACCTGCGGCGGGCCGCCGTCGCGGACATTGGCGACGTCGCGCACCAGCACCGGCTGTCCGCCGACCACCCGGATCGGCACCTGGTTGAGTGCCTCGATGGCGTCCGGCGTGGCGTTGAGCTGGATCGGGTATTGCTGCTCGCCGATCTTGGCGAGGCCGGAGGGCACGGTGAGATTCTGCGCCGTCATGGCGTTGGTGACGTCCAGCGCCGTCAGGCCCAGCGCCCGCAGGGCCTGCAGGTCGAGATCGACCATGATCTGGCGCGGCGTGCCGCCGAAGGGCGAGGGCAGCGTCGAGCCTGGCACCTGGGTCAGGCGCTGGCGGATGCGGTACTGGGCGTAATCGTAGACCTTGGTCAGGCTCTGGCTGGTGGAGGAGAGCGAGAGCTGGATCACCGGGACGGAGGAGGCCGAGAACCGCAGGACGATGGGCGGCTGGACGCCGGGCGGCATGGTCGAGCGGATCGAGTTCATCGCCGAGACGGTCTGGGCGATGGCGAGATCGATGCTCACCGATTGGTCGAAATACACTTTCTGGATCGCCGTGCCCTGCAGCGTCGTCGATTCCATCCGGGCGATGTTGTTGACGTTGTTGGAGAGCGAGAACTCGGCATAGGTGGTGATGCGACGCTCCATCTCGGAGGTCGAGAGGCCGGTATAGGTCCACACCACCACGACGACCGGGATGTCCACGGTGGGCAACACGTCTTTCGGCGCCACGATCACCGCGGCCGCGCCGCCGAGCATCATCAGCACGGCGAGCACGTAGATCGTGATGCGAAACTTCAGAGCATACTGGACGAGGCCCATACGGTATCCGCGCAAACCTGTTCGGGCTGGTGTACCACGTTCGTCGCATGTCACGAGGTGATCTGTAGCCGTGACGACGCGACGCAAGCAGCGGACCGGGACAGGATATTTGTTTCCGGATGTAACTCGGGCGCCAATACGCTCCGCCCGGGACCGCGCCTATTTGGCGGATGTGGCCGGGACGTTGCGGCAGATGCCCTTCAGCGTCGCCCATTCGGTCTCGTCGAGAATGCGCCGGCCGACCGTCTCCGTCCCCGCCATCGCGCGGATGCGGTTGGCGCGCTCCTTCGTGAAGGGATGGCTGCGGAGCAAGCTCGCGAACTCGGCCTTGTCGTCGTCCTTTCCGTCGTCCTTGGCGATGCGTTCGAGGATCGTCGCCAGCGCCGTGGCATCCCCGCCCGACCGGCGCATGACCCCCACCGAATAGGAATCCGCCGCGTTCTCCGCCTCGCGGGAATAGCCGGCCGAGAGGGCCGCCTGTCCCACCGCGATGATGATCGTGGAGCCGGTCAGGTCGCCGAGGACGAGGCTCAGGAGGAACGAGCTTCCGCTCGCCGCCAGCAGCGCGCGCATGGGATCGTGCGCGGCCACATGGCCGAATTCGTGGGCCAGCACGCCGGCGAACTCGTCGGGCGTGCGGGACTGCTCGATGAGGTCCGACAATACGACGACCCGTCCGCCGGGAAGGGTCAGGGCGTTGGCGATGGCGTGCCGGCGGACGGTGATCGCGGGACCGACCGGCAGGCCGGCATCCGCCGTCATCCGCTCGATCAACCGGTCGAGGACGGCCCGCGCCGGGGCGTTGTCGCAGACCGGCGGGTCGCCCAGGATCTTGCCGATCTGCCCGTCCACCGCCCCGCCGAGCCGTGCCTCGATCGCCGCCGGAATCACGGGCGCCAGACGCACGGCAATGGCCGGAACACCGCAGATCGCCAGCAGGATCACCGAAATCCCGGCCGCGATCGACCACAGCACGAGACGCAGGCGACCGGCCGAGGCGGAGGGATCGGTGCGGTACAGGTCGGGGCAGCGATCCTTGAGCGCCGCGGCCAGGGCCTCGTCGGTGAACTCGACGCGGGCGGCATGTCCCGCCGGGCCGAGCCGCATGAAGGGGGGCGCCGTGTCGCCGGCCGCGAGATCGGGGAGAGGCCAGGCGAGGCGCAGGTCGCGCCCGGTGATCTCCAGGCTGTCCTCGAGGACCAGGGTCACCGGATGGGCCCTGGCGCTCAAGCCATCGTAATACGTGCCCTGAACCCGAAGTGCCGGCACTAGAACCCCACTTCGAGGGCGCCGCCGACATCGAGCGCGTCGGCGAGACCCTCATTGAGGCCGCTGCCCACGCGCCGGCTCGACGCGAGCACGGCATCGAGGCCGCCGGCATTCTCGACCGATGTTGTGGTGGCGACCGCCGCCCAGAGCCGCGCCGTGATGACGCGGACATAGAGCACCGCGAAGAACAGGGCGCCGCCGAGATAGCCGAACACCATGCCGAAGACGATCGCCCAGTGGAATCCGCTTTCCATGCCTCGGGCCTGCAAGAGCAGGCCGGCACCGCCGATGACGAGGCCGAGGATCAGGACGAAGCCGATCACGGAGAGAAGGTAGACGAGGTAGGGCCAGTAGAACTGGCGGGCCTTCAGAGTCGAGATCAGCCGCACGGGGCCGAGGCTGGCCGCGTTCATGAAGAGCCGCGTCTCCCGTGCCCGGTAGAACGGGATGAGCAGGAGCCCGAGGGGGATGGTGATGCCGAGCGTACTGAGGAGGAGCGCCCCGAAGGTGGCGATGGGCGTGTCCTCGTAATCGCTGTTGAACTCCGTCTCGCCGGGTTTGCCCCCCTCCTTGGGGATGAACAGGTCGTCGGGGATGGTGAAATCGGCGGCCACGAGGAAGGCGAGCAGCGCGCCGGCGATGGGCAGGAGCACCACCACGTAGAATGCCAGCCAGGGAATGAGGAGCGAGCGCCCGCGCGCGGTGGATTCCATCCGGCTCGACCCAATGAGGGTATGGTTGATCCGGTACCGTTCCAGGCTCGCGCGCATGAAGGGGAAGGCGAGGCCGAGGGTCAGGAGCGTCAGTAGAGACCAGCCAATGGCCATCAGCGCATAGGTGATCGCCGATCCGTCCTGCCCGAGGCGGATGCCGCGCCACAGGGTGCGCGAGGCGCGGTAGCGGCGGCCGCGATAGAGCGCGAACTGGCCGAGGACGAAGAGGATGAGGAAGGACAGGACGCTGCCGAAGGCCGCGAGCCAGGGCGCCGAGATCGTCGCGACGAAGATCAGGACGTAGACGGGGATCAGGATGGCGATGGCGACGAGGAAGCCGAGGAACAGTTCCTTGCCGGTCCCGGTATACTCGGCCGGACTGCCGTCGACGACGGTCCGGTTCCAGAAGTAGCGCCGTAGCTCGGTGATGTACCAGAACCGGTAGATGCCGAAGGTGACGAGGGACAGGAGGAAGCCACGGACGGCGATGCCGGTGAGGCCCTTGAATGTCCTGTCGAAGGTGATCGCGCCGAAGCGGTCCATCCCGGATCGCGTCTCGGTCATTGGCGGCTGCGACATGACACCTCCTCTCTCGGGAGGCGACATATAAGCCTATCGTCTCCGACGAGGCCACCCGCCGATGCGTCTTTCCATCGGCCTGCTCTCGTTTCGATGAAGTATGGGGGCGCGGACTTTGCCAAAAAATCCTGGCCAGGTCTTCGAATATCTGCCTGGCGGACAGTATCCAGAACTTATTCGTCACGCGATCGCGGATGAGAAGACGATCTATCTCGCTGACTGCCGAATGATCGAAGACGAGCGGTCAGATCAGCAGCAGCGGAATCCATTCCGGTTACCGACGCCGAACCGGGCATTCTCCCGGTTGCGGTAGAATTCGCGCTCGGTCATCGGCTCCTGGTCGACATGGGTCCGGCGGATATGGGCGGCATAGGCTTCGTAATCGCCCTGCCCCACCATGAGGCGGGCGCCGTCGCAGACGCATTTCGAGAAGGTCTTGAGCCGGTCCCGCAACTCCGTCGACGACAGCGCCATGGTGCTTACTCCGCCGGGACGGGGGACGGGCCGCCGCTCTCGAGCGCCGTCCAGCGGTCGGCCCTGTAGGCCTTCAGGCAGGCCTGGACGCCGAAGACCGCGATGGCCACGACGAGGCCGACGAACATGACGGCGAGCGCCGCGTCGATCCGGTCGTTGAAGACGATCTTGTGCATGTCGGCCATGTTCTTGGCCGGACCCAGCACCTTGCCTTCGGCGATCGCCGCCGAGAACCGGTCGGCATGGGACAGGAAGCCGATCTTGGGATCGGCCGAGAAGATCTTCTGCCAGCCCGCGGTGAGCGTGCAGATCAACAGCCAGACGGTGGGGATGATCGTGACGAAGGCGTAGCGCTCGCGCTTCATCTTGAAGATCACCACGGTGGCCAGCGTCAGCGCCACGGCCGCCAGCATCTGGTTCGAGATGCCAAACAGCGGCCACAGGGTGTAGATGCCGCCGAGCGGGTCGGTGACGCCCTGGTAGAGGAAGTAGCCCCAGGCCGAGACGCAGAGGGCCGTGGCCAGGATGCTGGGCGCCCAGGCCGAGGTGTCCTTGAAGGTCGGCGAGATCAGGCCGAGCAGATCCTGCAGCATGAAGCGTCCCGCCCGCGTGCCGGCATCCACCGCGGTGAGGATGAACAGGGCCTCGAACAGGATCGCGAAATGGTACCAGAAGGCCATCATCGTCTTGCCGCCGATGGCCGACGAGATGATGTGGGCCATGCCGACGGCGAGGGTCGGGGCGCCGCCGGTGCGCGAGATGATCGAGTGCTCGCCGACATCCCTGGCGGTCTGGGTGATCAGATCGGCGGAGATCGGAAAGCCGAGATTGGTCACGGCGGCGGCCGCGCTCTCGGCGGAGGTGCCGAGCAGGGCGCCCGGCGAGTTCATGGTGAAGTAGATGCCCGGATCGATCACGCTCGCGGCGACCAGCGCCATGATCGCGACGAAGCTCTCCATGAGCATGCCGCCGTAGCCGATGAAGCGGGTGTCGGCTTCGTTGTCGATGAGTTTCGGGGTCGTGCCGGACGAGATCAGCGCGTGGAAGCCCGAGACCGCGCCGCAGGCGATGGTGATGAACAGGAACGGGAACAGGGAGCCCGCCCAGACCGGGCCGGTGCCGTCGACGAATTTCGTCATGGCCGGCATCTGCAGATGCGGGGCGACGACGACGATGCCGAGCGCGAGGCCGATGATGGTGCCGATCTTGAGGAAGGTCGAGAGGTAGTCGCGCGGGGCGAGCAGGAGCCAGACCGGCAGGATCGAGGCGACGAAGCCGTAGCCGATCAGCATCCAGGTGAGCTGCGTCCCGGTGAAGGTGAAGGCCGGTCCCCAGACCGGGTGTTCGTTGATCTGGCCGCCGCCGACGATGGCGGCCATGAGCAGGACGAAGCCGAGGATCGAGACTTCGCCGATCTTGCCCGGCCGGATGAAGCGCGCGTAGAGGCCCATCAGGATCGCGATCGGAATCGTGGCCGCTACGGTGAAGGTGCCCCATGGGCTTTCGGCCAGCGCCTTGACGACGATCATCGCCAGCACGGCGAGCAGGATCACCATGATCATGAAGGTGCCGAACAGCGCGATCACGCCGGGGATCACGCCGAGCTCGGCCCGGATCAGCTCACCGAGGGAGCGCCCGTCGCGGCGCATGGAAATGAACAGGATCATGAAGTCCTGGACCGCACCCGCGAGCACGACGCCCGCCAGGATCCAGAGCATGCCGGGCAGGTAACCCATCTGCGCGGCCAGGACCGGGCCGACGAGGGGCCCCGCACCGGCGATCGCCGCGAAATGGTGTCCGAACAGGACGGTCTTGTTGGTGGGGACGTAATCGAGCCCGTCGTTGTGACGGTGGGCCGGGGTCTTGCGGCTCGGATCGAGCTGCATCACCTTGTCGGAGATGTAGAGCGAGTAATAGCGGTAGGCGATGAGATAGACGCAGACCGCGGCCACGACGATCCACAGGGCGTTGATCGATTCCCCGCGGCTCGTGGCGACGATCGCCAGGGCCGCCGCGCCCAACGCACCGACAAGGGCCCAGGGCCCGTGCTTCTGTATCGCACTCATCGACGTCTCGCTCCCGCGACCCGTCCTTGATGGCGGATCATCACCTTTCTTCTCGCTCAAAAATTCTTTCGGTGCCAGCGAGAAAAATACAAACGCGCGGAGGTTGTCAGTCCGTGACGATCACACGGTTCGGCAACTCGTCGATATCCCCCGCCTCGCGCGGCAAATGCTGTGCGAGGATCGCGCCGATCCCCTCCACGGCCGAGACGAGACCGTCGGCCGCCGCGCCCCGTCGAAGGGAAGTCAGCAGCGAGTCGATGGCCGAGGACCACGCCGCCGGGGATATGCGCGAGGCGATGCCCGAATCGGCGACGATCTCCGCATGGCCCTCGGCGAGAGCGAGGTAGATCAGGATGCCCGTGCGGCCACGCGTCCGGGCCAATCCGCGGGCGGTAAACTCCCGCGATGCCGCCTCGTGCGCCCTCGCCCGGCGGATCGAGCGTGGAACCAGGAGGAGGCGGGCTAGCGGATGGGCGGCAGCGGCCAGAGCCGCCAGAACGATGGCGGTCTGCGCCAGGGCGATCGTCGCTGCGCTCCACGGGGTGAGCAGGATCAGCGGCCAGGGCGCGGCGAGCCCGAGGGCCAAAGCCGGCACCAATGCGGCCGACCGGTAGAGGCCGGCGCGGGCAGCCACAAGAACCACGATCTCCGCCGACGTGGTCGATTCCGCGGTGGCGATCGCCTCGGCGATCCGGGTCCTGTCGGTGTCGCTCAGCATCCTACCAATCCCCGGAGGCGCCGCCGCCTCCCGATGAGCCGCCACCGCCCGAGAATCCTCCGCCATCCCCGAAGCCGCCGGAGACGCCGCCGCTCCATCCTCCGGAGGATGGGCCGGGCAGGATGATGAAGCCACCGCCGCGGCGCCCCCGGTTCATTCGGTACACGAGGAACAGAATCACCAGGAACAGGACGATGAAGCCGACGACGTGGGACGGCTCGGCCTCGTCGCTTCGCACCTTGCCCTTGCGCTGCCATTCCTCGGCGTCACCGCTCAGGATCGACAGCATGGCATCGATTCCGGCCTTGATGCCGCCGCCGTAATCGCCCGTCTTGAAGCGCGGCGTGACGGCCGTGGTGATGATGACCTTGGACAGGGCGTCGGTGAGCGCCCCTTCGAGGCCGTAGCCGACCTCGATCCTGACCTTGCGCTCGTTGGGGGCCACGAGAAGGAGCGCGCCGTTGTTGGTCTTGGCCTGCCCGATGGCCCAGGACCGGAACAGCCGGTTGCCGTAATCCTCGATCGTCAATCCCTGGAGGTTCGGCACCGTCGCCACGACGACCTGATCGGAGGTCTTCTCCTCGTAGGCCTTCAGCTGCGCTTCGAGCCCGGCCTTCTCGTCCGGCTTGAGGATGCCGGCGGCATCCACGACCCGGCCGCTGAGGGCCGGGAAGGTCGGCTCCGCCGCCAGGGCCTCGCCGCGCGCCAGCAGCACCAGCCCGGCCAGGACGACGAGGACGAGCGCCGCGAACGACGCGCGTGCACCCCGTTGAAGAACCGTGGCCCTCGTCACCACCCTAGAACTTCACGGCCGGCGGCTTGTCCGAATTGGGCGTCGCCGTGAACGTCTCCATCGGCTTCGATTCGGGATAGAACCACGCCGCGATCCAGCGGCCCGGGATGGTGCGGACCTCGGTGTTGTAGGCCTGGACGGCACCGATATAGTCGCGGCGCGCCACAGCGATCCGGTTCTCGGTGCCCTCCAGCTGCGATTGCAGCGCCAGGAAGTTCTGGTTCGACTTGAGGTCGGGATAACGCTCGACGGTGACGAGGAGACGGCTCAGCGCTCCGGAGAGCTGGTTCTGGGCGTCCTGGAATTCCTTGAACTTCTGGGGGTCGGAGACGGTGGAGGCATCGACCTTGACGCTCGACGCCTTGGCGCGCGCTTCCGTGACGCCGACGAGGACATCCTTCTCCTGCTGTGCGTAGCCTTTCACCGTCTCGACGAGGTTCGGGATCAGATCGGCGCGGCGCTGGTACTGGTTCTGAACCTCGCTCCACGAGGATTTCGCGCTCTCCTCCAGGGTGGGCACCCGGTTGATCGCGCCGCAGCCCGACAGGGTCGTGGCCAGGGCGACGGCGACCAGCGCGGACCGCATCCGGCGGAGCAGCGAAGGGCGGGGTGAGCGCGCGAAGGGCGCGGCGGCGGGACGCAGAACGGACGGCATCGGGGGCTCCTCGCGGACGGGCGCGGCATCGGGCGCGGCATGACGGGTCCACGCCTCTGCCGCCCGGCTACGCTCGTGAAGATAGGGCGCGATGCCGCGGGTGAAAGGCCGGGCGGGCCTGCGTCCGCCGTCAAACGCCCTGTCTATCCGTCGGCCGAACCGTTCCGGCGACGGGCCAACTCTGACGGTGGCAGGTTGACAAGGCACCGTGCATGGGTCGCTGTGCCGGCCATGGATGAAACGCCACCTGCCCCACAGGTCGAGAAACCCAGGGTTTCCATCACCTACTGCACGCAGTGTCAGTGGCTCCTGCGCGCCGGCTGGATGGCACAGGAGCTCCTCTCCACCTTCCGCGACGAGATCGGCGAGGTCGCCCTGATTCCGGGGACCGGCGGCGTCTTCCTGATCGTCTGTGGATCGGAGACGATCTGGGACCGGACGCGGGACGGGGGATTTCCCGACGTGAAGACCTTGAAGCAGCGTGTCCGCGATCGGCTAGCGCCGTCCCGCGACCTCGGTCACATCGACAGGCCATGACCGCCGAGACCCATCACGACGCCGAGCCCAAGAACCCCATCGACCCCGCCTCCGAGCGGACGACGAGCGGTGGGTGGCAGGGCACCGCCCCGGGCCGGCTGTTCGCGCGCATCCGGCAGCGCGGGTTCTCGACGCAGGTCTACCTCGTCGCCCTCGTTGTCGCGTTGATCGGGCCGGGACTGCTGTTCACGGCGATCCTCCTGTTTCGCTATGCCGGGACCGAACGGGCGCGTTTCGAGCAGGATGCGCGCGAGAACGTTCGCGGGATCGCCCTGTCCATCGACCGCGACACGGCGGGGCTCGTCTCCGTACTGCAGACCCTGGCGACGTCGCCGCGCCTGAAGGACGCGGAGTTCGAGAATTTCGACGCGCAGGCGCGGCTCGTCCGCGAAACCGTCGGGCTCGACATCCTGCTGCGCCGGCCGGACGGCCAGCAACTGGTGAACACCTCGGTCCCGCGCGGAGCGCCGCTGCCGAAGACCGCCCTGCCCTTCGACCGCGAGATCGCGTCGGGCACGCAGCGGGCGATGATCTCCGGCATCCTGTCGGGCAGCATGCCGGAGCGCGCGACCTATGCCATCGCCGTCCCGGTCCAGAACGAGGGCGAGGTCGCCTATCTCCTCAGCTTCCTCGCGCCGGTGAGCCGGCTGCAGGGCATCCTCGGCCGGGAATACGTCCAGGGCTGGATGACGGGCGTGTCGGACCGGGATGGCATCGCCCTCGCCCGCATCCCCGATCCGGCATCGATCGTCGGGCGGCCGCGCCTCGCGACCCTTCGCCAGCGCCAGACCGAGACGCCGGGGGTCTGGGAAGGCAAGGATTTCAACATGCGCCCCGTCACCGTGGTCGAGGCGCGCTCGCGCCTCACCGGCTGGACGGTGAGCGCGGTGATCCCGAAGGCGTTGGTGGATGCGCGGCTGCGCGGATGGATCTGGGCCTTCACCGGCTTCGGCTTCCTCGTCCTCGCGACCTCGTCGATCCTCGCGATCAATCTCTGGTCGAAGGTCTCGCAGCCCCTGCGCCGCCTCGTGGCGACGGGGCCGGCCTTGGCGCGCGGCGAGGCCATCCCGCGCATCACCTCGCCGATCCACGAGATCCGCCGCCTCGGCGACGTGCTGGCGGACGCCTCCCTGCGCCTGCGCACCCGGGGCGAGGAGCGCGACACGGCGCTCGCCGAGACGGAACGCGGCCTCTCGGCCCTGCGCGAGAGCGAGGCCCGATTCCGGCACATGGCGGATTCCGCGCCCGCCTTGATCTGGATGACGGACGAGGTCGGGGAGATCAGCTTCGCCAACCTGCATTTCGACCATCTGTTCGGCAAGCCGGCCAGCGCCCTCGCGGCCGGCGGCTGGCAGACGATCATCCATCCGGACGATCTGCCGGTGTTCTCCGCCAAGTTCTCGGACGCTTTCGCCGGCCGCGTTCCCGTCAGGGCGGAGGTCCGGGTCGTGGATCGCGACGGCGTGGTGCGCTGGCTGCGGTGCGAAGGCGTGCCGCGCCTCGACGATACCGGAACCTTCCTCGGCTATACCGGCTGCAACGTCGACATCACCGATGCCAAGCGCGCGGAAGAGCATCTGCTCCTGCTCATCCACGAACTCAACCACCGCGTGAAGAACACCCTCGCCACCGTCCAGTCCATCGCCATTCAATCCCTGCGCGGTCTCGACACGCCGGAGGCGGCGGCGGCCAAGGCCGCGTTCGAAGCGAGGCTCCTGGCGCTCGCCCGCGTCCACGACGTACTCACCCGCGAAAGCTGGGAGGGGGCGGAGCTCGGAAACGTGGTGGCGGATGCCACCGCTCCCCTGGATTCCACCGAAGCGGGTCGATCCCGCTTCATCGTGTCCGGGCCGCATTTGCGCCTGCCGCCCCGGCTCGCCCTCTCCATCGCCATGGCGCTGCACGAACTCGGCACCAACGCGGTCAAATACGGCTCGCTCTCGCAGGAGGGTGGCACAGTGACGATCACCTGGAGCGTGGTGAAGGAACCGGAAGCCCGCCTCCTCCTGCGCTGGAGCGAGAGCGGCGGGCCGCCGGTGACGCAGCCGACACGCACCGGGTTCGGCTCGCGCCTCATCGAGCGCAGCCTCGCCCGCGAGCTCGACGGCGAGGTCCAGCTTCTGTTCGCGGCCAGCGGGGTGGTCTGCTCGATCGAAGCGCCCGTTCCTCCGCCGACCTTGCTCGAGCGCAAGGCGGGTCTCGTCCCGCTGCGACCCGTGCCGCTTCTCCCCCATTCGGCCTGATGTCTCGACGACTTGGACGCGTCCGGGGTTTCGTTCGGCCGAGCAATGCTTTCACGCGTGCGTGTGCGAAATTGGAAAGACCTTACTTCAGGATATTCGCGGAATGTGAAATATAATTCATGAAATGATTCTGTACTTGCTGTTACTAGCCTGAGATCGGTGATTTTTATATCAAAATATCAACAATCTAGTTTTAAGTCCCAGCGTTTTTGCTCGGGGGCTATATTGGTAGCGCTTTAAATAATAAAAATAATTATTAATTCAGATGTGCAGCCTCCGCAATCATGAACTGGAAAAGCTTTCGGGGATCGGGCGTGTTGTTTCCGTTCGAGACTGGCAACGGAATAGCGGGAGATCGACGCTCTCTCCACTCGCGCGGGTGCCGAGACGATGCCTGCTAAGGCACCATTAAACAATGGAGTCTATAAGCTTGCCTTAGCGATATCTCAGGGTTGTGCTTTTATGATCGGCTTCTCCCGCAAGCGTCTGGCCTCCGACACGGTTGCGGTGCCGACCGCAGCCCAGCAGAGCGAGGCCGACGACCTTCGTCTGGGCGCGGCGGTGGACGCGCTGATGTCGAGCCAGGGTCTGTCGGCGGTCGACCTGCCCGATGGAAAGCTCAGATCCGCGATCGAGCGTCTTCGCGGCCGTGGCGAGGACGACAATCAACGCAACCTGTCCTCCATCGCCTCCATGGCGAAGGAGGCGTCCGAGGCGGCCATCAACATCGGCTGGATGACCTACGATGTCGGCGAAGTCGCCAGCGCCACGCAGACGATCGCCGGCGCCACGGAAGAGATGGCGGCCTCCATCGCCGAGGTCTCCCAGACATCCGACACCGTCGTCACCGTTGCCCAGGACGCCCTGACCGCCATGAGCGCCTGTATCGGCGACGGGCGCGAGGCCAAGTCGGCGATGCAGGAGATCGACGTCCGCACGTCGCTGATCTCCGAGCGTGTGGTGGTGCTGGAGCGGGCCATCGCCCAGATCGAGGTGATGGCGACCGCCATCGCGTCGATCTCCGCCCAGACCAACCTGCTCGCCCTGAACGCCACCATCGAGGCCGCGCGGGCCGGCGAGGCCGGGCGCGGCTTCTCCGTGGTCGCGGCCGAGGTGAAGTCGCTCTCTGCCCAGACCGCTAAATCCACGGGCGAGATCCGCGGACTTCTCAGCACGCTGACGTCCGAGATGGCGGCCATCTCCACCGCCGTCGGCGAGAGCCGGAACGCCGTCACCTCCGGACGGGCCATCGTCGAGCAACTGGAGACGCGGGTCGAGCAGACCAACGAGCGGATCTCCCATGCCAGCGACCTGAATCAGGCGATTTCGCAGATGCTCGCCCAGCAGCGTTCGGCCACCGCCGAAATCTCCACCAGCGTCCAGAACATCGCCGGCAAGGCCGCCAAGACCCACGAGGAGATCGACAAGATCACGATCCGCTTGGTGAAGGCCGAGGATTTCGGCCGCACCGCCCTCGCGGCGGAAAGCGGAGGCGTCAAGGCGCATGGCCTGGTCTGCCTGCCGGCAGATGTCGGCATGTGGAAGCGCAAGCTCGCCCGCATTCTCGTCGGGCTCGCCCCGGCCGCGTCCTCCGATCCGACGATGCTCGGCCGCGCGGATTACAGCGTCTGCACCGACCTGCGGAACGGCCCGTTGCGCGATCATCCGGCGCTGGCCCGTCTCGCCGATGCCGAGAAGACCGCTCTCGACCAGGCCAAGACGATGACCGATGCCGTTGCCGCCAACAATTGGGACGTGGGCACGCCGGCCTATCAGGCCGCGTCCGCCGCCATGAAGGCGATGCTCGCCGCAGCCAACGAGTTGCTGGCCGTCAAGACGGCGTGATCCTCGGCCATCGCTGATAGCGCGCATCCGAACGGTCCGAAGTCCCGCGGTCGGCCCTTGTTGCCGGCCGCGGCTTTCGGCATGGCTTGAACGCGTCGCCACGCGAGAACCCGAACCGTTTCCATGATCCGACCGGACGCTCCTCCACCGGCCCGTTTCAATGCCGCCCGTCATTGTCTCGCTGAGAATGCGCGTCTGCGGCCGGACAAGACCGCGCTGATCATGGCGGGCGCGGAGGGCGGGGCGTTCCACCTGACCTTCGCCGAGGCCGACCGCGCCGTGCGCGGCATCGCCGCCGGCTTCCTCGCCCTCGGCCTGCGCCGCGGCGACCGCGTGATGATCCGGATGGGCAACGAGGCGGATTACGTTCTCGTCTATTTCGGGGCGCTCGCCGCCGGCCTCGTGGCCCTCCCCTCCTCGCCCCAGCTGACGCCGGCGGAAGCCGCGTTCCTCATGGAGAATTCCGGTGCCGCCGTCGTGGTGACCGGGGCGGGCCACCGCCTCGACCCGGCGGAATCCGCCGGTCGGATCGTCTTCGGCCCCTCCGAGATCGCCGCGATGAAGCGTGCCGAGCCGGTGGCGGATTACGCCGACACCGCGGCGGACGATCCGGCGACCCTGGTCTACACCTCCGGCACCACCAGCCGGCCGAAGGGCGTGCTCCATGCCCATCGGGCGATCTGGGGGCGCCGCCCGATGCATGCGCATTGGCTGGGGCTGACGGAGGCCGACGTGATGCTGCATGCCGGCACCATGAACTGGACCTACACGCTCGGCGTCGGCATCACCGATCCGTGGTCCTGCGGCGCCACGAGCGTCCTCTATGACGGGCCCCGCGATCCCGCCGTCTGGCCCGCCCTCATCGCGCGGCACGGCGCCACGCTGTTTGCCGCCGTGCCGAGCCTCTACCGCCAGATCCTGAAATACGCCGACCTGTCCGCGCACGACCTGTCCCGGCTGCGCCACGGCTGCACCGCCGGCGAGGCCCTGCCCGCGGAATTGCTGGACGCCTGGACCGCCGCCACCGGCAAGCCCCTCTACGAGGCGCTCGGCATGAGCGAGATCTCGACCTACGTCTCCAGCGGTCCCACCATCCCGGTGAAGCCCGGCTCCCCCGGCAAGCCCCAGCCCGGGCGCCGCGTGGCGATCCTGCCGGTGGACGGGCCGAACGAGCCCCTGCCGGAGGGTGAGACCGGGCTTCTGGCGATCCACCGCACGGAGCCGGGCCTGATGCTCGGCTACTGGAACCGGCCCGAGGAAGAGGCCATCGTTCTGCGCGGCGAATGGTTCGCGGGCGGGGATCTGGCGAGCCTCGACGGGGACGGCTACCTCTGGTTCCACGGGCGCAACGACGACCTGATGAACGCCCTCGGCTACCGGGTCTCGCCCAACGAGGTCGAGGGCGTGGTCGGGGGGCATCCGTCCGTGGCGGAAGTCGGCGTCGCCGAACTCGCCGTCCGGGCCGACCTGAAGGTCATCGCCGCCTTCATCGTCCTGAAGCCGGGTGAAACGGCGGACGGAGCCTCGATCCTGGCCTGGTGCGGCGAGAGATTGGCCGCCTACAAGTGCCCGCGCGAGGTCCGCTTCCTCGATGCCCTGCCCCGCACCGCCAATGGCAAGGTCCAGCGCAAGCGGCTGGCCGACCAGCCGGTCGTGGCATGAGGTCGAGGCCGCTCCCGTGCCCTGTCTGAAAAAGGGGTATCGGCCAGGCGGATCGATATCGTAGAGCCGTCTCCATGTCCGCGCCGCCGCTCTCGATCTTCCTCATCGCCTTCAACGAAGCCGACCGGATCGGCGCGACCATCCGCGCGGTCCGCGATCTGACCAACGACCTCGTGGTGGTCGATTCCGGCTCCAGCGATGGAACGCAGGCCCTGGCGGCCTCCCTCGGCGCGCGGGTGATCCACAACGACTGGTCCGGCTACGGCCCGCAGAAGCGCTTCGCCGAGACCGTCTGCCGTCACGACTGGCTGCTGAACCTCGATGCGGACGAGGTGGTGCCTCCGGACCTGTCCGACGCCATCCGGGCCCTGTTCGCCGCCGGCGAGCCTGCCCACCCGGCCTACCGTATCGCCATTGCGGAGATCTTCCCCGGCGAGGCGAGGCCGCATCCCTGGGCTTATGCCCTGCATCCCGTGCGCCTCTACCGCAAGGACAGGGGCCGCTACTCGCCCTCCCCCGTCCACGACCGAGTGGAACTCGATCCCGGCGCCAGCGTCGGCCGCGTGAAGGGGGTCATCCATCACTATTCCGTACGCTCGCTGGGGGACCAGCTCGACAAGCTCAACCGCTATTCCGACCAGCAGGCCAGGGATCTCGAAGCCCGCGGCGTCACGATCCCCACCTGGCGAATCTTCGTCGAACTGCCGCTGAATTTCCTCAAGGCCTATCTCGGCCGTCGCCATTTCGTCAGGGGCGTCTACGGCTTCCTGACCGCCGCGAACTACGCGATCTCCCGTCATCTTAGGGTGGCCAAACACTACGAACGGCGCAACGCGCTGATTTCCACCCCATTGCCGCCTATCGAACCCGCGAAGCGGGTTGACCCGTCCGACGCGAAATTCTAGAGCCACCCCTACGGAGACGTGGCCGAGCGGCTGAAGGCACTCGTTTGCTAAATGAGCATACCCCGAAAGGGGTATCGAGGGTTCGAATCCCTCCGTCTCCGCCATTTGGCCCCTAAGTCCTTGCGATGACGGTATCTTTCTGATGCCGCAGGCTTCTAAGCGCGCTTGTGCTACGAAGTCATGAGGTGGATGGTGGGTCTGGTCCAGCGTCGGGGCTTCTTCTTTTTTCGTCGCACCATACCGATAGCGTTGCGCACGGACATGCCGGGCTTGGCATTGCAAGCCTGGGCTACGTCAGCCCGGTCGAGTTCGAAAAACGAGCCCAATTAGCTTGGGATCGGGTCTACAAAACCGGCAGGCGGCCATATGGGTGGATCGACGTCTCGCGCATGGCGGCTGCCATGCCATGGTCGCTCGACCGCTCCAAGGCTGGGACAACCTCGTCCTGCGGTTGAGATAAGACGAGCCGGTGTCGGCAGCCCTGGCCTGTGCCGTCTTGCTCACTCCCCGGCCGCTTCACGGACGAGATTGGCACCGCGTCCGCAGAAACAGCAGAGCGTTGTCCGATTGCGTACCAAGTACATCGGAGCAGGAACGGCTGGCAGCCTAAGTTTTTTTCGTGTTGCATTGCAATTGTGCTGGGAATGCACTGCAATGATCGGACTCGCAGAACTCGAAGACATCCGAATGGATTCCGAAGCCGCGAGGCTCGTGCGCGAAGCCGCTATAATTGCGACACGGGTCGCATTAGAATCCCCGCCGCCCCGATCTGATCACGGAGCCGGCGGGGTGGGTCGTCCATCTCACGCGAGCCGCTACGCAACTTGGCTCGACCGAGAGGATGGCCAGGGGAGGTTAGCGGAAGGACAAGTCGCCGAATTTTCCAATGCCCAAATCGGGATGGCTGATCGAGCAGGCGGGCATTCTCACAGCGCCTATCGTGGGTCTGGTCGTGAATGGCCGGACTATCTCATCCGCTAAGACATTGCCCCAATCGAGATTTCCAGAGCGACAAAGCGGATGGGGGATCCGCTTTGTGAATTAGTCAGGGGCCGTTCGAAGAAATAGGCAAGCACGGATAATTGGTTTTTTATTGTATCACGACGTCGATAGACATCTTAATCCTGATCGCACAGATGGAAAGCTCCTCAACGGGTCGATCACTTGTCGGCACGGGATTGTCCGCCCCGGCGACGATGCCTGCGCGCTCACAGGTGCGAGCTTCATCGCGACACTGTCGCGGTAGCAGACGTTGCAAGGCAATCACCCCAGCAACTCATCTTTGCCCCGGCGCTGCTGGTTGGCTGCAGTGATCTTCTTCATCAGGCGGATCAGGGTCGCTTGCTCCTCTTTCGAGAGCGGGTCGAGCGTTGCGTCGTGGGCCTGTCGTGCGGCCGTCTCCATCCGACCCAGCAGGGCGCGGCCGGCCTGGGTCAGGCGGCAGCGTTGAGAACGTCGGTCAATCGGCGAAGCAGAGCGTTCGACGAATCCGCGTAGTTCCAGGCGTTTGAGGGCGCCGGTCGTCGTCGTCCTGTCGAGGGCGACCGCATTGGCCAAGGTTGTCTGGTCGGCTTCTTCGCGTTCTGCCAGCAGAGAGAGCAGGCTGTATTGCAGGGGAGTGACGCGGAAAGCGCCACAACGCTCTGAAAATAGGCTGACATGGATCTGATGCAGCCTCCGCATCAGAAAACCCGGCCGTTCCGGCAGGAGCCAAGACGTTCCGAGGGGCTGAAGAGCCTCTCGTGATGACGCCGCCTCCGCTTCAGCCAGCCCGCTCTCGTCCATCTGCATCCCGTCTCCCGCTCCCGATCCGAAGCCCGGACGGCTGCTGGCACGTAACATGCCTGGACAGATATACGAAGCATACTTCGCATTTCCTGGTCGCGTCTGTGCGAGGCAAGTCGATGGCCGATGCGAGACGATGGAGGAGACGAAATGGACGTTGGTCGCTACGACACGCTGCTGCGCGGCGGACGGGTCATCTGCCCGGTCTCCGGCATCGACGGCATCAAGGACGTCGCCATCCGTGACGGGCGGATCGCCGCCGTCGAGGACCATATCGTCCCCTCCGCCTCGACCGAGGTGGTGAACGTCCAGGGCAAGCTGGTGCTGCCGGGGATGATCGACACGCACGGTCACGTCTACCAGTACGTCACCGGCCGGTTCGGCCTGCCGCCGGATATGGTCGGCGTGCGCTCGGGCGTGACCACGGTCATCGATCAGGGCGGCGCGTCCTGCATGACCCTGCCGGGCTTCCGCCACTTCGTCGCGGAGAAGGCCGAGACCCGCATCTACGCCTTCCTCTCCGCCTATCTGGTCGGTGGCCTCGAAGGGCATTTCTATCCGAATCTGTACAGCCCGGACGGCGTCGACATCGAGGCGACGGTGAAGTCGGCGGTAGAGAACCGCGACCTTGTGCGCGGCATCAAGGGACACGCCGAGATCGGAGGCTTTGCCCGCTGGGGCATCAAGGTGATGGAGATGGCGGCCGAGATCAGCCGCCGGGCCGACCTGCCGCTCTACGTGCATTTCGGCCAGCTCTGGGGCCTGCCCGAGAGCGGCGCCAATGGCGAGGACGCCAATACCATCATGGAGCGGGTGATCCCGCTGCTGCGCCCCGGGGACTTCCTCGCCCACCCGTTCACGCGTCATCCGGGCGGCTTCATCAACGAAGAGGGCGTGGTTCACCCGATCATCCGGGCTGCGATGGATGCCGGCCTGCGGGTGGATGTCGGGCACGGCAGCCACTTCTCCTACCGGGTCGCCCGCGCCTCCCTGCCGGCGGGCGTCGTGCCCTACACGCTCGGCGCCGACATGCACGGCTACAACACCGAGGTGCCGCGGCCGGCGGGCACGCCCGACGAGCACCACGACGACGAGAACCATCCCTTCCTCGGCCAGGCACGCTTCAGCCTGACCCAGGCCATGAGCTCAATGATGGCCTTGGGCCTCAGCCTCGAAGAGGTCGTGCCCATGGTGACGAAGCATCCGGCCGAGATGCTGGGCCTCTCCGACCGGATCGGCGCCCTGACGCCGGGTTTCGCCGCCGACGTCTCGGTGCTCCACGACCATCGCGGCCGCTTCCTGCTTCGGGACAACGAGGACACCCAGGTCATCGCCCAGCGCCTGCTGCAGCCAGCCTTCTGCCTGCGCGCCGGCAAGCGCTTCGACGCCGACTCGCCGATCCTGCCCAGCGCCATCGCGGCCTGACTCTGGTACCCAAGGAGACGACCGCATGAGGGCCGATCCGTCCCCGCTGCCGCCCGACCCCCGGCACGTCTGGTCCCGCCTCGACCGGGCGGCGCGCGACGCCGCCTACGACAACAACGCGGCGGTGCCCGATGCCGCCGCCCAGGCGGCCGTGCGCAACGCGGCCTCTGCCGCCTACCGCGCCGCGCATCCGGGAGCCCTCGATATCCCCTATGCGCCCGCGCCGCGGACGGCCCTCGACCTCTATCCGGGGAAAAATCCGGCGGCGCCCTGCCTCGTCTTCATCCATGGCGGCTACTGGCAGCGCAATTCCCGCGACCTGTTCGCCTGCTTCGCCGAAGGTCCCGCCGCCGCTGGCTGGTCCGTAGCGATGCCCGGCCACACCCTCGCCCCCGAGGCGAGCCTGACGCGGATCGTCGAGGAGATCGGCCTTGCCCTCGACTGGCTGGCCGAGCACGGGCCGGCGCACGGCATCGCGGGTCCCCTGGTGCTCGCCGGCTGGTCGGCGGGGGCGCATCTCGCGGCGATGCAATTGCATCACCCGGCCGTGGCGGCGGGGCTCGCCATCTCGGGCGTCTACGAACTCGGACCCATCCGCGACACCGGCCTGAACGACGCCCTCTCCCTTACCGACGCGGAGGTCGCTGGCCTTTCACCCTTGCGCCAGCCGGTGGTGGGAAAGCCCCTGGCCATCGCCTACGGCACGGCCGAGCGCCCGGCCCTCGTCCACGATGCCCGCGACTTCCACGCCCTGCGCAGCGCCCGCCATGCGCCGGGGCCGTTGCTCCCCGTAGCGGGGGCCGAGCATTTTTCCATCCTAAACGAACTGCGTCGTCCCGGCGGCGTGCTGGTGCGCGCCGCGATCGATCTCGTGGAAAGCCTCGACCTCACAGGAACATCCGCATGAGCGATGCGAACGGCCTTACCGAGGGCGTCGGCGCACGCCTGCCCCGCAAGGAGGACGACCGCCTGATGCGCGGGCGCGGGCAGTATGTTGGCGACCTGCGCCTGCCGGGCCTGCAGGACGTGGCCTTCGTGCGCAGCCCCCTGGCGCATGCCCGCATCCGGGCGATCCAGGTGCCGGAGGCGTTTCGCGACCAAGTGTTCACCGCGGCCGATCTCGAAGGCGTTCTCCCCATCCGGGCGGTCTCCGGGCTTTCCGGCTTCAAGGTGTCCGAGCAGCCCATCCTCGCCAAGGACAAGGTGCGTCAGGTCGGCGAGTTGCTGGCGATCTGCCTCGCACCGACGCGGGCGCAAGCCGAGGACATCGCCGCCGCCATCGTCCTCGACCTCGAGGAGCTGCCGGCGATCCACGACATGCTCGCCGCCCGCGAGCCCGGTTCCGCCCTGGTCCACGAGGATTGGGGCGACAACGTCTTTCTTGAAACCCTGGTCGACGTGAACTTCGCCTCGGCCCTTGATGCCCCGATCAAGGTCTCGCGGACCATCTCCACGGGTCGCCAGTGCATGGCGCCCATCGAGGGGCGGGGAACGGTGGTCCATCTCGACCACCGCATGGACCAGCTCGTGGTCCACACGGCGAGCCAGATGCCCCACATCGTGCGCAACGGCCTCTCCGAATGTCTCGGGATCGAGCAGGGACGCCTGCGCATCGTCTCGCCCGATGTCGGCGGCGGCTTCGGCTACAAGGCGATCCTGCTCGCCGAGGATGTCTGCCTCGCCTGGCTGGCGCTCCGCGTCGGCCACCCCGTGCGCTGGCTCGAGGACCGGCGCGAGCACCTCACCGCCAACGCCAATTGCCGCGAGCACCATTACCGCATCACGGCCTATGCGGAGCGGGACGGCACCCTCCGGGGCATCGATTGCGAGGCCACCGTCGATTCCGGGGCCTACTCGGCCTACCCGTTCTCCGCCTGCCTGGAGGCGGCGCAGGTGGCGAGCATCCTGCCCGGCCCCTACGACTTTCCCGCCTATCGCTGCCGCACCTGGTCGGTCGCCACCAACAAGTGCCCGATCCTGCCCTATCGCGGGGTCGCCCGGACCGGCGTGTGCTTTGCCATGGAACTGATCCTCGACGCAGTGGCGGCCGAGGCGGGCATCGAGCCCTGGACGGTGCGCGAGAAGAATCTTGTGCGGGCGAACCAGATGCCCTTCGACAACATCACCGCCAAGCATTTCGACAGCGGCGACTACCCGCAGGCGCTGAGACGCGCCCTGAAAGCCATCGACGTGGATGCCGTGCGGGCGCGCCAGCGGACACCAGAGCCCGATGGGCGCCGCATCGGCCTCGGGCTCTCGATCTATTGCGAGCAGGCGGCGCACGGCACCTCGGTCTATTCCGGCTGGGGCATCCCCATGGTGCCGGGTCACGAGCAGGCCGGGGCGCGGCTCACCCCCGATGGCGGGCTTGAACTGCGCATCGGCGCCCATTCGCATGGGCAAGGGCTGGAAACGACCCTGGCGCAGGTGGCGCACGAGATCCTCGGCGTGCCGGTGGCCCGCACGCGCCTCGTCTACGGCGACACCGCCATGACGCCCTATTCCACCGGCTCCTGGGGCTCGCGCGTCATGGTCATGGCGGGCGGCGCCGTGGCGGCGGCCTGCCGCGAGCTCAGCCTGCGGGCGGTCCGCATCGGGGCGCATCTCCTCCAGGCCGACCCGGCCGCCTGCCGCTTCGAGGCGGGGCGCGTCATCGGCCCCTCGGGCGATGTCGGCCTCGCCCAGATCGCCCACACCTGGTACCGGCGGCCGCAGGATCTCGCCCTCGACGTCGATCCGGGCGGCCTCGAAGTCACCGCCGGCTACAAGCCACAACGCGATTCCGGCACCTTCTCCTACGCGGCGCACGCGGCCCTCGTTGCCGTGGACCCGGACCTCGGGGCGGTGGAGATCCTCGACTACGTCATCGTCGAGGATGGCGGCACCCTCGTGAACCCGCTGGTGGTCGACGGCCAGATCTATGGCGGCCTCGCGCAGGGGATCGGTACGGCGCTCTACGAGGAGATGCGCTTCGATTCCCGGGGCCAGCCGCTGGCCTCCACCTTCGCCGATTACCTCCTGCCGGGGCCGGCGGAGGTGCCCGAACCTCGCATCGACCACATGGCGACGCCCTCGCCCTACACGCAGTTCGGCGTGAAGGGGATCGGCGAGGGCGGGGCCATCGCGCCCCCGGCCGCGCTCGCCAACGCCATCAACGACGCCCTGCGCCCGCTGGGCGTCGCCATGCTGCACTCGCCGGTGAGCCAGCATCGGATCGTCGAAGCCGTCTTGGAGGCCCGTGACGCGGCCACTGCCCGCAGCCGGGAGGCCGCATGAAACCCGCGCGCTTCGCCTACGAGCGCCCCGGCGATCTTCCCGGCCTGCTCGCCCGGCTCGCCACCGCCGAGGGCAGCGTGAAGCTGATGGCCGGGGGACAATCCCTCGGACCGATGCTGAACCTGCGCCTCGTCGAGCCGGACCTCGTCCTCGACATTACCGGCATCCCCGAGCTGCGCCGGGCGTCGGTCGAGGGGGAGACCCTGGTGCTCGGCACCTGCGTCACCCACGCGGATATCGAGGACGGTCGCGTCCCTGACCTCACCGGCGGCGCCATGGCGCGGGTGGCGATGGCCATCGCCTACCGGCCGGTGCGCAATCGCGGCACGATCGGCGGCTCCCTCGTGCATGCCGATCCGGCCGCCGACTGGGTCACGTCGCTCATCGCGCTCGGCGCCGAGGTCGAGCTGGCCTCGGCCTCCGGTCGCCGCCGCCTCGCCCTGGAGGCCTTCGTCACCGGTGCCCTCGACGTGGCCCTGGCGCCCGGCGAGATGCTGATCGC
>NZ_VMOA01000099.1 GCF_020662345.1 Methylobacterium sp. W2 | reverse complement strand
CATCATCGCCTTGGCGTCCGAGTACGGACGCTACGGCTACCGCCGCGTCACCGCATTGCTGCAGGCAGCGGGCTGGCAGGTGGGGAAAGACCGGGTTCAGCGGATCTGGCGTCGTGAGGGGCTCAAGGTCCCGCAAAAGCATCGGCCGCGAAGCCGGCTGTGGTTGAACGATGGCTCCTGCGTACGGCTGCGGCCTCTCCATCGCAATCACGTCTGGAGCTTCGACTTTGTGCAGGGCCAGACCCATGACGGGCGAAGCCTGCGTATCCTGACGCTGATCGACGAGCACAGTCGCGCCTGCCTGGCGCTAAAGGTCGCGAGGCGCATCAGCAGTCTGGGTGTGATCGAGGCGCTGGCAGATGCGATGTGCCTGCATGGCATCCCCGACAACATCCGCTGCGACAACGGCCCAGAGATGATCTCGAAGGCTTTGCGGAAATGGGTCGCCAAAACCGGCCCGCAGATCCAGTACATTGCACCAGGATCGCCATGGGAGAATGGCTATTGTGAGAGCTTCAATGGCAAGCTAAAGGACGAGTGCCTACGCCAAGAGATCTTCTACTCACTTAAGGAGGCACAGACCGTAATTGGGATTTGGCAGAATACCTATAACCGCGTTCGACCGCATTCGTCCTTGGGCTACCGGCCGCCCGCGCCTGTCACCTTCCCGGATCTGGCCTTCCGGCTACCCATGGTCGCCACCATGCAGTAGCCTCTCAATCGGCTCGGTCCAAAATACCGGTCAGGTCA
>NZ_VMOA01000098.1 GCF_020662345.1 Methylobacterium sp. W2 | reverse complement strand
CGATGGAAGAGGGCAGGGGCGGGTCGGCCATGCATCTTTTGATCGTCGACGACCACCCGCTCTTTCGCGATGCGCTGGCAAGCGCGGTCAAGCTCGCCTTTCCCGAGGCCGCCATCGACGAGGCCGAGGGGATCGCCAGTGCGATGGCGGTCCTGGCGGCCGACGGCACCGTCGATCTCGTCCTGCTCGATCTCTCGATGCAGGGCGTCGTCGGTTTCGACGGGCTCGTCTCGATCCGCTCCCGCTTCCCGCGCGTGCCGATCCTCGTCGTGTCCGGCCTCGATGACCCGCGCATCATGCGCGAGGCGCTGCAGCACGGCGCGGCCGGGTTCGTACCGAAGGCGGTCGACAAGGCGACGCTGACGCGGGCCATCGCCGACGTGCTCGGCGGAGGCCTGTCGATCCCCGCCGCCCTGGCGGAGTCCGCTGCCGGCGCGGCTCCTCCGGCGACCCAGCTCGCGGAGCGGATCGCCCGCCTGACGCCGCAGCAGCTGCGCGTCCTCCTGATGATCCGCCAGGGGAAGCTCAACAAGCAGATCGCGCACGAGCTCCAGGTCGGTGATTCCACCGTCAAGGCCCATGTCTCCGAGATCCTGCGCAAGCTCGACGTCATCAGCCGCACGCAGATCGTGATCGAGACGGCCCTGCTCGATTTCGACCAGATCCGGATGCCGCAGGCCGGCTGAGCCGCCGACGCCGGTCCCCGGTCGTCTGCGTCGGCGCCGCCTCGTCACGGGTCTCCCTCACGCGCAAGGGTCTCCCTCACGGG
>NZ_VMOA01000097.1 GCF_020662345.1 Methylobacterium sp. W2 | reverse complement strand
CGTAGATCGTCGCCAGCGCCAGAAGACGCCGGCTTTGCCCGGCATCCCGGCTCGTCTTGGCCAGATGGCGCAGAGCGTCGGCGTTGAAGTCTTCGCGAAGCGGCACGGCTGCGGACATGGCAAACCTCCCCGGTTCACCGCATCGAATCAGATCCGCCGCCGATCCGAAACCCCATGAGTCACCATCAGCGCTCGCTGGTATGAGTGCCTGCTCTGCATCTCTGCGAGTCGGACGCTCGCTGATGCGAGGCATGCGGAAGCTGGCGTCCAGGAACAGGTAGAGGTGCGTGGTCGGGTCGTATCCGGCCGTGTCGAAGATGCTCCCATCCGGCCGAAGCGTTGGCGTTGTGATGACCCCTGCCAACTGAGGCAGTTTCCATTTCCCCGCTCGTGAGAGCAGGATGCTTGCGACCCAGCGCGGCGGATCGACCCTGTACCATCGCCGTTTCTGCTCGGAGTAGCGCTGGAAGGTTGCGACCTGACCAAGGATGTCCGTCAAGGAGTCGAGGCACAGTTCCTTGATGCGGCCGACAACCGTGCTGCGCCCGCCCGTCGCTTTGGTCTCTTCCAAGATGGGCTGAACGAGACTGCCGGCTCGCACTGACCTGACCGGCTGGCTTTGGACCGGGCTGATTGAGAGGATCAGTCAGGACTGAAGGAGCTGGACATGAAGCGAGGTCAGAAGACGGGTGCGGAGCAGGTGGTGCTGAAGCTGCGCCAGATTGAGGTGCAGACGGCCCAGGGTAAGAGTTTGGCGATAGCGTGCCGGGAGGCGGGGATCT
>NZ_VMOA01000096.1 GCF_020662345.1 Methylobacterium sp. W2 | reverse complement strand
CCCTAGAGGCTGTTATGGACCTGAGCGGTCTGGAATCCAGATGAGGAGGCATGCCCTCTTCGCGCCAAGCCTACCCGTCCGACGTTTCCGATGATGAATGGGCGCTGGTCGCGCCGTACCTGACGCTGCTGCGCGAGGATGCGGGGCAGCGAGAGTCTTCGCTTCGCGAGGCGTTCAACGGATTGCGCTACGTGGTGAAGACGGGGGCCCCCTGGCGATGGATGCCCCACGACCTCCCGCCCTGAGAAGCCGTCTACCAGCAGGCGCAGCGCTGGCTGGCGGCAGGCTGCTTCGAGCAACTGGCCGACGATCTGCGGGCGCTCCTGCGCCTGGCTTCCGCGCGTTCTCCTGAGCCGAGCGCGGCGATCCTCGACAGTCGAACCTTGCGCTCGACGCCCGAGAGCGGCGAGCGGGCCGGCTACGATGGCGCCAAGCGCCAAGAGGGGTCGAAGGTCCACTTGGCCGTCGACACCCTGGGCCACCTCCTAGCCCTGCACGTCACCCCCGCCGATGCCGACGACCGTGCCCAGGTCGGGCATCTGGCGAAGGCCGTGCAGGCCGCCACCGGGGATAGCGTCGATCTGGCCTATGTCGACCAGGGCTACACCGGGGAAAAGCCGGCCAAGGCCGCCCGCGAACACGGCATCGAACTGGAGGTCGTCAAACTCCCGGAGGCCAAGCGCGGCTTCGTGCTGCTGCCGCGCCGCTGGGTCGTGGAGCGTTCCTTCGCCTGGGCGACGCGCTTCCGCCGCCTCGCCAAGGATTACGAGCGCTATCCCAGCACACTCGCCGATCTCCACATCGTCGCCTTCGTCTGCCTCATGCTCAAACAGGCCGCTCAACTGGCAAACGGTTCATAACAGCCTCTA
>NZ_VMOA01000095.1 GCF_020662345.1 Methylobacterium sp. W2 | reverse complement strand
AAGTTAGTGCATCGTCGGTCTGGAGTTGACCCCGTTTGTGGTCCACGGCCTATGCAAGTTCTCGGGCAGTGACAGCTTGGTTGGCGAAGGCTCGGGGCGTCAAGCCGCCCAGAGCCATATGGGGTCGATCTTCGTTGTAGTGGCACCTCCAGTCCTCGATGCGCTCACGGGCATCGGCCAGCGACAGGAACCACGAGGCGTTCAGGCATTCTGCTCGTAGACGGCCGTTGAACGACTCGATGTAAGCGTTGTCGGTCGGCTTGCCCGGTCGGGAGAAGTCGATCTCGACCCCGTTCAGGTAGGCCCACTGGTCGAGTATGCGCCCGGCGAACTCCGGCCCATTGTCGACCCGCAGGCTCTTGGGCCGCCCCCTCAGCCGGACCAAGGCATCGAGCGCCTCGGTCACCTGGAAGGCGCGGAAGTTGGCTCTCGGCGTGAGTGAGAGCGCCTCTCGCGTGTGGCAATCGACGACCGTCAGGATCCGGAACGGACGCCCGTCGAAGATGCGGTCGGATACGAAGTCCATCGCCCAGACCTCGTTGGGCCCACCGATCGCTGGTCGCCCTTGGCGATATCGCCAGGCCCGCTTGCGCTTGGGCAGCTTGGACCTGATCGACAGTCCCTCGTCGCGGTAGATCCGGTAAGTGCGCTTGTGGTTCACCTTCCAGCCCTCCCGTCGCAATAGGATGTGCAGCCGCCGGTAGCCGTAGCGGACCCGTGCGGCAGCCAGCTCCTTCAGTCGCATCCGCAGCGCGACCTGCGGATCAGAGCGCTTGGTATAGCGCTGGGACGAACGGCCGAAGCCGGTGGCCAGACAGGCCCGACGCTCGCTGATGTCGTAGGCCACCTGCAGGTGACCGGCGACCTCACGGCGAACGGCGGGCCTCAC
>NZ_VMOA01000094.1 GCF_020662345.1 Methylobacterium sp. W2 | reverse complement strand
CTTGCCGCTCATAACGCTGAGCAAGCCGCCTAGCTTCGGAGCAACCTGTGCCAAGCATTCAAATCACGCCTGACGCGGACTACCAAGAAAATTTGGACGATCCGTTTTATGTATTCCCCCCCATCAATATACAACAGTCAGCCCGAGATAAGTATTAAAATTGATAAAGATATAGAAGCTGATTATTTGCTTATCGAAGGCAGCGATGATAGCAATGCTATATTGTACTGGTCATACGGCGACGGCACTCTCTTAGATGCAACAAGATACGCCGGTGGGTATCTATTTAATTTTTCAGACCGTCTTGGCACAACAGAAATACATGGCGGAAACTATTCCGATGTTATGATTGGAGGTGCCAACACCGATCTATTGTATGGAGGCTCAGGCAACGATATTCTTCGTGGCGGTGCGGGCAACGACGTGTTGGAGGGTGGCGCCGGAGCAGACACCTTAAACGGGGGCTCAGGTATTGATACGGCGAGCTATGAACGTGCTTCGGCGGGCGTATCAGTAGACCTGCTTTTCGGTCTTAACGGCGGTGGCGACGCAGCGGGTGACGTCTTCGACAGTATCGAAAACATCAACGGCAGCGCTTTTGATGATAACTTGAGAGGCGATGACGGCGCTAATACCCTTCGAGGCAAGGGGGGCGCTGACAATCTTTATGGCGAGGGCGGAAACGACCGGCTTGTCGTGTCGGACGGTGTGCTCGACGTAGTTGGTGGAGGCGGAACCGACTCCGTATTCGTTGTCGGAGGCGGAACATTATATGCCGACCCGGCGCGGTTCGTCGGGATCGAGAAGGTGTATGTCCGTGAAGGGACGAACCTCGACATGTCCGATATGTATGGGGGCATGCAGATCAGTTCCAACAGCAAGATCGGAGCGGGCGTAACGATCATCGGCACGCATGATGCTGATCGTATCT
>NZ_VMOA01000093.1 GCF_020662345.1 Methylobacterium sp. W2 | reverse complement strand
GCGTCCATCTGAATGCCGCCGAGCTTGATGCACGTCGCGATTTGCTCGTACGAGTAGCCGGCCTTGGAGAGTTCCCGAATCATTATCGCTAGTTCTCCCACGGCGCTGACAAGAGTGATTGTCTCGGGTGGTGGGGTGGGTGGTGTAAGCTTGAGCGCTTCGAGCGCTTGCCGAGCGACCGCGAGCTCCTGCGCCGTCACTGCCATCTTTGTCGTCTTCAAGGTGCTCATCGATCATCTCCACTGATTGAGGCGGTTCTCGCATTCCCAGTCGGGGCGAGCCTGACTGGATCCATGGTCGCCATCGATCAGTGTTCGAGCAAGCTGGAATTCGATGCAAATCCTCGATTACTTCGCGTCATGTGCCATTTCACGCTCGATTCGCTCCCGATTACACAGCGATTCGGTTTGCAAGAGCCTCGGTTGTCAGCCTTTAATCAGCGATTGCACGCGGTCCGCATGAGGGCCGGTGAGGCGATTGTCGCTGCGAAGGAGGATATCTCGTGCTGATCAATGCGGACCGTTGCGCACCACAGTCTGAGAGTATCAGGTTCTGGACAGGTACAAGAGCAAGTGAGGGTAAGGCGCTTGAAGGGGTGATCGAGCCTTGTTGCGAACCTGTATGTAGTCTGTCGTACCGGCATGACGGAGGAAGGGAGAAGAGAGCGGGCAGGATGCTCTTTGCTATCCGCGCCGGCCAAGCCGGGCGCAGACCGCATCGAGGCGGGAGCCGTTCGGCGCTCACGCTTCTCACAACTCCCTCAGCCTGTCGGGGCGTCCCCCCGATCCCCCATCCCTGAAGCCACCCGGAAGGACGCAGCCGATGTCCGGCCAAAGTGGATCCGAATGCCGCCGCCTCACCAAGCAGGTCGGCATTCGTCTCACACCCGAAGAATACGATCGTCTGTTGGGCGAAGCCGCAGCGGCAGGCCTCACGCTGGCAGCGCTCACC
>NZ_VMOA01000092.1 GCF_020662345.1 Methylobacterium sp. W2 | reverse complement strand
CCTCGCCCCCCAGCCCGACGCCCCCTCCGGCTGCACCCACACCGCCGAGCGCTTCAGTGACCTTGCAGAACGACAGCGTCGCCGCTTCTCGAGCCAGCATGGAGCGTGAGCTGAAGCGCGTCGGCCTCGCCGCGTCGGACGGCAAGGCCGCCAAGATCGATGTCCTCGGGGTCAGCCCTTCATCGAGCATGACCCGCGAGCTGAAGCGTGCCGGGCTGATCCCGTAGTGACCGGCCTGCCCTCCGACCGCCACCCGGCCCGACCTGGGCACCGACCCCTACCCGAAGTGCCGGGGGACCCTGGAAACCCGACGACGATACGGGTGGTCGGGGCCCCCAAAGTCTCTAGCGCCAGACCTCAAAACCCACTTAATACCCGAACTTAACCGGATTTGCCGTGACGATTATTACTAAGGCTTCACTTGCTGATGAGATGAGGGTTAGTCGCGCCCGCGTCTCCCAATACGTGAAAGCCGGTCTGCCTGTACGTTCTGACGGCAAATTAAACCGTGATGAAGCCCTTAACTGGCTTAAGCGGAATGCGGTCGGACTTTACTCGGGCGAGGACCGAGGAGTTAACCGGGCCGCGCGGCTGGCGAAACCGCCAAAGGCCCAGCCAACGCCTCTGCCGGAGCCCGAGGACTCCCCGACACCGGATCTCGTGCGGGACGTGATCGTAGCAATGATCCACCGCACCGAGGCCGTCGTCGCCTTCGCTGTCATCGCCGCCGGGGGCAACGCCGAGGCCGCCTTCGCAGCCGCCGGCATCGCCCGTGCCGAAATGATGGAGGTCGGCACCGACGTGGCGCTGACCCGTGCCGTGCCGGATGGGGACGACGGCCCCCTCGGGACCGTCGCGGCAACCGATTACCCGCCGAACTGGCCCGCCCTTGCGGACCTTGCTGGCGAACCCGTCGCCCTGGACCAGTGGCGAACGGCCGAAAGTCGCCTGCCGTACTGGCTGGATC
>NZ_VMOA01000091.1 GCF_020662345.1 Methylobacterium sp. W2 | reverse complement strand
AGCGGCGATCGTTAGAATGGCCCCTGAGATGATCCCGAGACAGGCATAGCCGAAATAGCGCCAGATCATCGTGGCATGCCCCTTACGAACGAGAACAGATCCCACCCCATCTTGGCGGCAGCGATGGAGCCGGTGACGACCGTCACCGCGATCCCGCCGACATAGGCGAGCACCTTGCCGGCGGTCCGGCTCGACACGACGAAGTCGATGGTAGCGTCCAGCTCCTTCAGCTCCTTGGCGCTCTTTCCTTCCAGCCAGGCCCGGACGTGGTCGGGTAGGTCGGCGTAGGTTTTGGGCGAGGGCTTCTGAAGCAGGGCCAGCATCGCCTCGTACTTCGCTGAGAACTTGGCGACCTCGGCCTGAAACGCGGCCTCTCTCGCCTCCTGCGCAATCGCAGCCCGCGTATCATCCATGGTCCGTCCTGAAGCATTGAGCGGCGTGCCGAGCGGCAGGCCTACTTGGTCGGCAAGAAAGCGAGCGCGGGGGCGATGACCTCTGACGCCGTGGCGCCCCTATCGAGCTTCAACATTCGGAACAGCTTGTTCGCGACCTCCTCCGGGCCGCCGGCCTGATCCATCGTCCACTTGCTGACCGCGTTCACGTCCGCCCGGTTGACCGCCCGCTGGAGGGAGTTGGCGACGATCTCCGCGCCGACGGGGACCGTGACGGTGTTGTCCTTCACTGCGCCGGCCGTAGCGTTGACGCCGAAGTCGAACCACTTCCGCAGGGTGCGCTCGACCAGGGCCTCCGACACCAGCATGCGAACCATCGGGTAGAACTTGCCGAGGAGCCCCATGATGATGGCAGCCAACAGCGGGACGAGGATGTCGCCGAGGATCTGGGCAACTGCCACGACATATTCGCCGTAGGGGATGACCACGGCCGGGGTGAGGTTCGGCGTGGTGGTGACTGCCTGCGCGAAGGCCGCGAGCGGCAGGACGAGGGAGATGGCGACACAGGCGAACGCCAGCGCCGCGAGCAGAAGCTTGCGGGTCAT
>NZ_VMOA01000090.1 GCF_020662345.1 Methylobacterium sp. W2 | reverse complement strand
GTCACCCCGATCCAGTTGCAGTCAGGCACGCGCGCCTACGACTTCGCGACCGGTAACCGTCTGCCGTGGCTCAAGCCGAGACCTCGACGCTCGGCCAGGGGCGAGGGCGACTCGTCGGTCATGGCGTTCAACACACGGACGATCATCACCGCCGATGAAAACCGCACCAAGTTCGCCGACATGGTGGTGCCGGGATACAATCCCGCGAACTACGACCGCGAGTTCTATCTCGCCAATGCCACGCAGTATCAGAAGATCCCCGGCGCGTTCGACGATCCGGTCCTGCCAACCTATACCTACGTCTGCTATGACATGAACTCGGCGGGCGTGCTCTTTGGGAATAACTCCCAAGGAGACATGTTCGACTGGCACAACGCGACCTTCGCCGAGCGCAAGCTCATGTGGCAGGACTACGTGTGCCGGAAGGCCGGTCTGTTCAAGGCGATCTGCTCCGACCCGCGCTGGGAGCAGGCGCTGCCGGCGATGGTCGCCGATACCAAGAAGTACGGCATGGCGCCGAACCTCTGGCAGGACAGCATCGTGCCGGGCTGGCCGCCCATGATGTACGTCCGTGAGAGCTTCCGCCTGAAGGGCATGGAGACCCTTCACGAGAAGCACATGTACCTCCCGGTGAAGGAGTGGGCCGAGCCGATTTACAGCTACGGCTACCACATGGACCGCCACCCGACCGGCCTGTGGGCAAGCGCCAACGGCATCGTCGCCATGGAGGGCAACCAGGACCTCGAGCAGGGCACCGAAACCCGGCTGCTCATGCCCTGGGGCGCCCATAAGCCGCCGCCCGGCCGCTGCCTCAATGTCTCGGTCGGTCGCGGCGTGTCCGGTACCGCCATTGGGCGAACCAAGATGCGGATTGAGATCAGCGAGATGAAGGCCGCCGACTCGCTGGCCATCATCATGGCAACCGCCATGGGCCTCGGCCGCCGCCAGGGCGAGCTCGACTACAACACCCACGTCCGGCCTGCGCTGCTGGCCAAGGGCGCGATCCTCACGCTCAAGTAGGAGCCGACATGGCCAGCAGTTCTCC
>NZ_VMOA01000008.1 GCF_020662345.1 Methylobacterium sp. W2 | reverse complement strand
GGGCATGGCTGGGGTGGTCATGGTCATCACGGATGGCGCCCGCGCCATCATGGTTGGGGTCACCACCACCACCATCATCATGGGCATCGCCACGGCGGCCACTACCGCTTCTAGTGAAAAGGCCCCGGCGGGTTCATCCGCCGGGGCCTCTCTTGCTGGTCTCCCATCGCGGCCCGTCGAATGGCGGATGGTTTGAGGGATCGATCTCACATCCGCACTACGGAAGAGGAGCTTCCGTTCTGTTGCCACGTCCGCATCCGCCGGCACGTCCGGCCAGCTTTAGGAATGGACGCGCGGCGTCGTTCCCCTGTGCGTGCCGGATACCGTGCTCGTCAGGCGATCCGCTGGATGATGTCCGGTCGTGGCAGCGGGGCGGCGGCTGCGATCCGGTAGGCGGCCCGCAGGGCCGCTTCGGCGGCATCCGCTTGGCTTTCGGTGCGGGCATGGACGATACCGAGCAAGTCGGCGGCATCCCCCGGACGGGCGAGAGCCGAGAGCCCCACCGCTGGATCGATGTCGTCCTGGGGCCGGGTACGCCCGCCGCCCAGCGCGATGATGGCGAGCCCGATCGCGCGGGTTTCGATCTGCGAGACGACGCCTGTCGTGAAAGATCGCACCGGGCGGATCACCGGTGCGATGGGACAATACCGGTCGGCCTTCTCTATGAAGTCGGCAGGGCCACCCAATGCGGAGACCATGCGCCCGAAGATTTCTGCGGACCGTCCTGAATCGCGGGCGTCTTCGACCCTTTGCGCCGCTTCGGCGATGTCCCTGGCGAGGCCGCCCAGCATCAGCATTTCGGCGCAGAGTGCCACGGTCACGGCGTGGAAGGCAGGCTCGCATGTGCGGCCGGTGAGGTAATCGACGGCGTAAGCCACTTCCAGCACGTTCCCGGCGGAAGAGGCCAGCGGTGCGTCCATGTTGGTGATGAGCGCCACAGTGTTCAGACCGGCGCCGTTGGCCACCGAGACGATGCTTTCGGCCAAAGCTCGTGCCTCGTCGGCCCCCGCCATGAAGGCGCCGGAGCCGGTCTTCACATCCATCACGAGGCCGCCGAGTCCGGCCGCGAGCTTCTTCGACAGGATCGAGGCGGTGATGAGGTCGAGGGATTCCACCGTGCCGGTAACGTCGCGGATGGCGTACAGCCGCCGGTCCGCCGGGGCGAGATCGTCTGTCTGCCCAATGATGGCGCAGCCGATGGAGCGGGTGACGCTGCAGAAACGGTCGAGGCCGGGCGTCGCGTCGTAGCCGGGAATGCTCGCGAGCTTGTCGAGGGTACCGCCGGTATGCCCAAGGCCGCGGCCGGAGATCATCGGCACGTAACCACCGCAGGCGGCGACCATCGGGGCGAGGGCAAGGCTGACCGTATCGCCAACGCCTCCGGTCGAGTGCTTGTCGAGGACGGGGCCGGGTAAATCCCAATTCAGCACTGTGCCGGACCCAGTCATTGCCCGCGTCAGGGCCACGCGCTCGGGCAGCGACAGGCCGCGGAAGAACACCGCCATGGCGAAGGCGGCGGCTTGCCCCTCGGTCACCCGCCCATCGGTGAGGCCGGAGACGAAGTCGGCGATCTCAGCATCCGTGAGGCCGCGTCCGTCCCGCTTCGCCCGGATCAGCTCCTGCGGCAGCATCATGCATGGCCACCGAGGCTGGTGGTCAGCGCGTCATGCAAGCTGCTTGCCCCGATGCGGAAGGTCGTCGGCTCGACCCAGCCCGGCCCCATAATCCGGTCGGCAATGGCAAGATACAGGGCGGCATCGGCCACGGTCCGTAATCCGCCTGAGACCTTGAACCCCACGGGCCGCCCGCTCTCGCGGATGGCGACAAGCATGGCCTCAGCGGCATCGGGCGTTGCCGAAACGGCGCTCTTGCCGGTGGAGGTCTTGAGAAAATCCGCTCCCGCGGCAATGGCGAGACGGCTGGCTTCGGTGACTTGCCTCGTCTCCGGCATGGCGCCGGATTCGAGAATCACCTTGAGGATCGCGCGCCCAGTGATCTCCCGCACGGCGGCGATCATCTCAGTTGGCATCCCCGCATCGCCCGCGAGAAACGTCCGGTAGGGCATGACGAGGTCGATCTCATGCGCTCCGTCATCCAGCGCCTCGGCGGCATCGTCGACCGCGCGCTCGATATCCGTGCCGCCAGCGGGGAAGTTGATCACCGTGGCGATGCGGACGGAAGTCCCGGCCAGCAATTCGGCACAGCGCCCGATATGCTGGGGCCAGACGCAAACCGCGGCGACGCGGCTCGCCCGGGCCTTGCCGCAGAGCGTCGCGATGGCCTGATCCGAGCAGGAATCGCCGAGATCGGTGAGATCCAGAAGGGGCAGGGCACGCCGGGCAATGGCGGTGTCGGGATGATGGGGATCGACGATCATGCCCCTGTCCTACAGCCGTGCGACGAACGCGTCGATGAGACGGGCGAGGTCGAACGCGGCGGCGGCGGCGGCGCGCTTGGTCTCGTCATGATGCGGATCTCCGTCTCCGATTCCCGCAGCAAGGTTCGTGACCACCGAGATTGCCGCGACCCTCAAGCCGAAGAACCGAGCGAGGATCACCTCCGGTACCGTCGACATGCCGACGAGATCGGCGCCGAGGCGCCCCGCCATGCGGATCTCGGCTGGAGTCTCGAAGCTGGGGCCGGAGAACCACGCATAGACGCCTTCATGCAGTGGAATCGCACACGCGCGTGCCGCCTCGTGGAGAATTCTGCGCGCCGCTGAATCGTAGGCTCCGACCATGGGGACGAAACGGCCATCGCCCGCCTCGCCGATCAGCGGATTGAGGCCCGAAAGGTTGATGTGGTCGGTGAGCGCCACGAGACTGCCCGGCCCTGCCCGCGCCATCAGCGATCCGGCTGCATTGGTGAGGAGGAGGAGCGGGACGCCGAGCGCCGCAGCGACGCCCAGCGGCACCTTCATGACGGCGGCGTCACCGGTTTCGTAGGCATGGCTTCTCCCTTCGAAGACCAGTACCCGCCGCCCGGAGAGGCCCCCGGCATGGAGGGTGCCGCCGTGACCGGTCACGCCGGGAGAGGGAAATCCTGGAATCTTTGAATAGGCGAGGGAGAGGCCGTTTTCGAGCTTGCCGGCGACGAGTCCGAGGCCCGTTCCCGTGACGATGGCGGCCTCGAAGGGACCGCCGAAACCGTGGCTCCGTACAGTGGCGGCGGCGAGGGAGATCGCTGCGTCAGGCATCGGCGCCCGGGTTCTTGCGGCGCAGATTGTCAGGGCCGAACGAGTCGGGAAGCAGCGCCTCCAGGGTGAAGCTGCGGCGGATTCCCTCCGGTCCGGCGATGTGGATCGGCGTTCCGGGGTCGGCGAACTCCCTGATGCGCTGCCGACAGGCGCCGCATGGCGTCACGAGAATCGGGCCGTCGCCTGTGATGAGGATGGTGGCGATGGCGCGTCCGCCGGCTGCGATCATCGCCGAGATGGCGCTTGCTTCGGCGCAGGTGCCGACGGGGTAGGCGGCGTTCTCGACGTTGCAGCCGGCATGCAGGCGGCCGTGCTCGTCCCTCAGGGCGGCGCCGACGGGGAAGTTCGAATATGGCGCGTAGGCCAGGGACTTAGCCGCAGCGGCCGCCTGGAACAGAGCCGCGAGATTCGCGCCGATCGTGTCCGTCATCGCATCGGGTCCGGTGGGAGGATTCGAGGGGTGTTAGAACAGGAACGCCACCCCCCTGTCGAGCGCCATCGGACCCCTTGTTCGAGCGCCATCGGATGCCTTTTCGAGCGCCATCGAACGTCATCGACATGGCGCCGTCGCGATCCTAGAACGCTCTATCGATGCTCTCAGTTGGGAAGCGGGCGAGACATGCTGGGTCGGTTCGAACGCAAGGCCTCCGGCGAGGCGACGGTGGAGTATGGCGACGGCACCATGCGCATCGTGAAGCCAGGCAGTTTCGTGCGCTGCGCGGTGACCGGCGAGCCGATCGCCCTCGACAGCCTGCGCTACTGGAGCGCCGAACTGCAGGAGGCCTACATTACGCCCGAGGCGGTGATGAAGCGTCTGGCCGGACTGGGACGGTCGCCGGGCTGAACGCCTCGATCGCGCGGCGCAGCTGGCCGAGGAGGCTCCCCTCGTCGTCGAACCGGAGGGTGACGCCGAGTGCCGTCACCCCGGCGGCGAAGTCCGCCGGCAGGCGCACCATGTCCTTCTCCGTCGTCACCAGCATCGCGCCCAGGGCATCGGCCCATGCCGCGAGGCCGGCGAGATCCGCGGCGCGATAGGGGTGGTGATCCGGAAAGGTCCGGGTCTCGATGACGCTCGCCCCGGCCTGGGCCAGGGTCTCGAAGAATTTCTGCGGTCGCCCGATCCCGGCAAAAGCCAGCACGGGCTTTCCCGCGACGGCTGCCGGCGCTGTCGGAACCAGCTTGCCCCGATGGACCGGTAGCCCCCGCAACGCCGCCTCCACCGCCACTGCCTCACCCTGGGCGCCCTCGCCGATGACGACGAGGCCGTGGACATGGCGCCATTGCCGCGCGAGCGGGGCCCGCAACGGGCCGGCCGGGAAGGCCAGCCCGTTGCCGATACCGCTGCCGGCATCGACCACCGCAAGGGACAGATCCTTGGCGAGGCTCGGATTCTGGAGCCCGTCATCCATCACCACCACATCCGCCCCGAGAGCCCGGCAGAGCCTCGCCCCTTCGGGCCGGTCGCGGGCGAGGATTGTGCGGGCGCCGCGCGCGAGGAGGAGCGGCTCGTCGCCGACATCCAGGGACGTATGCCGGGTCGGATCCACCGCCACAGGGCCGGACAGACGCCCGCCATAGCCACGGGTCAGGAAGGCGGGCTCCGCATCGATCCTCGTCAGCAACGCCGCCACCGCGAGGGCGGTGGGGGTCTTGCCCGCCCCGCCGAGGGTGAAGTTGCCGATGCAGATGACGGGGCATGCCGCCCGCACGCCCGCGCGGTCCATGCGGGCGGCGACGCGCGAGCCGTAGTGATGCCCGAGGGACGCCAGGGCCCGGCCCAGGGGATGACCGGGGACATCCCAGAAGGCCGGGGGCCGCATCAGGAGCCGGCCATGGCCGCGAGCTTCATCTGGGCGATGAAGGGGTCGAGAATCGCGAGGGTGCGCTCCACCGCCCCTTCGAACGGTCGCAGGGCGGCGTTGCCGGCGTCCGCCATGGCGCTGGATCGGGGTGTGTCGAGGAGGAGGTCGCCCACGGCGGTCGCCAGTTCCGCGGCATCCGCCACCATCATCGCCCCACCGGCCTCGTCGAGGGCGCGATAGACCTCGGCGAAATTCTGGACGTTCGGCCCGTGCAGGATCGCCGCGTCGAGGCGGGTCGGCTCGATCGGGTTCTGGCCCCCGCGCGGCGTCATCGAGCCACCGAGGAACACCAGCGGCGCGAGGCGGTAGAACAGGCCCAACTCCCCGAGCGTATCGGCGACGTAGAGATCGACGCCGCCATGGGGGCGGCCGCCGCGCGAGCGCAGGCCGCTCCGCAGGCCGACGGCGGTGGCGCATTCCGCGACGTCCCCGCCACGGTGGGGATGGCGCGGCACCACGATGGTCAGCAGGTTCGGCAGTCGCGCCCTCAGGGTCGCGTGGGCCTCGGCCACCATGGCATCCTCGCCCGGATGCGTACTGGCGGCGACCCAGACCGGCCGGTCGCCGACGACGTCGCGCAGATAGGCAAGCTGCTGATCGTCCGCAGGGGGGACGGCCGAATCGTATTTCAGGTTTCCGGCGACGCTGACGCGAGGCGCGCCGAGCCTTTCGAAGCGCTCGGCATCGTCCTTGGTCTGCGCGAGGCAGATGGCGATGCGCGAGAGCAGGGCCTCCGCCGTGCGCGGCGAGCGCGCCCAGCCCTTGAACGAGCGTTCCGACATCCGGCCGTTGACGAGGAGGAGGGGGATGCCGCGCTGGTGCAGGGCGATGACCGTGTTCGGCCAGATCTCGGATTCCGCCACCAGCGCCAGATCCGGCTGCCAATGGTCGATGAAGCGCTCGATCCAGCGCGGCGCGTCGAGGGGCATGTATTGATGCACCGCGCCCTCCGGAAGGCGCCGGCCGATCAGTTCGGCGGCGCTGCGTGTTCCCGTGGTGACGAGGACGCTGAAACCCCGTGCGATCATGCCGTCGATCAATCCGACGAGGGAGAGCACCTCGCCGACGCTGGCGCCGTGCATCCAGGCCAGGGGCCCGGTGGGGCGGGCTCGCCCGGCAAGGCCACGGCGCTCGGGCAGCCGACCGGGGTCTTCCTTGCCCTTGCGCGAGCGCCAGGCCAGCAGGCCGGCCACCGCCGGCTCTCCCACATAGAGCCCGTAGCGATAGGCCTGGAGGGCGATGGTGAGGGGAGGTGTCTTCACGCAAACGGCCCGAGGGCGAGGGACCCGGCCACCGGATCGACGACCCGGTCGAGGCGGCCGACGAGGGTGTAGGCGCGGTCGTGGACCCGGTTCATCTCGTGCTCCAGGCGCTGACGCAAACGCTCCAGTTCCTCCGGTTCGACATCGCGCGGGACGAGGACCGGCTCGCCGAAGACCATGGCGCCCCTGCCGAAGGGCAGCCCGAAACAGGCCTTGTCCCAGCTGTTGAAGCGCAGGTGCCGGCTCGTCACCACCGCGACGGGAATGATCGGCCGGCCGGAGAAGCGCGCCAGGGTGAGGATACCGACGTCGCATCGGCGCGACACCTTGGGCACATCGGCGCTGAAGGCGACGCTCTCGCCGTCCTTCAGGGCGCGGATCATGGCGCGCAGGCCTTCTGCCCCGCCCTTCGCCCTGACGTCCCGCACGGCGCGGCCACGGGCCCCGGAGGCGCGGATGACGCGAACCCCCATCCGGGTGAGGGCGATGGTGTTGATGTTGCCGTCCGCCGAGCGCGAGATGATCGTGGCGATCCGGTCCTGCGGCCGGCGCATGAACGAGATCATCGTATGCTGGCCGTGCCACATCCCGGCGATGAACGGCGACAGACCGTCGAGCCACCGGTGCGGCCCGGCCGGTTCCACCGTGAAGCGGTTGGTGGCGCGCACGAGGCGCAGGTAGTGATAGGCGGCAAAGCCGAGGCTTTTCTGAACCGGTGGAGACCGGCCGATGCGTTTGAGAAGGCTCATTCACTCGGTTCCACGGGCCGCCGGATCGGCCATCCGTCCAGTCGGTGCCCGAGACGTCCACGCCCGGTTGCGCCGCCGGCGCATCCGCCGAACGTCGCCCGCTCGGGAGCCATACCGGTCCCGCAGGGTCTAACGCCGTTCGAATTGCCCGCGCAACCATGCCGGGACCGCTTCACCCCGTCCGGCCCGGTCGCTCGATCTTCACATGCGTGAGAGCGTCGCGGCGGGAGCGACGGCGCTTCAAGCAGAGCGCGTCCCTCTCCCCACAAGGGCTACGGCATCCCCACATCTCGCGGGCCGCTCGGGTCCCCTCCGCTGGAAGGAGAAGGACAGGGTGAGGTGTGTGACCTTTTCGCAGACGGACCACACCTCACCCCAGCCGTCTCCTGGAAGAAGAGGGAGCCGGTCGCGCCTCACGCCGAACCTGCTTGAATAGAGCGAACAGGCTTCGAGCAGATGTGTGAACCCAGTAGCCCACAAGGGGGAGGAGGGCAGGGCGGCGCATCCTGCGAGACGTGTGAACATCTTAGGGAATGACGGCGTGGGTGTCGAAACCGGTGTGAACGGTCCCGCAGATCAGATGGCATCGACCCGAATTCGAAGTCCCGCCGGAAAATTGTCGAGGCTTGACGCGGTAGCCGGGAGTGACGATGGCGGGCGCCTGTTTCGAAACGGAGACCGATGTTCCGCCTCGCTCACCTCACCGATCCGCATGTCGGCCCCATCGCCCGTCCGCGCCTGCGCCAGCTTCTGAGCAAGCGGGCTACCGGCTACGTGAACTGGCGGCGCGGGCGCAGCCGGCACCACGATATGGAGATCCTCGCGGCGCTGGTGGCCGATCTGTGGACGCAGCCCCACGATCACGTCGCCTGCACCGGGGACCTGTGCAACATCGGCCTGCCGAGCGAGTGGGCGACGGCCAGGGATTTCCTCGAAGCGCTCGGCACCCCGGACACGGTGAGCTTCGTTCCGGGCAATCACGACGCCTATGTGCGCGGTTCGCTCGAGGGGCTGTTGAAGGCCTGCGCTGCCTGGACCTCGGGCGACGACGGCACCGACGGGGCGTTTCCGTATCTCAGGCGGCGCGGTCCGCTCGCGCTCATCGGAGTGTCGTCGGCCATTCCGACGAAGCCCTTCGTTGCGAGCGGCCGGCTCGGCCCCCCTCAGATCGAGACCGTCGAGGCGATTCTGACACGGTTGGGCCGCGAGCCCGAACCGCCGTTTCGCGTGGTTATGATCCATCATCCGCCCCAGCCCGGAGGCGCATCGCCGGGGCGCGAATTGAAGGATGCGGAGACGTTCACGGCGATGATCGGTCGCGCCGGCGCGGACCTGATCCTGCACGGGCACAACCATGTGGGGAGCATCAGTTTCGTCCGCGGGCCAGACGGCACCAGCGTCCCCGTGGTCGGCGCACCCTCGGCCTCGGCGGTGTCGCATGGCGGCGCGTTGCACCGCCGAGCGAGCTATCATGTCTATGCGGTGACGCGAGCGGACGACCGCTATGTCATCGAGGCCAAGGAACGCGGCCTGACGGAGGCCGGGACGATCGCCGACCTCCGGGTCTTGACGCTGACGCGGCGATGATCGCCCCTCCGCGGTCTGCGCCCGATCAGGCCGACAATGCCACGAGGGGGCGTTGCGCCTGGCGGGTGATGCTGGCTTGATACAGCTCTGCCTGGAGCCGGGTGAGGCCGCTCACGAGGGCCGTCGGCCCGCGATAGACCGTGTAGGTGCCGTCATGGGTCGGTTTGACGTGAATCGTCTGGGACATGGCGTGTCTCCCGGCCTCAACGAATCAGTCGATTCGTTCTTTCGGAGTAGGCAGTGTTAATCGGGCGTTCATCAGCCGCAAGGGCAGCGGCCGCCTGTCCCGCCGACATTCGTCATTGCGCCGCACTGTGACAATGTGGGCCGGCCCGCGGCCTCCGGCGTGAAACCCGCGCGCGTTCAACGGGTAACCGCCGGGCGAGTGCGGCGCACAACAATCCGGGAGCGTTTTTCGTGATGAACCTGAAGCGGGTTGGCGAGGCTCTTTCGGATGAGGAGCCATGCCGGAGCGCGATCGCGCGACGCCCAGCGCCGATGTCGACGGGTGGGGTCCCCCAGAGCCCGCCGAAGGACCGGCGACTTTTAAGGAAGTAGAAGCGCCTCCTGATACCATCATGCCGAAACACAGGGTCTGCGACGGAGAGCCGGGGTCGGCGTTCATGGCGTGACCGGAGCGACCAGGGCGGACCACGATGGCAGGCCACGAGCGATCGCCTGAGCGACCGGGGAGGCTCCTCGAACTCGACGCCCTGCGCGGGATCGCCGCCGTCCTCGTGGTCGTCTTCCACTTCACGGCCGCTTACGGCCATGAGATCGGGTGGAGCGGCACTGAGCCTCTGTTCCGTTTCACATCGGGCCAGGCCGGGGTGGCGCTCTTCTTCGTCATCAGCGGCTTCGTCATCGCGATGACGCTGGAGCGGTCGCGGACGGCCCTCGACTTCATCGTGAGCCGCTTCGCCCGGCTTTATCCGGCCTTCTGGTTCAGCGCTCTGCTCACCACCGGTCTGATCGTCGCCACCGGGTTTAATCCGTTCCACCTGACGATCCGGGGCTTCCTGGCTTCGCTGACCATGGCGAACGGCCTGACCGACATGCCCTTCATCGACCCGGCCTACTGGACGCTGACGCGGGAGATCCTGTTCTACGCGTTCTTCGCCGCCGCCTATTTCGGGCTCGGGGCCCGTCACACCACCGGCGTGCTCCTGGCGTGGATCGTCGTGACCTCGCTCTACAACGTGTTCGTGGCCGATACGAACGTCTATGCCTGCCGGACGGCGGCGAGTTGCGGCGCCATCCTCCTCAACGCCACCTTCGCCCATCTGTTTGCCGCCGGCGCACTCGCCTACAAGCTCCATCGCGGCGAGCGCACGCCCCTGGTCCTGGCGAGCCTGTTCCTCGCGATCGCGGCGGCAAGCGTCTCCTTCTGGCCGGAGCATGGGTTCCAGCCATCCGCGTCGGCGAAGGCGGCGTTCTTCGTCGGACTCGTGATGGCCGCCGCCGCGGGATATCTCAAGGTCCTCCGGTCCCCCGTGCTGATCTTCCTCGGAGCGATCTCCTACTCGCTCTACCTGCTGCATCAGGTGATCGGCTATTTCCTCATCGGCGGGCTCGTCCGGTGGGGGCTCGGCGCCGATCTGGCGATCCTGACGGCGTTCTGTCTCGTCACGATCCTGGCGAGTGCCGTCTGCTACGGTGTCGAACGTCCCTCGCAGCGCGCCATTCTCCGGCTCTATGCGCCCTATCGGGAACGGCGGCGCCTCGATGCCGTCCCCACGGTCTGACGTGACATCGGGTCAGCGCGTCATCAGCTGACGGATGCGCGCGTGGATGGCGCCCCCGAGAAGGGCGTAGCCGAGGCTCGTCGGGTGAAGGCGGTCGGCCATGACCTGGGGTGAGAAATGACCCGCCGCATCGACCATGGCGCGGCCGGGATCGAGATAGATCACGTGCCTGTCGTCGCCGCAGCCGCGGATGAGGTCGTTCACCCGCGCATTCACACGGCGCTCGGGCGACGTCGCGTCCTCGCCCCGTGGCAGGAGGCCGAGGAGAAGGACCCTGGTGTCCGGCGAGCGGGCCTGAAGGACGCGGATGATCTCGGCGATGCCGAGCGCCGTGTCTTCGGGCCGGCTGCCCTTGTCGGCATTGTTGGTGCCGATCAGGAGCACCACGAGATCGGGTTTCAGGGATGGCGGCCATTGCCCGTGATCGAGGCGCCAGAGCACGTCCTGCGTACGATCGCCCCAGAGCCCCAGATTGAGCGGCGACCATTCCCCCCAGAACATGCCCCAGAGGCCGGGATCCCATCCTTGCGTGATGGAATCCCCCAGGAAGACGAGGCGGTGCGCGCCGAGATCCCGTCCACTCAGCTGCGCGGAGAGCGGAGCGCTGCGCTCACGCAGCTCGGCCACGGACACCGACTGGGGCTTTGCCTCCAGCGGCATCGGCTGATGTGGCGCAAGCGCCGGACAGCCGGGCGAAGCGATCCCCGATCCTGCGGCGCAGAGGAGGGCGACACTGACGAGGCTATGGAGCAGAGTACGGTGCATCGCCGGCCTCGGGCCGATCCGGGGGAAAGGGCGAGGCTGTCGTGTCAGGATGACTGACCTGCAAGAACCGCTGGCGCTCCCAAGGGGAATCGAACCCCTGTTTTCGCCGTGAGAGGGCGACGTCCTAGACCGCTAGACGATGGGAGCTTTCCGGCCGGTTGGCGATCGTATAGCGACGGTCCGGCGGGGGAGCAAGGCCTTCCGCGTGCTTAAATTTCATCGGCATCGAAAGAGATCACATCGTGCAAGAACCGCAGGACCGCCGTGTCGTCCTCGACCTGGACGCGCAGGCGGAGCGCATCGACAGGGCGCTCGCCCGCGCGCTGCCGGACGTGTCGCGCTCGCGGCTGCAGGAGTTGATCCGCACCGGCCAGGTGAGCAAGGACGGGGTCGTCGTCCTCGACCTGTCACTGAAGGTTGGCGCGGGCGCCGTCCTCGACGTGATCATTCCCGCGCCGGTGGATGCGACGCCGGTGGCGGAGACCCTCGATCTCGTCATCGTTCACGAGGACGACGACCTGATCGTCATCGACAAGCCGGCGGGGCTGGTGGTCCACCCGGCACCCGGCCACGATGCCGGAACCCTGGTGAACGGCCTCATCGCCCATTGCGGGGAGAGCCTGTCGGGGATCGGCGGCGTGCGGCGGCCGGGGATCGTGCATCGGCTCGACAAGGACACGAGCGGTCTCCTCGTCGTCGCCAAGAACGATCTCGCCCATAAAGGGCTCACGGCGCAGTTCGCCGACCATGGCCGCAACGGACCCCTGGAGCGCGCCTATCTCGCCCTCACCTGGGGAGCGCCGGAGCCCCGGCTGGGCACCATCGACGTCGAACTCGGACGCAGCCAGCGCAACCGCGAGAAGATCGCCATCATGCGCCCGGGCGAGGGGCGCACGGCGATCACGCATTACGTCGTCGAGGACATCCTGGATGCGGGAACCGAAGTCGCCCTGGTCCGGTGCCGGCTCGAGACCGGGCGGACCCACCAGATCCGCGTCCATCTGAGCCATCGCGGCCATCCGCTTCTCGGCGATGCGGTCTATGGCAACGCCTTCAAGACCAAGGCCGCGCGCCTCGGGCCGGCGGCGCGGGCCGAACTCGAAGCGTTGGGGCGCCAGGCGCTCCATGCCGCCATCCTCGGGTTCGAACATCCCCGCACCGGCGAGGTCCTGCGCTTCGAGAGCCCGATCCCGCCGGACATGGCCTCTCTCATCGCCGCGCTGAGGGCGAACGATCGCTCCTGAGGAGGCGGAAGCGCGCGTGGGCGCGGGGCTGCGGCCGCCGCGGGAACCCTTGGCCCGCGGTCCTGTTGCCCGAGTGTCGCTGTCAAGGGTCGCCGGCAAACAGGTGTGCCGGCGCACCCCGGGCCGCGGCCTTTCGTGCCACCTTCGGGCGATCGGCTCGCTGGCGCGTTGATGGCGATGGTCGAGTCACGGACCGCTACCGCACCGTTTCCTTTCCGAGTAGGTTCGGGGAGTGGGACGGTCGGCTCGAAGAGCGGCGGTTCGTTTCTGGTCTGCCCGTTCGGGGGACCTTGCAAGGAGAGATGACTATGGCAGGCGCACTACCCGTGCTCGCCACCGAGGGTGGCCTTTCGCGCTACCTCGATGAAATCCGCAAGTTTCCGATGCTCGAGCCGAACGAGGAGTTCACGCTGGCCAAGAACTGGCGTGAACAGGGCGATCGCGATGCGGCGCACCGGCTCGTCACGTCGCATCTGCGGCTCGTGGCCAAGATCGCCATGGGCTACCGCGGCTATGGACTGCCGATCGGCGAGGTCGTGTCCGAGGGCAATGTCGGCCTGATGCAGGCCGTCAAGCGCTTCGAGCCGGACAAAGGCTTCCGCCTTGCGACCTATGCCATGTGGTGGATCAAGGCCGCGATCCAGGAATACATCCTGCGCTCGTGGTCGCTGGTGAAGATGGGCACCACGGCCAACCAGAAGAAGCTGTTCTTCAATCTCCGGAAGGCCAAGGGCAAGATATCCGCCCTGGACGAGGGTGACCTCAAGCCGGATCAGGTGGCTCAGATCGCGGTCAAGCTCGGCGTGCCCGAGCAGGACGTGATCGACATGAACCGCCGCCTCTCCGGCGACACCTCCCTCAACGCGCCGCTGCGTGAGGAAGGGGAGGGCGAGTGGCAGGATTGGCTGGTCGACAACAGCCCGAGCCAGGAAACCGTGCTCGCTCGCGAGGAAGAGGGCCAGAACCGTCTGACCGCCCTGCGCGACGCGTTGTCTGTGCTGAACCCGCGCGAGCGCCGCATCTTCGAGGCGCGCCGTCTCGCCGATGACCCGATCACCCTCGAAGACCTGTCGGGTGAATTCGGGGTGTCGCGCGAGCGTGTCCGCCAGATCGAGGTCCGGGCGTTCGAGAAGATCCAGGAAGCGGTCAAGCGCAACCTCGCCACCCGCGAGGCACCACGGGCCGCCGCGCACGCCTGAGACCGGGCCTCGATGGGCCCAATTCATCGAGGGCTGCCCGCGCGACTGCGCGGCGGCGGTCGTCCGCCGGACCTCACTGTCCCTGACCTGTGGGTCAGGGTCCGTGGAACGTCGTATGAATCGCTGCCTCGGGGATCGATGATCGAAAAGCCGGTTCCGCGAACGCGGGACCGGCTTTCTTCGTATCCGCGCCTATCGACGCCACTGTTCGAAGGCGGAGCGGATGACCTGATTGCCCGACGAGCCCTTCTCGAAGGTCAGCACGCCGCGGGGCCCGGCGGCGAACTTCATCGGCAGGTCGAACCAGTTGCGGTGCTCCAGAAGGTCGGTGTTGCGGTCCACGTCGGCCTGCAGCGACGACAGGCCGATCAGGAACAGGTTCTCCTTCACGCGCACCGGCAGACCCGACACCGGCGACCCACGGCCTCCCTCTTCATCCTTCGCGCTCAGCAGGCCGATATCCTGCACGGAATGCGTGTCCCCGGCCGGACTCGTCGTGGTGAAGGCCAGTTCGATGGTGTGGGAGGCGGGGAAGGTGGCGTCGAGGTTCCGCCTGATGGTCATCACCAGAGCCAAGCCGGCCTCGGCGAAGGTCAGACGTCCCCGGATGACGGTTTCCAGCGGCTGGCCCTGCTCGCCGTTGATCGCCTCCAGGCGCCACACCACGACGCCCTGGAAGGTGATCGGCTGGGCGTTTCCTCCCGCCGTGTTTTCCTCGAAGAGAACGGCGCGCTGCGCCACCGCCACGTCGGGCTGGGCCGGTGGCTTGGTCGGATCGGCCGGCGTCGTGGCTGGCGACCGGGCGGGCGTCTGGCGGGCGAAGGAGTCGCGTCGTTCCGGGGAGGCGGGAGCCTCCCCGCCGATCCGGTCGGCATATTTCGCGGCCCCGGAATCGGTCGCTTCTCCCTGGGCCTCGGTATCGCCGGGCTGCAGGTCCGAGGGCTTGTCGCGCAGCATGAAGGCCGCCACCGCGATCAGCCCGACGACGATGAGCAGGACGCTTCCGACAAAGATGTTGCGGATCAGGCGAGGGCGGCTCTTGCGCGGGGCGACGACGTCGATGCGCGGGCGATGGCGCCCATTGGCGCCCTCCGCCGCTGCGGGGATCGTTGCGCCTTCGGCGACCGGCGGCTCGGGCGTCGGCTCGCTGGCCGGTTCCGGCTCGGTCGCTTCGCTCGCGGCCTCGTCGTTCGACGCTTTCCGCGCGGCGTCCCGCGCGGCCTTCCTGTCGGCAACCTTGTCCGCGGATTTCGCCTTCCGGGGCTTGATCGGCAGGACCGGCGCGGGCTCCCGGGAGACCGGAGCCGGTCCATCCCCCGCCGACGGCAGCGGCTCGGGCGTCGACGCATCGGGCTGCGCGCCCGGCTGGCGCTCCGGCCGGGTCGGGCGGATGCCGAGATTCGGCTCAGGGGCCGGCGGTAGGCCGGGCTCGGCGATGCGATCTCTCGCATTGTCGGCGGATCGATCGGGCGCCGCCGCTTCCGGCAGCACGTCGCGCTCTTCCGGCACGGCGAAGACCGGTGGCGCGACATCGTTGGCGACGGCGGCGGGTGGCCCGCCATGTTCGCTCTCGACCCTGCTGATCGCGGTTTCGAGAGCCTTGCTCTCGAGGTCGATATCGGCTTCGGACAGGGGCGGTTCGAGCGAGCGAAGCTGCCCGATCAGGGCGCCGCGTGCCCGGTCGTAGACCGCCTTGCGCAAGGCCGGAGAACGATCCGGCATCGCTTGGAGCGCTCGTGCCAGCAGGGGGTAATAGTCGGCCATCGAACCTCGGTCCGCCCTATACGGGCCGGCCGGCAGGCCGCCCTCTTCTCACGGCAGGGATGGAACACCCTTGGGCGAGGCACGTCCGCATCATCCGCGATGTCCACCCTCCGGACGAGGCACCATCGCCCCGCACGGCGCCTCATCCCCTGTCATTCGTCCACCGGTCGCCCTGGAGGAACCGGTGGGCATCGCCTTGGCCGGACGCTCAATCCTCGAAGGGATTGTGCATCAGGATGGTGTCGTTGCGCTCCGGTGACGTGGAGAGCAGTGCCACCGGCGCTCCGATCAGTTCCTCGATCCGGCGCACGTACTTGATCGCCTGAGCGGGAAGATCGGCCCAGGAGCGTGCTCCGGCGGTGGTGCCGGACCAGCCCTCGATGGTCTCGTAGATCGGCTCGACCTTGGCCTGCGCGGCCTGGTTGGCGGGAAGGTGGTCGAGCACCTGTCCGTCGAGGCGGTAGCCGGTGCAGACCTTGATCTCGTCGAACCCGTCGAGGATGTCGAGCTTGGTCAGGGCGATCCCGTCGATGCCGGAGGTCCGCACGGTCTGGCGAACCAGGACGGCGTCGAACCAGCCGCAGCGACGCTTGCGCCCGGTATTGACGCCGAACTCGCGGCCCTTGGCGCCGATCGTCTCGCCGATCTCGTCGAAGAGCTCCGTCGGGAACGGTCCCTCGCCGACGCGGGTCGTATAGGCCTTGGCGATCCCGAGCACGTAGCCGATCGCCGACGGCCCCATGCCGGAGCCGGTGGCGGCCTGGGCGGCGACGATGTTCGAGGAGGTGACGAACGGGTAGGTGCCGTGATCGACGTCGAGGAGGGCACCCTGAGCGCCCTCGAACAGGATGCGCTTGCCGGCCCGGCGTTCGTCGTCGAGCAGTTTCCACACGGTGGTGGCGTAGGGGAGGATCGTCGGCGCGATGGCCTTCAGTTCGGCGAGGAGCGCGCTGGCATCGACCTCGTCGATCCCGAGACCCCGGCGCAGGGCGTTGTGATGGGTGAGCACCCGCTCGATCTTCGATTCCAGGGTGCTCTCGTCGGCCAGATCCACCACGCGGATGGCCCGGCGGCCGACCTTGTCCTCGTAGGCGGGGCCGATGCCGCGCTTGGTCGTGCCGATCTTGAGGCCGGCATTCGACGTCTCGCGAAAGTGGTCGAGTTCGCGGTGCAACGGCAGGATTAGCGTCGCGTTGTCGGCGATCCGGAGGCTCTTGGGCGAGATCTCGACGCCCTGCGCCTGAAGCCGGGCGATCTCGTCCACGAGGTGCCACGGATCGACGACGACGCCGTTGCCGATCACCGACAGCTTTCCGCCACGGACGACACCGGACGGGAGCAGGGCCAGCTTGTAGGTCACGCCATCGATGACCAGCGTATGCCCGGCATTGTGACCGCCCTGGAAGCGGACCACCACGTCGGCCTGCTCCGAGAGCCAGTCGACGATCTTACCCTTGCCTTCGTCGCCCCATTGGGCGCCCACGACGACGACGTTCGCCATTCACTTCAACCTGTCCGGTGCCCGCGTGGAAACGCCCCGCCGCGAGGGCGGGCCGACACGCATCTCCGGGGTCTTTCCGCGATCCCTCGCAGGAAATCAAGCAAACCGGGCCCGAACGCTTGGGGGGCACCCCATTCCTAGCGCGCTTCCGTCCCCGGTTCGCGGCCCGGCAGCTGACCGGGCTTGATCACCGGCATGCCGCTGCTCTCGGACTCGGGAGGCTTGACCACCAGGCCCGGGGCGGAATTGCCGGGCGGCGTGATGACGCCGTCGTTCTTCTCCAGCTTGTCGCTCAGGGTCGAACCACCGGTTCCTTCCTCGGACGGACGGACCTTCTCCGGCACCGTCTCCGTCGATGGCGGGATGTTCGGGGAGGTGTCGCGCCCTTTCAGCGGTGCATCGGGCGACTGGGCATAGGCGCCCGACGCCGTCAGGGCGAAAGCGAGCAATGCGGCGTGACGAAACGGTGTCGGCATCGATGTCCCCCAGGAAGTCGGGAGACAAACCGCTCCGGCGGCGATGCAGTTCCTGTGGCCGCGCCGGATGACGGATGAGACCGGCCCGTCCTTATGCCCCGGCCATCTCCAGATAAAGCGCACGCAGACGCTTTGTCAGCGCGCCCGGCTTGCCGTCGCCCAGTTCGTGGCCGTCGATGTCGATGACGGGCATCACAAAGGCCGAAGCGCTCGTATAGAAGGCCTCCTCCGCCGCGAACGCCTCCTCCACGGAGAACAGCCGCTCCTCGATCGTCAGACCGGCTTCCTCGGCAAGGCGCATCACGGCGAGGCGCGTGATGCCCGGCAGCAGGGCGGTGGAGAGCGGGCGGGTGACGATCGTCCCGCCGGCGATGATGAAGGCGGTCGAGGAGGAGCCCTCGGTGACGAAACCGTCCTCCACCATCCAGGCTTCCGCAACGCCGGCCTTGGCCGCTTCCTGCTTGGCCAGCACCTGGGCGAGGAGCGCCACCGACTTGATGTCGCGCCGCTTCCAGCGGATGTCCGGGACGGTGATGACCTTGGCGCCGCGCTCCGCCAGCGGGTTCCTGGCCACGGTCTTGGCCTGCGTGAACATGACCACGGTGGGTTCGGTCTCGGCCGGCGGGAAGGCGAAATCCCGCTCGTAGGCGCCCCGCGTCACCTGCATGTAGACGAGGCCTTCGTCGACGCCGTTGCGGCGGACCAGCTCGGTCTCGAGCCGGATCCAGTCTTCGGTCGGGTAGGGATTGCGGATGCCGATCTCACCCAGCGACCGGTCGAGCCGGGCCAGATGCGCCTCGTTATCGACGAGGCGCCCGCCGAGGACGGCCGATACTTCGTAGATGCCGTCCGCGAACAGGAAGCCCCGGTCCATGATCGACACGGTCGCCGCCTCGAAGGGCACGAACTCGCCGTTGACGTAGACGATGCGCGACATGGAATTTCCCCTCGATTCGGACAAGCTCGGCGGTTTCTCCGCCACGCGAAGCATAAACCGTGCATCGCGTGGCAGGTCGGCAGATGCGCCCTTTGCTCAGGCCGTACCGAAGACGCGCGAAAAAATCGTGTCCACGTGTTTGTAATGGTAGCCGAGGTCGAAGCACTCCTCGATCTGCTCCGGGCTCAGGGACGCGGTGACGTCCGCATCGGCCTTCAGGAGCGTGAGGAAGTCGCCTTCGCCGCGCCAGACCGGCATCGCGTTGCGCTGGACCAGGCGATACGCGTCCTCACGGGACACGCCCGCCTGCGTCAGGGCCAGAAGCACCCGCTGCGAGTGGACGAGGCCGCCGAGCTTGTCGAGATTGCGCTGCATCTGCTCGGGATAGATCAGCAGCTTGTCGATCACGCCGGTCAGCCGCGCCAGGGCGAAGTCGAGGGTCACCGTGGCGTCAGGGCCGATCATGCGCTCCACCGAGGAATGCGAGATGTCGCGTTCGTGCCAGAGCGCCACGTTCTCCATGGCGGGCAGCGCGAAGGAGCGCACCATGCGGGCGAGGCCGGTGAGGTTCTCGGTAAGCACGGGATTGCGCTTGTGCGGCATGGCCGACGAGCCCTTCTGGCCCTCGGAGAAGAACTCTTCCGCCTCCAGAACTTCCGTGCGCTGCAGGTGGCGCACCTCGATGGAGAGACGCTCCACCGAACTCGCGACCACGCCGAGGGTGGCGAAGAACATGGCGTGGCGGTCGCGGGGGATGACCTGCGTCGAGACCGGCTCGGGCGTGAGGCCCATCGCCTTGGCGACATACTCCTCCACGCGCGGGTCGATATTGGCGAAGGTGCCGACGGCGCCCGAGATCGCGCAGGTGGCGACTTCCTCGCGGGCGGCGACGAGACGGGCGCGGGCGCGCTCGAACTCGGCATAGGCCTGGGCGAGCTTCAGCCCGAAGGTCACCGGTTCGGCATGGATGCCGTGCGAGCGACCGATGGTCGGGGTCAGCTTGTGCTCGAAGGCCCGGCGCTTGATCGCGGCGAGCAACGCATCGACATCCTTGATCAGGATGTCGGCGGCCCGGACGAGCTGGACGTTGAAACAGGTGTCGAGGACGTCCGACGAGGTCATGCCCTGGTGCACGAACCGCGCATCGGGTCCGACGATCTCGGCGAGATGCGTCAGGAAGGCGATGACGTCATGCTTGGTGACCGCCTCGATGGCGTCGATGCGGGCGACGTCGAACACCGCGTCGCGGCCCTTCTCCCAGATCGTGGCGGCGGCCTCCTTGGGTACCACGCCAATCTCGGCGAGCGCCGTGGTGGCGTGGGCCTCGATCTCGAACCAGATGCGGAAGCGGCTCTCGGGAGACCAGATCGCCGTCATCTCGGGGCGGCTATAGCGGGCAATCATACGGGCGCCTCGGGTCGGACGGATCGGGACAAGGAGGCTGGCGCCTAGCATGAGCGGGGCCTGCGCTCAACGCGGGGCCGCGGGGGCGCTCTGTGCGAAGTGATACATTTGTGCATCGCCCCGGCGAAACCAGAGGCGCCGGAATCGCCGCACCGGAATGGGGCGAGGAATTTTCCGTCCCGCGTTCCGCAGCTTAGTCGACAAGTTAGAACGTTTATCAAGAGATCCATCAATTTAGAATGTGGTCAAACCCGCCGCAACAGGTTGCCGATCAACTATGCGTGTCTATTAGACGAGGGTGGTCTGCAGGCGATCGTAATATTGTGCCGTTAATGCAGAATAATTCTAATAGAACTGAGACGCGCCGATGCATCCCTTCGCCCGTATACGCCTGATCACGGTTCTTTCGGCCGTGCCTTTCCTATCGGACGTACGGGTCGCCGAAGCACAGGCCGTTGCCGTCGATCCTGGCAACCACACTGAAGTCACCCTGGATCAGCTCAGTGTCGATGGCGTCGGGGGCAACACGGTGGGCTACCGCGCCAACCGCAGCCGGAGCGCGACGAAGACGGACACCCGGCTGATCGACACCCCTCAATCGGTGACGGTGGTGACGCGGGAACAGGTCCAGGATCAGGGTTTTCAGGGCGTCACCGAAGCGTTGCGCTACGTGCCCGGCGTGTTCCTGCATCAGGGCGCCGCAAACCGGGACGAGGTCGTGATCCGCGGCCAGCAATCCAGCGCCGATTTCTACGTCAACGGCATTCGCGACGACGCGATGTACTACCGCGATCTCTACAACGTCGAGCGGATCGAAGTGCTCAAGGGACCGAACGCGATGATCTTCGGTCGCGGCGGCGGCGGCGGCGTCGTCAACCGCGTTCTCAAGGACGCCACCGGAGCTCCGGTTCGGGAAGTCATCCTTCAGGGTGGCCAGTATTTCAACAAGCGGGTCGCCGTGGATGTCGGCGACCGGGTCTCGGACAGCGTGTTCTTCCGCCTCAACGGCATGTTCGAGGATAGCGGCACCTATCGCGACTACGTCGACCTGCGGCGCTGGGGCATCAATCCGACGGCGACGATCCTGCTCGGGCCCGAGACGACGCTGAAACTGTCCTACGAGTACTTCCACGACGACCGAACGGCGGATCGCGGCATCCCCTCCCAACTCGGGCGGCCCTATCGCTACCGCGACAACATCAGAACCTTCTTCGGCAATCCCGACCTCAGCTACGCCCGCGTGGATGCTCATATCGCGACGGCGGTTCTCGATCACCGCTTCGCCTCGGGCGTCGAGATGCGCAGCCAGTTCCGCTACGCCGATTACGCCAAGGCCTATCAGGTCGTATATCCGAGCATCCGGTCCGGCGGCGCGGTCAACGCCGCCGGGACGGCCGTCGATCTCAGTGCGTTCAACAACGTGACGCCGAGGACGAACTTCTTCAACCAGAACGATTTCACCTACAAGTTCGCTACGGGGCCGCTGGCCCATACGCTGCTCGCGGGGTTCGAACTCGGCAAGCAGGAAGGCATCACCTATCGCGAAGACGGATTCTTCGCGACGACCGGAACGCAGACGCTGACCGTCAATCCGCTCTCGCCGGTCTCGCGGGTCCCCGTCAGCTTCCGCAACTTGGCCTCGGCCTCCAACAGCCGCTACGACCTCGGATTGGCTGCCGTCTACGTCCAGGATCAGATCGAGATCGGTCCCCATGTCCAGGTGATCGGCGGCTTGCGCTACGACCACTTCGATTTCTCCTCGACGGACCGACGCACCAACGTCACCAATTCCCGCATCGACGATCTGCTGTCGCCCAGGGTCGGGCTGGTGTTCAAGCCGGTGGATAATCTGGCTTTTTACGGCAACTACAGCGTGTCGTACCTGCCATCGGCCGGTGATCAGTTCAGCGCTTTGTCCGAGGGGCTCGCCATCGCCGAGCCGGAGCGGTTCGAGAACCGCGAGGTCGGCGTGAAATGGGACGTTTCGTCGACGCTCCAACTCACCGGCGCGCTCTACGACCTCGACCGGTTCAACCAGCGCCTCGCCGACCCGAACCGCCCCGGCTTCTTCCTGCTGAGCGGCCAGACCAACGCGAAAGGTGTCGAGATCGGCGCCAACGGCTTCGTCACCGATTGGTGGCAGGTCGCGGGCGGCTATGCCTTCACCGATGCGCGCATCGTCAGCGGGTTCAGTTCGGCCCTCATCGTTCCGGGCAACCATGTCGGGCTGGTGCCGTTCAACGCGGTCACCCTGTGGAACAAGTTCGCGGTCACGCCGTCCTTCTCGTTCGGTGTCGGCGCGATCCACCAGACCCACACGTTCGCGGCGGCCGACAACACGGTCAGGCTCCCGGGCTACACCCGCTTCGACCTCGGCCTCTTCTATCAGGTCACGGATCTCGTGCGGGCGCAGATCAACATCGAGAACGTCTTCGACAGGGGCTACATCGCCACGGCGGACGGGAACAACAACATCAGCCCCGGCGCGCCGAGGATCGTTCGCGCTCAGGTCATCGCCAAGTTCTGATGATGGCCAAGTTCTGATCATCACAACGTTCTATTCGTGGCCAAGTTCTGACCATGGCCAAGTTCTCGGTTCATCCGGACTTTTGGTGCCGAGAGGTGTCGGGGGCCCGATCGATGCAGTTGGACCGGCCCCTCGGCTGATCACGCGGCATGGAGCAACCGCTCCACGAGCCCACTCTGCTGCAGGAGGTCGAAGCCGGCACGACCGTTTTTCGGCGCAGGTCGCGCGGCGAAGGCTCCACCTTCCCGCTCAACGTCGGTCGCGGCCTCTGGACGGGCGGATCGAACACCGTCGCCCGCGCGACGGGGTGTCTCGACGACCCCTCCGTGGCGCGGGATCCAAAAAAACTTTTGCGCCGCGACATTTTCCCCGCGCCGCAGCAAGCTGAACGGAGTATTAACCGACCCAATGGCTTGAGTTGTGCATCGCAAAGAGCACGATCTGACCTAGAGGTCTCCTTAATATGCCGGCGACGACCACCTCCAGTGCCGACCTCGCCCCGCCGAATTTCACCTCCGGCGAGGCCCATTCCGAGGTGACCCGGAGCCTCTCGCTCCAACCGCGCATCCTCTACGCGACCCCGGAAATGGCGGACTTCATCAAGACCGGCGGACTCGGCGAAGTCGCCGGCGCCCTGCCACGGTCGCTGCGCCGCCATTACGACGTCCGTGTCCTCATTCCCGGTTATCGCCAGGTGGTGGACCGGTTCGATCACATCCCCGTCGTCGCCCATCTGCGCGGCCATGCCGGCATACCGCCCTGTGATCTCGGTCTCATCGAGACGGGGGACGGCCTCAAGGTCTATATCATCCTGAGTTCCGACCTCTATCAGCGCGACGGCACGCCGTATGGCGACGCGCAGGGCGATTTTCGCGACAACGACCTGCGCTTCGCGCGCCTCAGTCTCGCGGCGGCGGAATTGACCGGCGGGGTCGATCCCTCCTGGTCGGCGGACCTGCTTCATCTCAACGACTGGCAGACGGCGCTCGCCCCCGCCTATCTCGAATGGACCGGCCAGCGCGTCCCCAGCGTGCTGACGATCCACAACCTCGCCTATCAGGGCCTGTTCCCGAGCGATTCCCTGGGGCGCCTCGGCATCCCGGACGGCGCCTTCCAGATGGATGGCTGCGAGTTCTACGGGCATCTCTCCTTCCTCAAGGCCGGCATCTTTTACGCCTCGCACGTCACCACGGTGAGCGAGACCTATGCCCGCGAGATCATGATGCCGGAATCCGGTTGCGGCCTCGACGGCCTGCTGCGCACGCGCGCCTCCCAGGGGCGGCTGGCCGGCATCCTCAACGGGATCGACGAGAGCTGGGACCCGCGCACCGATCCCCATCTCGCCACCCGCTTCGAGGCCGACGACTGGAAGGGCAAGCGCGCCAATGCCGAGACGGTCCGCCGCCATTTCGGCCTCGCGGTCTCGCGCGGCCCGCTCTTCGCCATCGTCTCGCGCCTCGTCCACCAGAAGGGCATCGACCTCAGCCTCAGCGCGGCCGAGACCATCGTGGCCGAGGGCGGCCAGATCGTCGTCATCGGCGAGGGCGAGCGCCGGTTCGAGACCGCGCTCAGCGATCTCGCCCGCCGCCATCCCGATTCCGTCGGGGTCCAGGTGGGGTTCGAGGAGAAGGAAGCCCGGCGGATGTTCGCCGGAAGCGACTTCCTGCTGATGCCCTCGCGCTTCGAACCCTGCGGCCTCGCGCAGATGTACGCCCAGCGTTTCGGCTCTCTGCCGATCGTGCGCCGCACCGGCGGCCTCGCCGATACGGTGGAGGACGGCGTGACCGGCTTCACCTTCGGCGAAGCCTCGCAGAAGGGGTTCCTCGGCGCGGTCCGCCGGGCCCTCGACACGTTCGGCGAGAAGAAGCGCCTCAACGCCATGCGCCGCCGCGCCATGTCCCGCTCCTTCACCTGGGACGGTGCGGCCATGGATTACTCAGCGCTCTATGCGCGGGCACTGGGCAATGGCAGCGGTCTTCGCGCCCGCACGGCCTGAACGCACGCCTCGGACCAATCTACCCCATCTGTTTGAGGTGTTTGCCCAAGGCGCTACCTCATCCCGAGGTACTGCGTAGCGGCCTCGAAGGAGCCCTCCAGGGATCGCATCGGCCGCGGGAGGGCTCCTTCGAGGCCTCCGCTACGCTTCGGCGCCTCAAGGATGAGGTGGTCTGCTGGGACGCTCTACTTTAGCGAGAGCACCTGTTGAGCGACCCGATCAAGCAGCCTTCAACAAAAAAGGGCGCCGGTTCATCGAACCGGCGCCCTTTCTCATGGCATCTTGAAGACAGGGACCGATCTCAGCCCTCGCGCACGAAGATCATCGTCCCCAGCGGCGGCGCTGCGAGCACCAGCGAATAGGGCTGGCCATGGCTCTCCAACGGCTCGGCCTGGACGCCGCCCATGTTGCCGACATTCGAGCCGCCGTAACGCTCGGAATCCGAGTTGATCGCCTCGCGATAGAACCCCGCCTCCGGCACGCCGATCCGATATCCGTCACGCGGGATCGGCGTGAAGTTGGAGACGACGACGGCGACCTCCCCGGGATTCGTGCCCTTGCGCGCCCAGGCGATGACGCTGTTGTCCTGGTCGTCGGAGACCAGCCACTGGAAGCCGGCGGCCTCGCAATCCCTCGCATGGAGGGCGGGCGTCGCGGTGTAGAGCCGGTTCAGGTCGCGAACGAGATCCTTCACCCCGCGATGCAGAGGGTCGTCGAGCAGATGCCAGTCGAGGCTCTGGTTGTGGTTCCACTCTTTCTGCTGGCCGAACTCGCCACCCATGAAGAGCAGCTTCTTGCCCGGATGGCCCCACATGTAGCCGAAATAGGCCCGCAGGTTCGCGAATTTCTGCCAGCGGTCGCCCGGCATCTTGTCCAGCAGTGAGCCCTTCCCGTGCACGACCTCGTCGTGCGAGAGCGGCAGGATGAAGTTCTCGGAGAAGGCGTAGAGCAGGCCGAAGGTCAGGTCGTGGTGGTGATAGCGGCGGTGAATCGTCTGCTTCGACATGAATTCCAGGGTGTCGTGCATCCACCCCATATTCCACTTGAAGCCGAAGCCGAGACCACCGGTATAGGTCGGGTGCGAGACGCCCGGCCAGGACGTGGATTCCTCCGCGATGGTCATCGTCCCCGGCGCGTGGCTATAGGTCGCCTCGTTGGTCTTGCGCAGGAAGTTGATGGCGTCGAGATTCTCGTTGCCCCCGTATTGGTTGGGGATCCACTCGCCCTGCCGACGCGAATAGTCGAGGTAGAGCATGGACGCGACGGCATCCACGCGCAGGCCGTCGAGATGGTAGTGTTCGAGCCAGAACCGGGCATTGGCGGCAAGGAAGCTCGACACTTCCGTGCGGCCGAAATTGTAGATGTAGGTCCCCCAATCCTGGTGGAATCCCTGGCGCGGGTCGGCATGCTCGTAGAGATGCGTCCCGTCGAACTGGCCGAGGCCATGGGCGTCGAGGGGGAAGTGTCCCGGCACCCAATCCAGCATCACGCCGATGCCGGCCTCATGGGCCGTGTCGACGAAGGCCGCGAAATCGTCCGGCGTGCCGAAGCGGCTGGTCGGCGCGAACAGCGAGACCGGCTGGTAGCCCCATGAGCCGTCGAACGGATATTCCGTGATCGGCAGCATCTCGATATGGGTGAAGCCCATCTCCTTGACGTAGGGGATCAGGCGCTCGCCCAGTTCCTTGTAGGTCAGGTAGCGGTTGCCCTCCTCGGCGACCCGCGCCCAGGACCCGAGATGCACCTCGTAGATCGAGATGGCGGTGTGGCGCGGGTCCTTCTCGCCGCGCGTCGCCATCCATTTGGCGTCGTTCCAGACCGGCTCGTTCGTGCCCTGGAGCACGGAGGCCGTCTCGGGCGGCTTCTGCGCCGCGAAGGCGACGGGATCGGCCTTCAGCGGCAGCAGTGCGCCGTCGGGTCCGCGGATCTCGAACTTGTAATGGACGCCGGCACGCAGGCCCGGGACGAACAGCTCCCAGATGCCGCCCGTCTGCCAGAGCCGCATGGGATGGCGGCGGCCGTCCCACTCGTTGAAGTCACCGACGATGCTCACCCGGCGGGCATTGGGCGCCCAGACCGCGAAGCGGAAGCCGTCGATGCCGTCGAGCACCATCGATTGCGCACCGAGCACCCGATAGGTGACGTCGCTGCCGATCTCGCGCAGGTTGTCGATGTCCTGCTGATGCAGCGACGAGCCGAAGCTATAGGGGTCGTGGCGCGTGCGCTCGGTGCCGTCCCAGCCTTCGACCGCGAGTTCGTAGAGCGGACGACCCTCGCTCTCCACGCGGGCGACGTAGAAGCCGTCCTGGTGGCGCCGCTCGAACGGGATGCGCTGGCCGGCGGTGAGAAGCGTCGCCGACTTCGCCTCGGGCAGGATGACCCGCACTTCCCACAGGCCGGGGCCGATCTGATGGGGGCCGAGCACGGAGAACGGGTCCCCGTGATCGGCCCGCATGACGGCGGCCACCGCGTCGGGATGGACACCTTGGACGGTCGACGAATCGGCATCGGCCTGGCGAGAATGTCCCGATGCCGCCGAGCGGGCCGCGATCCGCTCGGACCGCTTCCGCTCGTGCTCGGAGGTCTTCTCCAGCCTCTCGTCGATATCCGTCATTCAAGCACCTTTCTTGGTATCGTCCAGAATGGTCAGAACCCCACGGGCTGGGATTTCGATCCAATCCGGCCGGTTATTGGCCTCGTAATCGACCTCGTAGAGGGCCTTCGCCAGGAGCGAGAGCGACAGCAGCCGCGCCTCGGTCTCGGGGTCGGTCACCGCGGCGCGGCTGGTGGAGGCCACGGCACGGTAGGCGTCGAGGAACGCAGCATCGATCATGCCGCGCCAGGCGGTCGAGGCGCTGCGGGCCCGGCCTTCTGAATCCGCGAACCGGCTCGCGATCTCGCGGGTGACGGTCTCGGCGCCGTAGGCGAAGGACCGCAGCATCCCGGCGACGTCGCGGAGCGGCGTCGACTTGGCGCGGCGCTCGTCGGCGGGGCGAGCGGGCTCACCCTCGAAGTCGATGATGATGAGGTCGCTCTCGGAGGCGAGGACCTGACCGAGGTGGAAGTCGCCGTGGATGCGGGTCTTGGTCGCCCCCACCGGCGCACGCGCCGTCATGTCCTCGATCAGCAGCTCGACTTCGCGGCGGCGCCCGGCGAGCTCCGTGATCGCCGTGCTGGAGGTCCGCCCCGCCAGGGCGTCGAGGGCGCGGAAGGCCCTCTCGCCTTGACGACGCGCGTCGTCCCCGAGATCGCGCAGGTCGTCATGCGTGAACGGTTCGGGCGCGAAGGCCGGGTCGTCGGTGTCGATGGCGAAGGCGTTGTGGAGCTCGGCGGTGCGGCGGCCGAGGAGTTCGGCCCAGCGCAGGTGCGGAGCGAAGGCTTCGGTCGGGTCCGGCGCCTCGCTTTCGGGCGCGAGCACGACGGTGTCGAAGTCGCGGCGCAGGCCTTCCAGCATCAGGGTCCAGGCATCGCCCTGGTTCGGCACGAAGGCCTGAAGCACGGCGAGCGCCGTCCGCGTCCCGTCCTCGGCCACATGCTCGACGACGCCGAGCAGGGCCGGGGTGTTGGCGAAACCCGCCTGTTCGGTGAGGAACCGGCCGACCTCGATCTCCGGATGGACGCCCGTCTGCATGCGGCGCAGGAGTTTGAGCATCATCTTCGAGCCGATGGCGATCGAGGTGTTGCTCTGCTCCGCGTTGAGGCTGCGGACTTCCGCCAGATCCACGACGACGTCGCGATCGAAGGCCGAGGTATGAGAGAAGACGAGCTTGCCGGTCTCGGTGGGCAGCTCGGCGCCGTTGCGCATGCCGTCGATGAGGGCAAGCGAGAAAGCGGGGGAGGCGGAGGCCCCGAACAGGAGGCCCGTGCGCGGTCCGCGACGGACGCGGGCGACCGCGTGCGACAGCAGCGTCTCGTCCTCGCGGCCCTCATCGACCCCGAGGGGCACGAAGTAGTCCTGGCGCTCGCCATTGGCGAGATGCACCGCCACGCGCGGCAGCAGGAAGCGGGTGGCGCCGCCGGCATCCTTCAGGGTGGCGCTGTCGATCACCGAGACCGACTTGATGCGGGTGCCCTTGGCGCCGAACCAGCGGCGGGTGCCGATGAAGCGCGGCGCCACGGTGCGCTCGAAGGCGGTGCGCTCGCGCCCGGCCATCAGGGTCTCGACCCCGCCGGTGAGGACGAGGGTGAAGAGTTCGGGCGTCTCCGGCTGCGGGCCGATCTCCCCGGCATTCGCCGCGTTCAGGGAGAACCAGTAGAATCCGTAAGCCGGGAGGGTCAGCAGGTAAGGCAACTCGCCGATGGCCGGGAATTCCGAACCGCCGGTGAGCTCGATCGGCACGGCGCTGCGGAACTCGGAAAGGTCGAGCTGCACCGCCTGCGGCGCGCGGGAGAGGTTGGCGACGCAGAGCACGCGCTCGCCCTCGAACTCGCGGATCCAGGCCAAGACCTTGCGGTTCGTCGGATACAGGAACTGCATGCCGCCGCGCCCGAGGGCGACCGAGTTGTTGCGGATCGCGATCATGCGGCGCGTCCAGTTCAGCAGGCTGGTCTGCGACTGGGTCTGCGCCTCGACGTTGATGGCATCGAAGCCGTAGATCGGGTCCTGCACCGAGGGCAGGAAGAGCTTGGCCGGATTGGCACGGGAGAAACCGCCGTTGCGGTCCGGGGACCATTGCATCGGGGTCCGCACGCCGTCGCGGTCACCGAGATAGATGTTGTCGCCCATGCCGATCTCGTCGCCGTAATAGAGCACCGGCGTGCCGGGCATCGACAGGACGAGGGACTTCATCAGCTCGATCTTGCGGCGGTCGTTCTCCAGCAGCGGAGCCAGACGGCGGCGGATGCCGAGGTTGATGCGGGCGCGGCGCTCGGCGGCATAGAACGACCAGAGGTAATCACGCTCTTCCGCCGTGACCATTTCGAGGGTGAGCTCGTCGTGATTGCGCAGGAAGATCGCCCACTGACAGCCCTCCGGGATCTCCGGGGTCTGGCGCATGATGTCGGTGATCGGGTGCCGGTCCTCGCGGGCGATCGCCATGTACATGCGCGGCATCAGCGGGAAGTGGAACGCCATGTGGCATTCGTCGCCGTCGCCGAAATACTGCGCGGTCTCCTCCGGCCACTGGTTGGCTTCCGCCAGCAGCATCCGGTCGGGGTAGCTCGCGTCCAAAGCCGCGCGGATCGCCTTGATGACCGTATGGGTCTCCGGCAGGTTCTCGCAATTCGTGCCGTCGCGCTCGATCAGGTAGGGGATCGCGTCGAGGCGCAGGCCGTCGACGCCCATGTCGAGCCAGTAGCGCATGACCTCGATCACGCCCTCCAGCACGGCGGGGTTGTCGAAGTTCAGATCGGGCTGGTGGCTGTAGAACCGGTGCCAGAAATACTGCTTGGCGACCGGGTCCCAGGTCCAGTTCGACGTCTCGGTGTCGAGGAAGATGATGCGCGTGTCGGAATACGGCGTGTCGGTGTCCGACCAGACGTAGAAGTCGCGCTCAGGTGAACCGGCCGGCGCCTCGCGGGCGCGCTGGAACCAGGGATGCTGATCCGAGGTGTGGTTGATGACGAGCTCGGTGATGACGCGCAGGCCGCGGTCATGCGCCGCCGCCACGAACTTCCGGAACTCCTCCATCGTCCCGTAGGACGGGTTCACGTCGCGGTAGTCGCCGATATCGTAGCCGTCGTCGCGCAGCGGCGACGGATAGAACGGCATCAGCCAGATGGCGGTGACCCCGAGGTCCCGCACATAATCCAGTTTCTGCGTCAGGCCCTCGAAATCGCCGATCCCATCGTTGTTCGAGTCGAAGAACGACTTGACGTGGATCTGATAGATGATGGCGTCACGGTACCATTGCGGATCGCTACGATCGATCATCGCGTCGTTGCCTCATGCGTCGGGTTCAAGGGCGTGTTCGGCGTCACAGCGGCACCGTTCGCGGATGCGAACGGTGCCAGCCGCGTCGGCCGCAGCTTTGGCACCAGCTTCTGGGCGACAACGCGACGGACGGCTGAAAACTCGAAGTTTTGTGCTGACACGCGGGCCGCTACTCCGCAACCCGCCGGGGCGCGCGCAGACGCCAGATCACCGCGGAGCGCTCCGCCGGATCGAGGGCGATGCGGTGGGACTTGCCGCGCAGCTCGAATGTATAGCCGAGCAGCAGGTCCTCCACCTCGACGGCGCCGTCATCGGGCTCTCCGAGGAGCCAGAGCGGCACCTCGTAGGTGCATTCCTGACGGTTCTTCGGATCGAGATTGACCATCACGAAGATGCAATTGTCGCCCTCCGGCGTCGTCTTGGCATAGGCGACGATCTGGTCGTTATAGGCCCCCGTGAAGGTGACGTTTCGGAAGTCCCAGAGCGCCGGGTTCTCCTGCCTGATCCGGTTGAGCTTGATGATATGCGCCCGGATGTTGCCCGGCGCATGGTAGTCCCAGGCCTTCAGCTCGTATTTCTCGGAGTTGAGATACTCTTCCTTGCCCGGATAGGGTGCTGCCTCGCACATCTCGAAGCCGTTATAGATGCCGTAGACCGAGGACAGGGTGGCCGCGAGCGTCGCCCGGACGACGAAGCCGGCGCGGCCGCTGGTCTGGAGATAGACCGGGTTGATGTCAGGCGTATTGGCGAAGAAGTTCGGCCGGTAATACTCGCCCATCTCGCCGGCGAGCTCGGTGGAATAGTCGATGAGCTCCTGCTTCGTGTTGCGCCAGGTGAAGTAGGTATAGCTCTGCTGGTAGCCGGCCTTGGCGAGCTTCTTCATCATCTTCGGCCGGGTGAAGGCCTCGGCGAGGAAGATCACGTCCGGATAGCGCGCGTTCACTTCGCCGATCATCCATTCCCAGAACGGGATCGGCTTGGTGTGCGGGTTGTCGACCCGGAAGATGCGGGCGCCGAGTTCGGCCCAGCCCATGACGATGTCGCGCAGCTCGATCCAGAGGGAGGGCAGGGCGCCGCCGTAGAAGTGGACGTTGGAGATATCCTCGTACTTCTTGGGCGGATTCTCGGCGAATTTCAGGGTCCCGTCGGGGCGCCACTCGAACCATTCGGGGTGGTTCTTGATCCAGGGATGGTCCGGCGAGCACTGGATCGCGAAATCGAGGGCGATCTCCATGCCGTAGGCGTGGCTCGCGGCGACCAGCCGGCGGAAATCGTCGAGGGTGCCGAGTTCGGGGTGGACAGCTTCGTGCCCGCCCGCTTCCGAGCCGACCGCATAGACGGAGCCCACATCGCCTTCGAGCGCCTTGAGGGTGTTGTTCTTGCCCTTGCGGTTGGTCTTCCCGATCGGGTGGATCGGCGTGAAGTAGAGCACGTCGAAGCCGAGTTCGCGGATCTCCGGCAGGCGCCGGATCACGTCGTCAAACGTGCCGTGGCGGTTGACGTCCATGGATTGCGAGCGCGGGAAGATCTCGTACCAGGCGGAGAACCGGGCCGCGAGCCGGTCGGCGATCACCGGCACGTTAACCGGGTAGCGCGAGCGGTTGACCCGGTCCGCATGCTTGCGGATCAGGGACGCGGTCTCGGGCGCGAGGATGAGGTCGAGCTGCGCCGCCGAACCGGTCTTCTCCGCCGCGAGAGCCGAGACGATGGCCTGCAGCCGGGCCTGGTCCGGCCCGGTGGCGAGGTCGGCCGCCCCCTGCACGAAGGTGACGCCCTCAATGGTCTCGAGACGGACGTCGACGCCGGCATCGCGCTTCTTCAGCGTGTCGCGGATCCAGGACGAGAAGGCGTCGCGCCAAGCCTCGATGGTGAATTCGTAGCGGGCATTGTGTTCGAGGGGGAAGGAGCCGCTCCAGCGGTCGTTGTCCACGAAGACCATGCGGTCTCGGCGCCATGCCTCCTCGCCGACGACGCGCGACAGGATCGCGGCGTCGATGATCTCGTGACCGTCGCTGAAGATGTCGGCGGAGACCGCCACCTGCTCGCCGACCACGCGCTTGACGGGGGAGCGGCCCCCATCGATCTCGGGCGAGACCGCCTCGATCACGACGCGGCCTTCGCCCGACGGCGTCGAGGGCGCCGGGGGCTTTGCCACCACCCGCCGTTCGGCGGTGAGGATGCGGATTTCGCCAGGGGCGAGATCGAGGCTCGTGCCGGGGAGGAACTCGATCGGCTCCGCCTCGGGGGTGACATCCTGGAAGCGGTCGAGCATCCCGCCCGTCCGCGCCACCAGCGGCCCGGCCTCCACCGCCACCGCGACGGGTCCGGGATTGAACAGGACGAGGGTGGCGTGGCGCGCGGAAGCGCCGTGCCCGGTATCGAATTTGAGGAGCGCCACGTAATCCGCATCCGGCGCCGAAATGCGAGACTGTGCGCCCTCCACATTGGCGGAAGCGAGGCTGGCCTTCAGGGCGTTGATGGCGGCGACATAACCCGAGATATCGATGCCGGTGTCGGTTTCGCGGGAATCCGGCGTCGTCTCCACCACGTGCAGGGCGCGGCGGTAGCCCCATTCGTAGCCGATGGGCAGGAGTACGCCGGCGGAGAAGAACGCGGCCAGGGCGTAGCGCGCCTTCAGGTGCCGCGCGACCACCTCCGCGCCACCGCCGAGGCCGGCGGCGAGGCGGGGCATGTCGTGGTTCTCGGGGAAGGCGATCGAGGGGGCAATCACCCGCAGGCGGTCATACTGCTCGAGCGCCCACGGCGCCTTCAGGTCCCACCAGGCGAAGGAATTGAACAGGTAGTCGAAGCCGGCCCCGGCCGTGGCCTGGGCCTCCTCGAAGGTGCAGCCCAGGGTCTCGGCGGCGAACAGGCAATCGGGCTCCAGCGCCTTGGCGGCCCCGATCAGGCCGCGCCAGACATCTGCCGGCACCTTGTAGGCGGCGTCGCAGCGGAATCCGCCGACGCCGAGATCCTGCATCCGGTTGATGTAGCCGGCCCAGAGCCGGGTCAGCTCTTCCCGCGCGTCGGCCGAATGGTAGTTCAGTTCGGCGAGGTCGCCCCAGACCGTGCGGATCGACGGATCGTCCGGATCGACGGCGGCCGGGCTTTCGATGTTGCCGGCCTCGTCGCGCAGGAACAGATCGGGCCGTTCCCGCGCCAGGGGGCCGTCCTTGGCGGTGTGGTTAATGACGAGGTCGGTCATCACGCCGATGCCGTACGAGGCGGCGGCGGCGCAGAAACGCCGGATCTGCTCGTCGTCCGAGGTACCGTCATCGTCGCGGAACCGCTCGTCGAGCCGGTCCGGGTCGGAGACCGCGTAGAGGCTGCGCGAGCCGCCGGTCTGGTGGAACGGGTTCAGGTAGATCCAGTCGAACCCCATCCCGGCGATGCGCGGTAGCTCCGCCGTCCAAGCCGAGACCCGTCCGACGAGGAGGGGGAACAGGTTGTAGATGCGCGGCCCCTCGGCGCGGGGGGCAAGGCCCGCAGGCAGCGCCACGGTTCCGGCTTCGGTCCGCGCGGCGGAGATCTTGGCTGGGCTCGGCGCGTTCATGCGTACTCCGTTCTCGTAAAGACGTAGCCCCGTCTCCCGCAGGAGCCTCCCGCGCGGTGGCGGGTGAGGTGGGGCAGGGCGGTCCTCGGCGAGGACCACCCTTCAAGGTTCTGCTGCCGTCCCGAGTTCGGGACTCAGGCGATCCGCTTCAGGACCGCATAGGGCAAACGCGCGAACAACCGGCCGAGATCGATCGAAGTTCCCTCCGGCTGGACGTCGCCGCCCGTCATCAGGTCGATCCATCGGCTCTCCGCCGCCACCGGCAGGGTGGTGCCGGAAAACGCCTCGCCCGACCACGTCGCGTCGCCGACGAGGCCGGAGACGAGGCGCGGAACGGCGACGAGGAGGTCGCCCTCTCCGCTTGTGGCATCCGAGCGTGTGAATGCGATGACATGGGCGCCGAGCCTGCCCTCGGCCGTCACCGCGATATGGTCGGCATCGGCGTAGAAGCTGGAGCGCTCCGCCCGGTCGGCGAGGAGACGCGCCAGCGTCGCCTGCTTCACCCGCCCGTCCGGCCAGTGATCGAGCAAGGCCGGGAGATCGGCCGTGTTGCTCAGGGCCTCCTCCCGCGCCGCGTAATCCACCGGGCGGCGGTTGTCGGGATCGACGAAGGAGAAGTCCCAGAACTCGGTGCCCTGGTAGACGTCGGGGAGCCCCGGCAGGGTCGCCTTCAGCACCGTCCGGCCGAGGCCGGCGATCATGCCGAGATGGGCGAGCCGCCGCGCGATCGGACGCATCAGCGTCATGAACTTCGCACCCGGCGCGATCAGGCCGGCGAACAGCCGCTTGACCGCGGCCTCGTACCGCTCGTCGACATTGACCCAGCTCGACCGGCGCTTGCCCTCGCGCAGGGCCTTTTCGGAATAGGCGTCCAGCCTGTTGCGGAAGTCCTCGATGGCGGCCTCGTCGTCCCGCTCCAGCAATTCGAGGGGCCAGGCGCCGAGGATGGCCTGCAGGAACATCCACTGGTCGTTGGCGTCAGGCGCGGGGCCTTCCTCCATGGCGGTGAGGTGGGTGCGGGCCGACTGGCCGAGGATGGTCCAGGCCTCGGCCCAGACCTCGGGGATCTCGGACAGGGCCAGCAGGCGCGAGCGGGCATCCTCGCCGCGCTTGGTGTCGTGGGTCGCCGTGGTGATCATGGCGTTCGGCCAGTCGCGCGCCCGCGCCGCCTGGAGCGCGTGGAAATGCTCCAGATCGATGCCGTATTCGCCCGGATCGCCACCGACCTCGTTGAGGGCGAGGAGTTCCGAGAAGCGGTAGAACAGCGTGTCTTCCAGGCTTTTGGCCATCACCGGACCAGTCAGCTGCTGGAACCGGCGGCGGAACCGCAGGATGACGGCGGGGTCGGGACGACCCGGCCCCCCGGCATCGATCCGGCCGAGCAGGGCCTGCGAGGCGAAGTCGTGGACCGACCGATCCGGCAGCGCGCTCCAGCGCTTGGCCTTGGACACCGCGCCCTCGATCAGGCGGATGTCCTCGTCCTCGACATCGCTCTCGTCGAGATCGCTCGCCAGGTAGGAGCGGTAGGTGGGAAAGCGCGCGATGATCTCGATCAGCGCGCGGCGGATGGCGTTCACCGAGAAGTCGCGCGTGCGCCGGTCGGCATCGGCGATGCGCTTGAGATCGGCGGTGAGCACTTCGAGCTCGCTGGCGAAGCTGATCTCGAGGATCTCCGCCTTGGCCGCCCGGAGCTGCGCCTTGTAGGGCTCGTCCATGCCCGTGGCCCAGCGATAGAACCGGGTGATCCGGGTGTGCTTCTCCTGATCCACCAGGATGCCGTCGAGCTGGTTGAGCACGTCGTAGCCCGTGGTGCCGGCGACGGGCCAGGGCCGCAGCTTCTCACCGGGTTCGAGGATCTTCTCGACCACCACGTAGAAGCCCGGACCCACGGCGCTCTGCAGGGCGCGCGCATAGCCCTGCGGGTCGGCGAGACCGTCGATATGGTCGATGCGCAATCCGTCGATCCGCCCCTCGGCGATGAGGCGGAACACCGTCTCGTGCGAGCGGTGGAAGATGTCGGATTTCTCCACGCGCAGGCCGGCCAGGCCGTTCACGTCGAAGAAGCGGCGGTAGTTGATGTCGCTCGCCGCCACCCGCCAATGGGCGAGGCGGTAGGATTGCTGTTCGAGCAGCCGGTGCAGCGGCCCGAAACTGTCGGGCCGGTCCTCGAACCCGTTGAGCAGGGTCAGCGTCCGGTCGATGGCCTTGGCGATGGCGGGCGAGGCCTCCACCGCGTCGGCGAGCCGGCGCTTGAGGCCGTCGGCTTCCTCCGGGAAGCCCCGGCGCCGCGCCGGGTCCGTCTCCTCGCTCATGAGGCGGAGGCGCTCGGACACGGCGAGCACTTCGGCTGCCGCGTCGTCGCCGATCTCGCCATGGGCCGCCAGGGCGCGGTTGAGGATCGACGGATATTGCAGCGGGCAGATCGGGAACTGATGCTCGTAATGCCAGACGCTGAAGGCGCCGGCCGCCGCATCGTATTTCAGGTCGAGGGTGCCGTGTTCGAGGGCTTCGCCGTAGCGGTCGCCGAGGAACGGGATGACGAGATTGTTGCGGGCGCCCTGCCGCTGCCAGTCGATGTCGAAGGCGTGCGCCAGGGGTGAGAGATCGCCCCATTCGAGGACGGAGAGCCACCACGGATTGTCCGCACCGCCGACGCCCATGTGGTTCGGTACGATGTCCAGCAGCAGTTTCAGACCGTGCCGGTGCATTACGTCGGAGAAGCGGACGAAGCCCTCCTCGCCGCCGAGTTCCGGGTTGATCGTCGAATGGTCGACGATGTCGTAGCCATGGGTCGAGCCGGGCCGGGCCTTCTGGATCGGCGAGGCATAGACGTGGCTGATGCCGAGTTTCGCCAGATACGGCACGATCCGCTCGGCATCGGCGAAGGTGAAGTCCTTGTGGAACTGCAGCCGGTAGGTGGCGCGCGGCGGCGTCGAGGCGAGTCGGGCCGCACCCGAACGGGGGCCGCGTTCCTCGGCCGAGAGCGCGGCGGCGAGCTTTGCCAGGGGACCGCCCGGCGCGGCGATGGCCTCAAGGCTGCGGTCGAGCTTGCGCCGCCAGTTCGGGTAGCCTTCGGTGGAGCCCGGCACGTTGGCCTGGCTCAGCTCCGAGACGACGTCCTCGTACTGCACCGCCGTCAGCATGGACGGCGCCCGGGCGAGATAGCGGGCCGCCCCCTCGAACGGCGCCACTTCGGGCACGTCGTTGCTCGGCAGCAGCTGCTCGGAGGCCAAAGCCTCGGTCAGGCGGAAGCGCTCGGTGACGCGTTCCCGGCGCTCAGATTCCGCCCGCTCGGCATCGTAGAGGCCAAGCGCTTGTCGGGTGTCGGTATCGACGCCGCGCCACCAGCCGACGAAGGTCGGCAGGTCGTGGGTGGTGATGGCGGTCAGCGCGTCGCGGGGATAGGCGCCGGGGCTCTTGAAACGGCCGCCATGCTCGCGCTCGAAGGCGAGGATGCGGTAGCTCAGGATGCCGGCCTGCATCAGCGCGTCGGAGAAGCCCTCCGGCGCGGTACCGAGATCCTCGGCGATGACGAGGCATTTCGCCCGGTGGCTCTCCAGCCGCAGCACCGCGAGCATCGGCTCGAACGGCATGGCCACATAGGCCCCGTCCTTGGCCGAGCCGGTGACCGGGATGAGGAAGAGGCGGGCGAGCTGGAACGCGTGGTCGATGCGGATCGCGCCGGCATGGCGCATGTTCGCCTGGACCAGGGCGCGGAACGCCGCGAGCCCGTCGCGCTCCATCTCGAGGGGGTGGAACGCCGGCAGGCCCCAATCCTGGCCCTTGGGTGCCAGCAGATCGGGCGGGGCGCCGATGGAGACGCCGTTGGCGAAGCGCTCCGGATGCGACCAGACTTCAGAGCCGCCGCGATCGGCGCCGACCGCGAGATCGCGGTAGAGGCCGAGGCGCATGCCGCTCTCGAGGGCCGCCTTCGACGCATCGGCCAATTGGCGGTCGGCGAGGTATTGCAGCCAGATATGGTAGGTGACCGCCTCGGCATGGGCCAGCGCGAACGCCTCCACGGCCGGCGTCCCGGCGCGGCGCATCTCCTCCGGCCAGTCGCCGGACCAATAGGCGCCGAGCGCCTTGTAATGGGCGGACAGGGCCTCGAACATTCCGTGAGCTTCGAGATCCGCCCCGCCCGCTTCCCGGAAGGCCGAGAACGCGGCGTCGTCACCGGCGCGCGCCGAGGAGTCTTGCCAGAACGCCTGCAGGACCGGGGACAGCACGTCCCAGATCCCGGGATGGTCGACCAGGGTCGCGGCCTGAAGACCGGCAATGTCGGTGGCCTTGTCCGCCAGAAGCGCAGCGGCGCGCGAATTGGCGAAACCGGGTAGCGCACCGGGCTCGATGAACAGGGTTTCGAGGAACAGGCGCGAGGACGGCGAATAGGGCGAGATCTTGCTGCGGTCCGACTCGAACAGCGCATGGACCGGGCTCAGGCCCAGGAACGAGGCGCCGCGGATCCCGGCATCCCGCGCGGCGCGGCCGGCATCGGCGTAGCTGCCAATGCCGAGGTTGTGCGGCGAGCGCAGTCCGTAGAGCTGTGCCGCGAGGCCCCAATCCCGCGCGCCTTCATCGGCATAGGCGGCCGGGCGCCAGCAGCGTTGCGGCGCGGAGATGATCCAGGCTTCCGACTTGCGCTCGCCGAGCGCCACGGTGAGCCGGTGGTAGCCCGGCGTCAGGGGGGGCAATTCGATATGGGGGTCGCCCGCGCCCGTGATCGACGCCCTTCCCTCCCGCGCAAGGCCGCGCTCGTCGACGAGACGCCACGACACGGCGCCATGCGCGTCCACCGCCTGAACGGGGATCGTCGAGGCACGCCGCGCCTCCACCGGAATCAGCGACGGGACGAGCCCGAGCCGCACGGATTCCACCTCAGCGAGGCTTCTCACGATCTCGTCGTCGCTGCCCGCCGGGAAACCCAGGGCGGCGACCATGCCGCGCCGGGTCTCGATATCGGTCGCCACGGGCTGGCCGAACGCATCGGTGTAGCCCGATGCGATGCCGAGGAGCTCGGCCAGGCGTTCGAGGTCGCGGCTCATCGGGCGGCTCCCGTCAGCACGATGCCCGTCCAGGTGGGAAGCTCGATTTCGCTGCCCGTATGACCGTTCGACCAGATCACCTGACCTCCATGGGAATCGACGGCGAGGGAATCCGCGCCGAAATTGGCGACGAAGCGCAGGGTGCCGCCCGTGTAGCGCCACGTCACGTCAAGGGAATCCGGGGACGGCCGGGTCACGTCGGCCCCGAGATAGCGGGTCTTCGTCAGGGGCACGACGGATTGGTGCCGGATCTGCAAGAGGTTACGGGTGTCGGCCCACACCCCCCGATGGGGCTGCCGCTCCGGCTCCGACCAGTCGAGCTTCGAATCGAGGAAGGTCTGCTCAGCGGTCGGATCGGGGATGACCGAGGTGTCGTCGGCGAAGGCGGCGAAACTCTTGAACTCGCGGCGGCGCCCCTCGCGTACCGCCTTGTTCAGCTCCTCATCCGGCGCGAAATCGACGAAGAACAGGAACGGCGCCGTGGCCGACCATTCCTCGCCCATCCACAGCATCGGGATTTGCGGAGCAAGGAGCAGGCCAGCACGCGCCAGGCTGAGCTTGTCCGGATCGCTCAGCGCGCTGAGCCGCTCACCGAGAGCGCGGTTACCGACCTGATCGTGGTTCTGGAGGAAGGTGACGAAGGCCGAGGGCGGCAGATGGGCCGAGGTCTCGCCGCGCGGGTGATTGTCGAGGCTCGGGAACGGCTCGCCCTGATAGGCGAAGCCTTCCGCGAGGCAGCGGGCGAGATGATCCACCGGCTTGTCGGCGAAGCTGACGTAATAGCCGGCATCCTCCCCGGTCAGCAGCACGTGCCAGCAATGGTGAAGGTCGTCGGCCCATTGCGCCGTGTGCTGGATCGGCTTTGCATTGTCGTCGCGCTCGAGCCAGCGGGCCTGGTTGGCCTCGTTCTCGAGGACGAGGTGGATGTGCCGTCCGGGCAGGCGCGTGCGGATGGTCTCGGCGAGCTCGCCGATGAAGTGTTTCGGCGAATCGTCCAGGATGGCATGGACCGCATCGAAGCGGATGCCGTCGAAATGGTACTCTTCGAGCCAGTAGAGCGCGTTCTCGATAAAGTAGTCGCGCACCACCTTGCCGCTGGTCTCGCCGTCGAAATTGATGCCGGCGCCCCAGGGCGTCTGATGACGCTCGGTGAAGAAGGTCTTGGCATAGGCGTGGAGGTAATTCCCGGCCGGGCCGAAATGGTTGTAGACCGCGTCGAGGAACACCATCAGCCCGAGCGAATGCGCTGTGTCGATCAGGTGCTTGAGCTCGTCCGGCCGTCCGTAGGCGGCATCCGGCGCGTAGGGCAGGACGCCGTCATAGCCCCAGTTGCGGGTGCCCTTGAAATCGGCGAGCGGCAGGAGCTCGATGGCCGTGACCCCGAGATGGTTCAGGTCTTCGAGCTTGGCCTCCAGGGCGGCGTAGGTGCCCTCCGGCGTGGCGGTGCCCACATGCAGCTCGTAGAGCACCGCCTCTTCCCAGGGGCGGCCCGTCCATTCGCCGTCGCTCCAGTCGAACGCCTTCGGATCGATGACCTCGCTGAGGCCCGACACGTCGTCCGGCTGGAAGCGCGAGGCCGGGTCGGGCACGACGAGGTCGCCGTCGATGCGGAAGCCATAGCGGGCGCCGGGGCGGACATCCGGCACGGTGGCGCGGCGCCAGCCTTCGCCGGCCTCGGGGATCGGATGCTCGGCCCCGTCGACCACGAGGGCGACGTCCTTGGCCGTGGGTGCCCAGATGGCGAAGCGCACGCCGTCCGCCGCGATGGCGGCGCCGAAATTCATCTCGTGTGTGCGCCGCATTCAAACCGCCATCTCGTTCATCGGGAAACCTCGCGGCAGGGTCGCACCGGCCACGGGGGAGAAGGCCGTCCGCGAGGGTCTGGTTCCCTCGCCGCACAGCTTCGCTTGCGACGTAATGCGCGGGCCGCGGCCGACAACCGCCGGGCGGACAAGTTTTGTGTGCGGCGCGCCATGGCGCCTCGGTGGTGGGCATTCCCACGGCCCGATGCATCCTGCCGCGCCAGATGCACGTTGGGTGAGCGTCGCCTCGCCGATAAGCCGGCGGCGAACCTCGAGGGAGAGAGCGCATGAGCCGCGGATATCCGTCCATGACCGCCTTGCTGGGCCTGCTCGCCGTGGCGGGCTACCAGAACAGGGACAAGATCGCCGAATTCCTGGGCGGTGCTTCGAACAAGACGGCAGCTCCGGGAACGCCGGGGGCCGTGACCGACAGCCAGGGCGGGCTTCATCAAAGCGGGCTTGGCGGCATCCTCGGCCAGCTCGGAAGCGCCCTCGGCGGCGCGGGAGCCGGCGGCCTCCTCGGCGGCGGGTTGAACGAGCTCGTGGAGCGCTTCACCCAGAACGGCCATGGCGAGACGGCCTCGTCCTGGGTCAACCAGGGCCCCAACCAGGAGATCGCGCCGCAGAACCTCGAAAAGGCCATCGGCCCCGATATTCTCGCCACCCTGGCGCAGCAGACGGGGCTGACCCGCGAGGAATTGCTGTCCCGCCTGTCGCGGGAATTGCCGCAGGCCATCGACCGCTACACCCCCGACGGCCGCGTGCCGGCCTGACGCGTCGTCCCTCCCGGGCGCATTCCGCCCGGGAGGATCGCTGAGGGTCAGAGCAGCGTGCCGCGCAGGATCAGCATCGCCACCGAGAAGTAGATGACGAGGCCGGTGACATCGACGAGGGTGGCGACGAAGGGCGCGGAGGCCGTGGCCGGATCGAAGCCGAGGCGCTGGAGCACGAAGGGCAGCATCGATCCCGTCAGCGAACCGAAGGTGACGATCCCCACCAGGGCCGCCCCCACCGTCGCCGCCACCAGCATCCAATGCTCGCCGTAATCGTAGAGGCCGGCCTTCTGCCAGACGACGATGCGGACGATGCCGATCGTCCCGAGGATGGTGCCGAGCAGCAATCCGGTGGGCACCTCGCGCAGGGCCACGCGCCACCAGTCGCGCAGGCGGACCTCGTGCAGTGCGAGCGCGCGGATGAGGAGCGAGGTCGCCTGGCTGCCCGAATTGCCGCCCGAACTCATGATGAGCGGGATGAACAGGGTGAGGACGATGGCCTTCTCCAGCTGCCCCTCGAACCCCTGCATCGCCGTGGCGGTCATCATCTCGCCGAGGAACAGGGCGCAGAGCCAGCCGGCCCGCTTCCGGATCATCGTGCCGAAGCCGATATCCATATAGGGCTCGGGCAGGGCCTCCATGCCGCCGAACCGCTGCACGTCCTGCGTCTGCTTCTCCACCATGGCGTCGATCATGTCGTCCACGGTGACGATGCCGATGAGGTGGCCCACCGCATCCACCACCGGCAGGGCGAGAAGATCGTATCTCGAAATCAGCCGCGCCGCCTCCTCGCGGCTGGCGGTGGGCGAGACGGCGAGCGGCCGCCGGCCAGCGGCGACGCTGAGGACGTTGTCGTCGGGATTGCCGGAGATCAGCCGGCGCAGGGGCACGGCCTTGGTCAGCGCCTGGGTGCGCGGATCGAGGACGAAGATCGCGTAGATGGTCTCGCGGGTCTTCTCGACGGTACGGACATGGTCGAGGGTCTGCCGCACGGTCCAGTTGCCCGGCACGGTGACGAATTCCGTCGTCATCAGCGAGCCTACGCTCTCCTCGCCATAGGCGCTGAGCCGGTCGATCGTGCCGCGCGTCTCCGCATCGAGCCGCGCCCGGAGATCGGAGCGGCCGGGCTCCTCGATCTCGCGGAACACGTCCGTGACCCGGTCCGCCGACATGCCGGACAGGTAGGAGGCGACCCGGTCGCGCGGCAGCATCTCGATGATGTCGGCGGCCAAATCGAGCTCGGGCTGATCGAGCACCTCCACCGCCCGGTCGTGCGGGAGCCCGAGCAGGATCGCGGCGGCGACCTCGGGCGCCTCCTCGTTCAGCGCCTCGACGATGTCGGGCGCCCGTTCGTCCGACAGGCGGGCGGCCAGCACGGAGGGATCGATCTTGGTCGGGAAAGGGGCGATCGGGTTCATGGGCTCACCTCGGGGGAGGGTGGCGATCGGCCGTGTTCGGCCGGATCGCGGTGAGCCGCGTGTGAACCCGTCAGGGCGTCAGGCGGTCAGAACGATATCGGCCGGGTGGGCTGGATCGACGGGACTGTCGCTGGGCATGGATGGGGAATTCGGGCTCCAAGGCGTCCACCTGCGATCCGCACATGCGGATCGCCGAGGGGACGCCGTCGGCGGCGCCCCCATGCGCTCCACCACGGGGCGCGTCAAGATGAATTTCATCCTGTCTTTCAGACTTCTCGGCGTGACGCGCGGGACGGCCGTGGCAGCCTCCGTTTCGAGGTTCGGACCGGGCAGCGATGCAGCCGGGATCGGGCGCCGGAGGAGTACAATCCTGCATCATAGTTCTTTAAATGAGGAAAATGTTCCGCATATCGGGGCAAGTCCGGCCCTGGCGACCCATCATATGAAAAATATAAGTCTCGTGCCCGCTTGTATTGCGCCCAATGTATTGCCTATCTTGAGGGCGTCGGACACGAAGGAGTTCTGCCATGAGATGGTCTGCCCCCGTTGTTCAAGAAGTTTGCGTCGGCATGGAAGTCACCAGCTACGAGTCGGCGGAAATCGATCCCTTCAACTAAGGGATCGGCGCCCTCACGGGCCCGTGTCACCAAGCCTAATCATCACAACCAACCAGGAGAAACGTCATGACGTGGTCTGCCCCCATCGTTCAGGAAGTGTGCGTCGGCATGGAAGTCACCAGCTACGAGTCGGCTGAGATCGACACCTTCAACTAAGTCGATCGCGACGAAGCCGACCGCTCCCGGGAGCGGTTCGACAGGGCGGCATTCCAGCGGGGATGCCGCCTTTTTCGTGCTCTCGGGTGAACAAAGGGCGGCCGAGCTGCGGTCGAGCCACATGGCGGACAATTCTGGCTCGCAGGGAGATCGATCGGGCCGAGGTGCCGCTACGACATCGTGCAGATCAACAGCCTCGATCTCCAGCGTCATCGATCGTCAGACTATCGCTGTCTGACGTGTCGGGGTCGCTGATCTCGCGGGACGTTTGAACATTTTGGAACCGTTCCATCGAGAACTCTGATAGGACTATCCGTTCGGCTCATGAGATAGGGACCAGTTCGGGTCCCTGCGGTGAACTCGTCATTCGAGAGAAACACCCCATGACCCACGAGATGCCAGCCATGGAATTCTCGGACCTGACCGGACGGGCGACCCAGAACGGCATCACGGTGACGGTGAACGTCTATCGCTTCGCCGGCACGCAGGATCCGTGGACGCTCGAAGTCATCGATCAGACCGGCTGGTCGACCGTCTGGGACACCACCTTCGCCTCCGACGAAGATGCCCTCGACGCCTTCATCGAGGCCATCGAGGAAGGGGACGGCATGCGCGCGTTCCTCGAACCGCCACCGACCCTGCACTGACACGATCCGAATCGGCCCTCCGCCGCCACATGCACCTACCAGCTTCACACATCTCCTCGAAGGCTGTTCGCTCTATCCAAACGGCTTCGACAAAAGGCGCAGCGGAACTCCCTCTCCTGGAAGGAGAGGGGACCCGAGCGGCCCGCGAATAAGGTGAGAACGTAGCGCACGCACCAGGCTATATCGCGGCGTGGATGATGGTGCTGTCGTGCCTCTCACGTCGACCTTCGGGGGCGAGCACGCCGACGACGTTTCTGATCACGCCCGAAGACGCCTCAGCCGCCGCATGGAACATCGCAGCGCGGTGCGCCCTGTCTATGCAGTTGGCCCACATCCCATCCCATCCACCGGAAAGCAGATCCATCATGAACAAACCCGACATGCTCGCTGAGAACGTCTCGATCGCGGATCTCGCCGGACGGAGAGCGGACCGCCTCGAATATCTGAAGGGCGTCTATCTCAACATGGTCCCCGACCAGATCCGTAATCCGACCCTGCGCGTTCGCCTCAGCCGGCTCGGATCGGGAATCCAGCCGGCCTACCGGATCGAGTGCGACGATACCGATGGTCAGACCGTCATCATGGGGTTCTATCAGGGCGACAAGCACAAGCCGCTGGCCAAGAGGCTGCACGATTGTGACGGACCGACCTGGAGCAGCGAGACCATGAGCTACGTCGATCTCCGCACGCTGCACAACAGCCACATCGGGGCTTGAGCCGTCCATGATCGAGTTCTTCGACAGAAATGGCAGCGAGGCGGCCTACTGCCACGACGGACGCTCCCTCTACCTGTGGAGTGGCAAGGCCGCCGCCTTCATCCATGACGACAAAGTCTACGCCTACGATGGCCGCTTCATCGGCTGGGCGGACCGGGGCTGGATCTCGGACGAGGACGGCGCCTGCCTCCTGTTCGAACACGACGCGGTGGGCGGCCCCCACAAGCCCCAGCGGCAGGCCAAGACGACGCCCGGTCCGAGGGGCACGAAGCCCGCGCGCGCCGAACCGGGGCAGGCCCCGCCTCGTCCCGCCGCATCCACGGCCTGGTCCCATCGCGTCTTCTCCGACCTGATCTGACCCGCACCGAACCCGTTCGCACCGCCTCCCTCGCCACGTCGAACCGCGTGATGGGGGAGCTGGTGCGTTGTCTGAAGAGAGGAAATCCGCATGACACCGACGAAGAAGCTGGCTCGTGTCCTCACCGACGAGACCGATGGAGGCTATCGCCTGACCATCGAAACCGTGGACGGGGAGATCTTCCGCATCCTCGCCAGCGAAGATCAGGTGAATGATCTCATCGACGAACTCGATGAGCTGATCGGAGACGATGCCGACGAAAAGCCCGCTCTCACCGAAGAAGAAGAGCATGTCGGCGAGGAGCAGCCCTCGTAAGGCTGGGCCGAGCGTATGAATGGCCGGAGACGGATCCGGCTTGGAGTGCCTCACAAAACTCCCGGTTACGGTCGGTTCTCGCGCGGACCAGGACGACGCAGCGGGAGTTTTGTGAGAGACACTTGTTCCTGACCGTCGATGACGAGCGGATTGGCGGCACGGCAGGGGTTCCCGCCCGGAGGGACCTTGATGACACCGCGTGTCGAACGTCTCACAGGATGCGGTCCCTGTACTGTCTTGGGGCGACCCAACAGGTGTCCCGTCGGCCAAACACACGATACCGGTGGCGGGCGACGAAGCGGTAAATCGGGTCGCGGATCGCGACGGGTACGAGGCGGAACACCCGGACAAGCGCCCAGGGAAAGCCGAGCGTTTCGTAGATGCTGAGGGCGGCGTCGCTGTCGCGACGCATCCGGTTTCCCTCCACGACGAGGAGGCTGGCGGGATCGCCCGGATCCATCCCGTGTCTGCGGTAGAGCGATTGCCCGATCTCGCCCTGCATGGAGGCAAGACGAAACACGGCCTTGCGGTCACGTTCGAGGACGAACCGCGCGTTGGCCGAACACAAGACGCATTCGGCATCGAAGAGGATAATGGGGCCGGTGGAGGGCTTTGCCGAGTGGGGCGCGGTCATCCTGCGATCATAGCCGATGTCCGCGGCCCCGGAGAAGCGCGTCCCGAAGCCTCCGCATCATGCACATTCATCACCGGACATGGACCGTTCCCCCGTGCGGATGGTCAGAACGGGAACCGGGCATCGGTTTTTTGGCGATGAGACGGCGCCGCTCACCTCCGTGGCTCGACGCTCCAGCCCCAACCCGGCGCGCTGCAGACTGGGCACGGCCACAGCAGCGTCCCTGGGCAAGGGCCTCCCCCGTCGATCGGCGGCGCCTGCCGCGGCGTTGTCCACGTGAACGGACGCGAACCGACGATTCACGATGGGCGTGATGCGTGCGAGTCCGGGCTCAGGCCGTCCCTCTACGCCTCGATGACGCCGCGACGTCACAGCGGACCGGCATCGCCTGCGACCGACCCGCCCTCTCGAGCCCATCCTGCGCGCCCGCATCGTCCTGATCTCGGCCAAGCGCCTGAATGTGCCAGAGGTGGCTCGGGGTATAGGAGCAGGCCTCGGGGGTAAATCCATTCATCAAGTCCGCCTAAAAACAGTCGAGGGCGCATCGAGTCCGGAGGAATCACATGGCAATGTTTCGGTACGCCGCGGGCGGGAACTACAATGCGGCGAGTTCGACCGACGTTTCCATTTACGACGGCACCCTCATGGCCGAACAGCTGTTAGTCGGTCAGCCTCAAGCCGTAGGATCCGGCAGACATCCAAAAATACTCGTCGGTAATTCCACCATCATGCAGCTTTTTACTGATATTGCTGCAAATTTTACTTTTCGCGATACGGTCGGTGATTATCTACGATCCACGCAGGCCGGATTTCTCCTCGACGCGTCAGAGGCCACTGGCGTCATGACCTTCTCGGGCGGCGCCTATGCCGATGTCGTGATCACGGGCCTCAACGATGATGCACTCCATGGCAAGGATGGCGACGATGCGCTCTACGGCCAGGACGGCAATGACGTGCTGGAAGGGGGGGCCGGTGGCGATACGCTCGACGGCGGAGCGGGCATCGACACCGCGAGCTACAGGGGTGCCGGTGCCGGAGTGATTGCGGACCTCAGCGGTATCCTCGCCGGGACCGGCGACGAGGCCGGCGACACCTTCATCGATATCGAGAACCTGACGGGTTCGACCTTTGCCGATACCCTCATCGGCAACACCGGCAACAACACCCTCACCGGCAACGGGGGAGGCGATGCCCTTTATGGCATGGGTGGACAAGACCGGCTGACGATCACCGACACCCCGTTCTTGATCGACGGCGGGAGCGAAACGGACTTCCTGTTCGTGACGGGAGGCGGGACCGTGAGCCTCACCCAGGGCGCTTTCACGGGCATCGAGGCCGTCTACGTTCGCGGCGACACCCATCTCGACATGTCCGAGGTGAGCACCGGAGCCACGATCGGGTCTCAGTCGACGTCAGGCCATGGCGCCGAGATCGTCGGGACGTCCGGCAACGATAGCATCAAGGGCGGGAAAGGGACCGATACGTTGGACGGTGGCCTGGGCAACAATCGTATTCAGGCCGGGGCCGGCGGGGCGCAGATCGACGGCGGCATGGGCGGCGACAAGCTTTTCGCGGGCGCGGGCACAGACACCTTGCATGTCCGGGCCGGCTTCGGTCGCGACAACGTCTATAGGTTCAACGTCGATACCGACCACATCGCTGTCGACATCGCGGGGGTCGGCGCTGCCGACATGGAGCTCAAAGGCTTCCACGATGGGCGGGACACCATCGTCACGTTCACCGGCGTCGAGGGGATAAACAAGATCATCCTGCACGATGTCACCATCGCCCAGATCGATGCGGGCCCGAGCGACCTGTTCACCTTCGGAGCCTGACGCAGGCACACCGTGCCCTCCCGTTCGGCCTCCCGAACTCTTCGGCTCGGACCCGCCCGGTCGAGGAATCCACAGCCGGTCCGGGCCATCGCCCGGACTCGCCCGCATCCCCCCCCCTGCGTGAAGCCTCCGAGCGCGTCAGGCGCTTAGAGCCTGTAGCGGATCTGGTCGGTCCAGAAGCGCTCGAGGCGGCCGAGGGCGACGTTGAGGCGTCCGAAATCGTCGTCGGAGATGCCGCCGATCGGCTGGATGGTGCGGGCGTGCTTGTCGTAGAGGCCCTGGATGATGTCGTGGATCGTGCGGCCCTTGTCGGTGAGGCTGATGCGCACCGAGCGCCGATCGGTCTTCGAGCGGGCGTGGTGGAGGTAGCCGGCCTCCACGAGCTTCTTCACGTTGTAGGAAACGTTGGAGCCGAGATAGTAGCCCTTGGTCCGCAATTCGCTCGCCGTCAGTTCCTTGTCGCCGATATTGTAGAGCAGCAGCGCCTGGACGCTGTTGACGTCCTCGCGGCCGCGCCGCTCGAACTCGTCCTTGATCACGTCGAGGAGGCGGCGGTGGAGACGCTCCACGAGATGCAGCGCTTCGAGGTAGGAACCATGCGCCGGGCTGGTCTCGGTGGAAGTATTGCTTTCGATCACCTTGGCGGACTGGGACTTCATCGGGATGCCTCGTCAGGGTTCTTGGGTCGGGCGCCGCTGTGTTCGGTACCGCTTATGAAGCCAATCTACGAGTCACGGATGAAAGACGGTTTAAGCGATACGATGAATTTGCGATTTACCTCTGTCGGTAAATGCAAAATGAAAGTAATCCAGTAAGGTGTTGTTTACCTGACCTCACGCGCGGCAGCCCAAGACAAAGCGAAATAGATCACAATAATACCGCCGAGCATTCCCAGCGCCGGAATCGACATCGGCAGCAGATGCGGCGTGAGGATCGCCAGGGTGACGGCACTCGTGGCGGCCAACAACCAGACCACACCGCCCCAGGCGCTGGTGAGCCACATCCCGATCGCCGCCATGAAGTCGATCACGGCGAAATAGACGATGACGGTCTGGCGGCCGAGCGATTCGGCCTCGAACGGGCGCGCTCCGGGAAAGACATCGAGGATCGTCGCCCAGGTCGAGACGCCCTTTATCAGCCAGACCATCGCCGTGACGCGCATGAACCAGACCAGGACCACGTCCCACCCCGTCTGCGGCACCCGCGGCGACCGCTCGATCCGGTCGCCGGCCACGTTGCTGGCGCGCCCGCGCCCGTCCCGCGTCGCGCCGACCTTGGTCAGTCCCCTCATGACGCGATCCTTTCTGATCCATCGAATCTCGGCGCGTCGCCATCGGGCAGGGCGCTGAAGGCCTCGGCGATGGCCGCCGGGTCCACATCGGCCAGGTTGGCGGGTCGCCAGTCCGGGCGGTTGTCCTTGTCCACCAGCACGGCGCGGACCCCTTCGAGGAAGTCGTGCCAGTGCATCGCGCGCATGGCGAGGCGATACTCCACCTGCATCGCCTCGGCGAAATCCATGGCGAGGCCCCGCTTCATCTGCTCGTGCGCGATGCACAGGGAATGCGGGGAGCGCGTGCGCATCAGCGCGGCGGTCTCGGCGGCGAAGGGCGACCCGTCCGCATCGAGCCTCGCGAGGATTTCGGGGACGCTCTCGGCGGAGAAACAGGCCTCGATCGTACCGCCATGCGCCGTGATCGGCCCGACCTCCGGAAAGGCCGCCGCATGGCGGTCGAAAGCCTGTTCGATGGCGCCACCGCCGGAGAGGTCATCCGTGATGGCGTCGAAATTCTCCGCCGCCGCATGGTGGGTAGCGAGCCCGAGGGCGAGGGCATCGCCGGCACCGATCCGCGCCCCGGTCAGGGCCAGATAGACCCCTGCGCGGCGGGCCAGGCGCGGCAGCGAATGGGTCATGCACACATCGGGAAAAAACCCAATTCCCACTTCCGGCATCGCCAAATTGTAGCGCTCCGAGGAGACCCGATGGCTTCCGTGCAGGGACAGGCCGACGCCGCCGCCCATGACGATCCCCTCGATCAGGGCGATGTAGGGTTTCGTGTAGCGCTTCACATAGGCGTTGAGGTGGTACTCCGCGAGCCAGAACCGCCTGACCTCGTCGTCCAGCCCCTGGCGGGCGAGGTCGTGGATCTGGCGGATGTCACCGCCGGCGCAGAACGCCCGGCCGCCCCGGCCGCGGACGACCACGCGGGTGATCGTGTCGTCACGCTCCCACTCCGACAGGGCGCGATACATCGCCGTCGACATGGAGACCGTGAGCGCGTTCAGGGATTTAGGCCGGTTCAGGGTGATCAGGCCGGCCTTCCCGCGCCGCTCGAACAGGATCTCCGGCTCGTCTGCGCCTGTCATCCATCGTCTCCGATCGGGGGCTGCCTCACCCTCGGGGGCTCCCGGGTTTCCGCACGGTGCGCGCGCCGGGAAACCCCGTGCTCGCACGGTCGCTTAGACGAACTCTGTCAGGACCCGTCAATCGGGGGGCGGCGATCGGCCCGGGTTTCGAAGAGTTTTGGGGATGTGTTAGGCGGACCCCGACGCGCCCGCGACGGGCCTTCGAGACGTAGTGACCATGACCGAAGCGACCCCGACCCCGCGTCCCCTCGCCATCGAGAGCGCCAAGGCGAGTTCCGCCGCATCGCTGAGCATCACGCAGCGCCCCCGACGCAACCGCAAGGCGGAGTGGTCGCGCCGCCTCGTGCGCGAAAATACCCTGACGGTGGATGACCTTATCTGGCCGCTCTTCGTCATCGAGGGGACCGGGCGGCGCGAGCCCATCGCCTCGATGCCCGGCGTGGAGCGCCTCAGCGTGGACGAGATCGTCCGCGAGGCGGAGCGCGCGGCCCGGCTCGGAATCCCGGCCATCTCGTTCTTTCCCTATACCGAAGCGTCGCTGCGCGACCCGACCGGATCGGAATCCCTCAACTCGAACAACCTCGTCTGCCGCGCGGTGCGGGCGGTGAAGAAGGCGGTGCCGGAAATCGGCGTGATGACCGACGTCGCCCTCGACCCCTATACCAGCCACGGCCATGACGGCCTGATCGAGGACGGGGCGATCCTCAACGACGAGACGGTGGCGCTCCTCGTGGAGCAGAGCCTGATCCAGGCCGAGGCGGGCACGGACATCATCGCCCCCTCCGACATGATGGACGGCCGCGTCGGCGCGATCCGCACCGGCCTCGACAAGGCGGGTTTCCGCGACGTCCAGATCATGGCCTACGCGGCAAAGTATGCGAGCGCCTTCTACGGCCCGTTCCGCGATGCCATCGGCACCTCGGCCGCCCTGGTGGGCGACAAGCGGACCTACCAGATGGATCCGGGCAATTCGGACGAAGCCCTCAGGGAAGTCGCCCTCGATCTCGAGGAGGGCGCGGATTCCGTGATGGTGAAACCGGGCCTGCCCTATCTCGACATCATCCGCCGGGTGAAGGACACGTTCGGCGTGCCGACCTTCGCCTACCAGGTCTCCGGGGAATACGCGATGATCGAGGCCGCCGCCCTCAACGGCTGGCTCGACGGCACCCGCGCCATGACCGAGAGCCTCCTCGCCTTCAAGCGCGCCGGCGCCGACGGCATCCTGACCTACTACGCTCCCCGCGTGGCCGAACGCCTGCGCGACGGCATCTGAGATGCTCCCGCGGGCGCCTCGGGCCCCCGGTACGCTCCTGCTGATCGTCCTCGTCTCATCGCTCGCGGGCTGCGACAGCTCCGTCGACCGGCTGCGGATCACCACCTGCCGGCGGACGCTCCCTGCGCTGGTCGCATCCGACCTCTCGCCCCGTCTGCTCCATGTCGGCCGTGGATCGGCGCCCGACAGCGTGCGCGTCGATTACGCTTTGGGCCAACGCCAGCATCGCATCGACTGTCTGTTCGACGGCGGCGCGGGGCTCATCGGCGTCCGTCTGGATCACAAGGCGGTGTCGGGCGGAGCGCTTTTCATGCTTAAGAAATACTATCTCGAGACATTTGATTCGGAAGCAAACGATCCCGCGCTGGTGCGCTAGGCATTTGCGCGGCCTTGGCATTCTCATTGCATCGGGTTGCTTGGGCACGCGACCGAATCGTCTCTGCTCGGCCTGGCTCACATCGTTCCACTGCCATCCGACAGCAAGCCTCCACATTGATTCGATATAAATAATACCAAGCATCGAGCTTGGCCTGTTCATTCCGAGGATGCGATGTCGACGAAAATGAACGAGGTAGATCACCCGGCCGACAGTCTCTCGATGCTCGTCGAGACATCGACCGAACAGTTGAAGGCTCTCACTCACCGCAGCGTCGGATCGATCAAGTCCATCACACGCCGCATGAATCTGCTGGCCCTGAACGCCCTCATCGAGGCGGCGCATGCAGGCGAGCGCGGCGCCGGCTTCTCCGTCGTCGCCAACGAGGTCCGCAGCGTTGCGAGCGAGATCGAGGGCCTCGTCTCGGGCCTCGGCGACGCCCTGGGCGAGGGCGTCGACAGCCTGACCCAGGCCGTGGAGCATCTGGCCAGCGAGACTCGCTCGGCCCGCTGCATCGATCTTGCCCTGAACGCCGTGGAGATCATCGACCGGAACCTCTACGAGCGGACCTGCGACGTTAGGTGGTGGGCGACCGATGCCGCCGTCGTCGCATGCGCCATCGCTCCGACCGACGCAGCCAGGAGCCACGCCTCGCACCGGCTCGGGGTCATCCTCTCCGCCTACACGGTCTATCTCGATCTCTGGTTGTGCAGCCTCGACGGCAAGGTCGTCGCCAATGGCCGGCCCGACCGGTTCAATGTCGTCGGCCAGGATGTGAGCCAGGAGCCGTGGTTCGCCCGCGCCAAGCCGCTGGCCTCCGGCGATGAATTCGCCGTGGCCAACGTGGCGCGGGTCGCCGCGCTCAACGGGTCGCAGAGCGCCACTTATGTCGCCTCGGTGCGGGAGGGCGGCGAGACGAACGGTAAGCCGATCGGTTTTCTAGCGATCCATTTCGACTGGGAGTCGCAGGCACGCACCATCGTCGAGGGTGTCCGCCTCGCGCCGGCGGAACGGGCCCATAGCCGTGTCATGCTGCTCGATGCCCAGAACCGCGTCATCGCCTGTTCCAAGGGCAATGGCCTCCTCACCGAGCGCTATCCTCTTCGCACCGACGGACGAAGCCAGGGAAGCTACATCGATGCCGCGGGGCGCCTCGTCGCCTTCCACGAAACGCCGGGCTACGAAACGTATCGCGGGCTCGGCTGGCGCGGCGTGATCGAGCAATCGGCCTGACCTCGAACCCGGTGTAACCCGTATGACCTTGAGCGAAGGCATGGGCCCTCCCATGTCTTCTCGTGAAGGAGAATCGTCTCCCCTCTCAAAGGCTACCGGCCATGCTCAACACGCCTCCCGGCTACGACCCCGCCGGCTATGCCGAGCGCTACGGGACCGGCTTCCCGAACGCCCTCCCGGTCCCTTTCGTCCGGGCGAGCCTCGGGGCGCGCTTCGTCGCCTATCTCCTCGACATCTTGTTCATCCTCGGCTTCACCGCCCTCCTCACCCTGGCGATCACGGTGCTCGGGGTGCTGACCTTCGGGCTCGGCTGGACCCTGTTCGCGATCCTTCCCGCCAGCGGCATCCTCTACAGCGCGGTGACGGTCGGCGGTGCCGCCCAGAGCACCTGGGGCATGCGGATGATGGGCCTGCGCGTGGTGACTCCAGCGAGCGGCCTGCGGGTGGATTTCCTCACTGCCGCCATCCACGCCCTGCTGTTCTACGTCGCCATCTCGACGTTCCTGCTGTGGTTCGTCGATATCCTGTTCGGACTCATGAGGTCGGATCGGCGCCTGGGCCACGACGTGCTGGTCGGCCTCGCGGTGGTGCGGGTCTAAAGCCGGCCAGGGCGGAGTCCGAGGAGGATTTCGCCTCTACCGCGATAGGGAGGGGGGCTGGGGAATCCCGAGTTCTCCGCCGCTGCTCGATAGAGCGGCGTCGTTCTGGTGGGCCTGCTTCTCCCGATCGGGTCGCTTTTCGAAGCGCCGCCATACGGTGAGGGCCGACAGCACATAATTGCAGGCGGCGCCGATCAGAATGCCCGCTCCCGTGGCCAGCCACCATATGCCGGTGCCCGTGTAGATGAGGTGAGCGACCAGGATATTGTTGAACGCGCCGCAGGAGCAGGACAGGCAGAAGACCGCGAGCCCTCGCAGGAGGTCGGCGCCAACGATCCGCTGGTCCCGATACGTCAGGATGTTGTTGAGGAAGAAGTTGGCCGTCATCGCGCCGAGGGTGGCGATGGTCTGGGACATCAGAAAATTGTCATTCAGGGCGGACAGCATCAGCCCCAGCAGCGACAGGTGAACGATGACGCCGAGGCCTCCGACGAGGGCGAAGGAGACGAACCGGGTCGGAAGCACGCCGAAGGCCGACTTCGCGATGAGAAGGACCGCGAAATCGAAGAGAACCCTCTCGTCGAGCTTGCTCTGCCCGGTCAGTCGAGGACCGAAGACATAGGGGATTTCCCCGATCTTCAGCGACCGCCCGCCTTGGGCCAGGATATCCGCGAGGAGCTTGAAGCCGTCGCGGCTCAGGTGCGGCGCGGCCTTCACCAGAATGCTCCGGCGCATGAGGAAGAAGCCGCTCATGGGATCACTGGTCTGAACCCGGAGAAGGGCTCGCACCAGCTTGTTGCCGGCATTGCTCAGGGCCTTGCGGACCGACGAGAAGGCCGCCACGTCGGGATCGTCGAGGTAGCGGCTGGCGATGACCACGTCGCAATGGGTGGACATCATCAGATCGAGCATCGGCGTCAGCGTCGCCGGTTCGTGCTGCAGGTCCGCATCCATGACGGCGACGAGTTCGGAGCGCGCCGCCAGCATCCCCTCGATACAGGCTCCCGCGAGCCCGCGCCGGCCGGTCCGGGTGATGATCCTGATGCGTGGATCGCTCCGCGCCAGATCTTCGACAACGGCGGATGTGCCATCGGGCGAATTGTCGTCGACGACGATCACCTCGAAACGGTGCGGCGCGAGCGCGGTGGCGATCCGGCCGCAGATGACGGCGATGTTGTCCCGCTCGTTGAATGTGGGGATGACGATGGTGAGCAGGGGCAGATCCGCAGCCGAATTGGACGGTGTCTGGGTAGAGGGAAGCGTCACTGGCGGCCTTTCGCGCCGACCCTGGGCTTCGGCCAGGTCCCATCGAAATGGGTCGCCCGGACGATCCTGAGATCATGCATCTTGCGCCCGTGGAAATTCAGGCGGATGGGCGCATCTTCCGAGAACGTCTCGAAATGCCCGTCGAGATTATATCTGACCGCCTCGAGATTGGCATACCTGTCTATGATGACGGCATCCATGCCGCGGAATTTCTCGGCATCGGCGAGATAGGTGAAGTGGATATTGTCGCCTGCGAGGCACAGGCCGCGGAACTTGTCCCTGACGGCATAGAAGGCCTTGGCGCAATCCTCCCAGCGGGTCGCGGCGATGAAGGTGCGCGAGGGATCGAGCCCGCGAGCCGTCAGCGCCACGGGAAGATCGTCCCAATCGTAGAGTTCCAGCAGGATCGGATCCTGCGACCGGAAGGCTTTGGCCGGGGCGACCCGCTCAGCCCAGCCGGTGAAGACGTGGGTAACGAGAAGACCGATCACCAGGATCGTCGTCGCGGCCAGGGTGGCGAGCCAGCGCCGCGCAGCCTCCGGCCGATCGGCGGCGAGGCCACTCGCCCAGGCGCCGACGAGGGGCAGCAGCGGAAGATAGCCCATTGATGCCCAGTGATAGCCGCGCAGGGGGTGGCTGCTCCACACCATGACGCCGAAGATGAAAACGAGCACGGGCGCGGACATGCAGGCCAGAAGCCAGGGCCCCTCCTGCCTCGGCCCGTTTCGAAGGCCGCGATACAGCATGTACAGCGCCGGGCCGAAGACGAGGGGATGGACGATCAGGACCTGCGTCAGGGACCAGCGGAACGCCCGCGCCGTGTTGATGCTGCCGTCACCACCGGCGCGGGCCCCCTGATACAGGAAGGAGACCCAGCCGTGCTCCGCGTTCCAGACGATGACCGGGAGGAGCGGCACCAGAAGAACGACGAGGCCGAGATAGGTGGCGGGGCGCAGGAGCCAGCTCCTCCCCTCGGCCCGGCTCACCACCGCGACGAGCAGTCCCGGTACCAGGAGAACGGCAAGGTACTTGGACGCGAGGGCGCATCCGAACAGGAATGCGCAGGCGTACCAGACCCCGTTGTCGCGAACGCGCGAAGCGGCGAAGTCGATGTGGAGGAAAGTCAGGAGGGCCGCGAGAATGAAGACGGTCATCGGCCCGTTCGTCTGGGCCAGGCTCCCATCCGAAAGTCCGAGAAGCGGCGACAGCAGATAGGCGCAGACCGCGTAGAATCCCGCACGGGAATCGAAGAGACGCGTCGTGATCCGATAGATCAGCCAGCCCGAGATCACCGACATGACGAGGAACGGCAAGCGCACGATCAAGGCGTCGTCGGAACCGAACAGGCGCATGGCGCCCGCGATCGTCCACCATGTCAGCGGCGGCTGGTCGAAGAACGAAAGCGACGGCTGCCTCGCGACGACCACGCCATAGGTTTCCATGAAGGTGAGGTCGAGAAACCGCACCGCCACGAGACGGACGAGGAACGAGGCGAACAGGACGGCGACGACACGACGGGTGTAATCCGCCGGTCCGGTTTCCTCCCGCGAGGGACCGGCCCAGATATCACTCGACCGGTCGGAGCGCGGCATCGATGTTTCGAGAACGTTGATGAGACGATTTCCCTATCCGGTCTTGAAAGATCGGGTCAACCTCGGCAGCGGTCGGAGCCGACGATCCTGTTATGCCGCCTCACGCATTCGGCCCACCACCGGAAGGCGGCGGGCACCATGCCCACGCGAACTTTGCCACTCTGTTTCCGCCCGTCATCGGTGGCCGCCCGCGACACCGGGTGCATTCATCCTGAATTGGGTCGGAAACGCGACCAGTCTCCATAGGGCGGCATTGATACGGGCAGCAGCCCTGCCATGCCAGTCGCCCTCGTGAAAATAGGGTGCCGCGACGCTCACCCACTTGAGCCCCGCCACGGGGCGGGTACACTCGTCTCGTGCGGGGAACGCTCCCGCCGGCCCCGAGGTCAGCTGCAAGCGTGACGAGCCATCCCCGCGACACACCGCAATTCTATCTGACGGCGCCTTCGCCCTGCCCTTATCTGCCGGGGCAGGAGGAACGGAAGGTGTTCACCCATCTCGTGGGGCGCCGCGCCCGTGACCTCAACGAGATCCTCACCCAGGGCGGCTTCCGGCGCTCGCAGACCATCGCCTATCGGCCGGCCTGCGAGACCTGCCGGGCGTGCATCTCGGTGCGGGTGGTGGTGTCGGATTTCCTGCCGTCGGCGAGTCATCGCCGCATCCTTCAGCGAAACGCCGATCTCATCGGCAATCCCGAGCCCAATCGCCCGGCCTCGGAGCAATACGCCCTGTTTCGCCGCTACCTCGACGCGCGCCATGGCGATGGCGGCATGGTCGACATGACCGTGCTCGACTACGCCATGATGATCGAGGACAGCCATGTGGACACCCATCTCGTCGCCTATCGCCGGCGCGGCCCGGACACGGCGATCAACGGACGGGGCACCGGGCCGACCGTGGCCCTCTGCCTGACGGACGTGCTCTCCGACGGATTGTCGATGGTCTACTCGTTCTATGATCCGGCGGAGGCCCAGCGTTCGCTCGGGACCTTCATGATCCTCGACCATATCCGCCGGGCCGCCTCCCTCGGCCTGCCGTATCTCTATCTCGGCTATTGGGTCGATGGCTCGCGCAAGATGGACTACAAGGCCCGCTTCCGTCCTCAGGAGCGCCTGATGGGACCGGGCTGGCAGCGGGTGGAATAGTCCGCCGCCCCGTTCATCCACCGGAACGGTGTCAACGCGAACGACGCGTCAGAATTGGGTGAACCGCGCCGGGTGTGCCCGCCAAATCCCACCTAATCCCGCCTCCGCCCTGAGATCCCGCACACCACAGCTCAGGTCGGGTTCCCGACGAGGATCACGCCCTCGTTTGCCGCGATATCGAGGGTTCCGGAGGCGGCGAAGTCGACGCGTCCCGGATGGGTCGAGAGGACGATGATCCAGCCTGATCCGGCGCCAAGGGGGAATGCGACCGGGGAGGCCGAGAAGTTCAGCACGATCCGTAGGGTCTCGCCCGCTTCCCTTCTGTCATAGGCCAGAACGTGGTCGAGCCCCTGCGTCTCCAGCCTTCTGTAGCTTCCCACCGCCAAAGCGGGATGGGCGCGGCGCAGGTGCAGGAGCCGCCGGTAGAGGGTGAGGATCGAGGTGGAATCGTCGCGCAGGGCCTCCACGTTCCGCCGTTCCCGGTCGGCGCTCAGGGGCAGCCACGGTTCGGCTTCGCTGAAGCCGGCATGCGCGGTGTCGTCCCACTGCATCGGCGTCCGTTCCGGGTCGCGGCCATGGCCCGGCTCGTTGAAGCCCCAGGGGTCGCGCATCCGCTCTTGCGGAATCTCCACATGGGCGAGGCCGATCTCGTCGCCGTAATAGACCGTGGGCGTACCGCGTAAGGTGAGGAGGAGGATCGCCGCGATCCGCGCCTGCGCCTCGCCGATCCGCGCGGCGATGCGGGGCTGGTCGTGGTTGCCCAGTACCCAGTTCGGCCAGCCGCCGGGGGGCAACGCCTCCTCGTACTCGTCCACCAGGGCCGCCACGGCATCGGCCCGCCACGGGGTCTGGATCAGCTGGAAGTTGAACGGCAGGTCGACGCCGGACAGGCCGGGGCCGTAATAGGCCACCAGCCGCTCGATCGGCAGGTAGATCTCGCCGATCAGCACCCGATCGTCGTAGGCATCGAGCACGCGGCGCATGCCGGCGATGATGTAGAACACTTCCGGGCGGTCGGCGGAATAGACCTGCTCGAACCGGTTGATCTCCGGCTGTTCGGGATGGAAGGCGGGGTTCGCCGGATTGTCGCGAAACCCCTCGTCCTTCATCAGGTGCCAGATCACGTCGACGCGGAACCCGTCGATGCCACGGTCGAGCCAGAAGCGCAGCACGGCGTGCATCGCCTCACGCACGGCCGGGTTACGCCAGTTCAGGTCCGGCTGATCGGCGAGGAACGCGTGGTAATAATACTGGCCGCTCGTCTCGTCGAAGGTCCAGGCCGGGCCGCCGAAATTGCTCAACCAGTTGTTGGGCGGTCCGCCATCCGGTGCCGGATCGCGCCAGATGTACCAGTCTCTCCGCGGATTCCCACGCGAGGCGCGGCTCTCCGTGAACCAGGGATGCGCGATGGAGGAGTGGTTCGGGACGAAGTCGAGGATGACTTTGAGCCGGCGGGCATGGGCTTCCGCGATCAGCGCATCGAGGTCGGCGAGGCTGCCGAAGAGCGGGTCGACACCGCAATAATCGGCAACGTCGTAGCCGTAATCCGCCATGGGCGAGGGATAGATCGGCGAGATCCAGACCGCGTCGACGCCGAGCCAGGCGAGATAGTCGAGCCGGCGCGTGATGCCGGCCAAATCGCCGACACCGTCACCGTTGGTGTCCTGAAACGAACGCGGATAGACCTGATAGACGGTCCCCCGCTTCCACCAGACGGCTTTCGCCAGATCCGGAACAATCGCCTCGCCTGACGTCATCCGTTCCCCGATTCACGCCCGAATCCCCGCCACAGCCTAGCCTGGGCCGGAGCGCCAAGCGACCCCGCCGGGCGCGTCCGCGCGCCGCCGCGCCAGCGCGCTTCTGCCGCATTCATGAAACCTTCAGCGCTAAATGGTCTCATTCCCGCACGGTTTGGATGGGAGACAGGCGAATCGCGGGGATCGGTCACCGCCAGTGGGATCGGTCGATCCCGGAAGGCCGGCTTGTCCATAGCGACGCCGCCGCACGGTCACCGCCGGAAGAAGCGGGTGCCGAAATACGCTTTGCGGCAGCGACACTGAGGGGGAATGAGACCATGCTGAACGAAATCCTGGCCGGCACCGCTCGGAGCGAGGACATCGGCACGCGCACTGCCGCCGCAGAGGCGCCGGCCCGGCCGAGCTGGACCGCTCCCGCCAAGCCCGCCTCCGGCGATCCCGTGGCCGACCTCCGCGAGGCGATCCTCGCCAAGCTCGCCTATGCCATCGGCAAGACCCCCGAGACGGCGCGCGAGCGCGACTGGTTCGCCGCCACCGCCCTGGCCCTGCGCGACCGCATCGTCGATGCCTGCATGGACGGCAGGTCCACCAGCATTCCCAACAAGCGGGTCTATTACCTCTCGCTGGAATTCCTCATCGGCCGGCTCCTGTCCGACGCCATGAACAATCTCGGCCTCGTGGACACGACCCGCCGGGCCTTGCGCGACCTCGGCATCGATCTCGGCGATGTCGAGGCGGCCGAGCCGGACGCGGCCCTCGGCAATGGCGGCCTCGGCCGTCTCGCCGCTTGTTTCATGGAGAGCATGGCGAGCCTGTCGATCCCCGCCATCGGCTATGGCATCCGCTACGATCACGGCCTGTTCAAGCAATCTTTGGAGGATGGCTGGCAGAAGGAGGCGCCGGAGACCTGGCTCGCCGAGGGCAACCCGTGGGAGTTCGTCCGGCCCGAGGCGACCTACGCGATCGGGTTCGGCGGCCACGTCACCATGTCGGCGATCTCCGACGGCGTGATCCGCCGGCACTGGCACCCGGCCGAGACCGTGCGGGCCGTGGCCCACGACGTCCCCGTGGTCGGCTGGCGGGGCAGGCACGTCAATACCCTGCGGCTGTGGAAGGCGGAGGCGGACTCGCCCCTCGAACTCGCTCGCTTCAACGGCGGCGACCATGTGGGCGCGGTTTCCGCCCGCTCCAAGGTGGAGGCGATCTCGCGGGTTCTGTACCCGAGCGATTCCTCCGAGACCGGCCAGGAACTGCGCCTGCGCCAGGAATACTTCTTCACCTCGGCCTCGCTGCAGGACCTCGTCTCCCGTCACGTGGCCGAGCGCGGCGACCTGCGCTCGCTGCCGGACCATGCCGCGATCCAGCTCAACGACACCCACCCGGCCATCGCCGTGCCGGAGCTGATGCGCATCCTCCTCGAGGACCACGGCCTCGCCTGGGAGGATGCCTGGCACATCACCACCCATACGCTCAGCTACACCAACCACACCCTCCTGCCCGAGGCGCTGGAGACCTGGCCGGTGGAGCTGATGGAGCGGCTGCTGCCGCGCCACATGCAGATCATCTACCTGATCAACTGGATGCATCTCGAAGAGCAGGGGCGGCACGGCAGGGCCGACGCGGCGCAGCTCGCCTCGGTCTCCCTCATCGACGAGGCCAACGGCAAGCGCGTCCGGATGGGCCATCTCGCCTTCCTCGGCGCCCGCCGGGTGAACGGCGTCTCGGCGCTCCACACCGACCTGATGCGCTCCACCGTGTTCAAGGACCTCCACGCCCTCGACACCGACAAGATCGTCAACAAGACCAACGGCATCACCTTTCGGCGCTGGTTCCACAACTGCAATCCCGAGTTGACGAAGCTCGCGGTGGAGGTGGTGGGCGAGCGCGTCCTCGACGATCCGGAGGCGCTGCTGGGGCTGGCCGATTACGCCGCCGATAGCGGCTTCCAGGCGCGCTACGCCGCCATGCGCAGGTCCCGCAAGGAGGCGCTGGCCAAGGTGGTGGCCGAGACGACCGGCATCGTCGTCGATCCGTCAGCCCTGTTCGACACGCAGATCAAGCGCATCCACGAATACAAGCGCCAGCTCCTCAACGTCATCGAGACCGTGGCGCTCTACCAGGCGATCAAGGCCGAGCCGCATAAGGACTGGACGCCCCGCGTCAAGATCTTCGGCGGAAAGGCGGCGCCGAGCTACGTCCAGGCCAAGCTCATCATCAAGCTCGCCTGCGATGTGGCCAAGCTCGTGAACAGCGACCCGGATGTCGCCGGCCGGCTCAAGGTGGTGTTCTTGCCGAATTACCGCGTCAGCCTCGCCGAGGCGATCATCCCCGGCTCAGACCTGTCAGAGCAGATCTCCACCGCCGGCATGGAGGCGTCGGGCACCGGCAACATGAAGCTGGCGCTCAACGGCGCGCTCACCGTCGGCACGCTGGACGGCGCCAATATCGAGATCCGCGACCATGTGGGGGCGGACAACATCTTCATCTTCGGCCTCGACGCCGCCGGCGTGCAGGCCCGCTCGGCCGAGCCGGATTACGCCGCCAGGGCCATCGCGGCCTCGCCGCGCCTCGCTGCCGCCCTCGACTTCATCGAGGCGGGCGGTTTCTCGCCGGAGGAGCGCGGCCGCTTCCAGCCGATTGTGGACGACCTGCGCCACAACGACCGCTACTTCCTCACCGTCGATTTCGACGATTACTGGCGCGTCCAGCGCGAGATCGACGCCGCCTGGATCGACAAGGCGAGCTGGTGGAAGAAGGCCATCCTCAACACCGCCCGGATGGCCTGGTTCTCCTCCGACCGCTCCATGCGCGAATATGCCGACGACATCTGGCGGGTGAAGGTGGGGTGAGCCGAACGGCTCGTCATTGCTTGCTTGGGAGCTCGCTCACGGGCGGGCTACCGGCGTGCCGAGCAGCGGCAGCCAAGCCGCCAGCGCCAGGAGTGTGACCAGCAGCACGGGCGGGGTGATGATCAGGCCGACCTTCATGTACTGGCCCCAGGTGATCCTCTGGCCTTTGCTCGCCAGGACATGCAGCCAGAGCAGGGTGGCGAGGCTGCCGATGGGCGTGAATTTCGGCCCGAGGTCGCAGCCGATCACGTTGGCGTAGACCATCAGCTCGCGGGTCAGCGGAGACAGATCCGAGGCCTGCTGGATCGAGAGCGCGCCGATCAGCACGCTCGGCATGTTGTTCATCACCGATGACAGGATCGCGGCGGCAAAACCGGTGCCGATGGTGGCGACCCACGGCCCGTGCCCGGCCAGCCAGACCAGCCCCTTCGCGAGTTCGTCGGTGAGGCCGGCGTTCCTGAGGCCGTAGACCACGAGGTACATGCCGAGACTGAACAGCACGATCTGCCAGGGGGCGCCGGCCAGCACCTTGCGGATCGGGATGACCCGGCCCCGCCGCGCGAGGCCGAACAATCCCGCCGCGCCGGCACAGGTCACGACCGACACGGGCACACCGAGCGGCGCCGTGACGAAGTAGGCAAGCAGCAGCACACCGAGCAGGGGAAACGCGGCCTTGAACACGACCGGATCGCGGATCGCGCCACGGGGCGGCTCCAGCGTGCTCACACGGTACGTCACCGACAGGTCGTGCCGGTAGTAGGCCCACAGCACCACCAGCGTTGCGGCCAGCGAGACCAGATTCACCGGCACCATCACGGCGGCATAGCGCCCGAAGGTCACGTCGAAGAAGTTGGCGGAGACGATGTTGACGAGGTTGGAGATCACCAATGGCAGGCTGGTGCTGTCCGCGACGAACCCGCAGGCGACGATGAAGGCCAGGGCCGCCGCCGGCGTGAAGTCGAGCCGCAGCAGGATCGCCAGCACGATCGGCGTGAGCAGCAGCGCCGCCCCGTCGTTGGCGAACACCGCGGCGATGGCCGCGCCCAGGAGGATCACCAGGGGAAACAGCAGCCGGCCCCGGCCGCCGCCCCAGCGGGCGATGTGCAGGGCCGCCCAATGGAAGAACCCGGCCTCATCGAGCAGCAGCGAAATGATGATGAGCGCCACGAAGGTGAAGGTGGCGTCCCAGACGATATGCCAGACCACCGGAATGTCGCCCGGATGGATCACACCGGTGGCGAGGGCGATGCCCGCGCCGGCCAGGGCGCTCCACCCGATCCCGAGGCCCTTGGGCTGCCAGATGACGAACATGAGGGTGACGAGGAAAATCGCAAGTGCGAGCATCGGGATCGTTTCTTGTTCTGGTTGCCCGTGAGGCTCAGGCGGTGGCGACGCGACGGCCGTGCTCGTCCACCACCCGCTCGCCGTCCTCCTCGACGAACTCGCCCTGCTGCGCCGGCAGGAGATCCAGCACGGCCTCGGACGGCCGGCACAGGCGCACGCCCCTGGGCGTCACCACCAGCGGGCGGTTGAGGAGAATCGGATGCGCCGCGATGGCGTCGAGCAATTGATCGTCCGTCAGCGCCGGATCACCCAGGTTCAACTCCGCGTAGGGCGTCCCTGTCTCGCGCAGTACGTCCCGCACCGACAGGCCGGCTCGGGCGAGGAGCCGCACCAGCAGCGCCCGCGCTGGCGGGGTTTTCAGGTACTCGATCACGTGCGGCTCGAGACCGGCGTTGCGGATCATCGCCAGGGTGTTGCGCGACGTGCCGCAATCCGGGTTGTGATACATCACGACGTCGAACGATTCAGGCATGGGCGCTGTCTCCGGGGGTGCAAAGGCAGGCGGCCAGCGCCTCGGCCGCCGGGGCGCAGACCTCCGGATGGCCCTGGCAGCAGTCTCGCATCAGGAACTGGATCAGATCCGACAGCGCCGGATAGGCGGCGCTGTAGAGGATGGAACGGCCTTCCCGCCGCGAGGCGACCAGCCCCGCATAGCTCAGCTCCTTGAGGTGGTGGGAGACGGTGGCGGCGGAGACGCCCACCGCCAAGGCCAGCACGCCGGAGGCCAGGCCGTCCGGACCCGCGGTCACGAGCGCCCGCACCAAGCGAAGGCGGTGCTCCTGCGCGAGGGCCGCGAACGCGGCGAGGGCTTGTGGTTCGTCCATTTTCGTTACAATCTTCAAACGATCATTTGAAAGTACAAGAAAGCTGATCCTTGAACAAGCCTGCCCAGCCCTTCACCGATGGCCTGCCGAACCTGAATGCGGCGCATTTCCTGGTGCCCACCCACGAGAGCCTGCGAGTGGCCGAGCCAATCACCCACGCGCCCCGGTTCCTGATCCTCTACGGGTCGCTGCGGGAGCGCTCGTTCAGCCGCTTCCTGGCCTACGAGGCCGCCCGCCTTCTCGAAGCCATGGGTGGTGAGGTACGGATCTACGACGCCCACGGCCTGCCCCTGCCCGACGATACGACCGCCGAGCATCCGAAGGTGCAGGAGCTGCGCAACCTGTCGATCTGGTCGGAAGGTCAGGTGTGGGCGTCGCCGGAGCGCCACGGCAACCTCACCGGCGTGATGAAGAGCCAGATCGACTGGCTGCCCCTGAGCGAGGGAAGCGTGCGGCCGACGCAAGGGCGCACCCTCGCCGTCATGCAGGTGTCCGGCGGCTCACAGAGCTTCAACACGGTGAACGCGCTGCGCGTGCTCGGCCGCTGGATGCGGATGATCGTCGTCCCCAACCAGTCGTCGGTGCCGATGGCCTATAAGGAGTTCGACGACGTCGGCCGGATGAAGCCGGGGCCGCTCTACGAGCGCGTCGTGGATGTCTGCGAGGAGCTGATGAAATTCACGCTCCTGACCCGCGAGCAGTCCGCCTATCTGGTGGACCGCTACAGCGAGCGGAAGGAGCGCGAGCCGGAGCGGCTCGGAGCCGTGGCGGCCGATATCGGCTTCGTGAAGCGATAGAGTACCCGTATCCAAGCCGCATCGGTCATGGCACCGATCAGCGCGAGGCCTTGCGACAGGTGGCACGCGGCCACCCGCGATGGCGACCGAGCGTTGGACTTTTACTGCGAGGGGAGGGCGCGCCGCCTCCGGGTCAGATCCGGCACGCGCCTTCGAGCGCCGTGTTCTCCGCCTCCGTAAAAATCCGCGAGCGGATGAGGAAGCGCCTGTCGCGGCCGTTCTCCAGGGAGAACATGCCGCCGCGGCCGGGCACCACGTCGAGGATCAGGTGGGTGTGCTTCCAGACCTGGAATTGCGGGCGGCTGATCCAGAAATCGGCGCCGGCCACCTGGCCGAGATGGACGTCGCTATCGCCGGTGAGGAAATCGCCCACGGGGTAGCACATGGGCGACGAGCCATCGCAGCACCCGCCCGATTGGTGGAACATCACCGGCCCGTGCTCGGCCCGCAATTCCTCGATCAGGGCGATGGCGGCCGGCGTCGCCGTGACCCGCAGGGGCGTTCCATCCGCGCCGACCTGATCGGCGGTGGTCGCTTCGATCGTGCTCATGGAACGCTCCCTTCCGTCTTGTGATCCCGGCCCGGAGTGATCCCCAGGCCGGGGCGTTCGATCACGCCGCCTTCTTGGCCGCGGCGTCGCCGTAGAACGTGCCGCCGGCCTCCGCCATGCGCAGGAGGTTCTCCGGCACCGCGAAACGGGACCCGTGCTTGGCTTCCAGGCCCTGGGCCAGGGCCACGAACGCCTTAGCCCCCATGAAGTCGATGTAGGACAGGGCGCCGCCGGTAAAAGGGGCGAAGCCGAAGCCGAGGATGGAGCCCACATCCGCCTCGCGCGGGTCGGTGATCACGCCTTCGCCCACGGTGCGGGCGGCCTCCAGCGCCTGGACCACCAGGAGCCGCTGCTTCAGCTCGGTGAAATCGACGTCGTCGGGGTCGATTCGCGTCGTCTGGAGCTCCGCCAATCCGGGCCAGAGCTTCTTCGAGGCGCCGTCCGGATAATCGTAGAAACCCTTCCGGTTCTTGCGCCCGAGCCGGCCCTCGCCCTCCACCAGGGTGGTGAGCAGGGCTTTCTGGGCGGGATCGATCGCCTCGGCGCCGAGCTGCGCCTCGGTGGCCCTGACGATCTTCAGAGCTAGATCGACGGCGACCTCGTCGGTGAGGGAGAGGGGGCCCACCGGCATGCCCGCCTGGCGGCCGGCATTCTCGATCATCGCGGCAGGAACGCCCTCGATCAGCATCTTGTGGCCCTCGTAGAGATAGGCGCCGACGCAGCGGTTGGCGAAGAAGCCCCGGCTGTCATTGACGACGATGGGCGTCTTCTTGATCGCGCGCACGTAGTCGAGGGCGGTGGCGAGCGCCGCATCCCCGGTCTCCTCACCCTTGATGATCTCCACGAGCATCATCTTCTCCACCGGCGAGAAGAAGTGGATGCCCACGAAACTGCCGGGGCGCCGGGAAGCCTTGGCGAGGCCCGAGATTGGCAGGGTCGAGGTGTTGGAGGCGAAGATCACGTCCTCGCCGATCACCGCCTCGACCTTGGCGATGACCTCGGCCTTCACCTTCGGATCCTCGAACACCGCCTCGATCACGAGATCACAGGATGACAGGTCGGCGTAATCGGCGCTGGTGGTGATGCGGGCGAGCAGCGCCTCGCGGTCGGCGGTCTTGGCGCGGCCCTTGTTGATCTGGTCGGTGACGAGCTTGTGGGCGTAGGCCTTGCCCTTCTCGGCGGCTTCCGCGGACTGGTCGAGAAGGACGACCTCCATCCCGGCATTGGCGGTGACGTAGGCGACCCCGGCTCCCATGAAGCCGGCGCCGACAACGCCCACCCGCTTCACGCTGGTCTTAGCGATTTCCTTCGGCCGGCGCGCGCCCTTGTTGAGCTCGCCCATGGAGATGAACAGCGTGCGGATCATCGCCGCCGCCTCCGTCGAGCGCAGGATCTTGGCGAAGTACCGGCTCTCGACCCGCAGCGCGAGATCCATCGGCAGCTGCAGGCCCTCGTAGACCGAGGCGAGGATGGCCTTGGCCGCCGGATAATTGTCGTGGGTCTCGCGACGGTAGATCGCGTTGGCCGGCGGCCAGATCATCATGCCGGCGGGCGAATAGACCTTGCCCGAGGGCGCCTTGAACTTCGGTACGTCCCAGGGGGCCACGGGCGAGCCGCCGGCCCTGATCCAGGCCTTGGCTTTCTCGACGATCTCGTCCTTTTCCGCCACCTCGTGGACGAGGCCCATGTTCTTGGCCATGAGCGGGCGGATCTGCTCGCCCTTGAACAGCATCTGCAGGGCATCGCCCGTCTGCATCAGGCGGGGGACGCGCTGTGTGCCGCCGGCGCCGGGAAACAGCCCGACCTTGATCTCGGGCAGGCCGACGCGGGTCTTCGGATCGTCCGACAGCACCCGGTGATGACAGGAGAGCGAGAGCTCGAAGGCGCCGCCGAGGCAGATGCCGTTCACCGCCGCCGCGAACGGCTTGCCGCAGGTCTCGAGCTTGCGGAAGACGAGGGTGAGCTTGCGCGATTCCTCGAAGAAGTGGCGCATGGCCTCCTCCTCGCCCTTCTCAGCTCTCAGCTTGTCGTAGGCCTGGCCGAGGCCCTGGAGCATGGTGAGGTCGGCGCCGCCGGAGAAGTTGTCCTTGCCCGAGGTGATGACGCAGCCCTTCACGGCGGGATCGGCCACCACGGCGTCGATGATCTGATGCAGGTCGCTCATCACCCCCTCGGTGAAGACGTTCATCGAACGGCCGGGCATGTCCCAGGTCGCGAGCGCGATGCCGTCGGAATCGACCTCGAAGCTGAAGTTCGTGAGATTCATGTCTGATCCTTTGGGGGCGGCTTGAGGCGTGAGGCTATTAAGACGTTTTAAAAATTTGGGCTGGATAATGAATTCCAGGATCGAAAAGGTCGAACAGGAAAACTTATCGAATGTTGGCGCGAAACGTCTGCCAGGGATGCCGCGACGGCGCCGATCTCGACTTTAGGTTTACCATGGCGTTCCAACCCATCCTCGATCTCGACGCTCAGCGTGTATGGGGATACGAGGCGCTGGTGCGCGGCCCCGAAGGCCAATCCGCAGCCTCGATCCTCGACCGCGTCACCGAAAAGACGGTCTATCGCTTCGACCAGGCCGCGCGGGTCCGGGCCATTGAATTGGCCGGCCGGCTGTTCCCCGTGGACGACGAGACCAAGCTGTCCATCAACTTCATGCCCAACGCGGTCTACGAGCCGGCGGCCTGCATCCGCTCGTCGCTGGAGGCCGCGCGCCGGGCCGGATTCGCCCATGACCGGATCATGTTCGAGTTCACCGAGAACGAGAAGTTCCGGGACATCGACCATGTGAAGCGCATCGTCGCCGAGTATCGCAAGCAGGGATTCCTCACGGCTTTGGACGATTTCGGTGCGGGCTTTGCCGGCCTCAACCTCCTGGCGAATTTCCGTCCCGACCTCGTCAAGATCGACATGGAGCTTCTGCGCGGCATCGACACGGACAAGGGCCGTCAGATCATCACGGCGGGGATCATCTCTATCGCGCGCCAGCTCGGCGTCGCGGTCATCGCCGAAGGTGTCGAGACGTGGGGCGAACTCGAGACCCTGCGCGGGCTCGGGGCGACGCTGTTCCAAGGCTACCATTTCGCCCGCCCCCAACTCGAAGCCCTCCCGCGTGTCGCCGGATTCGAGGCACCGGAGCCGCGCCTCGCCGCCCTGGCGTCGTAGCACTTCTCCCGGAACGCCCGCCGCGCCGTTGTGCCGGCACGTTCGCGTCGTCAGTCCCATGCAGGGCCGCCCCAGGCGGTGCGGCCCTGCCGTCGATCCTCCGTGGATTTTTTCCCGGTCAGTTTCTACGTCCCAGTCGGTTCTTACTTGGCCGGTGCCGTCCCCGGCAGCGGCGGCGCGCCTGCCGGCCTGTCGCCGGCCGAGGCGATGGCCAGCATGTTCAGGATCTTGGTGACGGCACCCTGCGAGATCAGCGTGACCGTCGAGGCCGGGTCCGAATTGATCGCCTGGAACTTCTGGTAGATCTTGTCGTCGTAGACGCCGCTGAGATGCTTGAGCTCGTCGAGGGTGAACTTCTCGGCATAGGCCTTCGACAATCCCTCGATCATCACTTCGCGCTGCTTGTCGAACTCGGCGCGGACTTCCTTGCGGATGGCTTCGGCCTTGTCCTCGGGCATCGGCTGCACGGTCTTTTCCAAGGCACCGGTGAAGCCGGTTTCGAGGTTCTTGATCAGGGTCTTCTGAACCAGATCCTTGGCGACCGCGACGCGGTCGGCGGCGTCGTCCGCATGGGCGGCGAACGGCGCGCAGAGCGCGGTCGTCAGCATCAGGGTCGCGAGAAGGCGTGTCATCGTGGCGTGTCTCCCGGTGTTTATGATTGCGCCGCCGGCATCGGCGGCGGGAGTGCGCCGTTTAGCAGCGTTCCGAAGGGTTTGGGAGGGACGGCGCCCCATCACACCCGCTCGATGATCGTGGCGGTGCCCATGCCGGCGCCGATGCAGAGGGTGACGAGGGCGCGCTCCTTGCCGGTACGCTCCAACTCGTCGAGCACCGTGCCGAGGATCATCGCCCCGGTGGCGCCCAGCGGATGGCCCATGGCGATGGCGCCGCCGTTGACGTTCACCTCGGACGGGTTGAGCGCGAAGGCCTGGCAGAAGCGAAGGACCACGGCGGCGAAGGCCTCGTTGACTTCGAACAGGTCGATATCGGCGATGGTCATGCCGGCGCGGGCCAGCACCTTCTTCGTCACGTCCACCGGGCCGGTGAGCATCAGCGCCGGGTCCGAGCCGATATTGGCGAAGGCGCGGATGCGGGCGCGCGGCTTGAGGCCGGCCTTCTCGCCCGCCTCTCTCGAGCCCACCAGCACGGCGGCGGCGCCATCGACGATGCCCGAGGAATTGCCGGCATGGTGGACGTGGTTGACTGTCTCCACGTCGGGATGCGCGTCGATCGCCACGGCGTCGAACCCGCCCATCTGCCCCATCTGGACGAAGGAGGCCTTCAGGCCGGCCAGCGACTGCATGTCGGTGGAGGGGCGTATGTGCTCGTCGGCGTCGAGCAGGGTGATGCCGTTGACGTCGCGCACCGGGACGACGGAATTCCTGAACAGTCCGTCGGCCCAGCATTTCGCCGAGCGCTTCTGCGACTCGACCGCGTAGGCATCGCAATCGTCGCGGGAGAAGCCGTATTTCGTGGCGATGAGGTCGGCCGAGACGCCCTGGGGCATGAACCACGATTTGATCGCGATGGCCGGGTCCACCGGCCAGGCCCCGCCCGAGGCGCCGAGGCCGACGCGGCTCATGGATTCGACGCCGCCGCCGATGGTGAGGTCGTGCTGGCCGGCCATGACCTGAGCCGCGGCGAAGTTTACTGCGTCGAGGCCGGAAGCGCAGAAGCGGTTGATCTGCACGCCGGGCACGTGGTCGCCGTAATCGGCCACCAGGGCCGCCGCGCGGGCGATGTCGCCGCCGGCCTCGCCGACGGGATCGACGCAGCCGAGGATGACGTCGTCCACCTGCCGCGTGTCGAGCCCGTTGCGCTCCTTGAGGGCGCGCAGAGCCGTCTCCGCGAGGCGCAGGGCCGTCACCTCGTGCAGCGCGCCGTCCGGCTTGCCGCGGCCGCGCGGCGTGCGGACGTGATCGTAGATGAAGGCCTCGGGCATATGCGCTTCCCTGTTGTCCGCTCCCGCGGAGCGACGGCTTTCAAAGTCCACTCTCGGTCTCACCGTCATTCCGGGGCCGCGAAGCGGAGCCCGGAATCCAAATCCGCTAACACATCCAAGGTTTGTCGCGTCGGCGGTTCTGGATTCCGGGCTCGCTCTGCGAGCGTCCCGGAATGACGTGGTGAGCTGAAAGTCTGTCGTCCGCTCTAAAACGCCTCGGCGCGAAGCGCCATGGTCGTCTCGGCCCCGGCCTTGATCCGCGCCAGCCGCAGGGCGGTCTCGGGCAACGTCCGCTCCATGTAGAAGCGGCCGGTGACGAGCTTGTCGTCCATGTCCTGCGGGCGGCCGTCGGCGATCCGCGCGAGCGCCGCCTTGGCGATCCGGGCCCACATGTAGCCCATGGCGACGAGGCCGAGGAGGTGCATGTAGTCGGTGGCGCCGGCCCCGGCATTGTCGGGCTTGGAGAACGCGTTCTGCATGAACCACATCGTGGCGCCCTGAAGGTCGTTGAGGCCGGCCTGGAGCGGCGCGGTGAACGGGGCCATGCCCTCCGCCTCGGAATGGTCCTTGATGAAGCTCTGGACCTCGCCGAGGAAGCCCATCATCGCCCGGCCACCGTCCTTCGGCAACTTGCGGCCGATCAGGTCCATGGCCTGGATGCCGTTGGCGCCCTCGTAGATCATGGCGATGCGGGCATCGCGCACGAATTGCGACATGCCCCATTCCTCGATGTAGCCGTGTCCGCCGAAGAGCTGCTGGGCCGCCACCGCGTTGTCGAACCCCTTGTCCGTGAGCACGCCCTTCACCACCGGGGTCATCAGGCCCATGTGGTCCTCGGCCTTCTGGCGCTCGGCCGCATCGTCGGAGCGGTGGCCGATATCGGCCTGCAGCGCGGTCCACAGCACCAGGGCGCGGGCGGCCTCGTTGAAGGCGCGGATCCCCATGAGGGTCCGGCGCACGTCCGGGTGGACGATGATCGGGTCGGCGGCCTTGTCCGGCGCCTTCGCCCCCGTCAGCGAGCGGCCCTGGAGCCGGTCCTTCGCGTAGGCCACCGCGTTCTGGTAGGCGACCTCCGACTGGGCGAGGCCCTGGACGCCCACCGCGAGACGCGCCTCGTTCATCATCACAAACATCGCGTTGAGGCCGCGATTCTCCTGGCCGATGAGCCAGCCCGTCGCGCCGTCATAGTTCATGACGCAGGTGGAATTGCCGTGGATGCCCATCTTGTGTTCGAGGGAACCGCAGGAGACGCCGTTCCGCTCGCCCACCGAGCCGTCCTCGTTCACGAGGAACTTCGGCACCACGAACAGGGAGATGCCCTTAGTGCCGGCCGGCGCGCCCTCGATCCGGGCGATGACGAGATGGACGATGTTCTCCGACAGGTCGTGCTCGCCGGCCGAGATGAAGATCTTGGTGCCGGTGAGGCTGTAGGAGCCGTCGCCGTTCGGCGCCGCCTTGGTCTTAAGGAGCCCAAGATCCGTGCCGCAATGGGGCTCGGTGAGGTTCATGGTGCCGGTCCAGGCGCCCTCGACCATCTTCGGCAGATAAGTCGCCTTCTGCTCTTCCGAGCCGTGGACGAGAAGGGCGGCCATCGCCCCCTGCGTCAGGCCCGGATACATCGTCAGCGCCAGATTGGCCGAGGACGCGAATTCGGAGATCGCGGTGTTGATCGTGTGCGGCAGGCCCTGGCCGCCATATTCCTCCGGCACGGCGATGCCCATCCAGCCGCCTGCGGCATAGGCGTCGTAGCCGGCCTTGAACCCGTCCGGCGTGGTGACGCTGCCGTCGGCGTGCCGGGTGCAGCCCTGCCTGTCGCCGATGGCGTTGAGCGGGGTGAGCACCTCTTCGGCGAGCTTGGCGCCCTCGGTGAGCACGGCCTGGATCAGGTCGGGCGACGCATCGGAAAACCCGCGCAGGTTGTTGCGGCCGTGGAAGGCGAAGACGTCGTCGAGAAGAAACTGAACGTTCTCCACCGGTGCCCGGTAAGTCGGCATCTCGTCTGTCCTCCGGCTGTCTCACCGCATGCTCGATTCGGCCCAAAGGCCACGGCGCGCTTGATGGTTCATATATAAACTATCGTGTTCGGGAGGGAAAGGGGGCCTCTTCCCTGGCCGTTGTCAGGAGATATGGCCAGTTTGGCACAGGGCTTAACCAGCTGTTTACCAAGAGTATCAAATGTCGACGGCAATCGATCCGCTTCGGTGCCGCTGCGACACCTCCACGTTGCACACTCACACGTCGGATTGGGTCACGGACCTCGCTGCCCCGGGTTTGACGATGAAACGCAACGCCACGCTCAACCTGGAAGAGTTCGATCCGGAAGTCCTTGACGCCGCGCGCGACGTGGCGCGCCGCGCCGGCGTGCCGGTGGAGGCCTGGATCGCGTCCATCGTGTCGCCGGATCAGAAGCCCAAGGCGCGCCGTTCCCGCATCTCCTCGTCCACGCAGCATCCGCCCCGGCCCCGCCCGGAGGGGCAGGTCACGTCGCCGGTGCCACCCGCCTCCGTCGAGACCACCGTCGTTTCCGACTCCTTACCGGAGGCTGAGACCGCCGCCGAAATCGCTGCCGTCACTGAAGTCGCTTCCCCCGCCGAAGTCGCGGCCATCGCATCGGATCCGACCGAGCCGTTCACCACCTCGATCGCCGAGATGATGCGGCGCCTCGACCAGATCGACCACAAGATCGGTCAGGACCAGCAGGCCTCGCAGGAGACGGCGACCCGGGCGATCGAGGAGATCGAGGCCCGGATCAGCACCGTTCTCGATGCCGGCCTGTCCCCGGCGGCCCAGATGGCCGAACGCCTGGGCCAGATCGAGCGCCGCATGGTGGAGCTCGGCGAGCAGCTGGCGTCCCCGCGTCCGATCGGCCGGCGCGGCCGCCCGGCGGAGGCGGAGGTCCGCGACGCCGTCGCCGAGATCCGCCAGCGCCAGCGCGAACTCGATTCCGACGGGGCCACCGCCCACGGCAAGGCGAGCGGTGCCGCTCTCCGGATGCCGTCTCCCGCCATTTCCGAATTGCAGGCCGAGACGAGCCGCCTGCGCGAATCGATCGGCGGCCTCGCCACGGGTCGCGATGTCGGCGCCCTCGAACAGGCCATGCGCTCCCTCGTCACCGGGGTCCAGCGCGCCCAGGAACCGGCCGATCTCGCCGCCATCGCGGCCCCCATCGAGTTGATCCGCGTGCAGGTCACCCGTCTCGCCGACGATGTGGCCGAGAACGTCCATGCCCGCGTCGCCAGCGACGTCGAGCGCCTCGCGGCGAAGGTCGACGGCGCGCTCAGCAACAGCACGCCGGGCTTCGCCGACCGCGACGAACTCGGCAACCTGTTCCGCGAACTCGACGAAATCCGCCGCTTGATCGCCGCCCTGGCCGGGCCGGAGCGGATCCAGAGCCTCGCGCAGGGCCTCCAGGCCATCAGCGCCCAGATCACCGAGCTGCAGGGCGGCGTCGGCGGCGACGGCACCAACATGGCCGAGCTGCGGCCCCTGCTCGAAGAGATCCGTACCGGATTGCGGACCCCGCAGGCGGGAGGGATCGAGGAACAGATCCAGGCGATGGGCGCCAAGCTCGACGCCCTGCGGGAAGGTGCCTCCGGCGGCGGCGGCAACTCGGACGCGATCATCGTGCGCATCGACGCCCTCGCCGACAAGGTCGAGCGGGCCAGCGTCAATCCCGTCGGCGACCTGATCGGCCGCCTTGAAGATCTCGGCGAGACCCTGCGCCGGCCGGTTATTCCCGGCGGCGACCTCGCCTCGATCCACGGCATGCTCCACGACCTCGCCGAGAAGCTCGACCGTGTGGGCGGCCCCGTCGGGCCGCGCGCCGAGGGGCTGGATGCGCTGGAAAAGCAGGTCCTGGCGCTCGCCAGCCGCATCGACACGCGGGACGCCGACCCGGCCCTCGCCGGCCTTGAGCGGACGATGTCCGATCTTCTGGCGCAGGTCTCGGCGCTGCGCGACGAGGCACCGATCGAGGCCGCCGTCGAGCGTGCGGCGCGCAACGCCGTCGCCGGGAGCATCGGCACCACCGGCGATACCGGGGAACTCGAACTGCTCAAGGCCAGCCTCGCCGACCTGCGCACGCAGCAGGCCGCCTCCGAGCAGCGGATGCAGGCGACCCTCGACGGCGTCCATTCGACCCTCCACAAGCTCGTCGGGCAGCTCGGCGCCCTGGCGGATGACGGACCGCTTTCCACCAGCCGCTCGAGGTCGACCCATGACCTCGCCGAGCGCCTCGCGGTCGCCACCGGCCGTCTGGACGAGCGTGCGCCGATGCAGACCGGCGCGGGGCTTCGGCGTCCCGAGCCCCTGCGGGTCAGCCCTCCGACGCAGTCGTTCGAACTCGGCCATGTCACGGACCTGCCGCTCGAGCCCGGCACCCGGCGTCCGAACCTGGACCGGTCCGCCGACGCCGCGGCGGACGCTGCCGCGCCGACCGAGAGCGACATCAAGACGAGCTTCATCGCCGCCGCCCGGCGCGCGGCTCAGGCGGCGCAGAACGAGGCGGCCGAAGCCGCCCGCTCGCCCGAGATGCGCGGCCGCGCCTCATCCGACAATGCCGCCGAAACGCCCATCCCCGGACGGGGCGCGCGGCTGCGCGCCGAGCTCGACAAGCGCCGCAAGCCGCTGCTTCTGGGCCTCGCCGCCATCGTCCTGGCGCTCGGCGCGCTGCAGGCCATCAACACCCGCCGTACGCAAGCGAACGCGTCCGCCCCTCAGATCGCCGCGACGACGGCCCCATCGGCCGAGCCGTCCGAGAGCCCGGACACGACCCCCACCGCCACGGCCAGCACTTCCCTGGCCGGCACCCCTCCGGCGGCTACGTCGACCGGCGGCACGGAACCGGCCGCCAGGCCCGATCCGGAGACCACCCAGTCGATTTCGGAATCCGCCCCGCCGCCGGCCGTCCCCGCCACCGCTCCGGCCGAATCTGCGGCTCAACCGCTCCAGCGCTCCGTGCCGAAGGTCGCCGCGCTGCACAGCCTGGCAGGCGATCTCGCGGCCGTGCCCACCGGTCTGGCACAGCTTCGCAAGGCCGCCCTCGAAGGCGACGGCGCCTCCGTCTACGACCTTGCCGCCCGCGCCCTCGAAGGTCGCGGCATGCCCCGTGATTTCGCCGTGGCCGCGAAGCTGTTCGAGGCCCTGGCCGATGCCGGCTACGCCCCGGCGCAGTACAAGCTCGGCGGCCTCTACGAAAAGGGCTCGGGGGTGGTGCGCGACCTCGCCCAGGCCAAGCTCTGGTACGGGCGCGCGGCGGAACAGGGCCATGCCCGCTCGATGCACAACCTCGCCGTGGTCTATGCCGAGAACCCCGCCGCGAACGGTAAGCCGGACTACACCACGGCCTCGCAATGGTTCCGGCGCGGCGCGGAACACGGCATGCGCGACAGCCAGTACAATCTCGCCGTCCTGTATGCGCGCGGCCTCGGTCTGCAGCAGGATCTCGTCCAGTCCTACCTCTGGTTCTCCGCCGCCGCGGCCCAGGGCGATGACGATGCGGGCCGGAAGCGCGACGACGTCGCCGCGAAGCTGGCGCCGAAGGATCTCGTCGTGGCCCAGAAGCTGACCGCCGCCTTCAAACCGAAGGCGCCGGTGCCGGCCGTGAACGAGGCTCCCGCGCCGACGGGGACCGGGGTGGACGGATCGATGAGCCTGATCGGCGCTCCGCCTCCCGCCGCGCCCGTAACGACGACGCCGCGCCGCAGCACGGGCGCATGACGCGGTGCGCGTGATAGCGACGCGCACGGTCGAAAAGAACGCCGCGCGTGGGCGAAACGGCGTTTTATACCAGAAGCTTATCCGGGTTTTGGCGTTGCGCCAGCCCGTGGGCGGCGTGGCGTCGGGTCGGCGTTTCGGGCCGTCGCAACCGTGTATATGATCGAATGCGATGCGATCCTGCCTCCCGGATCGCGGATAACGGAGCCGGAGATTTGATGGCGCGTGTGACGCCCATACCAACGTCAGCCCTCGTTCTCGGCGTCGCCGGCCTCATTCCCTTTCTGGGGTTCGCGGTTCTCTCCCTGAGCGGCAGCGATGGCGGCCTCGGCAATGTCGGGCTCGCGCCGCGCACCATCCTCTCCACCTACGGTGCGGTCATCGCCTCGTTCCTCGGCGGCATTCGCTGGGGTGCGGCCGCGTCCAGCGATGCGGGCGGACGCGACTACGTCATCGCCATCCTGCCCTCCCTCATCGCCTGGGCGGCGCTCGCCTGTCCCGTGCCGTGGGACCTGCGCGTGCTCGGCCTGCTCGTCCTCGGCTGGGGTTTCGTCGATCTCGACCTCGTCCGGCGCGGCCTCGTTCCGAGCTGGCTCGGGCGCCTGCGGCTCGTCCTGTCGGTCGTGGCCGGCTGCGCCCTGCTGATCGCGGCGTGAGGATTCAGGGCCGGTCGGGGTTCAGCCGCGCGAGATAGCTCCTGGCCGCGTCCCATGACCCGCTCGCCCCCGAATAGCCGACATAGCCGTCGGGCCGGATGAGGATCAGCCGGTCGCCGTCCGGCGGACGTCGCGGCGTCGGCTCGACGAGGGCGGGAAACCGCGCGGCGAAGCCCGCGCCCCGTTCCGTATCCGCCGCGTAGAGGACGAAGAGCGGCACCGATCCGGAGCCGGGGGGCTTTCCGTCATCCTGGGCCGGTGCCCAGCGCATCCCGGCCTCCGGGCCGTGCGAGAGCGGGCTGTCGCCATAGGCGATCTCCACTTCGCTCATCGTGGCAGCCAGCTTGTCCTGCACGGCGTGGAATCCGAGCATGAACCGGATCGCGAGGTTGCGCATGCCCTGCGCCACGGGGTTGGACAGGGTCCCCATGTCGGTGAGCCGCCGGGCGTTCCGCAGCACCTGATCGCCCACGGCGTTGCGCTCGGGGCTATAGCTGTCGAGGAGCGAGGGGGCGGCCTGCCCCCGCTGCACCATCGCCAGTTTCCAGGCGAGGTTGATGGCGTCCTGCATGCCGGTATTCATGCCCTGGCCACCAGCCGGGCTATGGATATGCGCCGCGTCCCCGGCCAGGACCGCGCGCCCCCGCGCATAATGCGAGACCTTGCGCTCGTTGATGCGGAAATGCGTGAGCCAGACCGGATCGGCGACACGGAAGCCGCCCGCCCGCCGGTCCGCCAGGGCCTGCACCTCATCGAGGGTCGGGTCCGGGCGTGGATGCGCTGGATCGGTCTTGCCGACCTGCGCAATCACCCGCGCGCGGCCGCCGGGGATCGGGAAGACGACGAGCGGCCCGTCCCGGTGGAGATAGGTCGCGATCTCGTCGCCGGGCGGTGCGCCGTCGCCCTCCACGCGGATGTCGGCGAGGAGCCAATCGTCCCCCTGCGCCTCGCCCGCGAAGGCGAGATCGAGTCCGTGCCGCACGGTGCTGTGGGCGCCGTCGCAGCCGATCAGCCAGGAGGCGGACACGGTCTCCTCGGCACCGTCCGCATGGCGCAGCGTCGCCTCGACGTGGTCGTCGCCTTGTCTGAAGTTCACGAGCTCCACCTCGCGCTCCACCGCGATGCCAAAGGTGGCGAGATGGTTGATCAGCAGGCGCTCGGTCTCCCGCTGCGGGATCATGAGGGCGAAGTTGTAGGCGCTGTCGATCGCCTGGAACCGGGCATGGCCGAGGATGCTGCCGGCGCTGCGCAGGGTCGCCCCGTGGGCGCGCAGGCCGGCATCGAGGAAGGCCTGCTTGCAGCCCATCCGGTCCATGAGTTCGAGGGTGCGCGCCCAGACCACGAGCGCCTTCGAGGTCTGCGTCGGCCGCGGGCTCTTGTCGATCAGGCGAAGGCCGATGCCGTATCGGGCGAGTTCGGCGGCAAGGGTGAGGCCGACCGGGCCGGCTCCGACGATGAGCGCTTGAAGCATGACCGTGCCCTGTCTCCGCTGCGATTCGTACTCACCGCCACTGTATCGGAGATTCGATCACACTCGGTGAGATAGACCTCCCTGGCTGGAAGGATGGGGCGATAACCATTCCGGGCGGGTGGCAGCGATGGATTCCAAGACGACCGCGTGCTTGCTTCTAATCGTTTGCGGATTAGCCTCCCTGAATGCGGCCCTGCTGGTCGCGTTCGTCCTCGGCCGGCTGCTCTCTTGATCCGAAACACGACCTCATCCTGAGGCGCCGCGAAGCGGCCTCCAAGGAGGGCTCCAGCAACTCGCCGGGCGAACTGGAAGCCTCCTTCGAGGCCTCCGCTACGCTACGGCACTTCAGGATGAGGGGGGTGGTTGGGATGGTCCATTCCCGACGGATCATCGCCCGACGCATCCGTTCGAAGACGCTCTCAAAACGGGGAATGCCCATTCATCCCGGCATCGATGGCCGGGCAGGATTTGCCGCGCGGGACGCTGCAGCGGCGATGGAATTATCCTAAACCCCTGATAGGGAACGATATTTTTCGTTGCGACCGGCGGCTGCGTTCTTGCAATGCAGGCGTGTGTCGCTGGGAAAGTCGTGCCGCCATGTCCATCGGTCTCAACGGACTATCCGCCCCGGCAGCGAGCTACCCCGTCCGTGAGACATCGTCCGGATCGAAGGACGCGTCGGTGAAGGACGACTTCCTGAAATATGCCAAGATGACGCCCGCCGAGAAGATCCGCGAACAGATCCTCAAGAAGATGGGCCTCACGGAGGAAGCGTTGGCCGGCCTGCCGCAGAAGGAACTCGACAAGATCAACCAGGCGATCAAGGAGAAGATCGAGGAACTGGTGAAGCAAGGCCGGGAGACAATCGTCGGAGCCTTCGCCGACATCAAGGTCTGACGGGACGGCCCCCTGTCAACCGGCGTTCAGTCCCGCGCCAGCATCGCCTTGCCGATGGCGAAGACCCGGCCGTCCCCCAGGAGATGCGCGGTGAAGCCGGTTGGAAACAGCGGATCGAAGGCCGGGTTGCGCACGTTGAGGCCGCCCGCATAGGCGCCGAACGCCGGCATCACCAGACGCTTCCCGTCGGTGACGAAGCAGCGGCGCCGAACCGCGCGGCCGCGCATGGCGACCTTGCCGCAGGGATGCAGATGGCCGGCGATCTCGCCTTCCGGCGCCTCCGGCGACGGCTCGTGCCGCAGGGTGAGCCCACCCAGGGCCAGCGTCTCGGCATAGCGCCCGCCGACGCCCTCCGACACCGCATGGTCGTGGTTGCCGGCGATCCAGACCCAGTCCCGGCCTTCCTGCAGGGCGGCGATCATGGCGCGGTCGCCGGGCTCCATCCGCTCGGGGCCGCGCGCATCATGGAAGGAATCGCCGAGCGCCACGACGCAGGCCGGATCGAAGCGGGCTACCGCCTCGTGCAGGCAGGCCAGGGTCTCGCGGGTATCGTAGGGCGGCAGGAACTGGCCCGAGCGCGCGGCAAAGGCCGAGCCCTTTTCCAGATGCAGGTCGGAGACGATCAGGGTCCGGTGAGCCGCGAGCCACAGCCCACCGCAGAGGTCGAGGGTGAGGGCTTCGCCGGCCAGCGTCAGGCCGGGGGTCTTGATGGTCCGTTCGAGTTTCTGGCCAAGCGCCAAGATCGCATCCTCTAATCCGGGGAAGGGGCGCGTCACCGAATCGTCACCCGAGCGCCTCTTCGAGAAGCTGCGCCTCGGCTTCCGCTAGGATCTCGTCCGCGCCCTCGCCGTAGACCTTCTCACGCCCGATTTCGAGCATGACGGAGACGGAGAGCGGCGAGACGCGATTCAGCGCCTTGTGGGTGATTCGCCCCTGGATGCGCCTCAACATCATGCCGAGGCGGGCCACGTCGAGGAGTCCGGTTGCCGCATCCTGCCGCGCGGCGCGCAGAAGCAGGTGGTCGGGCTGGTGCTTGCGCAGCACGTCGTAGACGAGATCGGTGGACATGGTGACCTGGCGCCCGGTCTTCTTCTGGCCGGGATGGCGCCGCTCGATCAGACCGGCGATGACGGCGCATTGGCGGAAAGTGCGCTTCATCATCGAGGATTCGTCGAGCCACGCTTCGAGATCGTCGCCGAGCATGTCCTGGGCGAACAATTCGGCCAGGAAACCGGGCTCGCGGGCGATGGCCTCGCTCACGTCGCGGGTCATCCAGACGGCGATGCCGTAATCGTTGGCGGCAAAACCGAGCGGACGCAGGCGGGCGCGCTCCATGCGCCGGGTGAGGAGCATTCCCAGGGTCTGGTGGGCGAGGCGGCCCTCGAACGGGAACGCCGTGAGGTAGTGGCGGCCGCCACGCGGAAACGTTTCCACCAGCAAACCCTCGGGGCCGGGCAGGATCGAGCGCTGGCGCTGGAGCAGCAGGTAATCCGCCACCTGTTTCGGCAGCCGGTCCCATTCGAACGGATCGGCGATGAGGGCGCGGACGCGGGCGGCGAGGAAGGTGGAGAGCGGGAACTTCGCCCCGGCATAGGACGGGATCGCCGGGTCGGTGCCGGGTCCCGCCCGCGTCGCCAGGGCCTCGTCCTCGGACAGGCCCTCGAAGCGCAGCACCTCGCCGGCGAAGAGGAAGGTATCGCCCGGCGTCAGGGTATCGGCGAAATCCTCCTCGATCTCCCCGAGCACCCGGCCGCCCTTGGGCAGGATGGCGCCGGGCTTGCCGCGCACCCCGCGGCCGAGGCGCACCTTCACCTTGGCGGATTCAACGATGGTGCCGACATTCATTCGGTATTGCTGGGCGATCCGCGCATCGCGCACCCGCCACAGGCCGTCCGGCCCGCGCAGGATCTTGGCGAAACGCTCGTAGGCGCGCAGCGCGTAGCCGCCGGTGGCGACGTAATCGACCACCGCCTCGAAATCCTCCCAGGACAGGGTGGCGTAGGGCGCCGCCGAGACGATCTCGTCGTAGAGCCGCACGGGGTCGAACGCGTCGGCGCAGGCCATGCCGAGGACGTGCTGGGCGAGGACGTCCGGTGCGCCGAGGCGGGCGTCGGGGGTGTCCTGGGCCGCCGCTTCGACCGCGTCGAGGGCCGCCTGGCATTCGAGGATCTCGAAGCGGTTGCCGGGGACGAGATAGGCTTTCGACGGCTCGTCCATGCGGTGGTTGGCGCGCCCGATCCGCTGCATGATCCGGCTCGCCCCCTTTGGCGCGCCGATATTCACCACGAGGTCGACATCGCCCCAATCGATGCCGAGATCGAGGGTGGCGGTGCAGACGATGGCCCGCAACTGTCCCGCCGCCATGGCCGCCTCCACCCGCCGCCGCTGGCTGGCGTCGAGGGAGCCGTGATGGAGCGCGATCGGCAGCGAGGCCTCGTTGATCCGCCACAATTCCTGGAAGGTGTACTCGGCCTGGAGCCGGGTGTTGACGAAGACCAGCACCGTGCGGTGCGCCTGGATCAGGTCGTAGATCGCGGGCATCGCCTGGCTGGCGGTATGGCCAGCGAGCGGCAGGGTCAGGCCGGTATCGAGGAGGTGCAGGTCGGGTGCCGCGCCGCCTTTCACCACGACGAGATCGGCCATGGGCGTCGGCTCGGGCGCCACCGCATCGTGGACGCTACGGCGCTCCCTCTCCTGGAAGGAGAGGGTTGGGGTGAGGTGTGTGACCTCTCCGGACAATCCACACACCTCACCCTGTCCCTCTCCTTCCAGGAAAGGGGACCCGCGTTCTTCCGTCGAACGTGAGCGTTGCGGCACGAGATACCGCCGCAAATCATCCGGCTCGCGCACCGTCGCGGACAGCCCGATGGCGGTGAGGTTCGGGCTGAGGCGATGCAGCCGCGCCAGCCCGAGCGACAGCAGATCGCCCCGCTTCGACGTGACCAGCGCATGCAGCTCATCGAGCACGACGCAAGAGAGGCCGACGAACAGCTCCGTCGCCTCGCGATGGGCGATGAGCAGGGCGAGCTGTTCCGGCGTCGTCAGCAGGATGTCGGGCGGTCGCTCGATCTGGCGCGTGCGCTTGTGCGAGGGGGTGTCGCCGGTGCGGGTCTCGACCCGGATCGGCAGGCCCATCTCGGCGATCGGCGCTTCGAGGTTGCGGGCGATGTCGACGGCGAGCGCCTTGAGCGGCGAGATGTAGAGGGTGTGGAGCCCCCGCGCTTTTCGCGATGGCGCGCGCTCGGACAGGGCGACGAGGCTCGGCAGGAAGCCCGCCAGCGTCTTGCCGGCCCCCGTCGGCGCCACGAGCAGGGCCGAGCGCCCGTCGCCGACGATGCTAAGCAGCTCGATCTGGTGTGGCCGGGGTGCCCATCCGCGCGAGGCGAACCAGGCCTCGAACCGCGCGGGGAGGGAGCCTTCAGGCAAGAGTCATCAGGCCAGAGCCATCAGGAACCGGTCGATCAGTTCGAGGGCGCGCTCGGTCATGGCGCCGGGATAGCGCACGAAGACGTGGCAGCCGCCGGGATAGATGGCGGTGTGGCCGCCATTGCCGGCCGCCGCCCAGCGCGACGACATGTAGAGCGTGTCGTCGAGCAGCGGATCGTGCGTGCCCACCGAGAACAGGGCCGGGGGCAGGCCCTTCAGGTCGGCATAGAGCGGCGACACGTCGGGGCGGCGCCGGTCGATGCCGTCGCGCACGTAGTCGTTGGCGAAGGTGGTGAGGTCCTGGGTGTTCACCACGAGGCGGGTGTCGCCCCAATTGCGCACGCTCGGCGTCAGGCCGAGATCGAAGAAGCCGGCATTGAGGTTGGCGCCGCGAAAGGCGCGGGGCAGGTTGTGCCGGTCGCGCAGGCGCAGGAGCGTCATCACGGCAAGATGCGCGCCCGCCGATTCCCCGCCGATGGTGAGCGCCGAGATGCCGAACTCAGCCTTGCCCGGGCCGGCGAGCCACAGGGCCGCCGCTTCGCAATCCTCCAGCGCCGCCGGATAGGGATGTTCGGGGGCGAGGCGGTACTCGACGGAGAGACAGACGAAGCCGCAGGCATCGGCGATCCGCTCGAGCCACGGATCCTGCTCGTCGGCGGCGCCCCAGACCCAGCCGCCGCGGTGTATGTGGAGATAGGCGCCGCGCAGCTTCTTCCACTTCCGGGCATCGGGGCGGATCAGCCTGAGCGAGAGCGGCCCGTCGGGGCCGTCGATGATCACTGTCTCGGCGCGGGCGCTGCGGGGCATCGCGGGCGAGGCCTGGGTACCCTGGCGGCGGCGGGCGCGGACCTCGGAGATGGGGATCGACCACGGATCGGCCTGTGCCGCATGGGCCGCGACGATCTCGGCGTTCAGGCGGTGCGTTTCCGGATCGATCGTCGCCGGGTCGAAGAGGGCGTGGTCGATCATGGAACGGTTCGTCTCATCCAGGGTGGGGCCGAAGCGGCATTCGGGCGGGCGCGTCGAATGTGGGCGAAGCCCGCACCGATGCCAGTCGCCGTGCCGGCGCGAAACGGCCTAACGCCCCAATGGACAGACGGTTTCGTTCGGGTGTGTCGCATCGGTCACGCTTCCGCCGGGTTCGCCGGCTTCAGAGAAGCCGATGAGGCCCCATATGTCCGAGAGAGTTCAGCCGTCGGACCACGGCCAGAGGATGACAGCATGATCGTCGACAACGACCCGCGCCGACAGGGACCCTACCAGGGCCGTCCCCCCGTCGGGAGTGGCTATTCCGATGGAGAGCCACGTTCGGCCGTGCGGCGCTTCCTCGGCGGTTCACCCATGGCGGTCCTGGTGAAGCTGCTGTTCCTGTCGGTCCTCGTCGGCGCCATCATGGCGACGTTGGGCGTCACGCCCGGCCTGCTGTTCTGGCACATCTACGATGCGGGCCGCGCGCTCATCGATCTCGGCTTCGAGACCTTCCACGATTTCGGTCGCTGGATCCTGGCCGGCGCCGTGGTGGTGGTGCCGCTCTGGCTGTTGTCGCGGTTCCTGTCGGTGTCGAAATAGGCACGACGGACCGCACTCTTCCGAGACACACGAAAAAGGCCGGCGTTTCCGCCGGCCTTTCTTAATTCGAAGCCTGTCGAAGACGATCAGCGCTGGACGATGACCTTCGCGCCGACCTTGGCGCGGGTGTAGAGGTCGGCGACATCGTCGTTGGTCATGCGGATGCAGCCCGATGAGACGGCGGTGCCGATCGTTTCCGGCTCGTTGGAGCCGTGGATGCGGTAGATCGAGCCGCCGAGATACATGGCGCGGGCGCCGAGCGGGTTCTCCATGCCGCCCTTCATGAAGCGCGGCAGGTCTGGGCGGCGGCGCAGCATCTCGGCCGGGGGACGCCAATCGGGCCATTCGCGCTTCATCGTGATGGTCTGGGTGCCGCCCCAGGTGAAGCCGGGACGACCGACTCCGACGCCGTAGCGCAGGGCCTGACCGCCGCCGAGCACGTAGTACAACCGGCGCTCGGCCGTGGAGACGACGATGGTGCCCGGCGCGAAGTTGCCCGCATAGGCGACCTGCTCGCGCTGGATCGCCGACATCTGCGGCACGGCCGAGGCCATCGGGTCGGCCGGGTTGAGGGAGGCGTTGGCGGTGGGCACCGCCACGACGGCAGCGGCGGGCTCCGCCTGCGGACGCACGCGCAGCACCAGCGCGTTGTCCAGGGGCTGGCGGGTGAGGGGGTCGATTTCATAGGCGGCGGCGGGCGAGGCCCAGACACCAACCATGCAGGCGAGCCCGGACAGGGCGGGGGCGATACGGCGCATCAAAGCCTCTCGAAGGCAGGCGAAACGTTGGGGAAACACGGTCGGTAACGCGACGCAGGATACCGTTTTCCGATCGCCAAGACGTAAACGCTGCCGCCCCAAAGCCAAGCTGAATTCGCGATGAAGCGATGGTTGTGGCCGGGTCGTGACTCCGTGGCCACAGTGTGGCGGCTTAGCCGTAGGAGAGGGATTAATGCCGCGCTCGGCGATCCGGCGCGGAACCTTTCACGATGGCCACGCAGCGGCGCTCGGGGTCGCGGACGCTACGCCGCGTCGAGGCCGAGATCGATGATCGGCGCGCTGTGGGTGATCCAGCCGCTGGAAATTAGGTCGACGCCCGAGGCGGCGATGGCGCCCACGGTGTCGCGGTTGATCCGGCCCGAGGCCTCGGCGATGGCGCGCCCGTCGATCATCCGCACGGCTTCGCGCAGCTGGTCCGGGCTCATGTTGTCGAGGAGGACGGCGTCGGCGCGGACCGACAGCGCTTCGGCCAGTTGGTCCAGCGTATCGACCTCGATCTCGATCTTCACAAGGTGCCCGGAATAGGCCCGCGCCCGCTCGATGGCCGGAACGATCCCGCCCGCCACGACGATGTGGTTGTCCTTGATGAGCACGGCGTCGTCGAGGCCGTACCGGTGGTTGGAACCGCCCCCGGCCCGCACGGCATGCTTCTCCAGGGAGCGCAGGCCCGGCGTGGTCTTGCGGGTGCAGACGATCCGCGCCTTGCCGTGCGGCCGGGCCGCGTCCACGAGGCCGGCGGTGGCGGTGGCCACGCCGGACATCCGGCACAGGAGGTTCAGCGCCACGCGCTCGGCGGTGAGGATGGCGCGGGCCGGCCCGTCGAGCCGGATCACCACGTCACCGGGCGAGACCCGCGCGCCGTCGCCCCGTTCGACGATGACCGACACGGCCGGGTCGATCAGCGCGAAGGCGATGATGGCCGCGTCGACGCCGGAGATGACCCCATCCTGCCGGGCCGCGATGACGCCGGAAAGCCGCGCATCGGCGGGCACGATCGCATCGGTGGTGATGTCGCCGGCCCGGCCGAGATCTTCCAGCAAAGCCGCGCGGACGATCGGCTCCACGAGGAGACGGGGGAGGGGGACGAGGCGGGCATCGCTCATGGGGTCGCTCGTAAGATGGTCGTTGGAAGGGGGCCGACGGTCCCGGTCGTCCGATCTAAACCGGAGCGGCCACATCGGCCGAGGCGGTCTCCGCGATCCGCCAGACTTCGGCGAGCGTCACCTCGCTATGCCGGGCAGGGGCCTGCTCCGGGTGGTCGCTGCGCCAATGGGCGCCTCGGCTCTCGAGGCGGGACAGGGCCGAGGTCGCCACCATCAACCCGGTGAGGGCGGTGTCCGAGCCCTGCTTTGCTGCCGGTGCCAGACGGCGCAGGGCCTCGGTGAGGCCATCGGCGTCGCGCACCACCCCGACTTGGGCTTCCATGACCCGGCGGAGCCCGGCGTGATCGGTTTCGCCGCGTTTGCGCGGCTCGGCCGTTACTGCCGGACCGGGGGCGGGGGTGGACGCGATGCCCTCGGCGATCCAGGGGGCGAAGGCCATCGCCTCGAGGAGTGAGTTGCTGGCGAGGCGGTTGGCGCCGTGCAGGCCGGTGGAGGCGACCTCGCCGCAGGCGAACAGGCCGGGCACGGTGCTGGCGCCGGTGCCGTCCACCTTGATGCCGCCCATGTGGTAATGCGCCGCCGGCCGCACGGGGATCGCCTGGCGCTGCGGGTCGATGCCGGAGGCGGCGCAGAGGCCGGCCACGGTGGGAAACCGCGTCGCCATGCGCGCGCCAAGGGCACCACGGCAATCGAGGAAGACTTCGGTGCCGCGCCGCCGCACCTGGAAGAGTGCCCGGGCGACCACGTCGCGGGGGGCGAGATCGCCCCCGGCGATGCCCGCCATCACCGGCTCGCCCTCGCTGTCGATCAGCCGCGCGCCCTCGCCGCGTAGGGCTTCGGTGGCGAGCGGCATCGGGTCCAGCCCCACCGAGATGGCGGTGGGGTGGAATTGCACGAACTCCATGTCGCGCAAGGTCGCCCCGGCGCGCGCCGCCAGCGCCAGACCCCGGCCGGTGGCGCCGCGCGGGTTGGTGGTGGAGGCGTAGAGGGAGCCGAGCCCGCCGGTGGCGAGCACGACCGACCGCGCGGCGACGCGCACCGTGGCACCGTCGCGCTCGCAGACAAGGCCGGCGACGGCGCCGCTCTCGTCCTGCATCAGGCCGCGCACGGTGGCGACCAAGATCTCGATGGAGGGCGTCCGCGCCACCGCCTTCAGCAGCGTGTCGAGCACCATCCGCCCGGTGGAATCGCCGCCCGCCCGAACGATGCGGCGACGGGAATGCGCCGCTTCGAGGCCGAGCGCCAGGGCGCCGGCGGCGTCCCGGTCGAACGGCGCGCCGAGGCCGACGAGCCAGTCGATTAGACCGGGGCCGGCTTGCGCCACCCGCAGGGCGACGGCCGGGTCGGTGAGGCCGGCGCCGGCGGCTTCGGTGTCCGCCGCATGAAGTGCCGCGGCATCGTCCTCGGCCATGGCGGCGGCGATGCCGCCCTGCGCCCAGCCCGTCGCCGTGCCGCTGCCGAGAGGGGCGGCGGTGACGAGGGTGACCGGGCGGGGGCTGAGCCGCAATGCCGTGGCGAGACCGGCGACGCCGGCCCCGACGACGATCACGCAGTCCGAGCCGGGGAGGGTGAAGGAGAGCGGGGAATGCGCGTTCATCGCGGACGCACCGCGAGCATGCGCTCCACCGCCGCGCGGGCGCGCTCGGCGAGGTCCGGCTCCACCGTCACCTCGTGGGTGAGAGTCTCCAGCGCATGGCGGATGTTCCGGAGCGACATCCGCTTCATGTGCGGGCACAGGTTGCAGGGCTTGATGAACTCGATATCCGGGTTGGCGGCGGCGATGTTGTCGCCCATGGAGCACTCGGTCACGAGCACCACCTGACGCGGCCGCTTCTCGGTGACGAAGTTCATCATCATCGCGGTCGACCCCGAGAAATCGGAGGCCGCCACCACGTCGGGCGGGCATTCGGGATGGGCGATGACAGTGACGCCGGGATAGCTCTCGCGCACCTCGTCGATATCGGCGGGGGTGAACTGCTCGTGTACCTCGCAATGGCCGGCCCAGGTGAGAATCTCGACCTCGGGCACCAGGACCTGGACGTTCTGCGCCAGGAACTCGTCGGGGATCATCAGGACGCGCGGCGCATTGAGCGAGCGCACCACGTCCACCGCGTTGCCGGAGGTGCAGCACACGTCCGATTCCGCCTTCACCGCGGCGGAGGTGTTGACGTAGGTCACGATCGGCACGCCGGGATATTTTTCGCGAAGCCCTCGCACGTCGGCGGCGGTGATCGAGTCGGCGAGCGAACACCCGGCCCGCATGTCGGGGATCAGGAAGGTCTTGCCCGGATTGAGGAGCTTGGCCGTCTCCGCCATGAAATGCACGCCGGCCAGCACGATCACGTCGGCATCCACGTTGATCGCCTCGCGGGCCAGCGCCAGGCTGTCGCCGACGATGTCCGACACCGTGTGGAAGATCTCGGGCGCCTGATAATTATGGGCGAGAATCACCGCGTTGCGGCTCTTCTTCAGCTCCAGGATCGCCGCGACGTCATCGGCCAAGGCCGGCCATTCGATGGCCGGAACGTGCCGGCTCACGCGGGCGTAGATTTCGGGCAGAGGCAGGGTCGAAACCCGGTCGATCGGGAAACTCGTGGCCGCCATGGACGCGTCCTCATATATGCTCAATCTGAGCATTGTGCCGACTAACGTAGGCGCGCGAGTTACGCTTGTCCAGATATGCTGAGCCTGAGCATATTCATTTTGCATTGCGATATTGCGCGAACGTCAGGGGCAGCCACCGCCCTCCCTCGCGGTCGAGCGCGCGGGTTCCCGACCCAGCGCGAGAGAGGGACGTTCAGACGACGAGCGCCGGCTCGGTCCGATAGGCCCGATGTAGCAGGGCGATGAGTTCGCCGGATCGCGGCAGGGTGCTGGTGGCGATGGACGCGACAGCGATTCCCGGCGTCCAGGAATTCATCGCGACGGCTCCGGCAAACTCGCTGAGTCCGTCCGCCGGTATGACCGCGTCGCGCTGCGGGACACCGAGGGCGGTCAATCGCCGGCGGAGGATCCCCATCGTGACCCCGGCGAGGATGTCGGCCTGCGGCCATGTCACGGTCGCACCGTCCCAGAAGGCCAGGTTCCAGATCGTCGCTTCGCCGATCCGTCCCTGATGATCGACGAACGCGGCATCATCGAAGCCCTGCCGGGCGGCCTCGCGCAGGAAGTAGGTTTTTGCCGACTCTCCCACGTGCTTGAGCTCCGGACGCCAGCGCTCATGGGGCGTGAGGGCCAGTTTCAGCGGCCCGGCGGGGCCGTCGCTCGGCGGAAAGGTCCGGACCAGGATCGAGCATTCATCGGGTGCATCGCCGACGCGGAACTCTCCGCTACGCGAAAACACTGTCGCGGTGAGCGACAGGTCACCGGGTGCGTCCGCGATGGCGATCCGAAGCGCCTCTCTTATGCGCTCCTCCGGGATGACGCTGCCGAACAGCGCTCCCGACCCGTCGCGAAGGCGCTCCAGATGGAGGTCCAGTCCCCTGACGCGTCGGTCGCGGACCTGCATAGCGGTAAAATGCGCGAAGCCGGCAAAGGCGAGGGGGGCGAGGTCGGAGGCCGTGGCGATCTGCCCGTCGATCCAGGCACGGGTGGCGAAGACGTCTGTCATGAAACACGCTCTCGACTGGTTTCCATCGAAGAGCGTCAGCCTTAATCCGTGACAGCACTGTTAGGGTCAACGGCCGATGCGGATCGGGACGCTATCGAAGCGCACGGGCGTCAGCGTGCGCATGCTGCGCTATTACGAAGGGGAGGGGCTGCTCGCGCCGGAGCGCACCGGCGCCGGGTATCGCGATTACACGCCGCTCGACGAGGACATTGTCCGGCGGATGAGGACGCTCGGGGCGGCCGGGATGACGTTGCCGGTCATCCGCAACTTCCTGCCCTGCGCGCTCGCCGGGCGCGGCGCATTCGAACCCTGCGACGAGCTTCGGCAGACGTTGCGCCGACACATCGAGCAGGTGGACGAGCGCATCACCGAACTGGCTGAGAGCCGCAGCCTGCTGGAATCGATCCTGGCCACGATGTAGGCCCGGCGGGCCATTGCCGCATCGCCGAGGCCGAAACGCGATGCGTCAGGACGACCGCCGCGACGGGGTCAGCCGGAACCCCGGCGCCGGGCGCTCCAACAGCACTTCCCGGCGGAAACGGACGAGGCGGGCGGGCCGGCCGGCGGCGCCGCTGGTGACTTCGTCGGTCTCCTCCACCAGTCCCTGCTGCGCCACGAGGCGGCGGAAATTCTGCTTGTGGAGATTGGCGCCCGACAGGGCTTCCACCGTGCGCTGCAACTGGAACAGTGTGAAGGTCGGCGGCATCAGCTCGAACACCACGGGGCGATACTTGATCTTCCCGCGCAGCCGGCCGATCGCCGTGGCGAGCACCCGGCGGTGGTCGAAGGTCATGGGGCGCCCCGTCGTGGCGATATCCGTGGCGTGTGCCTCGCCGGCCTGCCCCTGTGCTTCAGGGATCAGCCCGGCCTCGAACAGGAGTTCGTAGCGTTCAAGCACGCGCTCCTCGTTCCAGGCCCCGCCGCCGATGCCGAAAGTCAGGCCGAGCCTGTCTTCCCGCCGGCGCCTGATCTTGGAATCCACCGCCCCGGCGGCCCAGGCCAGGAGCTTGGCCTCAATGCCGTCCAGGGTCTCCGGCCGGCCCGCGCGCCAATCCTCCCAGGGCAGAAAGGCATACCAATTGTGCCACGACGCGTCGGGGAGGGCGGCCGAGCGCATCTCGCGCACGAGGGCGAGGTAGGCCACGGACAGGGAGTGGAGGCCGCCCGAATCGTCGCCCTGCCGGTCGCGGTCGCCGAAGGTGTAGAGCTGCTCCACATAGCCGAGGCGCTGCTGCGTCTGGCGTTCCACCCAGGCGCGCAGGCCGCGCTCCAGGGTCGGGTGCTCCGGAACGAGGGGGCCTGCCGGCAACCCGGTCTCGCGGCCCGTGGCCTGGCCCGGGACCCGCACCGTGAGGGCGCGCGGTTCGCCGTCCGTCGCCGCGACGATGACGGCGACGAGCCCGACCGCCGACGGATTGGGAAGCGCACCGGTCGCCTCCACCGCAAACCCGTCCTGCGCCCTCGTCACCTGTTCGACTCCCCGGTCCGCGAATGGGCCGTCATGGCAGATTGCGTGCCGGAATCAACGCGCGACAGGGTGCACGCGTCGCCTCACGCCCTGGCGGGCACCGGCCGGGCCGGGTTGCCGACGACCGTGGCGCCGGGCGCCACGTCGCGGGTGACGACGGCGCCGGCCCCGATGATCGCATGGTCGCCCACCGTGACGCCGGGCAGGATCAGCGCGCCGCCGCCGATCCAGACGTTGCGGCCGATGGCGATGGGCCGCGCGAATTCCAGCCCGGCCTCGCGCGCCTCCGCCTCGCGGGGATGGTCCGCCGTGAGGATCTGGACGCCCGGCCCGATCTGCGTCCGGTCGCCGATCGTCACCGTGGTGCAATCGAGGATGATGCAGTTGAAGTTCAGGAAAACGTGGGCGCCGATGCTGATGTTGAAGCCGTAATCGCAATGGAACGGTGGCCGGATCACCGCCCCGTCGCCGACCCCCGCAAAAATTTCGCGTAGGAGAACCCGGCGCTCGTCGGCGGGGCGCCCGAGCATGGCATTGTAGCGCGCGAGCCAGACCTGGCAGGCGCGCAGGTCGGCACCGAGTTCCGCGTCGTCGGGGTGATAGAGGTCCCCCGCGATCATCTTCTGCTTCGGCGTGCGCCCGGCTTCGGTGGTCATGCCAGTCTCCGTGCTTCGTCGATGCGGGGAGTAGGCCGACGGGGCAGAGCCGGCAAGCGAGGCGGCGCGGATCGGCTTCCCGTGACACTGCCGCCCGCCTAAGCTGTGTCGCAGATTTTTATCGCAGAACCGGGGGCCACTTCTGCGAAACCTGCTTAGGATGCCGCCGCTCGAACCTGGGCGCTGCGGCTCATCGGAGGAACGACGTGATCGGACGCGACACCGCCTTGGGCTCGACCGTGCCGGTCGACGTGAGGCTCTACGGCATCCTCGACGTGGACGTCTGCGGCGATGACGGCGCCGACCTCGCCGAGATGGCGGCCGAGGCCGTAGCGGGCGGGTGCACCCTGCTTCAATACCGCGAAAAGTCCATCGAGAACGCGCGCGAGGCCCTGGAACGCATCCGCGCCATCCGTGCGGCCATTACGGGCACCGGGGTGCCGCTCCTCGTCAACGACCGCTGCGATCTCGCCTTGGCGGCCGAGGCCGAGGGCGTGCATCTCGGCCAGTCGGACCTGCACCCGGCGGAGGCGCGGCGCATTCTCGGCCCACGCTCCATCATCGGCCTGACCCTGAAAACCGCGGCCCAGGCGGACGAACTCTATCGCCTGCCCGTGGATTATGCCTGCATCGGCGGCGTGTTCGCCACCACCAGCAAGGACAATCCCGACCCACCCGTGGGGCTCGACGGGTTCACGCGCATCGCCTTCCGGGCGCGCCTCGCCCGAGGCACCGGCTTTCCCGTGGGGGCGATCGCCGGGATCGACGGCAGCAACGCCGCGTCCGTCATCGCGGCGGGGGCCGACGGCATCGCCCTGATCTCTGCGCTGTTTTCCGCCGAAGAGGTGGAGGCCCGCGCCAGGGACCTGCGCTTCCGGGTGGATTCGGCCCTCACGGCGAGGGGCGCGGGTCGATAGGCCCCGGCCTAAGCGGGTCGCCGGTGAAATTCTCTAAGTCCCTGTTCTAAAATCATTTTCATTGGGGCCGGATTTCCTCGTTCCGGACGATGGTTTAGGGTTGCCGCAACGCAAGGGACGAGACACGCCATGACACCCATCGCCGTCACCATAGCGGGCTCCGATTCCAGCGGCGGCGCCGGTATCCAGGCCGACCTGAAGACCTTCGCGGCCCTCAAGGTCTACGGCGCCAGTGTCATCACCGCGCTCACGGCGCAGAACACCCTGGGCGTCCAGGCCATTCACGACGTGCCCGCCGAGTTCATCGCCGCCCAGATCGACAGCGTGTTCTCCGATCTCGCCGTCAAGGCGGTGAAGATCGGCATGCTGTCGAAGCCCGCGGTGATCGAGGCGGTGGCCGCCGGGCTCAGCCGCCACGCCTCCCGCATCCCGATCGTCCTCGACCCAGTCATGGTGGCCACGAGCGGCGACCGCCTCATCTCGGACGAGGCGGTGGAGGCCATGCGCCGCCACCTCCTGCCCCTGGCCGATCTGGTGACGCCGAACCTTCCCGAGGCCGCCACCCTGATCGAGGCCCCCGTGGCGAAGAGCGAGAACGAGGCCGTGGTGCAGGGGCGCAAGCTCCTGGCAATGGGCGCCCGCGCCGTCCTCATCAAGGGCGGTCATGCCGAGGGCACCGAGAGCGTCGACCACCTCATGAGTGCCGACGGGACGCTGCGGCGCTTCGCGTCGGCCCGCGTCGAGACCCGCAACACGCACGGCACCGGCTGCACCCTGTCCTCGGCCGTGGCGGCGGGCCTGGCACGCGGCCTGCCCCTGACGGAGGCGGTCGCCCAGGCCAAACGCTACGTCACCGCCGCCATCGCCGCATCCGGTTCCGTGAGCGTGGGGCGAGGACACGGGCCGGTCCATCATTTCCACGCCCTTTGGCACTGAGACGACGGAGAAGTTGGCGCGCCTCGCCTTGCATCGGATGCTTGATTGCGTTTGAAGTACCGCACGATCGTTCGATGTACGGAACGGCGCGATAGGTTCTCGGACAATGCAAGATCAGGCGACGACGCCCGAACGGGGGCGGCAGCGGGACATCCTGAGCGGGGCACAGGTTCTCTCGGGCCAGCTCGGCAAGACCATCCAGCGGCTGCGCAAGGCCTACAACCTCTCGCTCTCCGAACTCGCCGAGCAGTCCGGCGTCGCGAAATCGATCATCAGCCAGATCGAGCGCAACGAGACCAACCCGACCCTGGCGACGATCTGGCGCCTGAGCCAGGCCCTCGACGTGTCCATCGAGCGGGTGCTGGCCACCAGTGACGAGGAGCCCTTCATCGAGAAGACCTCCCGCGCCGACACGCCGATCCTGCTCTCGGACGACGGCAAGATCCGCCTCGCCATCGTCGGCTGGATCAAGACGGTGGAATGGCTGCAATGGTACGAGGTTACGGCCGATCCCGGCGGCGTGCTTGATTCCGATCCGCACCAGCGCGGCTCGGTGGAATCCCTCACCGTCACCGAGGGCGTCCTCGAAGTGGAAGTGGCCGGCACGTTCCAGCGGGCGCGGGTGGGCGAGACGTTGCGCTACCGTTGCGACAGGCCGCACACGGTGCGCTGCGTCGGCACCGAGCCGGCCAAGGCGATCATGGTGGTGATCATGAAGGCCGCCGTGATGGAGTGAGCGCGCGACGCGCTCCTCCCCGGGCTCAATGCCCGGAATTCACCCAGCGGACCATGTCGGCGAGCACGATGCTGAGGGCGGCGTCGAGACCGACCGCGGCGCTGCCCGCCTCGATCTTGGCCACGGGCACCCGCGCGGTGAAGATGCGGGCGGCGACCACCTTGCCGGTGCCGTCGGCGATGAGCTTGGCCGAGACGTCCACCACGGCTTCGCCCGAGTTCGAGGCGATGTCGAAGGCGCGGATCTCGCTGATGAGCGCGTAATCGGCGACGATCTTGTCGCCCGGACGGCTCACCGATTTCAGGCGCCCGGAATTTTCGAGACTCTGGATCAGCCGCGTCTGGACCAGGCGCGGCAGGCGGTCGGCCCATTGGCCGCCGCCGAGGAACGACAGGGCGCCCCCGGCCTGACGCACGATGATGCGATCCTGCTCGAAGGGCTGCAGACCCACCGGCTCCGCCACCGAAATCGACCGTGCCGCCGCGCTCGGCCGGCCGGAACTCGGCAGGGCGGCAAGGTCGAAGGTCATGGGCGCGCCGCCGCCGCAACCGCCGAGCAGGGCGGACAGGCAGGCGAGCGCGAGGGCATGCGAGCGAAACGTCATCCGAAGGGCCTGGAAACCTGTGCAGTGCGGCAGGAAGCTCAACCGTAAACTACCGCAAAGCGGTTTCCGTGCCGTGATGTCGAACACATGAAGCCGGACAGCGCCGGGTTCAGCGACCACCGTTGTATTCCGGCAACGATGGCTTGCCGCCGAAGATGACCTGGGAGGGATCGCGTTCGAGGCTCTTCACCGTCCGGTTCAGGGTGTTGAGAGTGCGCTGGCCATCCGAGGACAGGGCCTCGACCTCGCGTCGTCCGGTCCCGCTGAGCTTGCTGAAGCTCGATGCGATGGTGGAGGTGCGCTTGTCGAGGTTCTCGGAGAGCGTGCGGAAGGCCTTGCCGGCGTCGCGCACCGAGATGGCCGCGTCGCGCACCTCGGCGAAGGTGCTGCTGCCGGTCTGGCCGGAGGCGGAGCCGAGGAAGCTCTCGGCACCCTTCAGCACGTTGTCCACCCGGTCGGCCGAGGCGTTGAGCTTGCCCGCCAGCGAGCGCGCATCCTTGACCGCGCCTTCGACGTCGGGACTGGCCGTGCTGAGCGCTGCCGAGAAGCGCTCGGCATTGTCGATGACGCGGTTGAGCTTCTGTCCGTCGATGGCCTTCACCAGCGAACTCACGGCGGGGCCCGCATCGTTGAGGGTCTTGGAGAACGATTCCACATTGGCGAGGGTGCGGGTGATGGCGCCCTCGTTGCCGGCCACCAGCTTGTCGAGGCGCTGGAGCATGTCGTCGGCGCGCTGGGCGATCTGCTTGGCCGCCGTCATCATGTCCTGGATGTCGGAACTGTCGGCAAAGATGGTCGGGGTCTGGTCGCCGGAGCCGGGCGTCAGGGCCGGGGCATCGGCGTTGCCGCCGGAGAGCGAGATCGTCGAGACGCCGGTGAGCATCGCCGAATCGAGGCGGGCGCGGGTGTCGGCGCGCAGGGGCGTGGTCCGGTCCACCTCCACCATGGCGACGACGCGGCGCGGATCCTGCGGCAGCAGGCGCACGTCCATCACCTCGCCGACCTTGATGCCGTTGAAGGCCACGGTGGAGCCCTTGGCGAGGCCGCCGACGCTGCCGGAGAAGACGATGCGCACGCCCTGCCGTTCCTGGCTGCGCGATCCGCCCTGGAGCCAGAACACGAAGCCGAAGGCGGCCACGACGACCGCGAGAGTGAAGGCGCCGACGAGGGCGTAGTTCGCACGAGTCTCCATTGGATCAGCGATACCTCGGCGTGGCGGGGCGAGTGCGGTGCGGGGACGCACGTGGTGCGCGAGGCCCGATCGATCGCTGCGCGATGTGGCGTTCGACGCCGGTCAGGCGCCGCGCGGGTTGGATGAGAGGCATGCCGGCCGATCGGCTCGGCGCGTATTCCCTCTCGGGAAACCCTCCTGGACAGACCGGTCCACTCAAAGGCCCTTCCGAAGGTTCGGACGAGTCGGCGTAGAGCACAACGCGGCTCCCTCTCCTGGAAGGAGAGGGCGGGGGTGAGGTGTGGTCCATCTCCGGAGAGGTCGCACACCTCACCCTGTCCCTCTCCTTCCAGGAGAGGGGACCCGAGCGGCCCGCGAATTGTGTGAGGACGGCAGGCTTGAACGATAAAGGGGGCGTGGCGTGTCCGCGACCGTCGCGGTCACGAACCCGGATCGGCATGAGACAGGCTCCGGTCCGACCGACCGGCGCTCGCATCACCGCTACAGCGTCAGGCGGTTGCATGCCGGGCTCCCTGCGGGACGATGGCCCGCGCGCGCTTGCCGTGGAAGTAGGAGCGCAGCCAGGGGTGGTCGCTCGCCAGCATGGCCTCGATCGGGCCCTGCGCGATGATCTGCCCGTCGCCGAGCGCCGCGATGCGGTCGCAGGCGGTGTAGAGACTGTCGAGGTCGTGGGTCACCATGAAGACGGTGAGGCCCAGTGTCTGCTTCAACGTCGCCACCAATTCGTCGAACTCGCCTGCGCCGATCGGGTCGAGCCCCGAGGTCGGCTCGTCGAGGAACAGGATCTCGGGGTCGAGGGCGAGCGAGCGGGCCAGAGCCGCGCGCTTGATCATGCCGCCCGAGAGTTCCGAGGGGAGCTTGTCGGCGGCATCGGGCTTCAGGCCCACCATCTCGATCTTGAGGCGGGCGAACTCGTCGAGCAGGCGCTCGGACAGGTTCAGGTGCTCGCGCATGGGCATCTGGATGTTCTGTTTGACCGTGAGCGCCGAGAACAGGGCGCCCTGCTGGAACAGCACGCCCCAGCGCTGCTCGATCTGCCGACGGCGGGCCATCGTGATCGCGTCGACGTCCTCGCCGAACACCTCGATCGTGCCCGAGCGCTTCGGCACGAGGCCGAGGATGGTCCGGGTGAGGACCGACTTGCCCTGTCCGGACGGACCGACGAAGCCGAGGATCTCGCCGCGATAGATGTCGAGGTTAAGGCCCTTCATCACGATCTTGTCGCCGAAGCCGACCACGAGATCGCGCACGCCGATAATGACGTCGCGGGCTGGGGCGCTGTCGAACCGCGCGGGGGGCGAAGACATGTGATTCACGGGCGTCAGAAATCGATGGCCGCGAAGAACACGGCGAACAGTCCATCCAGTACGATGACCATGAAGATAGACTTCACGACTGAGGCCGTGACGTGACGCCCGAGCGATTCCGCCGATCCTTCGACCGCGAAACCTTCGATCGTGGCGATGATCCCGATGATCAGCGCCATGAACGGCGCCTTGATCAGGCCGACCGCCACATGGTGGAACGACACGGCCGCCTGGAGCCGGGCCAGGAACGCGTCGATGGTCATGCCGCCGTAGAGCGAGGCGGTGAGGCCGCCTCCGGCGAGGGCCGCCAGCGAGGCGAGGAAGGCGAGGATCGGCAGGCCGATCACCAAAGCGAGGATGCGCGGGACGATGAGGATCTCGATGGGGTCGAGGCCCATCACCCGCAGGGCGTCCACCTCCTCGCGCATGCGCATGGAGCCGATCTCGGCGGTAAAGGCCGAGCCCGAGCGCCCGGCCACCATGATCGAGGTAAGGAGGACGCCGAGTTCGCGGAGGATGAGCAGGCCGATCAGGTTGACGACGAAGCTCTGCGCCCCGAAGCGCTGCAGCTGGAAGATGCCCTGCTGCGCGACGATGCCGCCCACGAGAAACGAGATCAGCATGATGATCGGCACGCCCCGGAAGGCGACCTGTTCGAGCTGGTTGACCAGGGCCGTGCCGCGAAAGGTGCTCGGCCGCGAGGCGACGCGGATGCAGGCCGTCACCACCTCGCCGAGGAAGGCGAGGCCGCTGACCATGTCCGATTTCGCGCCGACGACCCTGACCCCGAGATCGTGCAGGAAGCCGACGAGGCGTCCGCGTTTCGGCTTGCCGGCATAGCCGTCGTCGGGCAGCTTCATCTCGCCGAGCAGGATACGGTGCTCGGCCGAGGCGCCGGCATAGGCGAGACTCCCGCCGGACGCCTCGATCTCGCCGCGGGTCCGCTCCAGCACCCAGGCGCCGAGCGTATCGAGGCGGGCCACGTTGGAGAGATCGACGAGGATCGGAGCGCCGTCGGTGCGTCCCGCGATCTGCGCGGCGGCCTTCTCCACGGACGAGCCCTGATCCGCCGTCCAGCGGCCGCTCAGGACCACGCGTCCGCCCTCGCCGAGAATCGCGGCTTCGGCGGCATCTGGGTTCGGCTTGGCAGCAGCGTGGCGCACGAAGCGCGACTCCCGGTTCATGCTTTTAGAAAAAGCAGATCAAGGTTACGGAATGGTCAAGGTCCGCGAACCGCGGCCGAGTGCTGACCTACAAACGCGGTCGTGTGAAGGGTGCACCGGCCGCCGCGCGTGCGGAAAGTGACACGAGGCACAGGCCGGACAGGGCCAGCGGCGCCATCAGCGCGAAGGCGAGGCTCCCTCCGCCGGCCTCGTAGGCAACACCGCAGAGGATCGTCGCGCTCGCCGAGGCGCAGGCATTGACCGCGCTCGACGTGCCCTGGGCCCGTCCCCGCGCGCCATCGGGCGCGAAGGCCGAGATCGCCGTCATCGCTCCGAGCTGCGTCGCGCCGAAGCTGAACGCGTGCAGGGTCTGCAGGAGCAGGGCCGGGATGAGGTCGCCTCCCACCTGGGAGAGGCCGACGACGCGGATCAGGGACGCGACGGCCCCGAGCCCGATGAGGCGGAACGGTGTGCGCCAGCCCGCCGGCCAGCGCCCGACGGTGGCGAAGAACACGATCTCGGCGGCGACGCCCGTCGCCCAGAGGACGCCGATCCATGTGGCCGAGATGCCGCTGGCCTGCCAGTGGATGCTGCCGAAGGCGTAGGTCGCCGCATGGCTCGCCTGGATCGTCGCCTGCGCACCGATGCAGAGCCAGAGCACCCGGGGCAGCTTCGGGCGTTCGCCGGGCGCGATGCGTGGTTGCGGCGCGTGCGCTTCCACCGGGCTCGCGAAGATGGTGGCGGCGGCGACGAGGGCGAGGCCCGTGAGCAGCACCGGCACGGCGAGGCGCTCGCCCATGGCGCCAAGAGCCGCGCCTCCGAGCAGGCTGGCGATGAGAAAACCGATCGACCCGGCCATGCGGATGCGGGCGTAATCGAGCCGCTTGCTGTGCCGGACGGCCGCGAGGGTGAGGTAGTCGATGGTCGGCACCAGCGGCGCACCGGCCGCAGCGTTCACGGCGACGAGGACGGCGAGGATCGGCCAGGCGATGGCGGCGCCGGCCGGCATCAGCGCGTAGGTCGCCGCCACCACGAGGCTGCCGACGAGGAGGAGGCGGCGCGCGGCCACGCCCCTGTCGATAAGACCGACCAGGGGCGCCGTGGCGATGATCTTCATGGCGATGGGCAGCGCCAGGAGGGCGCCGATGATCCGCGCATCGAGGCCGAGGGCCTTCAGCCAGACCGGCATGAACGGCATGGCGATGCCGATCTCGACGAAGACGACGGCATAGAGCAGCGACAGACGCGTCGCGTTCGGCTCCGTCGGAGAGGTTTGGGACACCGGATGGACCGCGCGAGCGAGGGGCGGAGCGGCCGGGAGGCGAAGCGTTGCCGGCCGCTGACGACGATTCGACCCGTAAAGGGGGCGTTAAACGCATCGTGTCAATCTATGCGAGCTGGTCCCCGCGACTTCGCGCAACGGCGCGAGGCACCATCAAGGACACGAGTTCCATGTCTGTCATGCGTTCGCTCACATCGGTCGACGAGTCGGAATACGACCGGATCGAAGCGGCGATGAGCGAGAGCGAACGCGGCCGCTGGTTCCTCGCCGAATACACGAGGCGCAACCGCAGCGCCGACACCGACATGCTTCTGAGCGCTATCGCGCGCCTGGAAAGCGCGGTGACGGCAGACCGCCCCTCCGACCGGGAGAGCGAACGGGTCGGGCGCATGCGCGGCGACCTGATGGACATGGCCCATGCCATCGCCCGCACCAAGGCCGAGATCGCGGCGATCAGCACCGTGGATCAGGACCACAGCCGGTTGGGCATCGCCTCCGTCGCCCTCGACGCCATCGTCCGGGCCACCGAGCGCGCCACCTCCGATATCCTCGGCGCGGCCGAGGAGGTCCAGGAGACCGCCTGGACCATGCGCGAATCCGGCGCCGATGCCGAGATCTGCGACGTGCTCGACCGCCGGGCCACGGAAATATACACGGCCTGCTCGTTCCAAGATCTGACGGCGCAGCGGACCGCGCGCATCATCCACACCCTGCGTTATCTGGAAGAGCGCCTCGCGGCGATGATCGCGATCTGGGGCGGCGAGGTCGAGGCGATCCCGCCGGCACCGGGCTCCACCGCGTCGAACGTCGCCCAGGATCTCGACCAGAGCGACGTGGACCGCTTCATCGGCATGGATTCGGTGCGGTCGGAGGCCCAGGTGGCGTCCGAAGTGGAGGCCCAGCCGGCGATGCCGCCCATCGCCCCTGTGGAAACCGTGGAGGACGAGCCGCAATCTGCGGAGCCCCCCTCGCTCGAGGCGATGGCCCAGCCTGTCGACGAGGACGCGTTCATCGAGGCGGATCCTCAAGATTCTGATCCCGAAAATTCCGTTCTCGAGATTTCCGCCCCCGAGGAAGCCGACACGACCGATCTCGACGAGACCGATCTCAACGAGGTCGAATCCGACGAGGCGAAGCCGGCGCCTGTGGCGGAGAAGACCGACATCGCCGCGGCCTTCGCCGATATCGACGGTCTGAGCGAGAAAGAGAAACTCGCGCTGTTTTCCTGAGTGACGCGAAAGCCCCGCGCGCATTCTCGGCGGCGCTGATATGAGGGCCGTCATGGCCCTTCATCTCCTGAAGCTCTGCGTCGGACCCGCGACGATCGAGGACCTCGAACAGCGCATCGCCCGAAACCGGGACGAAGCGGTGCAGGCCGGGCGCGATCCGTCCACGACCCATGTCACCCGAATGGTGCCGAAGCGCGCCTCGGCCATTGCCGGGCAGGGCTCGATCTACTGGGTCATCAAGGGAACGCTGTGCTGCCGCCAGGCGATCACGGCGATCGCGCCGTTCACGGATACCGACGGGATCGGCCGCTGCCGCCTCGTCCTCGATCCCGTCGTAGTCCCGGTCAATCCGCGCCCCTGCCGGCCCTTCCAGGGCTGGCGCTACCTCACGGCGCGGTCGGCACCGGCCGATCTCGCCATGGGCCGTTCCGACGACCTCGCCGACATGCCGGAATCGCTGCGCCGCGAGCTGTCCGTCCTCGGCCTGATCTGATCCGACTCGGCTACGGCCCGGCGACGGAGCGGCGATGCCGCCCCGTCGAGGATGGATGTCAGGCCCCTTCGAAGCGGCCGCTTGCATGGGCGAGCATCGTGTAGACCTTGCCCGTCTCGGAGGTGAGATAGGCATCGGCGCGGCGCGAGTCGCGGTCATTCTTCGAGACCTCGCCGAGCAGCCGCTCGAATTCGCCGACATAGCGGTCCACCGTCCGGCGGAACTCGGCATCGGCAGCGTAGCGCCGGCGGATCTCCTCGAAGGTCTGGCGACCCTGGGCCGTGTAGAGGCGGCGGTCGAACAGGTTCGGCTCACCGCGACGGTAGCGCTCCCACAATTCCACCGCCGTCTGATGCTCGATCATCTTGGCGATGTCGGTGGAGATCGTCTCCAGGGCGGTGCGGCTCCGCTCGACGGCGGCTTGGTTCGGCTCGGCACCGGCCGCTCCCTTGGCCGACTCCCCTTTCGCGGCTCCGGATTTCGCGGGTTTGGGCTGACCGGCGGTCGCAGGGGAGGCGTTCGCCGGATCGGAGCCGTCCGTGTCGTCGTCGAGGGAGGCGCGGGTCAGCAGATCCGAGAGCCAGCCGCGATTGTCGCGTCCGTCGCGTCCAGCTGGGACAGCGCCGCGCGCGGTCTCACCGGGACGCAGGGCGGGCTGGTTGCCGGCCCGGCCCGCTGCGGCCGGAGCGGAGACGATGGTCATCTGCTGGGTCGGGCGCGGATCGGCCCCCTTGTCCTCGCGGGCCTTCGGCTCGGCGGGCTTGGTCGCCGCCGGCGTCGCGACCGGATTGGCCGCATTCTGCTTCGACTTGGCCGGAGCCGGCTCCGAGACCGGCACGTCCTGCTGCTTTGCGGGCTGGACCTCCGCCTTGCGCGGGGCGGGGGCGGCCGCCTCGGTCACGTCGACGCTGCGGCGCGAGCGTGAGACGAGGGAGGACAGTTCGTTCAGAGCCTTGATCTGGTCGGACACGACCCGACGCATCTCGCTGGTGGCATCCTGGGTCTCGCGGGGAATTTCCAGAACGCCGCGCTGCAGGTCCGCCCGCGTCGCTTCGAGTTCGCGGCGGATCTCGGCCGCCATCTCGCGCATCCCCGCCACCGAGTCGCCGAAGCGGCCGGCGGCGCCCTCGAACACCGTCATCATCTGCTCGGACGCGCTGGAGATCGCCGCACGGACGGCGGTGGCGGTCCGCTCGCCTTCGCTGCCGGCATCCTTGCGCAGGCCCTCGAAGGCTCCGGTCACGCTGGCCCCCGCACTCTGCGCCGCCTCGGACAGGCTGCCGGCGATGCCGCGCGCCCGCTCCTCGGCGGAGCGAAGGGTCTCGGCCATGAGCGTGTCGAAGCGCGTGGTCTGCTCCTCCAGGGCGCCGGACCGCGCCTCGATGCGCGTCAGCACGTCCTCCACCGCCTTGTCGCGGCTGGAGAGGAGATCGATCAGGCGCGTCTCGACGGTCTCGAGCGAGCCCGCCGCGCTGGTGAGCGTGCCGGAATGGGCACGGGAGATCTCGGTGAGCGAGGTGCCGCGGGCATCGAGCGAGGCGGCGAGGTGGGCCGCGTCGCGCAGGGCGCCCTCGGCGACCGCCTTCAACTGATCGACCTGTTCCGCCACGCTCCGGCTGGCCCGCTCGGTCTCTGTGCCGATGGCGGAGAGCGTCGCCTGCACCTGCTCGACCCGGCCCGAGAGGCCCTGCTCGATGGCGCCGAGATTCTCGCCGGCATCGGTGATGAGCTCGCGCAGGGCCGAGTTCGCGCCCTCGACGCGGTTCAGAACGCCGCCGAGCTCGCTGCGAAGTCGGTCGTTCGCCTCGTCGAGGCTCGCCAGGGCGCGGGAGGCGCCGCCGTCGATGGCGGCGAGCAGCGCGTTCCTGGACGCGTCGGACTGTTCGGCGAGGTCGCGGACCCGCTCGCGCAGGGTCTCGGCGAGGGGCGTACCGCTCTCGTCGAGGATGCGGGCGATCTCCTGGTTGCGCTCGCCCAGGGAGGCGACGAGGCGGGAGGCCGGGCCTTCGACGATCTCGCGAAGGCGCTCGGAATGGCTCGCCATCGCCTCGACCACATGGTTTCCGCGACCGTCGATCGTCTCCACGATCGAGCCTCCGCGCTCCTCGATGGCGCGGGTAATGGTCTCCGCGCTCTCGGCGAGGCGGCGCGCCAGCGATTGCCCGCGAGCCTCGATCAGCGAGGCCAGGGCCGTCGAGCGGCGGTCGAAGCCGGCGATCATGTCCTGGTTGCGGCCGTCGATGAGGGCGGCCACCGCCTCGTTGCGCTGGTCCAGAGCCGTGGCGAGGGCGTCGGCATGGGCCTGGGCGAGGGCGGCGTGACGGTCCACGCGCTCGTCGAAGGCGGCGAGCATCGTGGCGCTGTGCTCGTCCACCAGGGCGGCATAGGCGTCCTGGCGGTCGTCGAAGGCGTTGGCGAGGGCATCGCCGCGCGACGCCACGAGGGCGGCGAAGACCTTCATCCGGCTGTCGATCCGGTTCGTGAAGGCTTCGCTTCGGGCATCCACCGCCTGGGTCAGGGCGGCGCCCTGGTTGTCGATGGTCTGGGCGAACGCCGTGGCACGGCTGTCCACCAGCCGCTCAAGGGCCTGCAGGCACTCGTCGAACAGGGCCGCGATGGCCTGCGTGCGGGTATCCACCGACTGGGTCAGCGACAGGCCCTGGTCGTCGACGGTGCGGGTAAACTCCGTCGTCCGGTTGTCGACGAGGTCGGCGAGGGCACGCAGGCGCTCGTCGAACACGCTGCCGATCGCCTCGACGGCCTGGCTCAGCGACGTGCCGCGGCCGTCGATGGCATGCGTGACCTGGGCCGTCCGGTTGTCGACGAGGTCGGCGAGGGCGCGCAGGCGCTCGTCGAACACGCTGCCGATCGACTGGGCACTGGCCTCGACGGCCTGGCCCAGCGACGCGCCACGGTTGTCGATGGTCTGGGTGAGGTCGGCCGATCGATTGTCCACGAGAAGATCGAGGGCGCGCAGGCGTTCGTCGAAGACGGTCCCGATGGACTGGGCGCCGGCCTCGACGGCCTGGGTCAGCGACGTGCCGTGGCCGTCGATGGTGCGAGCGAACTCGGCCGCGCGGTTGTCCACGAGGTGGTCGAGGGCGCGCAGGCGCTCATCGAACAGCGCACCCATGGATTCCGTGCGCTCGTCGACGGACCGGTACAGGGCGCTGCCCTGCATCTCCATGGTCCGGGCAAAGTCCGCCGTCCGGGTCTCGACGAGGGCGTTGAGCTCATGCAGGCGCTCGTCGAAGAGTGCGCGGAGCGAACCGGTCCGGTCGTCGAGGGACCGGGTCAGGCTGCCGCCACGGTCGTCCACGGTATGGGCGAACTCGGCCGTCCGGGTCTCGACCAGGGCGGCGAGCTCATGGAAGCGCTCGTCGAAGAGCGCGCGGAGCGAACCGGTGCGGTCGTCGAGGTTCCGGGTGAGGTTGCCGCCGCGCTCGTCCACCGTGTGAATGAGGTCCGCCGTGCGGCTCTCCACCAGCTGATCGAGGGCGCGCAGGCGCTCGTCGAACAGCGTGCTCATCATGGCCGTGCCCGCATCGACCGAGTGGGTCAGGACGGAGCCCTTGGTGTCGAGGGTCCGGACGAAGTCGGCCGAACGGTCCGCCACAAGGGTATCGAGGGCCTGCATGCGGTCGTCGAACAGCGCGCCCATCGCCTGGGTGCGGTCGTCGACGGTTTGGGTCAGGGCGGTGCCCTTGGTGTCGAGGGTGTGGACGAGTTCGGCCGCGCGGTTCTCGATGAGATGGTCGATCGCCCGCAGGCGCTCGTCGAACAGGGCGCTCAAGGCATGGGTGCGGGCATCGACCCGGTCGGTGAGGGCTTCGGCGCGGCTGTCCACCAGGCCGTCGAGGGCGGTGAGGACGTCGTCGAACAAGGTCCGCAGCCCGTGAGTGCGGGCTTCCACCGATTCCGCGATCCTGGCGCCGCGACCGTCCACGAGTTCGTCCAGGGCTCCGATGCGCTGGTCGAACAGCGCGACGAGGTCGCGGGTGCGGGCTTCCACCGCACCGGCCGCGCCGCCGAGGCTGGCCTCGATCGTGTCGACGAAGGTCCGGCCGTGCTGGCCGAGCGAATCGTGCAGGGGGGCCAACCGGTCGTCGAGGCTGCTGGTGAGAACCTGCGAGTGATCGTCCAGCATGGTCCGGATCTCGTTGGTCCGGTTGTCGAGGAGCTGGTGGACGGTGCGCACGCCCTCGTCGAGGAGGCTGCCGATATTGGTGGTCCGCGTCTGCAGGGTGGAGCCGAGGCGGCCCTCGCCCTCGCTGAGCAGACGGTCGGCGTCGGTGACGACATCGCGCAGGCGGGCGATGATGGTGTCGCCGCGCTGTTCGAGAAGCTCAGCCAGGGAGGAACCGCCGCGATCGAACAGCTGCGCCAGCTCGGTGATGCGGGTGCCGAGGGCGCCGAACACGACGCGCCCCTTCTCGTCGAGCTCCTGGCCCATGGCGGCCGTGCGCTCGTCGATGAGCGCGGCCAGGGCCTCCGCACGGTGCGAGAACGAGGAGCGGATCGCCTCCGCCTGTCCGGCCAGGGCCTCGTTGGCATGGCCCGTCCGGCTCTCGATCATCTCGACGAGTTCGCGGGTCCGGTTGGCGAGATCCTCGTCCACGGCGCGGGTGCGGCTCTCGATGAGGCGGATCGCCTCGAAGGCCTGTGAGCCGAAGGTCTCGTCGATCAGGCGGCTGCGCTCTTCCAGTGCGGCCGCGATGGCATCAAGGCGTCCGATCACGCTGGTGTCGAAGCGGCCGACGCCCTCGTCGATCCGGCGGGACAGGTCGCCGGCCTGCTGCTCGAAGCGCGCGGCGATCTCGGTGGAGCGGCTGCCCAGCGTGTCGCCCAGGGCCAGGCTGCGGGCGGCGATGTCCTGCGCCATGCCGTCGGCGCGGGCATCGAGGGTCTGCACGAGGTCGCGGCTGCCTTCGACCATGATCCGCGCCATCTCGCCGGTGCGCAGGATCAGGGCCTCGTTGAGGGCGGTGGCGCGGGAGCCGAGCTGCCCGTCAATCTGGTTCACCAGATGGGTGAAGGTCTCGCCGATCTCGGCGGAGCGCTTCACCGAGCGCTCCTCGAGGGCGCCGAGCTGGCTCTCCACGGTCTCGCGGGCTTCGCGGGTGCGCTCGGCGATGGTGTCGGCCACGGCCTTGCCCTGCACCGTGATGACCCGGTCCATCTCCTGCAGCTGGCCGGTGACGGTCTCGCTGAGGGCGGAGGTGTCGCGGGCGATGCGGTCGGCGAGAATATCGCCGCGGGCGATGGTCTCCTGCAGGGCCGCGAGGCGGTCATTGAGGACGGTGTCGATGGCCTTCGCCCGGCTCTCGGTCGTGTCGGCAAAGCTCGCGCCGCTCCGGGAGAGGGCGTCGCTGACGCGGGTGCTCTGGGCGGTGACCGCCAGGACGATCTCGCGGCCGGTATTGGTGAGCTGGCCGTGGGCCTCCTCGGCATGGGTGGCGATGAGGTCGGTGAGGCCACGGCTATGCGTGCCGAAGGAGGCCTCGACATCCTTGATCCGGGCGGCGAGTTCGCCGCCGACATTCTCGGCCGCGCGGGCGATGGAGCCCGTCGCCTCGGTGGCGCGGTGGAGCAGGGTCTCGTCGATCTCGGTGAGGGTGCGGCGCAGGGCCTCCATCGCGTCCTGCGCGCGTCCTCCCACTTCGCCGCTGAGACCGCTGGCGGCCTGCTGCAGGAGCTGTGCGGCTTCCGCCGTGCGGGCGGCGAGTTCGGCCGACGTGGCGGACAGGCGCTGTTCGAAGATCTGCACCGCCTCCACGGTCCGTGCTTCGAGTTCGCCGGTCGCGCTCGCCGAGGAGCGCCGCAGGGCTTGGGCGGCTTCCGCCGTGCTGGCACCGAGGGCCACGGTGGTCTCTTCCGCGCTGCGGCGGAAGATGTCGGCGGCTTCGCTGGTGCGCGAACCGATCTCGTTGCCGAGGGTGTCGAGGACGGCACGCAGGCTCTCGATCGCGCTGCCCGACTGGGAATCGAAGGTGCTGCCGAGAACGCCGAAGGCGCCGGTCAGGGTGAGGGTCGCGTCCTCGACGCGCTGGGTGACGAGGCCGCCGACCTGCTCGCCGGCCTTGTTGAGGCGGCGGATGCTGGTGTTGACGACGGAGGCCGTATCCTCGGCGCTGTTGCGCAGAGCGGTCGCGGCCTCGGCCGACCGGGCGTCGATCTCGCCGTTGAGCCCCGCCACGGTGCCCCGGAGATTCTCCACCGTGCCCATGGCCCGGGTCTCGAAATGGGTACCGAGGGCGGCCAGGGCCGCATCCATCGCCCGCGCGGCTTCCTCGGCGCGCTGGGTGACGAGGTCTCCCATCCGCTCCCCGGCGGAAGCGAGGTTGCTCTCCAGCGAACCGCCCTGGACGGTGAGGGTCTCGTGCAGGCGGGTGGCCACCGTATCGATGCGTTCGGCCAGATGGCCGGCGCGCTCGTCGATGCCGCTGCCGGCGGTCTCGATGGAGCGGACGAGGTCGTCGCGCAGGGCGCCGGTCCGTGCGGCGAAGGTCTCGACGATCCCCTCGGAGGCCTGGGCGAGACCGGCCTGCGCCTCGCGGGTGCGGATCTCGATCGCCTCGGACACGCCGCTGCCGGCGGCCTCGATCTCGGCGCGCAGGGCGGCGCCGCGAGCGGCGATGTCATCGGTGAGCGTGGCGCCGGTGGCGGCGAAATGCTCGCGCAGCGCCGTGCCGGTCTCGGCGAACCGGGCGGTGATCTCGCCTCCGGTATGCGAGAAGTTCGTGGTGAGTTCGGTGCCCCGGGCGAGGAAGGTGTTCTCGAGCCCGCGCGCGGATTCCTCGAAGGTCTGGCGGACCTCGCTGCCCTGGCGGTTCAGGCTCTCGATCACCTCCATGCCGGTCTGGGCCAGCGTGCGGGCGACCTGGCCGGCATTGTCGGCCAGCGTCGCGGTGAGCATGCCACCGGTGCGCTCGAAGGCGAGGGTGACGTCCGCCGCCCGGCTCTCCAGCGACTGCGTCAGGGTGTTGCCGACTTCGGTGAGGCTGCTGCGGACGCCTTCGCTGGTGCTGGCGAGGCGCTGGACGAGATCGTCGCCACGGTCGGTCACGAGCCCGACCACGCGGTCCCCGGCCTCGCCGAGGGCGGCCGTGATGGCATCGCCGCGGTTGCCGAGCGCCGAGGTGATGGCCTCCCCGCGGGCGTCGAGGGCGCCGGTCACCCGGTCGCCGGCACCGGTGACGGCGGCGACGATGCGCTCGGCCGCGCCGTCGAGCTCCTGGGTCAGGTTCTGGTGCGATCCGGTGATCGCGCCGCGAACGCGCTCGGCATTGGCGACGATGGATTCGCGCTGGGCGACGAGTTCGTCGACGAGGGAGCGGATGCGGATCTCGTTGTCGGAATAGGCCCGCTCCAGGGTGGCGATCTCGCCGCGAACCAGGGTCTCGAGCTCGCCGGCACGGGCCAGGGCCCGCTCGACGCCGTCGCCCACGGCCGCGACCTCGCGCCGGACCGTCTGCGACATGGTGAGGACGGCGTCGGTGGAGAAGTTCTCCGGCTCGGCGAGGCGGATCGCCACTTCGCCGACGGCGCGGGCCACGAGACGCATCTCCTGGGCGCGGACGGCGAGCATCGCCATGATCGCGAACAGGACGATGGGACCGACGATGGCGGTGGCGCCGACGGCGGCCTGAAGCGCGGTCATCCCGGCGATGAAGCCCTTCAGCTCGCCCCCCGACTGGTTCCAGGCCAGGGCGAGGAGGGCGGCGAACCAGACAGCGGAGACGATGGCGGCGACGATGTAGGGCGTGCCGGACGGCCGCACGCGCAGGGTCTGCTGCAGGATGCCAATATTCTGGCGGTCGTCATTGGCCACCATCGAGCGGTCGGGCGGCAGCAGGCCTCCTTCGCGGCGCGGCCGGTTGCGGTCCGGCGGCGGAAGGTCGGAGGCCAGGGGCTGGTCGAGATCGAGGCGCGGGGGAGCGAGGCGGCCGCTGGGATCGCTCAAGGGATCGTTGTCGCCGACATCCGGAAGCCGCGGCTCGACGCGCGGTTCCGCCGCCTGCGTCGAGGGGAAGTCCAGGTTGAGGGCCTGCTCGATGGCGGAAAGAGCCGCCTCGGCCGGGTCCTTGAGCTTCTTTTCCGTGGCCATCCAACGCCTCGTTACGCAGGTCGTCGAAGCCGGCCGCATCCGGTGATCGACGACATTTTTACCAATTTACCAAGGAACTTTAGACCTCGGCACGAGACCCGGATACCCGAGTGGATCGAACCGTCCAAAAAACCTTAACGGAATGGTTACCAAGCGTGTGGCCGGTTTCATTCCGTCGGCGTTATGCATGATGCCGCAAGGCTTAAACGGAAGCGAACGATCTCGGACGCTCCTGTGGATAGACGGGTGGAGGGGCGCTCAAACGCCCGGTTCGGTTAAGGCAAGGCGACGGGTGACCAGTCTGATCGATCACGCCTACCTCGCCGAACAGACTTTCGGCGACATCGACCTCGCCCGCGAACTGCTCGTGCTCTTTGCCGGCCAATGCCGCCGGCTGCTGCCCGGGATCACCGATCCGAGCCTCGATGAACCGCATCGCGCCGACCTCGCCCACACGTTGAAGGGCTCCGCCCTCGGCGTCGGCGCCGCGCGGGTCGCCGAACTCAGCGCCGCCATCGAGGATGGCCTGCGGCGGGGGGGCGGCGTGCCGGCCCCGGCCTATGCCGCGCTGACCGATGCGGTGGAGGCGACCCTGGCGGAAATCGACGCACCTGCCTGATCTCGGCCGAATGGACGGAACGGGACGGCGTCTGCGACGTAAGCGCAGGAATGTGGGGCGATGAGGCCGGTGCCGCTTGCATTCACCGGGCCGCGCCTTCAAGGCAGTCGCGCCGCACAACCGGCCGCAGACGCGTTGTACGAGCCTGGAGTCTTCGATGCCCAAGATCACCTACGTCGACCATGCTGGAACGGCCAGGACCGTGGAAGCCGACGTAGGATCGACCGTCATGGAAGCGGCGATCCGCAACAACGTACCGGGGATCGACGCCGAATGCGGCGGCGCCTGCGCCTGCGCCACCTGCCACGTCTATGTGGATTCCGAATGGGTCGATGCGGTCGGACCGGCAGAACCGATGGAGCAGGACATGCTCGATTTCGCGTCCGACGTGCGTGCCACCTCGCGCCTGTGCTGCCAGATCCGGATCAAGCCCGAACTCGACGGCCTCAAGGTCGTCACGCCTGCCCGCCAGGGTTGAGCGGGCGTCGCCCCAGATCCTCAGCGAAGCGCAGCAGGTACCCGTCGGGATCCTGGACCAGGACCTGGCGGACGCCGACTTCCATCTCCCCGACCCGGTACCAGGCCTCGTGGGCGGGCCGGAACAGGGGCCAGGACGCGGCATCGAGGGACGTCAGGATCGGATCGACGGCCTCGACCGCGATCTGAAGGTTGATCCCGCGACCGAGCGGCGGTTCGAGGGCACCCGTCCGCCAGTTCCCGTTGATAGCGTTGAGCATGATCTGCGCTCTGCCCCGCTCGAGATAGGCGAAGCCGTTTTCCGGCCGGGCATAGGCGACCGAGAATCCGAGGGGCCCGCACCAGAAGGCGAGGGAGGCGGACAGGTCGTGAACGTCGAGTTCCGGCACGAGGGGGCTGAACCCGCCGGCGGGCAGCCTGTCGCCCGTCATCTCACCAGCGCCCGCATGGCTCCGTCGATCCCCTCGATGTTCAGCGGGAACATCCTGTCCGATACGATCCTGCGGATCATGCCGATCGATTGGGTATAGGCCCAGTGCTCGGCGGGAACCGGGTTGAGCCAGACCGATTTCGGAAACCGTTCGAGCACCCGCTCCAGCCAGACCTGGCCCGGCTCCTCGTTCCAATGCTCCACCGAGCCGCCCTGCATGGCGATCTCGTAGGGGCTCATGGAGGCGTCGCCGACGAAGACGACCCGGTAATCCGACGGATAGGTGCGCAGCACGTCGAGGAGCGGGATCGCCTCGTCGTGGCGCCGGCGGTTCTCCTTCCAGACACGCTCGTAAGGGCAGTTGTGGAAGTAGAAATGCTCCACATACTTGAACTCGGCGCGGGCCGCCGAGAACAGCTCTTCCGCGAGCGCCACGTGCCAGTCCATCGAGCCGCCGACATCGAGGAAGAGTAGGACCTTCACGGCGTTGCGACGCTCCGGGCGCAGCTTCACGTCGAGATAGCCCTTGCTGGCGGTCTCGCGGATGGTCCCGTCGAGATCGAGTTCGTCGGCCGCGCCGGTGCGGGCGAAGCGCCGCAGGCGCCGGAGGGCGACCCGCATGTTGCGCGTGCCGAGTTCGACGCCGTCGTCGAGATCCCTGAACTCGCGCTTGTCCCAGACCTTCACCGCGCGAAAGTTCCGGTTGCCGTCCTGGCCGATGCGGATGCCTTCGGGGTTGTAGCCGTAGGCGCCGAACGGGGAGGTGCCGCCGGTGCCGATCCACTTGTTGCCGCCCTGGTGGCGTTCCTTCTGCTCGGCGAGCCGCTGTTTCAGCGTTTCGAACAGCTTGTCCCATCCGAGCGCCTTCAGCTCCGCTTTCTCGGCATCGGTGAGATACTTCTCGGCGAGCTTGCGCAGCCATTCCTCGGGAATCGCCGTGGGCTCCGCCGCCTCGCCGAGGGTCTCGATCCCCTGGAACACGGTGCCGAACACCCGGTCGAACCGGTCGAGATGGCGCTCGTCCTTCACCAGGGCGGTGCGGGCGAGGAGATAGAACTCCTCGACGCGCTTGTCCGCCAGATCGCGGTCCAGGGCCTCCAGCAGCGTGAGGTGTTCCCGGAGCGTGACGGGGATCTTGGCGTCGCGCAGGGCCGTGAAGAAGTGCAGCAGCATGAGGCAGAGAACGCGCGAACCGGGCGTCCGGGTCAAGGGTGTCCGTGCACCGGTTATGCCCACCGGAAATGTCGGCGAGCGACGCCGAACTCGTGAGCCGGATAACGGGAATAATCCTGAACTCAGTGAGACATGCGGCCTGCTTTCCGTCTTCGGCGCCGACGAAGCTGGGTATAAGTCCGGTTTTCTGTTGATATCACGGCCAAGCGTGTTCTTGGCACCTTCAACATTGTCATTGAAATCAAACAGCTGGGAGACAGAGTGAACGTCAAGTCAGGGCCGGGGTATTTGGCAGAGTAAGGGTGGACGTTATGGCGCTCGTCTTGCGCTCCTTGAGTGATTTCAAGCGGTTTCTGGCGAAGCCGGGCGCGACGATTCAGATCGTGCGGAACACCTTCATCGAGCGCCAGCCCGCCTCGTTTCAGGAAGCCTATCGCCAGAAGGGCATGTACGAGCCGCGCACCGTCCAGGCGATCTCGAAGAAGGCGGCGGTCTTCGCCATTAAGGGCCATCCGACGACGGTCTGGCTCTATTGGGACAAGGGCACGCGGAACTGGCGCTATTCCGGCGACACCGTGGCCGTGCCCCTCAATACCGGCGTCGGACCTCCCGACGAGATCATCTATCGCTGTAGTTTCTCACCGGGATCGGAGCCCAAGGCCCGTGCGCCCGCCCGCGCCAAGACCGCAGATCCCGCGCCCGCATCGCCGGGGGACAAGCCGACCCCGACCATGCCCGAACGCGGCCAGGGCCGCCTGTTCTAACCCCGTCGGCTCAGCGTCAGCCGCCATGCCATCCCGTGATCGGCGGCCAAGCACCGTCCAGTCGACGTCATGTCGTTGAACACGACACTATCCTAAAACTATCCCGCGTTCCGACGCCCGCAATAGCATTCGTTGGTCGATGCGCCTGAATTCAGGTGCTCTTCCGAGTTATCCACTTCTCCGACAAGGCCGCCGCGCCACTCTGTACGGAAGAAGACGCAATACCGGACCGGTCAGGCGCTCTTCGCGGGCTGCTCGTCTTTCAGTGGTGCTTCGCGGGTCTCCGTCGCCTTCCCCGCCTCGACGTTCTTGCCCACGGTGCGGCGCGCACGGAAGGCCGGCCTCACCTCGGTCTCCTTGCGCTTGAGCATCGAGCGGTACTCGTCGCGCCGCTCGTGGATCGAGGCGATGACGAGGCCCATGGGGACGCCCACATCCACCAGCACGGCCTCCGAGAGCTGCAGGGAGGCCTCGATCGTTTCCGGCACGGCGTCGTCGACGCCCATCTCATAGAGCGCCGTGGCGTGGCGGGCGTCGCGGGCGCGGGCGACGATGGTGATGTCGCGGCGCTCCGCGCGCGCCGCTTCCACCACGGCCTCCACGGCGCGGGGATTGTCGAGAGTGACGACGAGGGCGCGGGCATTGGCGATGTCGCAGCGCCGCAGCAGCTCCGGATTGGAGGAATCGCCGAAATAGACCGGGTTGCCGAGGCGGCGATGCTCCGAGACGCGGGCCGCGTCGGCATCGAGGGCGAGATACGGGATCTTGTGGCGGGCCAGCATCTCGCCGACTTGGCGTCCGACCCGGCCGTAGCCGGCGATGATGACGCGGTTCTGCTGCTTGTCCGGCACCGGCTCGGCGCGGGCGCGGCCGAGATTGGTGCGCGACATCCGCTTGCCGAGGCGCCGGGCCAGGCTCGCCAGCCCCGGAATCGCGATCATCGTCACCGTGGTGACGATCAGCGCCGCCTGGCCGAGACCATCCGGCACGAGGCCGCCCGCAATGGCGCCGCCGATGAGGACGAAGGCGAATTCGCCGCCGGGGCCGAGGAGGAGCGCCGCCTCCAGCGCGACGCCGCGCGGGATGCGGAGGAACCGCGCCGCGACGAGGATCACCGCGCCCTTGATCAGGATCAGCCCGATGGACAGGCCGAGGATGGTCTTCGGCGCCGCCATCAGCTGGGCCGGATCGAGGTTCATGCCCACCGACACGAAGAAGACCCCGAGCAGAAGGCCCTTGAACGGGTCGATCGTCGCCTCGATCGCCCGGCGATACTCGGTCTCCGCCAGGAGCAGGCCCGCGACGAAGGCGCCGAGGGTCATCGAGAGGCCGCTCGCCGCCGCCGTCAGGGCGGTTGCCACGATGACGAGGAGGCAGGCGGCCATGAACAGCTCCGGCGAGCGGGTCCGGGCGACGAGCTGGAACAGGGGGCGCAGGGCGAGGCGGCCGGCGACCACGATGAGGACGAGGGCGATGGCCGCTTGTCCGAGCGCCAGGGCGAGGGCGCTTCCCACATCCGCCCCGTCGCTGCGGCCGAGGACGGCGATGGCGAACAGCATCGGCGCAACGGCGAGATCCTGGAACAGCAGCACGGCGAAGCTGGCGCGGCCCGAGGGCGTGTTCAGGCGCTTCTGCTCGGCCAGGACCGGCAGGACCACGGCGGTGGAGGACAGGGCAAGCGCGAGGCCGACGATGACGGAGGCGGCCAGCGGCACTTCGAGGGCGAACAGGATGATGCCGATGACGAGGGAGGAGGCGAGCACCTGGGCTGAGCCGAGCCCGAAGACGAGGCGGCGCAGGGTGCGGAGCCTCTCCCAGGACAGCTCGACGCCGATCATGAACATCAGGAAGATCACGCCGAACTCGGCCAGATGCGCGATCTCGGACCGGTTGCCGATGGTGAAGATCGAAAGCCAGGGGATCGTATCGGCGAGGCGTCCGAGGCCGAAGGGGCCGAGAAGCGCGCCCGCGCCGATGAAGCCCAGCACCGGACTGATCCGCAGCCGATGGAACAGCGGCACCACCACGCCCGCGGTGACGAGAAAGATGATCGCTTCCTTGTAGGATCCGGCGTGAAAGTCCGTCATCGAGCTCAGCGGTCTCCCGAGAATGGTGCGCGCGAAGGCCCGCCGTCAGGACCCCGCCGACGTTCTGCACAGGGAACTCCGGCCACGGGACCGTGATGGGCTCGCCGCCGGCGGGAAGACCATGCAAGCCCCTATGGCGCCCGGGCAACCTGCAATCTTCCGGCCCATGCGGATTTCATCGCCACGGCGAGCGAGCCATGCACGTGGGCGGCGAAGTTTCAGGGCTCGGGTTTTGCAGCGCGGTGGAGGTTGGCGCAAAAACGGCACAATGACCGCATAAGGCCGAATTTAACGATCCGTTAAGACCCGGCTTTCGTCCTGCCTCTCTTCGTTCGTCGCGTTTTTTTGAAGACACGAGTGCCTCATGCGAAAGTCGGCCCCCAACCGGGATGTTCAGCGCGAGCGCCGCGACTGGATCCGCGAATCCGAACGCTGGACCCACGAGCGTCACTTGGAGAAGGGCTACCGGATCAAGTGGGGCTATGTCGCAATCGCCTATCTCGTCGAGTTCATGGTCATCGGCGCCTCGCTCTGGGGCGCCTGGCTGTTCGCCGGGGTCTACAGCGACGGGGATGACAAGGCCTTCTACTTCATGCTGCTGGCGCCGCTGGTCTACGCGGCGGTGGAGCTCTGCCGCGTGCCCCTGGGCATCCTGGCGCGAACCCAGCGTTCCTACTTCATCCGGGCGCTCGCCATCGTCGGGATCATCTTCGCCGCCGGCGTCACGACGAAGTCGGTGTCGCAGCTCGGCGAGATGATGTTCCACCCGCGCCTGATGGATGCGGCCAAGGCCAAGACCGCCCTCAAGGACGCGCAGGCCGACCGCTCGACCATCGACGGCCGGATCGCCTCCGCCGATGCCCGCGTGGCCCAGTACACGACGGAGCTCGACCAGATCGAGAAGCGTGCCGCCGAGAATGCGAGCCAGCTCTCGGCCCTGCCGGCCCAGCGCTGCGAGCGCGTCTCCGGCACCAACAGCAAGGGCCAGCGCTATTCCAACCTGAAATGCGTCACCGATCCGCGCACGGCGACCCTGAATGCCAGCGTCGGCAAGGCCGGCGCCGACAGGGCGGTGGTGACGAAGTCCCTGGAGGAGGCGCGCAAGGCCCGGGCCGAGCTCGATCGCGGCGCGGCCGAGCGCAAGGTCGCCGATGCCGAGCAGGCCTACCGGAACTCGGTGAACCGCTCGCAGCTCCACTCCTTCACCGCCATGGTCTACGGCGTCGACCCGATCGACGTGACCGACGCGCAGGTCCACGCCTTCCTGCGCATCTTCGTGTTCGTGCCGGCCCTCTGCGCCGCCTTCGCCTCCACCATCCTGGCGCTCTGCGCCGTCTCGGTGCGCAAGACCTTCATGGACGAGGACGATCTCGGCGCGGCCGTGAACCTCGAGGCGACGCCCTACATGCTCGACTCGATCACCGAATCCCTGCGCCAGGAGATGGGGCTGGCACCACCCAAGCCCGTGCGTGACGTGACGCCCACCGGCGAGGTGATCCCGATGGATCGCCGCACCGCGCCCAGCACCAACAATACCAACACGACCAACTTGCCGCCGGTGGCCAGCGCGGGAGCCGGCGCATGAGCATCCACGCATCGGGAACGCCAGAGAACGTGGTTCTCGCCCAAAGCGTCAACGGCCGCCTTCGGGCCGAGGCGCGGATCATCGCCGCGCGCGCCTTCCTGTTCCGGGCGAGTGGGGCGGGAGTCTTCGCAGCGCTTGCCGGCATCGGCATCGGCGCGGCGTCCTACGGCTACGCCTACATGAACCAGTTTGACTCGGCCGCCGAGAAGATCGCCGCCGCCATGCAGACGGCGCTGGCGGACGTGACCTTGAAGACCAAGGGCGAGGTGACCCTCACCGACAACGTCCTGAAGCTGGAGGGCGGCCCCGTCCGCTCCTCCCCGTCGCCGACCCAGGCCCAGCTCGGCAAGGACGCGGCGCCCGCCTCGAAGGCCACGGTGAACACCACCTTCACCGTGTTCAAGCAGGTGCCCTACATGGACGGCCAGATCGTCACCGGCTGGAACTTCCGCGCCAACGAGGAGGTGCCGTTCCAGCAATATTGCTACTTCTCCCGCCGGACCAACGAGGCCAAGGGCCAGGTCGAGATGAAGATCGATCTCGCCATGGACGGCAAGGTTCTGCCGCAACCGCAGAAATCCGACGTGAACCTCGCGATCCTGGCCTCGAACTGCGTGTGGAGCGACGGGAAGTCGCTCTGAACTTAGGGCGCTTTACGGAGCGAGAACGGCCTGCTAGATCGATAACCCATCCGGATGGGTTATCGATGGTCACGGTTCTTCGCTCGGGTGGATTGCGCGTGATCATTTTCGTCGATGACCATGAACCGGCCCACGTTCACGTCTTCGGAGACGGGCATGCCAAGATCAACCCCGTGCCTGAGCCAGCCCTGGTTTCCGCCGAGGGGATGACCCGAAGCGAAATCCGCAAGGCGATGAAACTGGTCCTGGAGCATCGTGACGTGTTTCTCATTCGGGGGAAGGAGATCCATGGTTGAGCTGACCGACGATGCGGTCGATGCCGCCCTGGAGCGGGGCCGTCTCGCACAATCGACCGAGCCACGGGCTGCATCCGCGCATTACGATCGCGAGCGCGGGCACGTGGTCCTGGCTTTGACGAATGGCTGTACCTTTGCTTTCCCGCCTCATCTCGTCCAAGGGCTGGCAGAAGCGGACGATGCGACCATCGCCGAGATCGAGGTCCTGGGAGCGGGATACGGCCTCCGCTGGGATAGGCTGGATATCGACATCTCTGTTCCGGGACTTGTGGCGGGGATCTTCGGGACGAGATCCTACCTCGCTTCCCATGCCGGTCGTTCGACCTCCCTGGCCAAGGCCGCTGCCGCCCGGGCCAACGGCGCAAAAGGCGGGCGCCCACGAAAATCGGCCTGACAGAGGGGTGTCGGGCCAAACGGCTCATCCGCGTCGCATCGGTCGATCCGATGATGATTTGTACCTTCGCTCTCGCCAGGCTTACCGGTCACAGAGCCTTTTCCAGAAAGCCGACGCCTCATGCGCTTTACCGGCACCGCCGATTACGTCGCCACCTCGGATCTCACCACCGCCGTCAACGCGGCCATCGTGCTGGAACGGCCGCTTCTGGTGAAGGGTGAGCCCGGCACCGGCAAGACCGTGCTGGCGGAGGAGATCGCCAAGGGGCTCGGTGCGCCGCTCCTCACCTGGAACGTCAAATCCACCACCAAGGCGCAGCAGGGTCTCTACGAGTACGACGCGGTCTCGCGCCTGCGCGACAGCCAGCTCGGCGATCCGCGCGTGTCGGAGATCGGCAATTACATCCGCCGCGGCAAGCTGTGGGAGGCGTTCACCCATCCCGAGCGTCCGGTTCTCCTGATCGACGAGATCGACAAGGCCGATATCGAGTTCCCCAACGACCTGCTGACCGAACTCGACCGGATGGAGTTCCACGTCTACGAGACCGGCGAGACGATCCGCGCCGAGCGCCGCCCCATCGTCATCATCACCTCGAACAACGAGAAGGAATTGCCGGACGCGTTCCTGCGCCGCTGCTTCTTCCACTACATCAAGTTTCCCGACGCCGAGACGCTGAAGGCCATCGTCGAGGTGCATTACCCCGGCATCAAGCACCGCCTCGTGGAGGAGGCCCTGCGGGTCTTCCTCGAGACGCGGGAGGTGCCGGGCCTGAAGAAGAAGCCGTCCACGTCGGAATTGCTGGATTGGCTCAAGCTCCTCGTCTCGGAGGATGTCTCCCCCGAGACCCTGCGCGAGCGCGATGGCCGCAAGCTGATCCCGCCGCTCCACGGCGCACTCCTGAAGAACGAGCAGGATGTCAGCCTGTTCGAGAAGCTGGCCTTCATGATGCGGCGCGAGGGAAGAGGGGGCTGAAGCGGGCGGGTATCGAGCCGCGCCGTCATCCCGGGGCGCCGGAGGCGAGCCTGGGATCCAGAGCCGTGACGATGCCAGGAACGGGCCAGACCTAAGTTTCTCGATCCTGGGCTCCGCTACGCGGCACCAGGATGACGCGGGGATAGGAAACAGGGCGTCGCCATCGCGACCGGGCCTTGGGGTTGAGCGCAGGTAGGCCCGGATAGGGCCGACACGTCATCGGAGGATTGTCCATGAAACTGAAAAAGCTCGGCCGGACCGGCCTCGACGTGTCGCCGCTCTGCCTCGGCTGCATGACCTACGGCATTCCCGAGCGCGGCCCCCATCCCTGGACCATGCCCGAGGAAGAGAGCCGCCCGCTCATCCGGCAGGCGATCGAACTCGGCATCAACTTCTTCGACACGGCGAACTATTATTCCGACGGCACCAGCGAGGAAATCGTCGGGCGCGCCCTCAAGGAGTTCGCCGACCGCGACAGCATCGTGCTCGCGACGAAATGCTATTATCCGCTGAAAGACCAGCCCAATGCCGGCGGCCTCTCGCGCAAGGCGATCTTCGCCTCCATCGATGCCAGCCTGAAGCGCCTCGGCACCGACCATGTCGATCTCTTCCAGATCCATCGCTGGGATTACGGCACGCCCATCGAGGTGACGATGGAGGCCCTGCACGACGTGGTGAAGGCCGGCAAGGCCCGCACTATCGGCGCGTCCTCAATGTACGCCTGGCAATTCGCCAAGGCCCTGTTCACCGCCGATCTCCACGGCTGGACCCGGTTCGCGACGATGCAGGACCATTACAACCTCCTCCACCGCGAGGAGGAGCGGGAGATGCTGCCGCTCTGCGCCGACCAGGGCATCGGCGTCCTGCCCTGGAGCCCGCTGGCCCGCGGCCGCCTGACCCGCGACTGGGACGAGCGCAGCGCGCGCCAGGATTCCGACGAGGTCGGCAAGCGGCTCTACGCCTCTGCCGAGGAGGCGGACCGGGCCATCGTCGGCAAGGTGGCGGAGATCGCGCAAGCCCGCGGCGTGTCGCGGGCGCAGGTGGCCCTGGCCTGGGTGATTCAGAAGCCCATCGTCACCGCGCCGATCATCGGGGCGTCGAAACCCACCCACCTGACCGATGCCGTGGCCGCCCTCGATCTGGCGCTGGATGCCGACGAGATCGCCGCCCTCGAAGCGCTCTACACCCCGCATCCCGTCGTCGGCTTCCAGTAATAAGGTTCTTTGTCCATGCGCCGCCTGATGCTCCTGCGCCACGCCAAATCCGACCGTTCGCCGGGCGTGCGCGATATCGACCGTCCGTTGAACCCGCGCGGCTTCAAGGCCGCGCCGCAGATGGGGGCCTATCTCGCGGCGCAGGACCTGCTGCCTGAGAGGATCGTGGTCTCGCCCTCGCTCAGGACACGGTCGACCTGGGACGGCATGTCCGCGGCCCTCGGCAACCCCGAGATCGAGATCGTCGATGCGATCTACGAAGCGCCGGACAGCGCGTTGCTCAAGGTCATCCGCGCGACGCCCGCCGAAATCCGGACCCTGCTGATGATCGGGCACAATCCCGGCCTGCAGGACATCGCCCTCGATCTCGTCGGCGATGGTCCGCGAGAGGCGAGGGGGCGGCTCTCCGTGGAATTCCCCACCGCGGCCCTTGCCGTGATCGATATCGAGGGCGATGCCTGGACGGATTTCCGTCCCGGCAAGGGCCGGCTCGAACGGTTCGTGACGCCCAAGGGCCTCGACCGCGACGAGGCCGCCTGACGCGGCACGGGCGGAATGAACGGATCATCGCCTGGGCCGTTGCTCACGACCATGGCCCGTCCCCGCTGATCCCGTGTTCGTCACCACGCTTCTCGTCCTGACATCGCTGATGCCGCGCGCCGGTATCGGCCTCGACGCCGTGAAGGTGGGCGTCGACCGCGCGGAAGCGGCCTTGGCGATGACCGCCGCTCCGGCCGTGGCCTCGAGTTTTCTCGCCAGCGAGAGGGCGGTGTCGAACTGGCGGACGGAAACGGGGACGACCTTGCGTCCCGTGTCCCTCGCCCTGGTCGCGCGTTACGCGCCGGTGCCGCCGGCTTTCGTCGCGCGCTGCGTCAAGCTCAACAATTACTGGTGCATCAAGAGCGCCCGCTGGCGGGGCGAGATCGGAAGCGATGCGGAGGGCCATACCGGGTTCGCCACCGCCGGCGACGGCGCCGATGCGGCGGCCCTCCTGCTGCGGCGCTATTACCGCGAGTTCGGCCGCCGCAACGCCCTGTCCATCGTGCGCCGTTGGGCGCCGGCGGAATGCTCTGTTTCGAGCAGTGGGGGGTCGGGCGGAAAAGTCTCCACCGGCCTCGCGCCCCTCGGGCTCGGCAAGACCCTGCGCGCCCGCTACCTCGCCCGCCATGCCCGGGGAGGGCCGCGAAAGCCGCGCCTGGTCGCGCGGGGCGGGCCCCTGCGGGTCCAGCCCTGGTCGCCGCTGGCACGGATGGCGGGTACGCCGAAGCCCCGGCCCATCCGCGTCGCGGGGGCGGCCGAGACGATCGGCAGGCCGGCGATCACGGCGATCATCGCAAGTCCGTCCGAGACTCCGACGGCATCGCCGTCCTCCCGGCTGGCAGACCGGTTCGCGGCGGAATCGGCTGCTTTGCCCGCCCTCGCGGCCGGGATGCCGGGGCTCCGTCTTCAGGATCTCGCGGCCCCGGCGCCGCTCTGCGGCAACGACGAGGTCCGGATCCGCAATTATGCCACCCGCATCGCCGCCAGCGTCGGACTCAAGATCGAGGACGATCTTGCGCTATTCGATGCGGAGGGCCGGCCCTCGCCTCGTCTCGCCCCGGTGATGCTCGCCATGTCCGGGGTGGAACTCGGCGCGCTGCGGGCGGGGCCGGATCTGGTGGAAGCCGCCATCGCCCGGCTCGTTGCGGCCCAAGGCGATCCCGGCGCGGTGGAGCGATGACGCGTCCGGTTCTTGCGTTCGCCTGAGACGCGCGCCACCTCACCCCTGCATCTATCGCCCATCCTCCCCTCCGGCCATATGAGACCTTCGCTTCATGATCAGCTTCGCCTCGCGCGCGGGCTCCGCGATCCAGGCCTTCGCCGAGGCATCGAGCGATCTCCTGATCCAGCCGACCCTGCGGCTCGGCGTCACCGGTCTGGCGCGGTCGGGCAAGACGGTGTTCACGACGGCGCTGATCCACCATCTCGTCGAGACCCATGCCCTGCCGGCCTTTGCGCCGGCGCATGAGGGACGGCTGCGCCGGGCGCGCCTCGTGCCGCAGCCCGACGACGACGTTCCGCGCTTCCCCTACGAGGATCATTTCGCGGCCCTGACGGAGCAGCGCCTGTGGCCGCGCTCCACCGACCGGATCAGCCAGTTCCGCCTCGCCATCGAGTACGAGCGCAAAGGCGGCTGGCGCTCCGGCCCCGGCACGCTGATGCTCGACGTGGTCGATTATCCCGGCGAATGGCTCCTCGACCTCGCCCTGATCGACCAGAGCTACAAGGACTGGTCCGCCGCCACCATCGCGGGCACCCGCCGCACCGGGCGTGCGGCCATCGCCGCGCCCTGGCTCGCGGTGCTGAAGGATCTCGACCCGTCCGGTCCCCTCGACGAGGTCGTGGCCGAGCGCGCCAGCATCGCCTTCACCACCTATCTCACCGCGCTCCGCGCCGGGCCCGAATCGGTGGCGACCACGCCGCCGGGCCGTTTCCTGATGCCGGGCGACCTCGCCGGATCACCGGCCCTCACCTTCGCCCCCCTCGACGCCCTGCCGGAGACGATCTCGTCGGACAGCCTCGCCGGGCTGATGGAGCGGCGCTTCGAGGCCTACAAGGCCAAGGTCGTGGAGCCGTTCTTCCGCAACCATTTCCAGCGGGTGGATCGCCAGATCGTCCTCGTCGACGTGCTCGCCGCCGTCGATGCCGGGCCGGCCGCGCTCGCCGAGTTGGAGGAGGCCCTCGACACCGTGCTCCTCAGTTTCCGGATCGGACGCAACACCATCCTGTCGCGCCTGTTCGCGCCGAGGGCGGACCGCATCATGTTCGCTGCCACCAAGGCGGACCACCTGCACCAGACCAGCCACGACCGGCTGGAGGCATTGCTGCGTCTCCTCGTCTCCCGCGCCATGCGCCGGACCGAGGCGGCCGGTGCCCGCGTCGGCACGGTGGCCCTCGCCTCGGTGCGGGCCACGCGGGAGACCACGGTCCATGATGACGGCATGACCCTGCGGGCGGTCTCGGGAACGCCCGAGGCGGGGGAGCATGTGGGCGACGAGATCTTCGACGGGCGGAGCGAGGCGGCGGTGTTCCCCGGCGAGTTGCCCTCGCGGCCCGAATCCGTTCTCGAAGGGGCAGTGCCGCCGGGCTCCCTCCGCTTCCCGCGCTTTCGCCCGCCGTTGATCCGGCCCGACGCCCATGGCCGCCCCGGCCACCTGCCGCAGATCCGCCTCGACCGGGCGATGCAGTTCCTCATCGGCGACAAGCTGACGTGAGTGTCCGGCTGAGCGAGTCCGCCTCTCCCCGCGTTCGGGGCTACCGGATTCACACATCTGCTTTTGCAGGCAAACTGCGTCCCTCTGCCCCTTATGAGGCTACTGGTTCAACACATTGGCTCCACCGCTCTTCGCTCATCCAAGCGGGTTCGACATGAGGCGCGACGGGCTCCCTCTCCTAGAAGGAGAGGGCACCTGCGCTGCCGGCGAGATGTGTGAATGCCGTAGGCGGGCGGGGAGAGGGTCACTGGGGCCTTGTCGTCCCAGTGACAAGCGGAGCGAGGGTGAGGGGTCCGGACAGGATGTGGCACCTTCGTCATCGCCCCCTCACCCTCGGCTGCCGCCTCGACGTGCTCCCCAGCAAGGGGGAGACACGTCCCTCTCCCCGCGCGCGGGGAGAGGAGAGCTCCACCGATCAATCTGTTGCGACATCACCAAAGGTCCGCCCATGACCTCTCCGAACCGTCCTCGCGCCTTCCGCATCCCCACCGCCGAGCCGGCCGAGGGCCCGGACGGCATCGTTCCGCCGCCGGTGGCGCCGAACGCGGTCAGGATCGTCGAAGAGCCGTTCGAGATCGTCGAGGCGGCGGACGGCACCGCCGTGCCGGTGGCGCCGAAATCGCGGGCGCCGTGGCTGTCGGTGCTGATGCTCGCTTTGGGCGGCCTCGTCTCCCTCGCGGTCGGCCTGTCGCTGGAGCGGATGATCGCCGACCTGTTCTCGGCCGCGCCCTGGCTTGGCGGCGTCGCCCTGGCGCTCCTCGTGGTGGCGGGCATCGCCTTCCTCGCCCTCGTCCTGCGCGAACTCGCCGGCATCTGGCGCGAACGCCGGATCGAAACGCTGCGGGCGAAAGCGGTCGAGGCCATCGCCACGCGGGATCATACCGGCGCGCAGGCGGTGGTCGCCGAACTTAGCACCCTCTACGCCACCCGGACCGGACTCGCGGCCGGGCGCCAGCGTCTGAAGGCTCTCGGCGATACGATCCTCGACGTGGACGACCGGATCGGGCTTGCCGAGCACGAATTGCTCGAACCCCTCGACCGGCAGGCCCGCAACGCCATCGCCTCGGCGGCCAAGCAGGTCTCGGCGGTGACGGCGCTCAGCCCGCGCGCCATCGTCGACGTGGCCTTCGTGGTCTTTGCCGCCATGCGCCTCCTGCGCCAGATCGCGACGATCTATGGCGGGCGCCCGGGCTTCCTCGGGTTCCTGCGTCTGGCCCGCTCCGCCTTCGCGCATCTCACCGTCACAGGCGGAATGGCGGTGGGCGAGAGCATGATCCAGCAGGTCCTCGGCCTCGGCATCGCCGCGCGGGTCTCGGCGAAGCTCGGCGAGGGCGTCCTCAACGGCCTGATGACCGCCCGGTTCGGCCTTGCCGCCCTAGCGGTCTGCCGCCCGCTTCCCTTCGTCAGGGAGGAGCCGCCGCGCCTGTCCGACGTGGCCGGGGAGCTGTTGAAGCCGATGGGCGGGGCCGAGAAGGAGTAAGCGGGTCAGAGCCCCTTCAAAAATCCCGCCAGGCGCATCAGCCCTTCGGGCCAGGGACCGTGCCCGCTCGCCACGTTGATGTGGCCGGATTCGCCGGCATCGACCAGGGCGGAACCCCAGGCATAGGCGAAATCCTCGGCCCGCTCATAGGCGCAATAGGGGTCGTTGCGGCTCGCCACCAGCAAGGACGGGAAGGGCAGGGGATCGCGCGGCACCGGCGCGAAATCCGTGACGCTGGACGGCAGGTCCGGTGTCCGCTCCACATCCGGGAACGCCACGAGGAGGGCGCCCCGCACCTTGCCCTCGGGAAAGGCGGGTGCGGCCTGGACGGAGGCCACCACGCCGAGGCTGTGCGCGATGAGCATCACCGGCCGGGTCGCCGCTTCCACCGCCTCGACGATGCGCGCGCGCCACGAGCCGGCTTCCGGATGGTGCCAGTCGTCCTGCTCGACGATGCGGGCATTGGCCATGCGGGCGGCCCAGCCGGCCTGCCAATGGCCGTCTTCCGAGCCGGCATAGCCGGGGAGGATGAGGATGTCGCAATCGGCGAGCTTCATCCTGCCCGGATAGCGGCTCCCTCGCGCGGCGTCGAGACGGATGAGGCGAATTCGGCAGGCATCGCCGCAGTGGGTGAAGGGCCTCCACGCTGCGAGAGGTGGCGGCCCATCATTTTCAGTGAGCGTCCGCGCGGATCGAGGTTTCCCGCGTTAGCCGAATGTCGCGCTCAGGCGTGCTCAGGAGAATGCACATGACGAAACTCTTCATCGCCAATATCCGCGCAGTCAACGGCTTTCGCCCGCTGGTCACGGTCCGGGCTGCCGCCGAGGGTGAGGCCAAAGTCTTTCTCGCCGCGGCCTATCCTGACGACGAGATCGTCGATGTGGTCGAGCCGAGCGACTGGGTCAGCGATGCCGATACCGGGTCCGCGCCCGGCGATATCCGCGAGCATGCCGGCGTCGAATGGCAGGCCCCGTGAAATCCGGAAGAAACGAGGGGGCGGCGGCTTCCCTCGATGCCGGCGTAGCTTTTGTCGGGCAGGCACGAACGATCAGGGCCGTTTCAAACCATAGGCCAGCGCCGACACGGCGATGAGGAAGGGCGTCCAGAAATGGACCAGGCCGATGCCGCTCCACACCGTGAACCGCTCGTTACAACCGGTCGTGTTCATCGCGCATCCCAGGGGGACGAGGTAGACAAACCAGAAGACCGTCGCCACGAGCAGGACAAGGCCGAAGATCAGCGCGGCGATCCGCATCCTGGCCCTCCTCCCGTACACGGACGCCCATCGGCATCGGGGTGCTGCGCGATGTCGAACGGCTCAATCTTGGCGGGAGCGGAGGCCGTCACGTCTTATGGGCCTTCCTGCAAGGCATCGACGGCGTGACCGGCGAGGTTGGCTCCCAGCAGCCGTTCGGTGTCGAAGCCCCCCAGTGGCCGCAGGCGGCCGGGCAGGTCGGCGATGGCGCGTTGCCGTTCGAAAGCGGCCTCTCGCGCCGTTGCCAAGGCTACGGCCTCGAACCGGACCGGATCGCCAGGGCGGCGCTGGGCGAGGCGGCGCAGATCGGCCGAGATCACCGTCGCGATCTTCGGGTAGCCGCCCGTGGTCTGCCGGTCCGCCATGAGCACGATGGGGAGGCCGTTGCCCGGCACCTGGATCGATCCCGCGACGGTGGCGTCGGAGACGATGTTGTAGCCGCCTGCGCCATGGGCGATGGTGGGGCCGTCGAGCTGGTATCCCATCCGGTCGGCGCGGTGCGACACGGTGAAGGTCGAGCCGAGCAGCGTGTCGATCCCGCCTTGCGTGAAGCTGTCGGCCTGGGGGCCGAGCATGACGCGGATCGGCGCATCGCGGTCGAGGGGAACGGCATCAATAATCCGGTCGCCCGGTGCGGCGTGCTCCGTTGCGGTGAAGGCCAGCCCGTCGCCGGATTGGAAGGTCCGGCCGTCGATCCCCCCGATCCCGGCGCGGAGATGGAGGGAGACGCTGCCGAGCAGGGCGCGCGCCGCGAACCCGCCGGCCACGGCGAGGTAGACGAACGTCCCCTCGCGCGGCGGGTCGACCTCCCATTCGGCGCCTTCCGCCAGGGTCATGCTGCGATGGCCCGCGATCGGCGCGCCGTCGATGCGCAGGGTACAGGGGGCACCGGCGCAGGCGAACCATCCCCGTCCGGCCTCCACGACGAAGCGGCCGCCGCCGAGACCGAGTTCGAGGACCGGCGCATCGGGGGCATTGCCGACCAGGGCATTCGCCGTCGCCATGGCGAGGCGATCCATGGCGCCGGAGCCGGAGAGGCCGTAGCGCTGATAGCCCCGTCTTCCGCCATCCTGCAGGCTGAGCCCGCCATTGCATCGCTTGATGACGAGACGCCCGGTCACGGCATGGTCTCGCTTTCGACGATGCGCTCCCCGGCTTGCGCCGCACGGTCGAGTTCGTCCCATCGATCCGGTTCGATGGGCAGGAAGCGGATCGCGTCGCCGGGTTCGAACAGGAAGACCGGGTCGCGGCCCGGCAGAAACGAACGCACGGGGGTCCGCCCGAGGAGATGCCACCCGCTCGGCGCGGCGATGCTCGCCACCAGCGCCTGTACGCCGCCGATAGAGATGGTACCGGCCGGCGTCACCGGCCTCGGACTTTCCCGGCGCGACAGAGCGAGGCGCGGGTCGAGGCCCGAGAGATAGGCGTAGCCGGGCAGGAAGCCGTTCATGGCCACGCGATAGTCGGATGCCGCATGCCGGGACACGACCTCGTCGGGGCTCAGCCCGTGATGGGCGGCGACATCGGCGAGATCGATGCCGAAGGCACCGCCATAGACCACCGGAATGCGCCAGAGGCGGCGCGGTGCCGTCTCGGCGGGGACCGTACCGACGAGGGCGAGAAGCGCAGATTCGATCCGGCTCGGCTCGGCCAGGCAGGGATCGAGGTGGACGGTGAGCGACCGGTAGGTCGGAACGCACTCGACGAGCCCCGGAATGCCGGATTCCCGCACGGCACGGTCGAGGGCCAGCACCAGCGCGTTGGCGTCGGGGTCGATCCTCTCACCGAACTCGATGGTGATCGCGGTATCGCCGCACCAGAGCAAGCGGGGCTGAGGGGCTGCCACGGGTCACAGGGCCTCGCTCGTCGGATCGTCGCCCCAGTCCCAACACGAAGGGGCGGCGCTGTCGAGCGCCGCCCCTTCTTTCACTGTGAAACGCGCTGAGGACGCTTTCAGTGCGTCCGCACCGGCGGCACGTCGGGCTTCCGGAACGGCTCGGAACCGCCCTGGGTCGCGGCGTTGAGGTTCTCGGGATCGAGGGCGCTTTCCACGAATTCCCGGCCACGGTCGGCGAAGTCGCGGGCATAGCGGATACCCTGGTCCTTCACCTCGTCGGCCCACGGACCCACCGTCTGGTCCTCGCGGCGCGTCCTCGGCAGGAGGGCTCCGAGGAGCAGACCGGCCGCGAGGCCGACGACGCCCACGAGAAGCGGGTTCTCGGTGACGAACTGCTCGACGGTGGTCTTGCCGCGGTCGAGGCGCTGGCCGCCGCGCTCGGCGAACTCGCCGATGCTGCGACGCGTGGACCGGTGAGTGTCCGACGCCCAGTCGCGTGCGTCGCCATAGGTCTCGGACGCCCGGTCGATCAGCTTGTCCGCCTTGTCCTTTACGGTGTCCCGCGCATCGAGCGCGGCGGCCTTGGCGCGGTCGGCATAGCCCTCGGCCTTGGCCTTGGCATCGTCGGCGAGGTCGCCGGCCTGATCGCGGATATCGCCCGCCGTCGCCCGTGTCTCGGTGCGGGCGCGCTCGGAGATGTCGTGGAGCGAGCGGCTGGTCTCATCGCCATGGGGAAGGCTGGCGGCGCCATGGGGAAGGCCGGCGGCGAGGGCGATGTCGTCGGGAAGCGAGCTCTTGGGCTCGCCCGGAATGCTGCTGTGGCTCATGGAGGCGACTCCTGTCGGATGGGGATGCAGCGGCGGTGCCGCTGCCGGGTCGGTCAGGTTTCGATCGGCCTTTGTAGGCTTAAATCTGGGTTTCCTCCGCCAGTTCCTTCACGGGCTGGCGGGTCGGCTGGTCGGGGTCGTAGGCCTTGGCGGCCGCCGTCTGCGTCACCGGGAGGGTGGCATCCGCATCGACGATGTTGCGCTTGGGCAGGGGCTGCTTGTCCTTGGCCGTGCGGTGCAGGAGCCAGCCGATTCCCGCCGCGATGAGCAGGACGGGGACGGGATTGCGGCGGATCGCATCGAGAGCCCCGTCATAGGCCCCGCTCAACGGTGTCCGGCGGACATTGCCCAGCATGTCGTCGACGATGCTCGGGACGGAGAGCCTGTCCTGAATGCGGTCGATGGTCTGGTCGAGGCGGGCACGGCTCGCCTCGATGTCCTTCTCGAGGTCGTTCAACGATTCACTCATCCCGATACCCTTTCCGACAATGCGCGCGCATCCTGGCGCATCTGCCGTGTCGTGCGGGTCGGCGCCAGGGTGGAGAGGGACATGGCGTTCCGCCCGATCAGGGCGAAGACGATGGCGACCACCAGAAGCACGCCACCGACGATGAGGGCGGACAGGGCTTCCGAATGCACCACCGTGGCGAGCCATTTCACCAGGGCGTCCACCAGGACGAACAGGGCGACGACCCCGAACACGCCGGCGCCGACCATCAGCGCGAGGCCGATGAACAGTGTCCGGACGTTGCTCGTCATCTCGGTGCGAAAGAGCGCCATCTCCTTGCGCGCGAGGTCGCTGGTCTCGCGCAGGGCATCGCCGAGGAGGCTTTGAATGCTGGATTGCGGGCCGTTCGACATGAGGTCCGGCCTAGCTGCGGAACGAGTCGCGGGCATCGCGATCAGGCGCGATGCTCGACGACTTGATGAAGCGCGAGACGACGAAGCCGGTCACGAAGGTGGCGACCGCCACGGCGACGGGGGCGCGACGGGCGAAGGCTTCGGCCTCGTCGTAGAACTCGGCGAAGCTGCGGTTCTCGATGGAGGTGCCGAGCTGTTCGAGACCCTCGGCGGCGCTGTCGAAGAACGCCTTGATGTTCGGCTGCTCGTCGAAGGACTTGCTCGAATCCCGCAGGCCCTGGGCGATATCGTTCACCGACTGGGCGGCATCGCCCTTGCGACGGTCGGCATAGTCGGTGGCCTGGGCCCGTGCGGCGGCAACGAATCCCCGGCCGCGCTCGACGGCCACGTCCGCGATCCCCTCGACGTCGCCGCGAAGAGCCTTCCAGTCTCCGGTCGGGTTCGCGTCGATCCCGGGAGCGTTCGCGGCAGATGCCGGGCCAGTTGGTTGATTTGCGTTCACGGGCATACTCCTCGATCGCTGTTGGGCGATGTCACATGTGGCTCTTCAACAACATGGAAACAGACGCGGTTCCGCACGGAATGCTCATCGTCGAACGCTGGACGACGGCCTGGGCGCGACATCCCCGCCGATGCGCGCCGGGCCGCGTTCCCGTAAGACCGTTCGACGACACAAAGCCGATGGTGAAGCGGCATCGTCGGGCGGGGGACGGGCCGCGTGATCCACTGCGGAACCGACATTCGTCTCTGCCTGCCCTGGCCGCGGGCGGCGCGGTCGGTTAGGTTGACTGACGAATATGAACAGACGTGGCTGTATCGGACGGATCACGGTCGCGTTACGCGCGTTGAACATCGGAATGTCTTGTCCGGCGCGCCCAGGGTGCGCTGCACGCTGAGGACCGGAGCCCGCTGAGTGGCACGCCTTGTCATCGTATCGAACCGTGTGGCCGTCCCCGAGGACAGCGGCAAAGCCGTTGCCGCCGGAGGCTTGGCGGTCGCCGTCAAGGAGGCCTTCACGTCCTATGAGGGCCTGTGGTTCGGGTGGAGCGGCAAAGTCGTCGAGGATCCGTCCGAGGAACCCGAGCTCATCGATCGCGGCCGCGTGCAATATGCCGTGGTCGATCTCTCGCCCCAGGACCACCGCGAGTATTACAGCGGCTTTGCCAATCGCGCCCTCTGGCCGATCATGCATTACCGTCTCGGCCTCGGGGCGTTCTCCCGCTCGGATTATGCCGGTTACCAGCGCGTCAACCGCATCTTCGCGCGGGCGCTCGCCAAGCTGATCGAGCCCGACGACATCATCTGGGTCCACGATTACCATCTGCTGCCGCTCGCCTCGGAGCTGCGCGGTCTCGGCATTGCCAACCCCATCGGCTATTTCCATCACATCCCCTGGCCCGCCGCGGACGTGTTCAACACGCTGCCGGCCAGCAACGACCTCCTGCGCGGCATCGCCGATTACGACCTGATCGGCCTTCAGACCGACCCCGACGTCCACAACCTCTCCCGCAATCTCATAGACGAGCTGCGGGCTATCCCCCTCGGCGGCGGCTCGCTGATGGTCGACGGCCGGCGGACCCGCATCCGCAGCTTCCCGATCGGCATCGATGTCGCCGGGTTCAAGGAGGCGGCGGAAAATGCCGGCGCCAACAAGACCGTCCGCGAGACTATGGCGGGCCTGCGCACCCGCAAGCTCCTCATCGGTGTCGACCGGCTCGATTATTCCAAGGGCGTGCCCGAGCGCATGGAGGCGGTGGACCGCTTCTTTGCCTCGAACCCGGACCAGCGCGGCAACGTCGTCTATCTGCAGATCACGCCGAAATCCCGCACCGAGGTGCCGGAATACGAGGAACTCAGCCGCGAGGTGAACGAGACCGTTGGCGAGATCAACGGTGCGCTCGGTGAGCCGAACTGGACTCCGATCCAGTATGTGACGAAGGCCTATCCGCGCCCCGTCCTCGCCGGTCTCTATCGCGCCGCCCGCGTCGGCCTGGTGACGCCCATGCGCGATGGCATGAATCTGGTGGCCAAGGAATACATCGTCGCCCAGACGGCAGACGATCCCGGCGTCCTCGTCCTGTCGAAATTCGCCGGCGCGTCCCGGCAATTGCCCGAGGCCCTGCTGGTCAATCCCTATGACCGGTTCGAGGTGGCGGAAGCGATCCGCACGGCGCTCTACATGCCGCGCGGGGAGCGGATCGAGCGCTGGAAGCCCATGGTCGATCGCATGACCCGCGAAGACGTCGATTGGTGGGCGCGCAATTTCCTCACCGATCTGGAGAATTTCCGGACCATCGAGCGCGAGCCGCCCCGCGCGGCCGCCGCCGCCGAGTAGCGGCCTCCTTCCCCGTCGGCGCGACAGGGCGAGCCTCATGGTTTCCCTCGGCAGCCCGCCGGAATAGGCGGTGGGCGGGATACCGGGGTATCGTTCTTGCGTAGCTCCGTTCTGAGATCCGGCTCGCGTTCGTCGAGCCGATGCACCTGCGAAAGACATCTATGATCGGCATCGACGATGGCGTGCCCGGGCCTCTCGGGGCGCATTTCGACGGCCGCGGTGTCAATTTCGCGCTGTTTTCCGAGAACGCCACCGGCGTCGATCTCTGCCTGTTCGAGCCGGGCGAGCGCCATGAAAGCCGCATCGTCCCGCTGCCCCGCCGCACCGACGATGTCTGGCACGGCTACCTGCGCGGCGCGTTTCCCGGTCAGCTCTACGGCTACCGTGTCCACGGCCCGTGGGAGCCCGCCAACGGCCATCGCTTCAACCCGGCGAAGCTCGTTCTCGACCCCTATGCGCGCGAGATCCAGGGCCGCATCCGCTGGCACGATTCCCTGTACGGACACCGTCGCGGCCTCCAGCGGGAGGACCAGATCGACCGGCGCGACAGCGCGACCTTCATGCCACGCGGGGTGGTGACGGCGCCCGACCTGCCCGAGCTCGCGCTCAATCCGATCCGCAGGCCCATGGGCCAGACGGTGATCTACGAGGCCCATGTCAAGGCGCTGACGCAGCTTCACCCCGCCATCCCTGAATCCGAGCGCGGCACCTACGCCGCCCTGGCCCATCCGGCGATCATCGAGCACCTGTTGAAGCTCGGCGTGACGGCGATCGAACTCCTGCCGATCCAGGCCTTCGCCGACGACCGGTTCCTGGTGGAGAAGGGCCTCGTCAATTTCTGGGGCTACTCGCCGCTGGGCTATTTCGCGCCGGAGCCGCGCTATCTCGGAGCGGCCGGGATCGGCGGCCTCAAGGCGGCGATCCGTGAACTCGCCGCGGCCGAGATCGAGGTCATTCTCGATGTCGTTTACAACCATACCTGCGAGGCCGACCATACCGGGCCGACCCTGTCGTTCCGGGGCATCGACAATGCCAGCTATTACAAGCTCGACCCGGAGAACCGGCGGCAGGAGATCGATTGCACCGGGTGCGGCAACACCCTGGATCTCGACCACCCGAGGGTGATGCAGCTCGTCCTCGATTCCCTCCGGCACTGGGTCACCGCCTACGGCGTCGCTGGGTTCCGCTTCGACCTCGCCACCAGCCTCGGCCGCACGCCGCACGATTTTACGCCCAAGGCCGCGTTCTTCCAGGCCATCGCCCAGGACCCGATCCTGTCCCGCGCCAAGATGATCGCGGAGCCGTGGGATATCGGCATGGGCGGCTACCAGCTCGGCGCCTATCCGCGCGGCTGGGCCGAGTGGAACGACCAGTTCCGGGACAGCGTCCGCGGCTTCTGGCGCGGCGACCACGGCATCCTGCCGAAGCTGACGCAGGTCCTGTCCGGCTCGCGGGAGATCTTCTCGAGCTCCGGCCGATCGCCGCTGGCCAGCATCAACTACGTGGCGAGCCACGACGGCTACACCCTGGCCGATGTCGTCGCCTACGAGGAGAAGCACAACCACGCCAACGGCGAGAACAACCGCGACGGCCACGGCCATAACCTCTCTCGCAATTACGGCGTCGAGGGTCCCACGGACGATTCCGCGATCCTGGCCGTACGGGCTCGGCAGAAGCGCAACCTCCTGGCGACGACGCTGCTGGCCCAGGGCGTCCCGATGCTCCTGGCCGGGGACGAGCGGTCACGCAGCCAGAACGGCAACAACAACGCTTATGCCCAGGACAACGCGGTCAATTGGCTCGATTGGCAGACCGATCCCGATCCCGGCCTCACCGCCTTCGTCGCCAACCTGACCCGCCTGCGCCGGGAGCAGCCGGCCCTGCGCCGCCTCACCTTTCTCACCGGTGCGATCATCGGGGACGGACCGTTGCGCGACGTCCACTGGCTCTCGCCCTGCGGCGCGGAAATGGACGACGAGGCTTGGAGCGATGGACACCGCCAGGCCTTCGGCATGCAGATCGGCAACGACCTGCCGAGCGCGGATCGCCTGCTGATCCTCATCAACGCCGCCGACGAGCCGATCGATTTCACCCTGGCTCCGGTGATCGGCGGCCCGTGGATGGTCGTCTTCGACACCACCCGGCCGACCGGCATGGTCCAGGCCGGACAGGCGCTGTTTCCCCCGAATGCGCGCCTGCGCCTCGATCCCCGTTCGCTCTACGTCCTGCGCGCGAGGCAGGCCGCGTCCTACGAGATCTGAACCCCCGTCCCCTTCGCAAGGGCTGGGCTCAGCGATCGGCCACGCCGCGCCATGCCGGACGACGATCGGTCTCGGCCAGGGTGTCGCGCGACGCGCCGGCGACCGATCCCGCCATCTGCCGGATCAGGCCGTCGGCACCCTGGCTCAGCGCCGTCTCGCGCGCGTCGCGGGGCAGCGCTTCCCAGGCGACCGACGCGGTGTCCCCCAGCGATGGCGCCGACAGGCGCGCCGCGAGGTCCGGATCGTCGCGATGGGCGGCGAGGTAGGAGAGGAGGCCGATCGCCAGGCAGGCGCGAAGGAGGAACGACATGGAAGTCCCGGGTTGGTTCGGTGCCGGCCGTGAGCGGCCCGTTGCGACCGAGCCTCGGCGCAGAACGTAAAGTCCTTCTCACGCGCGCTCCGATATCGAGAACCATGGTGAACGCGGCTTTGCCGCCATAGCCCTGCGAACCGGGATGTCGTGCTCGTCCCTGTGGATAGCGGGCGATGTGCCCCGAAAGGAACCCTCCAACGAACAGGTCCGGTTACGGACCGGAAAGCATCCGCGAACAATCGGTGGGGTCTGCGCAACACTCGCTTAAGTCGGGTCTGCGAGGTTTGGCATCAGTCGAGTTCAAGTCGAATTCGGGTCTAAGTCCAGCAAGGGGCGACGAAGCGGCCGATCAGGCACTTCGCGCTGTGCGTGTGAGTATTGCGTATCTACAGCGGCCTGGCTTCCATGATCGATCTCCGGCTTGCCGGGCTCGTCCACGAGTCGGTGATCGATGACGATGCCGTGCGGTTCCGGCACGAGCGGTTCCTGGTGTCGCGCCTCGCCACCGGGATCGTGATGATGGCCGGCCTGCCGCCCTACCTGCTCTGGCGGGGCGTCCCCACCGGCCTCGAAGTCCTCGCCATTGCCAGCCTGATGCTGCCGGTCTTCGCCGCCGTGTTCCTGTCGCGGACGGGGATCCTCTGGGTCGCCCATGCGATCTCGTCGGCGGGTCTCACCGGCCTCGTGGTCTGCCTCGCCTTGATGTCGGGCGGCGTGAACTCCGCCGCCGCGATCTGGCTGGTGGCGATCCCGCTCGAGGCCGTGGTGTCCGGCTCGCGCCGGGCGACGCTGGCCGCCGCCATCATCGCGGTGATCGGGGCCCTCGTGGTGGCGTTCCTGCCGCACGGCTCCATCTCGCTGCCGCTTCTCGACGTGTCCCGGTCCCTGGCCATGCCGGTCTTCGCCATCACCGCCATCGGTCACGTGGCCGCCCAGGCCATGGAGCATCTGCGCCACGAGGGCCGCTGGCTCGCCCGGATGCGCGACAACGAGATGCGCGACCGCATGCTGCTCTCGGCCATCGACGACCTCGTCACCTGGCACGACCGGAACGGTCGCGTCATCGAAGCCAGCGCCTCCTCGGCGCGGTTCGTCGGGACCGATTCCGTGCGCCTGCGCGGACATGGCCTCCTCGACCGCGTCCATGTGGGAGACCGTCCCGCCCTCCTGCAGACGATCAGCGACGTGGCCGCCAGCGGCAAGCCGGCCACCGTTCAGTTCCGCCTGCATCTCGACCCGGCGGCCCTGCGCGCCGAAGGCGAGCCACGGGTGATCTTCGCCGAGATGCGGGCCCATCGCATCGTCGGCACCCTGTCCGGCGTCGAGGGATCGAGCGTCGTCGCCGTGACCCGCGACGTCAGCGAGCATCGTCGCCACGCCGAGGAACTGGAGCGCGCCCGCGCCGAGGCCGAACGCGCCGACGACCTGAAGAGCCGCTTCCTCGCCACGGTCAGCCACGAGCTGCGCACGCCGCTCAACGCCATCATCGGCTTCTCGGAAGTGCTCGCCGGCCAGAGCTCCATGACCCTCGGCCCCGAGCGCAGCCGCGAATATGCCGAGATCATCGGCAGCTCCGGGCGCCATCTCCTCGACGTGGTCAACGCGCTTCTCGACATGTCGCGCATCCAGAGCGGCAATTTCGATTACCTCCCCGAGACGATGAATGTCGGCTCCCTCGTGAGAACCTGCTGCGACCTGATGCAGCTGCGGGCCGATCAGGCCGGGATCACCCTTGTGCGCGGCAACGAGGCGCCGGGCATCGAGATCACGGCGGATTCGCGCGCCTGCCGCCAGGTGCTGATCAACCTCCTGTCCAACGCGGTGAAGTTCACCGCGCCGGGCGGGCGGGTCGAGGTCTCGTTCCGTCGGAGCGCGTCGCATCTCGATATCGTGGTGGCGGATACGGGAATCGGCATCGGTGCCGACGACCTGCCCCGCATCGGTGCGCCGTTCTTCCAGGCCGGCGGCGGATACGACCGGACGCATGAGGGAACCGGACTCGGTCTCTCGGTGGTGCAGGGGCTCGTCGGCCTCCATGGCGGCAGCATCGCCATCGAGAGCGCCGAGCGCCAGGGCACCAGCGTGACCGTGACGCTGCCCATCGATTGCCGGCGCGGGTCCAGCACCGCTCCCCCGGCCCCGATCCGCACCGGCATTCGTCGCTCGGCGCCCCTGCCGGTCCCGGAGGGGACGGTGGTTCCGGTGCGCCGTCCGATCGGTCTGTTCGACCCCGCGCCGGAAGCGGTGAGCGAGCGCTACATCCCGATGCAGCGCGCCGGATGAGCCCCTTGTCCGATCACCGCAACCCGACGCGCACCGCGTCCCGGAGCCAGCCTCCGGGACGCGGTGCGCGTCGTCCGTTCGGATCCTGTGTCCCGGCGATGCCACCGACTCGTTTTCGGCTCGACCTGTCGGGCCGTTGTCCGCGTTTGAGAGGATAGAC
>NZ_VMOA01000089.1 GCF_020662345.1 Methylobacterium sp. W2 | reverse complement strand
ATACCAACGGGCGCTGATCATAACCGATGAGCCCATTCGCGCAGTCCGATGGACATGATCTTCCAGGGTTGATCGGTGAGCCTGTTCCAGGCGTTGCAGCCGCGGTCGACGATGTCCTCGTAGGATGTGAAGATCCGGTCGCCGAGCCAGTTATCGCGGATGAACTGCCAGACATTCTCGACGGGGTTGAGTTCCGGAGCGCGGGCTGGGAGCTGCAACAGTGTGATGTTGTCGGGCACGACGAGGTCGCCGGCGACGTGCCAGCCGGCGCCGTCGAGCATCAGCACGGCATGGGCGCCGGGATCGACGGCGAGGCTGATCTCGACCAAGTGCGCGTTCATCGCTTGCGCATTGCAGCGGGGCAGGACGAGGCCGGCGCCCTTGCCCTTCTCAGGGCAGATCGCTCCGAAGATGTAGGCATATTCCGTACGCTGATCCTTGGGGGCTGTGGGCCGCGTGCCGCGACGCGCCCAGCGACGTGGCAGGGTGTTCTTCTGGCCGACGCGAGCCTCGTCCTGCCACCACAGTTCGATGTCCGTGCCGACCGGCAGCGTGGCGCGGATCGCCCTCAGCGCGGCGGGCAGACTTTTTTAAACACCGCCAGCGCGGCCGGATCCTGGGCATAGTGCCGGGGTCTGGCGGAGAGCTTGGCAAAGCCGAGCTTCCGCAACTCGCGCCCGACCGTGGTCTCGTCCAGGCTGACGCGGAAGCGCGCATAGAGCCAGGCGGCCAGATCCGTGCGCCGCCAGCGCACGACGCCGTCCTGATCCGGGTCTGGACCGCGCTCGACGATCGCGGCCAGCGCCCGGCGCTGGTCGTCGTTCAGCTTGGGCCGCTGCCCCGGTGCCTTGCCGTCGATCAGGCCAACCGGACCATCGGCGTTGAAGGCCAACACCCAATCGCGCACCGTCTGCAGGCCCACCGCTCCGATCCGGGCCGCGTCCGTGCGGTTGCCACTATCGTAGATCGTCGCCAGCGCCAGAAGACGCCGGCTTTGCCCGGCATCCCGGCTCGTCTTGGCCAGATGGCGCAGAGCGTCGGCGTTGAAGTCTTCGCGAAGCGGCACGGCTGCGGACATGGCAAACCT
>NZ_VMOA01000088.1 GCF_020662345.1 Methylobacterium sp. W2 | reverse complement strand
CGCTGGGGTCAGCTGGTGATCGGCGTGATCTGCATGGTGATGATCGCCAACCTGCAATACGGCTGGACGTTCTTCGTCCCCGACATCCAGAAGAAGTTCGGCTTCGACCGGGCGGCGATCCAGTGGGCCTTCACCCTGTTCGTGCTGTTCGAGACCTGGCTGGTCCCGATCGAGGGCTGGTTCGTGGACAAGTACGGCCCGCGCGTGGTCGTGCTGTTCGGCGGCGCCCTCTGCGGCATCGGCTGGGTCATCAACTCCTACGCCGCCTCGCTCAACATGTTCTATCTCGGCCAGGTCGTCGCCGGCATCGGCGCGGGCGCCGTCTACGGCACCTGCGTCGGCTCGGCCCTGAAATGGTTCCCCGACAAGCGCGGGCTCGCCGCCGGCATCATCGCCGCCGGCTTCGGCGCCGGCTCGGCGCTGACCGTCGCCCCGATCCAGTGGATGATCGCCGATCACGGCTTCCAGGCCGCCTTCTTCAACTTCGGCATCGGCCAGGGCCTCGTCGTCTGCGCGCTCGCCTTCTTCTTCACCTCGCCGAAGAAGGGCCAGGTGCCGGAGGTCGTGGCCAACGCCAACATCATCCAGACCCGGCGCAACTACACCCCCGGTGAAGTCGCCCGCCAGCCGATCTTCTGGCTCATGTACTTCATGTTCGTCATCGTCGGCGCCGGCGGCCTGATGATCACCGCCAACCTCAAGCCCATCGCCTCCGATATCGGCGTCGACAAGGTGCCCGTCACCATCATGGGCATCACCATGGTGGCCATCACCTTCGCGGCCACCATCGACCGCGTCCTCAACGGCCTGACCCGCCCGTTCTTCGGCTGGGTCTCCGACAAGATCGGCCGCGAGAACACCATGTTCATCGCCTTCGCCATGGAAGGCTTCGGCATCTACATGCTCTACCTCTGGGGCCACGATCCCCTGTGGTTCGTCCTGCTCTCCGGCTTCGTGTTCTTCGCCTGGGGCGAGATCTACTCCCTCTTCCCCTCCACCTGCACCGATACGTTCGGCACCAAGTTCGCCGCCACCAATGCCGGCCTGCTCTACACCGCCAAGGGCACCGCGGCCCTCCTGGTCCCCGTGGCGAACTACCTCCAGCAGGCCACCAACAGCTGGGACGGCGTCTTCCTCGTCGCGGCCGGCGCCAACATCCTCGCTTCCCTCCTCGCCATCG
>NZ_VMOA01000087.1 GCF_020662345.1 Methylobacterium sp. W2 | reverse complement strand
TCTCGAGCAGGTCGGCCGCCTTCAGCGCCTCCGACAGGCGCGTGCCGAGACAGAGCAGCGCCACCCGCGCATTCTCGGGGCGCTTGACGATCCGGCCCTTGCCGATGGGCAGGGCCTCGCCGCGCTCGGGCAGATCGACGCCGACCCCCTCGCCGCGCGGGTAGCGCAGGGCGATCGGGCCGGTATCGTGGGCATGGGCGGTGGCCACCATGTGGACCAGCTCGGCCTCGTCCGAGGCCGCCATCACCGTCATGTTCGGCAGGCAGCACAGATAGGCGAGATCGAAGGCGCCGGCATGGGTCGCCCCGTCCGCCCCCACGAGACCCGCCCGATCGAGGCAGAACCGCACGGGCAGGTTCTGCAACGCCACGTCGTGCACGACCTGGTCGTAGGCCCGCTGCAGGAAGGTCGAGTAGATCGCCACGAACGGCTTGTAGCCCTCCGTCGCCAGACCGCCCGCGAACGTCACCGCATGCTGCTCGGCGATGCCGACATCGAAGGTCCGGTCCGGATGCGCCTTGCCGAACAGGTCGATCCCGGTGCCGCCGGGCATCGCGGCAGTGATCGCCACCACCTTGTCGTCGGCATCCGCCGCCTTGATCAGGCTCTCGCCGAAGACCCGCGTATAGGCCGGCGCGTTCGGCTTGGCCTTGGCCTGGACGCCCGACAGCACGTCGAACTTCACCACCCCGTGATAGCGGTCGGCGGAGGCCTCCGCCGGGGCGTAGCCCTTGCCCTTCTGCGTCACCACGTGGAGCAGGATCGGGCCCTGGTCCGAGTCGCGCACGTTCTTCAGGATCGGCAGCAGGTGGTCGAGGTTATGGCCGTCGACCGGGCCGACGTAATGAAAGCCCATCTCCTCGAACATCGTGCCGCCGCCCACCACCAGGGAGCGGGCATATTCCTCGGCCGCCGCCGCGCGCTGGTAGATCGCCTTCGGCAGGAGCTTGCCGAGCTGCTTGGCGGTCTCGCGCAGGCCGCGATAGGTCCCGCCCGAGGCGAGCCTGGCGAAATAGGCCGACATCGCCCCCACCGGCGGGGCAATCGACATGTCGTTGTCGTTCAGGATCACGATCAGCCGCGAATGCAGCGCGCCGGCATTGTTCATCGCCTCGTAGGCCATGCCCGCCGACATCGAGCCGTCGCCGATCACCGCGATCATGTTGCGGCGCTTGGGGGCCGGCTGGCCCTTGGCCTTGGCCGACGCCTCGTCGAGGTCGCGCGCCACCGCCATGCCGAGGGCCGCCGAGATCGAGGTCGAGGAATGCGCCGCCCCGAACGGGTCGTAGACGCTCTCCGAGCGCTTGGTGAAGCCCGACAGGCCGCCCGGCTGGCGCAGGGTCCGGATCCGGTCGCGCCGCCCCGTGAGGATCTTGTGCGGATAGGCCTGGTGCCCGACATCCCACACCACCCGATCGTCGGGCGTGTCGAACACGTGATGCAGGGCCACCGTCAGCTCGACCACGCCCAGCCCCGACCCCAGGTGACCGCCCGTCACCGACACCGCGTCGATCATCTCCTGACGCACCGCGTCCGCCACAGCCTGAAGCTGGCTCTCGGGAAGCGCGCGCAGAGCCGACGTCTCGTCAAGCCCGTCGAGGATCGAGGTTTCTATCCGTGACA
>NZ_VMOA01000086.1 GCF_020662345.1 Methylobacterium sp. W2 | reverse complement strand
GTCCGGCCAAAGTGGATCCGAATGCCGCCGCCTCACCAAGCAGGTCGGCATTCGTCTCACACCCGAAGAATACGATCGTCTGTTGGGCGAAGCCGCAGCGGCAGGCCTCACGCTGGCAGCGCTCACCCGACGCCGTCTCCTAGGACTGCACATCACGGCGCAGGTCGATGCCGAGTTGATCCGTGAACTGCGCCGTCTCGGCGGATTGGCCAAGCTCGCCATCCGTACCCCGAGCCTGCGCGAAACCGGTCATCCTGTCCTGCATGACATCCGTCGCGCCATCGATGCGCTGTCGCGGCCGGCGTCATGATCGGCAAGCAGATGCCGAAGCGTCGCGACGGCGCACTGATCGGACGGCAGATCCTAGACCTCGCCGCCTACATAGACCGTCGTGATCGCGGGGCTGACCGGGGCGACGTGCTCGCCTTCGTTCAGCTCAATCTGATCGCTGGGACGCGGTCAGGCCAGATCGCTGAATTGATCGCGACGGTGATGGGCGCGCCGCGCGCACACTCCCCGGTCGAGCACGTGGTGTTGTCATGGCGGGCCGGTGAGCAACCCAGCATCCGCCAGATCGAGCAGGCTCTGGTGATCCTGCAGGACGAGACCGGTTTACGTGGGCACGGGATGCTGTGGACGCTGCACGGCGGCAGCGACAACCTGCACCTCCATGCTCTGATCTCACGCGTCGCACCCGACGCCCAGAAGACGACCAAGGTCGCTTTCTTTCATCGCAGCTTAGGGCGCGCCGTCGCCCGCATTGAGCACGCACAAGGCTGGCAACGCGAGCCGCGCGCGCATTTCGAAGTCGTTGAGGAATGGGAAGGAGAACATCATGTCAAACAGTATGGGGGGCGCCCCCACAACCCATCCGGATTTGATCCGCATCGCGGCGACCGAGGCACAGGGGGCGCATATGGACACGGGGCAGATCCTCAAACTACTCATGGAGGGGGGAGAGGAGGCCGATCCGATCGGGGCGATCATCGACAGCCAGGACCGGGGCGCGGAGCGTCTCGAACTGATCATCAGGATGTTGATGGAACTTCAGGGAGACGTATCGCAGCTGAGGGCCAAATCGGACGTGATGGTGGCGGACATTCAGACGCTGCGCACGCAGCTCAACGTCGTTTACGGCAAGCTGGCCAACGTAACCGTGAGGCCCGCCTCCGGCGCAGGGTCGCCGCAGTAAATCTGCGGGCGTGCAACCGGAGCCGCGCTTCGCAGACGTCACCGCACGAGGATCGATCCATCCCCACAGTTGACGTGGGCATGCATGCGAGCTCGGCAACTTATCCTGCTAATGCAAACATGCAGGCAGCACGCTGCGCTCGCCTCCTTGCCGCGGTCCGAATGCGACGGGCTCATCGCACGACGCTCAGCGGCCATGCTCTCGTTCATAATATTGGACTCGGTGATGCGCTTACGGCAGGTGCTGCCGTCGCCGAGATCCGGGGTGGTGTAGAAAGTGCCGCGCGCAGGGCCATCGAGGTCGCTGGCCCCATCGTCAAACGCGTCAAATCCTGGAGCGAGTTGCATAGGGAACTCGCCCGTCAGCACATCTTGTATCAGGCAAAAGGCTCAGGCGCTGTGCTGGTACTGGACGGTGTCGTGGTCAAAGCCTCGACATTCCGCGAGGCAGGCCGCAGCAAACTCGAAAAACGCTTCGGACCATTTGAACTGACCTGACCGGTATTTTGGACCGAGCCGATTGAGAGGCTACTGCATGGTGGCGACCATGGGTAGCCGGAAGGCCAGATCCGGGAAGGTGACAGGCGCGGGCGGCCGGTAGCCCAAGGACGAATGCG
>NZ_VMOA01000085.1 GCF_020662345.1 Methylobacterium sp. W2 | reverse complement strand
GCTCAGGCTGAAGACGCTGCCGACGACGAGGAAGCGCAAAATACGCACGCGATACGCTTTCTACAAATACTCAACACCTTGAATACCGCTTTTAAACCAAGGCCGTTAACGAACCCGAGCATCGCCGTCCGGTCCGACCGTGCCATTTTCTGACCCTTCCTCCCGTCGCGGGCGGGCGACGATCACAGGATCTGGCTGAGGAAGGCCTTGGTACGGGCATGGCGCGGCCTGTCGAAAAACTCGGCCGGCGGCGCCACCTCGATGACCTGGCCCTCGTCCATGAAGACCACGCGGTCGGCGACCTCGCGGGCAAAGCCCATCTCGTGGGTGACGCAGAGCATGGTCATGCCGCCGCGCGCCAGCTCGGCCATGGTGTCGAGCACCTCCTTGACCATTTCCGGGTCGAGCGCCGAGGTCGGCTCGTCGAACAGCATTACCTTCGGGCTCATGCACAAAGCGCGGGCGATCGCCACCCGCTGCTGCTGCCCGCCCGAGAGCTGGCCCGGAAACTTGGCCGCCAGCTGCGGGATGCGGACGCGGTCGAGAAAGCCCATCGCCAGTTCCTCGGCCGCCGCCCGACCCATCCGCTTCACGTGGATGGGGGCGAGCGTACAATTCTCGAGCACGGTGAGATGGGCGAACAGATTGAAGTGCTGGAACACCATGCCGACCTCGCGGCGCACGGCATCCACGCTGGCCTGCGTCCCGGTGAGTTCGATGCCGTCCACATGGATCGTGCCCTGCTGATGCGCCTCGAGACCGTTGACGCAGCGGATCAGGGTCGATTTGCCCGAGCCCGAGGGACCGCAGATCACGATCTTTTCGGCCTTCGCCACCGCGAGGTCGACATCGCGCAGAACGTGGTGGGCGCCGAACCACTTGTTGACGCCGGAGAGCGCGACGGCGGGGGAAGTCTGCGGTGTCGTCAAGGCTTCACCCGTCATCGTCTCTCCCCCGCCGCGAGGCGACGCTCGATGAACCCGGCATAGCGCGCCATGCCGAAGCAGAATGCGAAATAGACGAGGGCGGCGAAGGCGTAGGCGGTGGCCGGGATGGTGGGGGCCGACCAGCGCGGATCGGCGCGGGAGGCTTCCAGCACGCGGATGAAATCACTGATGCCGATGATGGAGACCAGGGTCGTGTCCTTGAACAGGCCGATGATGGTGTTGACGATGCCGGGCAGCGCCACCTTCAACGCCTGGGGCAGCACGACGAGGCGCAGGCCCTGCGCGTGGCTGAGGCCGAGAGCCGCCGCCGCCTCTTCCTGTCCCTTCGGCACCGTCTGCAACCCGCCGCGCACCACCTCCGCCATGTAGGCGGAGGCGAAGAACGCGATGCCGACGAGGGGCCGCAGCAGGCGGTCCACGGTGATGTCGCCGGGCAGGAACAGCGGCAGCATCACGTTGGCCATGAACAGCACCGTGATCAGCGGCACGCCGCGCCAGAACTCGATGAAGGCCGTGGAGAGCACGCGCACCACCGGCAGGGTCGAGCGCCGCCCCAGCGCCAGCAGGATGCCGAGCGGCAGGGAGAACACGATTCCCACCGTGGCCACCACCAGGGTGACGAGGAAGCCGCCCCACAACCCCGTCGCGACGGTCGCCAGCCCGAGGGAGGGCGCGCCGGAGAGGAGCAGGTAGGCGAAGACCGGGAAGACCAGGAAGGCGAAGAGCGCGCCGAGATCGCGCCGGGGTGCCCCAAGCCAGAGCATCCATCCGGCGGCGAAGGCCAGCAGTGCGACGGCGAGGTTCGGGCGCCAGCGCTCGGCGGCGGGGTAGGAGCCGTAGGCGAGGTAGTTAATCTTGTCGGCGATGAAGGCCCAGCAGGCCCCCAC
>NZ_VMOA01000084.1 GCF_020662345.1 Methylobacterium sp. W2 | reverse complement strand
CTCCGAGAGAGGGGGCGCGGGGAAAGGGGCGGGGCGATCGCTTCACGCGATGGCCCTCGGCGTCATCGGCCCTCGTGGCGGGTGTCCGACAGGCGGCGCAGGATCTCGTCGAACTTCTCCCGCGCCCGCTCGTCGCTGCGGTCGACGCCGCGCGCGATCTCGCTCGCGAGACGGGAGAGGTCTTCGAGCACCCGTGTCCGGCTCTCGATGGCCAAAGCCACGGCGGAATTGGCCTGGGAGGCCCGTTCCAGCGCCGTCGCGGTGGCGCCGGCATCGCCGATGCGGGCCTCCTGGGAGCGGCCCACCTCCCGGTAGAGGTGCAGGCAGGCAAAGCCGAGAAGGGCGGCGACGATCCAGCCCGCGCCCTCCTCCGAGAACAGCAGCCGGGCGGCTTCGAGCGCGATCCTGTCCATGGAACCTCCCTTCCGCTGCCCCGAATCGATTCACCCATCTGCTCGACGGCTGTTTCACTATCTCAAGAGAGTTCGGCATGAGACGCGACGGGTCCGCTCTCCTGGAAGGAGAGGGGACCCGCGCGGCCCGCACGATGAGCGAATTGCGTAACCCACTGCCGGCGGAACGCGGTTCAGGTTGGCGATGCCCGGTCCCGGTCCGCCCGCAGGGCGTCGAGGGCGGGGGGCAGGGTGTTGCCGGTGGTGGCCTCTTCGTCGAGGGGCAGGCTGCGGAACACCTTCTCCGCGAGGCCCTCCGCCCCGCCCGCCGCCGTCACCAGCCAGGCCGGTGCCTGATCCAGCGCCCGCTGGACCGCCCGCGCGATCACCGCCGAACCCACCGGCACCGACAAGGTCCGCCCGCGTACCGCACCGGCGACCGCGTTGACCGCGTAATCGCCGACGTTGCGCACGAGGCGCTCGACCAGGGTGGTCGTGATCAGGACCTGCAACGGCCCGGCGATCCGCGCCAATGCGGCGGTCGCCGCGGTGATCGCGAGCGGCACCAGGAAGGCGGTGATCAGGTGGGCCAGCGCGATCGCGCCGTCGCCCCAGGGCAGGAGGATGGCGGCGTCCGTGGGTGAGGCCATGCAGGGCGAGGCGGCGCAGGAGGAGAGGAGCGCGGCGAGGCCGGCGAGGACGAGGGGCGAGGATGTCATGACGATCTCCGGGATGCGGCAGGGGAGGGGACCGGGTGCTCCGGGTTCAGGCGCGCGCGCCGAACAGGGCTCGGAGCGAGGCCTTGAGGCGCGCCCAGGCACTCGCAGGCGCGGCGCTCCGCTGGGACGGCGCGGACCGCAGCGAGGGCGCGCGGGGAAGGGGGCGGCGCTCGGAACCGATGGCCGGGTTCGGAACGATCCCCGGCCGCTCCTCCGGTCGCTCCCGCACCGGGCCGGCGGGGCGCGGGATCGTTGTCGGATCGGTGGAGCGGGCACGCGGCAGGGAGGTCGCGTAGGGCGTGCGGAACTGGTCGTATTCGGCCCGCCGACGCGGGATCAGGGAAGAGGGCCGGTTCCACATCAGGATCGCTTCGGCGGCGCCCGCCCGGTCCCCGGCCTTCAGGCGCCGCATGACGGTCGAGCGGCGGAACGCGCCCTCGCCGATGTTGAAGCAGAGGGAGACCAGGGCATCGAAGGCATGGTCGGGCAGATCATCGGGCGCCGCCGCCGCGACGGTGCGCACGAAGCGGCCGACATCGCGGGCGAAGAGAGCGTCGCATTCGGCTGCCGTGAGGCGCAGGCCCGGCGTCACCACGGGCGGCCCCGCCGCGCTGGTATGGCCGATGCCGATGGTCCAGATGCCGACGGAATCGCGGTAGGCGTCGAGGCGCCGTCCCTCGCGGGCGACGAGCACGGCACGGCCGATGGCGCTGAGGTCCATGGTTCACTCCGGGGTTGGGAACGGGGAGCGCGTCGTCCGGCGACGCGCGAACCTGGGAGGACGCTGCCTCCCGGGCGGTTCAGGGCATTGCGAGGCCCCAGAACGCCGTGTCAGCGGCGAGGAGGCCGCCCTCGGCGCCGGTGAAATGCGCGAACACCTCCACCGTGTCGCCGGCGGCCAGGGCCAGGGTCGCCGTGAGGGCGAGGGTCGAGACGCCGTCCACGAGACCGGTCACGCCCGCCCGGTGGCGCGGGGACGCCGCGCCGTTGCGGTAGAACCGGGCCTGGAGCGCGGTGGGCGACGCACTGCCGATCCTGCGGTAGGCGAGGCCCGCACCGAACGTGTAGGTGCCGGCCTCGGGAGCGACGAACCGGTTCGTCGCAGGCACGAACGCGCCCTGGTCGTTCACCTCGGCGGTGTTGAACGCGACCCTGGTCCAGGCGCCCGCCGGAATCGTCGCGTCCGCGCTCATGGCGGCTGCGAACCGGGGCAGGTTGGTGAGGCGGGACCAGCGCGTCCCGTTATAGCCCTTGAAGGCGGAGGCGGTGGCGTCGAACAGGATCTGCCCGGGTGCGAGGCCCTGGCTGGGCGTGACGGCGCGGGCGACGAGTTCGAGGGCGCCATTGCCCCTGAACTTGACCACGGACCGGCGGGTGCTGGTGCCGATCTCCGTGGTCTGGAAGTCGACCATGGTGCCCTGCGCCGTGGCCGTGAAATCCTCCTCGGCGAGGCCGTTGAAGGTGACCATGTTGCCGGAGAACCCGCCCGTCGCCTGGTAGCCCCGGCCGAAGAAACCGAAGAACCGGTCTCCGGCGAGGATGCCGGTGGGGGCGGCCGGGGTGCCGCGGGCGATGCGCGTGGTGATGTTGGCCACCGGCGAGCCGGCGCTGTAGCATTCGAGCTGGAGCAGGGCGGAATTCGACGAGCCCGAGACAAAGAGTGGCGCTGTCGGCACCGGGCCGCCCGGCGAAGCGGCCGAACCGAATCCGACGAAGCCGCTACTTGCTTGAGCCCGCCAGGCATGGGCCCAGCTGGTGCCGTCCGCCGAGACCTTCGCCGTCAGGCTGTCGTCGCCGACAAGGCCGATCTCGGCGCGGCCGGAAAAGCCCGTCTGCATGAGGAGCGACAGGACGTTGCCCGCAGACGCCTTGTTCAGGGCCAATCGCAGGTCGCCGTTCCCGCCCTCCGCCGTGGCGCGCGCGGTCCAGAGCGCCTTGTTGAGCTTGGCCGCAAACGGGTTCTCCGCATCCGCATGAGTGCCGAGGCCGAGGAGGGCGAGGTTCCGCAGGGCCGAGATCGTCCCGGCGAGGCCGGTCCAGGCGGTGCCGTCGAAGCGGTAGAAGGCGTCCTCGTCCGCCACATAGGCGAGCCACCCGGCCCTCGGCGCCAGCCCGTCCCAGACCCCGTCGTGGAAATGGACGATGCGGCCGGAGAGCCCGGTCCAGGCGCCGGTGGGCGCGGCGCCGGCGACGAGGTAGCGG
>NZ_VMOA01000083.1 GCF_020662345.1 Methylobacterium sp. W2 | reverse complement strand
CGCATTCGTCCTTGGGCTACCGGCCGCCCGCGCCTGTCACCTTCCCGGATCTGGCCTTCCGGCTACCCATGGTCGCCACCATGCAGTAGCCTCTCAATCGGCTCGGTCCAAAATACCGGTCAGGTCACCCCGCCCCCCCGTGGGAGTATGATTTGTTCGCATGACAATGGGCGCAACCAACGCTGATAGAGTTAAGCTTGCCGTCGAAACCACGGCTCGCGAACTCGTGCGCACCGAGCAGATCGGCGAGAGTTGGTACATCAATCTGCCACTGCTGTACCCAGATGGATCATTCGTAACTGTGCGCGTTGATCCGACACCGGGCGGCATTCGTGTCAGCGATGATGGCTTCGCTTATCGAGAAGCAGAAGATCTTGAAGCTCCGAAAGGTTCATTCAAAAGAACTGCCAGTGCTGTTGCGGAACAGATGGGCGTTCTCGTTAATAGTCATGCTATATTTGTTGAATCATCTACAGACATGCTTGAGCGAGCGGTTCACGATGTAGCAGAAGCTTCATGGCGCGTGGTTGACCGCATATCTCAGAGAATGCTGTCCGATGATGATGAGGCGCTCTCTGAAGCTCTTACAAGCCGCCTGCTTGAGGTCTTTGGACCCAACAGCGTCGATCCTAACAAGTCTACGCTTCTCGGCGCCTCCACGAATGAGTGGACGCTATCGGCCGTCGTAAGGCTTCCTGATAGGATTGCTGTGTTTCAGGCAGTGAGTGATCATGCCGCTTCAGTTTACAAAGCTTCAACGGCATTCCGTGATCTGTCCGAACTTCACAACCCGCCGCGTCTAGTAGCCGTTGTCAAAGATCTTGCTTCTTTCGGACCCAAGTTATCGCTGCTAGTTCCTGGAAAAGTCATACAAGAGCAGCAACCAGATAGCGATTTTAGACGAGCCGCAGCATGACTGAGCCCAAGCCTAAGCCGCCATCCAAGCTGGGCGCGGAGAAGCTGACGCCTGAGGAGCAAAAGCGACGGTTCATCGAAGGCGCCCGTGAAGCTGGTGCCAGCGAGGACGAGGCTGACTTCGATGAGGCGTTGAAGCGGATCGCGAAGCCTTCGCGCGGCGCACCGAAGCTTTAGCGATTCATCAATGGATCAGGCCGCGATACTGGCGCATCAGTGACCAATATATCGATGCGGAATAGAATTAAACCAGACACGTTTACGGCTTCAAGATGCCAATCTTCGCCATCTGCGATATTTTTTGCATTATCTTTTAACAGATGGCTTGCGCGAAGTACTGCCTCGATTTTAGCGGACTTCAAATCAGCGAACTCAGTGCCTTCATTGTCAATCAAGGCGGATCCGTCATAAGCATTAAAAAAGTATCTCGGCACATTTTCTCCCATTCACTCTAGGAGCGGACCGAGACCTACCTCGCATTAACTCCTACACACACAACATTCTCGCCTGAGGATTGTTCACTTTTACACAGTTCTATCCGAGGGGGGGAGGCAGAACGCCGCGGCCACTCCGTATGTGTCAACGGTATAATCACCTAAAAAAAGCGATCGGCATCTTCGCGGAGATGCCCAAGTGACGTTCGCCTTCATTGAGCAGCATGCGAGCACCTGGCCGGTGCGTCTCATGTGCCGCGTGCTCGAAGTCTCCCCCAGCGGCTATTACGGCTGGCGGTCATGCCCCGAGAGCGCCCGGTCGGTGTCGAACCGTCAGCTCCTCGATGACGTCCGGCGTCTCCATGCTGGGCATCATAGGCGCTATGGCTCGCCTCGGGTGCATGCGGCCCTGCGCGCGGACGGCCGAACGGTCAGTCGCGGGCGGGTGGAGCGCCTGATGCGCCAGCACGGTATCCGGGCTCTGGCAGGGCGTCGGTTCCGGCCGTGCACGACTGATAGCCGCCACGACCTGCCGATTGCGCCCAACCTCCTCAAACAGCAGTTCTCGGCTGCGATGCCCAACACGGTCTGGCTCGCCGATATCACCTATCTGCCCACCGGCGAGGGCTGGCTCTACCTGGCCGCCGTCCTCGATCTCGCCACTCGCAAGATCGTCGGCTGGTCCATACGCGAGCACATGCGGACCGAACTGACGTCGGCGGCTCTGATGATGGCCACCCAACGGCAAAGACCGGGGGCTGGTCTCATCTGCCACTCGGATCGCGGCAGCCAATACGCAGCCGAGGCCTATCGCAAGCAGCTCGCTGACATGAAGGCGACGCCCTCCATGAGCCGAACCGGCTGTTGTTACGATAATGCCCCGATGGAGAGCTTCTTCCATACACATAAGGTCGAGCTCGTCCACCAGCGACGATGGACGACCCGGGACGAGGCCCGGCGCGACCTGTTCGCCTACATCGAGGGATACTATAATCGGCAGCGCATCCACTCGGCCCTCGGATACATCACCCCCGAGCAAGCCGAGCGGAACGCGAGCTAACCCCCCTGTCCGTGAAATCGGGGGAGGATCACGACCTCCTTGTGTAGCCGGTCGATCTCGATCTGCTCAGGCTTCATCTGACCTTGACTGGGAAACGCATGTTGCGGGTTGGACACCGCCTGCTTCATTCACCGCTGCAGCATCGTCTCGTGAACGTCGAGGTCGCGTACGGCTTATGCCACACTGACCCCGCGCTCCCGAACCAAGCGAACCGCTTTAATCTTGAACTCACGTCCGAACTTGCGACGTTGCATGGAGCACCTCCGGTTTCACCATCACACCTAAACTGGGTGTCCGTGAAACCGGCAGCAGGCCAGAGCTCTATCTGCTCAGAACAGTGTGCTGGGATTTGTCGGGGCGCCGCCTTCGGTCTGCGATCTGGCCTGTGCCGCCGACGCTGATGCTGACGCTTCTTCACGTACGGCGATTGAGGCTTGCCGTTGGAGCACCGTCTCTTCCAGCTTTTGTACTGTCCTTGACGGATCGCTGGCGCGGCCCTCCGAGGCAGAGCGCCCACTCCCATTGCTCGTCTTTGGAGCCGACGAAGATGCAGATGCGCTAGGCGATGCTGCGTTCTGGGGCCTGCTTATCGATGGCGTAGTGGCTGTCGGACTTGTAGCGGATGCGGGTGGAGCGTTGCGGTGTGGATAGGTCGAAGGCACGTGCAGCGCCAGAGCGGACGGTGTTGGAGGATTTGCATTAACGGCGGTCGCTGGTCGGAAGGTTGGGGGTACGATAGCCGGTGCTGTAGGGATCGCTGATGGGCCGGGTGTTGGTTTAGTTTGGGGGGCAGCCGACGTCGGCGTGGTACCCTGGACTACTGTCTGTTGCATTTGCTCCGTCTTCTTCGGCGTCCGCTCCATAGTCGGGACTACCCTCTTGCCCCTCGCCTTCCTTGTCAGCTTTTTGTCGCAAGCGACGAGGTAGCGTCTCAGCTTTGGCGCGTCCATCTGAATGCCGCCGAGCTTGATGCACGTCGCGATTTGCTCGTACGAGTAGCCGGCCTTGGAGAGTTCCCGAATCATTATCGCTAGTTCTCCCACGGCGCTGACAAGAGTGATTGTCTCGG
>NZ_VMOA01000082.1 GCF_020662345.1 Methylobacterium sp. W2 | reverse complement strand
TTGATGGGGGGGAATACATAAAACGGATCGTCCAAATTTTCTTGGTAGTCCGCGTCAGGCGTGATTTGAATGCTTGGCACAGGTTGCTCCGAAGCTAGGCGGCTTGCTCAGCGTTATGAGCGGCAAGTCTATCAAAGATTTATGGGCGTTTTGTAGGTCATTGCCGAACATGGTACTAAAATGTACCAAATCGGGCTAGAACGGCGTCCCCTCGACCGTGAACCGTACCACTGTCTCATCGCGCGTCAGCGGCCATAGGTACTGATGGACGAGGTTGCAGGCGTAGACAGGCACGGCGCGGTAGCTGGCGTCACCGGCCTCGAAGTAGCTCGGCACGTCCTCCACAAAAGTGACGACGTGCTCGCCAAGGCCGCGCGGTGGACGCTCGTAGTCGACGTCAGCCAGCCACTTTCGGTGAGTGTGAGCGTCGTAGAGGACGCGATCGACATGCCCTCGGCAGTCTCGCGTGTACCGGATCGTCTGTCGGATGATGAGCTTGCCGCCAGGCTTCACGACAGGAGTCAGAACCTCCGTGCGGGTGACATCCACAGGGATGTGCCGATCAGCGAGCCAATAGCAGAGGAGGGCCGAAGGGATGATGATGGCCGTACAGATCACGGCAAGGCAGGTGTATCCGAAGATGCGCAAGCCCATCAGCCACCTCTGATTGTTTTGAAGAGATCGAACCCGCCCTTCGTCAGCGCGATCACGCCGCCAACAAAAGCAGCCGTCGTTCCGCAGACCCACATGAGCACCTTGGCCGCGGTGCGGGACGATGAGACGAACTCGACGACGCCGTCCATGCTGGCCAGCTCCTTCGGGCTCTTGCCGGACACCCAGGCGACCGTCTCGGGCCGGAGGGCGATCAGCGTTTCGAGCCGCGAGACGTCGTCCGCGCTGAGCGAGGCGAACCACACGATGAGATGTGGGTGCGGAGTGAAGGATGCGGCCTCGACCTTGCGCGGCGGCCTGTAGCCCCCCGACGGGACGAACGGTCCCAGCTCGCACTCCGCTTCAGGATCCGGGTACATCGCCCGGACCCCGCGTTTTGGCTGTTCCCGATACTGGCCCTGGATGTCGCGCCATTCGTCAGCCGTGAACCGTCTCTCTTCGGGAGCCATTGCATCTCACTGCTGCCGGGGACCACCGGGGCGCTCGCCGCCTACTTCTTCGGCAGGGTCGACAGGACCGGGGCGAGCACGTTCGTCTCGTTCGCCTCATCCACGAGGTTGAGCTTGCGGAAGATGATCTTGGCCAGGCCCTCGGGACCGCCGGCCGCGGCCAGAGCCTTCGCCGGAGCGGCATCGACTGCGTACTGGATCGCTTTGGCGATGACGGCAGAGCCCACCGGGATGGACAGCTTGCCTTCCTTCACAGCCCCAGGGACGGCGTTCACCGCGTACTCGGTCACGGCGTTCGCCATCTGCTCCACACGCTTCTGCGTGAGGAACAGGGCGGCCCAGGGATAGACCTTCGTCACCGCCTGGATGAGGAAGCCGCCGAGGACGGGCACGATGACGGCGGTGAAGAGGTTGGCGGCGGCGAGGAGCCATTCGCCGTACGGCAGGATGACGGCGGTCGTCGGCACGGTGGCGACGACTTCAGCGGCGTGGGCGATAGAGACGGCACAGGCGAACGCCAGCGCCGCTAGGAAGAAGCGGGTCATGATGGTCTCACGATGTGGGAGGGGGTGGTGACGAAAGCGCTATGGGAATGCCCATAACGTAACAAAATCACTGGGTTAGGGTGGTGTCGAACTACCGCAAAATCCTCGGTAGTTGCTTCACCCGAACCAGGGCCGCATCAGCCACGACGTCAGCCGCGAGCCCCACGAGGGCTTCACATCGTAGGTCGGCTCCGGCAGCGGCTTCGCAGGCGTCAGCACACCGCTCTTCCGCGGCGCCGGCTGGACGAGGGGGCCTGGGGAAGCGGGAACAGAACCCTCCCCCTGTGGCGGGGAGGGTATGGGAGCCACCGTGACGGGCGGTGTGGGGATCGGTGCGGCGTGCGCCATCGCCAGGGCCTCGCGCAGCACGCCATCGCAGCGGGACGTCCATCCCTTGCCGAAGGTCTGCCACGTCGAGAGACGACGCAGGAAGGTCATGCGATCCGCCATGAGGCGCTCGATGATCTGGTCTACCGGGCGGGTCGCGATGTTGGCGATCGTCACCTTGCCGATGATACCGTCGTCAGCCACGCCAATAGCCCGCTGGAGTGCCATGGCCGCACGCTTGGGGCCGGAGTTCACTCCGAAGTCGAACACCGCGTAGTCGACCCCCGCAGGCATCTCATCGCAGCGCAGGACGTCCCAGTAGTTCTTGCGGTAGATCGGGGCGACGGTCGCGCGGGTGAGCGCCTTCACATCCGCCTTCGTCGCCGGCCGCTTCAGCCAGGACGACAAGGTGCCGATGGTGACGCCGAGGTTGGTGGCGCCACCCGGATCAGATGGATGGTCGACGTACCCGCCCTCATGCTTCAGGACGAGCGGAAGCGCCCGCTCGAAATTCGATGCGGCCATGGTCAGTTCTCACGATGGGAGGGATTGTCGGTTGTGATAGGGGCGCAGCGACCGGCCGGCTCGGGAGTGATAAGCCGTCCGGATGGATCAGCTTCTACGACTGACGATCATCTTGAGCCGGTGGACGCGACGGCGTTGGACGAAAACGGAGGCCGTTGTAGCGCTCGCCGTGATCGCTATCGCTCTGACGCTCGCGATCGTCGAATGGGCCGGCTACTGGCCCGAGGCTCTGACGGCCACGAAAGTGCGGCGAGCGCCTATGCGGTTCTGATGCCAAAGGCGACCGGCCGGCTCGGGATGGACTGGCAATTGACGCCGCAATGGCGCGCTGCCTAGCGTCAGGTGCCGAACCGCTGTGATCTGTCAGCCAGTGGAGAGGCAGCGGGTCGAGCGGCCGACCGCGAATTTGTCGCTCGACCCGTTTGGCTGGGCGGCTACCCCCCGCTGGCCTTAGGGTCCGACTGGGGTGCGTGTTGCGGAAGACACAACCGTTAGGTTTCTAGAACGCCACCTGTTTGTGGGTCGCGGATTTTAATCCCTGGAGTTATTGTGCCGGTTCCGTCAAAGATCAGCACAAAAAATTCCGGGGGGACAATTATGGGGATGATGGACGTCGTTATTGACGGCATTGCTAGGAAAACTAGCGTTAGTTACAGCAACCGTCCATCGATCTATCCCGATAACGGCTCCTTGGAAAAAGATTACGTTGTCGACCGCTATTTAACTAAAGGCTTTATGCCAAACGCTCCGTTTGTCACAAAGTCAACTCCGATTGTTGCATTCGGCTCGTGCTTTGCGAACAATATTAGCAATCACCTTGATACTCGCGGTTACAATGTCCTTACCAAAAAGGACAATAAGGCGTATGTAACAGCCATGGGCGATGGCATCGTTCATACATCCGCGATCCGGCAGCAGTTTGAATGGGCGTGGGAAAACTCATTCCCGACAGAGGCTCTGTGGGAGGGCTACGACCACGAAGAGTTCGGTTATTCCGAAGAAGCCCGCCTAGACACGAAGAAGCTTTTCGACACTGCCGAGGTCTTCATCATCACTTTGGGTCTCTCCGAGATCTGGTACGATGAGCCAACCGGCGAAGTCTTCTGGCGCACTCCTCCAAAAGGAAAACTCGACCCGTCTCGTCACAAGTTTCGCGTCGCGACTTTTACCGAGACGAAAGAGAATATCTATGCCGTAAGAGCATTGATCGAAAAGTACAATCCGCAAGCCAAAGTGGTGATTACGGTTTCGCCAATTCCGCTTGCCGCTTCGTTCAGGCCCGTATCTTGCCTTTCGGCTAACGCGGCATCGAAGTCTATTATCCGCGCGGCGGTAGATGAGTTCTATCGAGAGACCAAGGACCTCGATCCAAATCTTTATTATTTTCCTAGCTACGATATTGTACTTTACGCTTTCGATAATCAGTTCGTGCCGGACAGAAGGCACATCGTAAAGCCTGTTCTCGACTTCAATATGAAGATTTTTGAGCGGTACTTCTGTACGCCTGGCATTAACGATGCCGATTTGCTGACCTCGTTCCGAGACGCGCAAGCTTTTGGTCGGAAGGCTGCAAAGCGCGGGCCGCAGTCGGTCGAAAAATTCTTCGCGGCTAAGGCGAGCAGGCGGACGGAAGCGGTCGAAGCTCGGAAAGAAACCCGGTCGGCGGAGCGTCAGGCTCGTCGTCAGGCTCGAATTGAAGCAAGACGAAAACTGCCTCCTTCTCCCGATCGCCTGCAACGGCTAGAGGCACGGCGCGCGAAGAAGCTGGAGGCTGCCTCAATTTCTGCCGCGGACTAAAAGAATACTATTGTTATCTAACAAGCCGAAGCCGGGCTTTCTCTGGCTTCGGCTTTAATTGTTCGCCAATCTTTCCGTCGCGCTCGCAGATTTCATCCATTGCAGGCTTGTCTAGTAGTTCTATTGCTTCCATGAGCGCCTTGCGGGCGACTGTTCTCTCCGCAGCATTCGGCGGAAAACAAGATCCATCCCCAAAATCAATGAAGATGTCGACGCCATTTACGCTGACTCGAACCTCAGGATAAAGCATATTTCAATCTTCATTGGTTGAGTCTCGTCCCCAGACGCGAACCATTGGGTTATATGGTGTCGTGATACAAGCTTCAAGATAATCACATATGCTTGTGCGGCCCGACCAAAGGCACGGTCGCTGGCCTTCAGTCCTCCAGCCACCCCGACGGCGGGACGCGCTCATCGTCGAGGGACAGGTGGTAGGTCTTCAGCTCCTCGGCAGCGGCTTCGGGATGTTCGAGTACCAGTAGGTCCGCCCCCACACCTCGACCGTGAAGGTGCTGTCGGCCGGGCCTGCCGTCCCCATGGGACGATAGTGGAAGAAGACAGGCTGGGTCATCTTCTTGAGCCCGGCCTGATCCACGATTTGGAAAGGGTCCGTCAGGCCCGCGAGGCTGAATTCGGGAGCGAGCAGGGCAGCGTCGTTCCAATCTGTGACGCCGCCCACCGTCACCACCGGGGCCTCGTAGACGCGACCGAGCATCCCGGCCGGCATCGGCTTGGTGGCGTTGCGGACGATTATTGCCGTGACAATGACATCGCTGACACCGCCGAGAATTTCGAACCTCGTCGGCCCGGTCTGCGACGCGGTGATGACCGCGCTGCCCAGCATGTGAACGCCGGGCTCGGTGGTGATGACCCACGGCTGTTGCTTGCCAGAGGGCGGCGTCAGCGACCGCAGGGCGCCTTCGAGCTGGATGTCCTGCGGGGTAGCACCGTGCTTGTCGCCGAACAGAAGGCCGTAGCCAATGTCATCGACCGGGTAGCCGGCACCGCCGCCCGCACCGGTGGAGGTCGCAGCCGTCTGGTAGCGGTTTTGAACGACAGGAGAACTGCTGGCCATGTCGGCTCCTACTTGAGCGTGAGGATCGCGCCCTTGGCCAGCAGCGCAGGCCGGACGTGGGTGTTGTAGTCGAGCTCGCCCTGGCGGCGGCCGAGGCCCATGGCGGTTGC
>NZ_VMOA01000080.1 GCF_020662345.1 Methylobacterium sp. W2 | reverse complement strand
GTCACAGGTTCAAATCCTGTCCCCGCAACCAACATCACAGACCATCTCCAGGCACCCCATACCCAAAGCCCGCAGCGCACAACGCCGCGGGCTTTGTCGTGTCCGTCACAATAGAAATACTCAGCGCATACGCAGCACACGCCAAAGAGCGAAGGTCCCCTCATCGACTTGTCGATTGACGCGGATGATCCCGATCCTCGGAGGTGGCCCGCTGATGGCAGCAATCCGGCTCTAAGACTCGCCAGTTCGAAGTGCGGCGCTACTCCGTCCGTAAGCCTCAATCCCGAAGGATCTGATTTCTCCCACGGCATCGCTCACAGGCCGACCTGGAGGAACTCCACGGCCGGACCTGCTCCACCGGTGAACACACCTGCGGTGAGCAGGCATCCAAACACACAGGCCGTGTCGATATTCGTTCGGAAGCGATGAACATCCGGCCTGCCGGTCTTCTGGGGGGTGTGGCCGTGGACGACGTGTTTGCCGAAATCGAAGTCCTCGGTGAGGAACGGCTGTCGGATCCAGAGTCTGGCCTCGACGTCCGGGTCGATACCGGTCCGTCCGGGGCGAAACCCGGCATGGACGTAATAGCGTCGCTCATCCTCATGGACCGTGTCGAGGCCCGACATCCAGTTGAGCGCAGCCCGCGGCAACTCCTCCGGATCGTGAATGCCGAAGGACGTTAGCGTCCTTCGACCGCCATTTTCCAGCCAAGCAGTCACTCCGAACGGCTTTTCGTAGGCGTCGAGCAGCATGCGCTCGTGATTGCCCATGAGAAACCGGGCTCTCCCGCCTTCCGTCCGATCGAGATCCTGAAGAATCCGCAGGACACCGGCACTGTCCGGTCCGCGATCGATGTAGTCGCCGAGAAAAACCAGACGGTGTTCGCGGCCACCGCTATGACGCGCGATCTCCGCCAGGAGTCGCGCGAGGGCATCGGCGCATCCGTGAATGTCGCCGATGGCGTAAGTCAGATGAGTCATCGCACTCCCGGCCGCGACCGCCGACGTTCGGCCTTGCGCGTCGCCGTCTCTCGCAGCTGGTTTTCGATGACGGCATTGGCACGGCCGCGCATGACACGGATCTGCTCGTCGTCGTCGAAGGTTTCGGGAAAGCGGCGCGACAGCCAGAGATAAGCGCTCGCGAGCCGCACCGTCCGCTCCTGATAATCGAGTTCGCCGCTCAGATTGGCGCGCAGTGCCGGGACAGTCGTCCGTGTGGCCCGAGCTTGCGCCCAGCGTTCCAGCATGGCGATGGCGATCTCATCGCGCCGGTTGACCGGGCAGACCGAGAACGCGAATTTTTCCTCGATCGGCAAGGCGGCGCGATCGATGATCTTTGCGACGTCGAGGATTTCATCGAGGGCGGAGGGCTGGAACGGCGATCCGGCATAGAAGGTGGACCGCGCGAAATGCGTCATGACCTCACGCAAGCTCGCCGTGCGCATCTCCTCGGCGACGGAGCGGATCGCGATCAGATCGGGCCGCACGAAGAATCGCGTATCGGCGGCTGGCGCCGTCGGGGCTCCGGCGAGCGCGGCGCGGATCGGTTCGATGCCGACGGCATCGGTGGCGGCGACGTAACCGACATCCTGATGGCCGAAACGCCCGGCGCGACCGGCGATCTGACGGATTTCGGAATTCGTCAGGGCACGTTCCCCGACCCCATCCCATTTGCGGGTGGCGGAGAAGACGATGCGTTTCAGGGGCCCGAGGTTGAGGCCCATGCCGATCGCATCCGTGGTGACCAGGACAGTGGCTTCGCCGGTGCGGAACCGTGCGGCTTCCGCGCGCCGCACTTCCGGAGACAGGGCGCCGTAGATCGTCGCCACGCTGTGCCCGGCGGCGACGAGGATCTCGCGATTCTCATGCACTGCGCGCCGCGAGAAGGCGACGACCGCGTCGCCCGGCTCGACATCTTCGAGGGGGACGGGCTTGTCCAGCAGGACGAGGGGCGTCTTGCGAACGAAGGTAATGACCTCGAGCGATTCGTTGGCCGCCTCCGCCGCGCGCTGGACTGCGGCGAGGGCATCGTCGGAGCCGCAGACGACGACGGTCTTGGCCGCGATACCGAAGAGGGCGTTGGTCCAGGCCCAGCCGCGGTCCGGGTCGGAGAGCATCTGGATCTCATCGATCACGGCCACATCGACGGGCCGGATCAGATCCGCGGTCTCGATGGTCCGCGATGTGTGTGTGGGCCTGTCTTCACCGAGGACTTCCTCGCCGGTCACCATTCCGGCCTTGAGGCCTCGCTCGGCGAGCCCCTCGTAATTCTCGAGGGCGAGGAGCCGCAATGGCGCGAGGTAAGTCCCTGTCGGGGCCGCCGCAAGTAACTGCAGGGCCGCGTAGGTCTTCCCCGAGTTGGTCGGGCCCATATGAAAGATGATGCGACGGTTAAGACGCCGGGCGACGGTGAACTTCTCGATGTAAGCCCCAAACCCGACCTGATCGCGCAGGCGGCGCAGGCGGGAATCCTCTCGCGCGACCACCTTGGCGCGCTTGCGCACCGGGGCCAGGGTATCGCTCATGGAACGGCCGAGGTTCGGCCCGGCATGGAACACCCGTGAGCGGAGGGATCGGTCCATGTGATCGATATAAGTGACGGCGTCGGCGCCGACCTCGCGCAGATCCCCGGTGATCGCGTCCCTGAGGCGTTCGATGGCGGAATGGAGCGTCTGTCCGGTCCGTGCGGTGATCTCGGCCACGGCAGGTCGCAACGTCTCGATGCGCCAGGTCGGGTCGTTGCGCTCCGCCATGCCGGCGACGATTTCGGCGGCAACGCCCTCCAAGGGCACCTCCACCCGCACATCCAGACGGTTGCCATCGAGGAGCGGCAGCAGCACGCGCACCCGCCAGAGGAGGGTATCGTTCTCGGCGACCGTGACCTTGAGCCCGGGCACGCTCTTGCTCACCGCCGCGGCGCCTGTCCTGGCGAACGCGCTCTGCGCCTTCATGCGCCGCAGCGCCTTGCCGACCCGCGCATCCTCGACATGACCACCGAATTCCGGAAGATCGAGCTGAAGCCGCAGCGCCTCGATGTCCACGGACCGTGGCGAAAGCCCGAGACGGGCGACGACGTCCTTCAGGAGATCGACGGTGGGCTGAGCGCGCTTTCGCGCCATGGGCATCGATCCTGGAAAATCGTTCGTGGAAGCGCATCGACTCGACATCTTCTCGTGGGCGTACACGAGGTGATTGCGGAGTCGTGGCAACGCTGCCCGATCTCAGGCCCGCCGCCTATCCCGGATATGTGGATAAGGCCGCATTTCTACGCGGCAGATTGAGCATCGCGACAGGAATGCACGATTCGGCCGCGTGGCGTTGAACCGGCCGAAGGTTTCGCTGGTTATCGAGACAACTCACTGCTTCCTCGATGACCGAAGGCAAGAACCTGCGGGCGTTTATTCTCCTTGTCGATCGACCGATTCTGATCTTTTCGTACCGGAATTCGGATCCTGGCATGTGCGACGAAGAGGAAGCGGACACAGCGACGGATGTTCGCGCTGGGGTGTCGCTTGATCCGGCGCGGGCTGAAATCTGTCCGACCTCCTGGTCCCGTGTCATGAGTGGTCGGCATCGAGGCGCGACGGCCGCACGGAGAGGATGAACAGCGTGGACCAGCCGATACGGGTCGCCCACAGCGTTGTCGATGCCGCGAATGCCGCGAGGATGGCCGCACGCGCCGCAGTCGTACGGGCAGCCGAGCATGACCATGATGGCGGGTTCCCGGCAGCGGATATCGAGCATCTTCGTACGCTCGGCCTGCTCGCCGCACCGATCCCGCGGGATGACGGAGGCTCCGGCCTCGGCGAGGAGCCGGGTGCTTCGGATCTCTGCGACGTCCTGCGTATCATCGGCAGCGGAAGTCTCGCTCTCGGTCGACTCTACGAGGGCCATGTCAACGCCCTTCAACTGGTTGCCCGCTACGGCGATGCCGCTCAGCGCACCCGGCTCTTCGCCGATGCGCGAGGGGGGCATCTCTTCGGTGTCTGGAACACCGAGCCCGCGGATGACGGGTTGAAGCTCGTTGAGCAGGCCGGCGGCTATCGGCTGAGGGCGGGCAAGATCCTGGCCTCCGGCGCCGGCTTCGTCACCCGCCCCCTGGTCACCGCCCGCACGATCCCCGGCGATCGCGCTTTCATGGTGGTGGCGGAGCTTGCATCCGGCACGCGGGCCGATCTCTCCGCTTGGCGGGCGCACGGAATGCGGGCCTCGGCAACGGGAAAGGTGGATCTGACCGGTCTCGAGATCGGACAGGACGGTCTGCTCGGCGAGGCGGATTCCTATTCCAGGCAGCCGTACTTCTTCGGCGGTGCCTGGCGTTTCGCGGCCGTCCAGCTCGGGGGGATCGAGGCTGTCCTCGATATCTGGCGCGATCATCTCCGCCGGACCGGGCGAGGTCACGATCCGCACCAATCGGCCCGGCTGGGGGAGGGGCTCGTCGCCACCGAGAGCGCCCGTCTCTGGGTGGAGCGCGCCGCGCGCATCGTTTTCGAGGACGATCTCCACCCTGAGCGGATCGTGGCCTATGTTCACCTGGCGCGAACCGCCGTCGAGGCGGCAGGGCTGTCGGTGCTGCAGCTCGCTCAGCGTTCCGTCGGGTTGCAGGGCTTCCTGCGCGATCACCCCCTCGAACGGGCCTCGCGCGATCTCGCCACCTATTTGCGTCAGCCGGCGCCGGATTTCGCGCTGACTTCCGCCGCGCAGTATGTCCTTGGTGAGACCGGGGCCGCCGGTGATCTCTGGCGCGACTCCGGAGATGTGCCATGATTCGTCACTCGCAGACGATGCCGCCGGATTATTTCGAGAATCGCTACGCCGACGATCCCGATCCCTGGCAGTTCACCACCAGCACCTACGAGGCCGCCAAATACGCGGCGACCTTGGACGCGTTGCCAAAGCCGCGTTTCGCGTCGGCGCTGGAAATTGGCTGCTCCATCGGCGTGTTCACCAAGGCTCTGGCACCCCGATGTGACGCTCTCATCGGCCTCGATACGGCGGAAAAGGCCCTCGAACAGGCGCGTGCACGCTGTGAACCGCTCCCGCACGTGCGGTTCGAGCGTCTGCACGTGCCCGGCCAATGGCCGGCGGGCGGGTTCGACCTGATCCTGATCTCGGAGGTGCTCTACTTCCTCGATGCCGACGACATGTCCCATCTGGCCAAGCGCATTCCCGAGGCCCTCGACCCCGGCGGGATCCTCGTCCTCGTTCACTGGACCGGGCTCACCCATTACCCGCAGACGGGGGATGAAGCCTCGGACATGCTGATCGGCCTCCTCGACGGGGCCATCCGCATCGCCCATCACAGTCGCACCGACCGGTACCGACTCGATGTCCTCACCCGCATCACCTGAACCCGTTCCGGTCGAGATGGGCGCCGGGCCGAAGACCGGTTCGACCGTGTTTCGGCATCCGGCTTGGCTGAGATTGACCCATTGGGTGAATGCCGCAGCCTTCCTCGTCCTGCTCATCAGTGGAATCGCCATCCTTCTCGCCCTGCCGCGCCTGTTCTGGGGAGAGACGGGTGCCAACGACGCGCCGGCATGGATCGAACTGCCGTTGCCGGTGAACGTGGAGCAGACCGGCTGGGGGCGAAACCTCCATTTCCTCGCCGCCTGGATCCTCGTCATCAACGGTCTCGCCTATCTCTTGCTCATCCTGGCGAGCGGACATCTCCGCAGGAGCCTGGTGCCGGATAGGGATCAATTGTCCGCCCGGCATCTCGCGCGGGAAATCGGCGATCATCTCAGGCTGGAGAAGGCGCGCGGCAAGGACGCGCTCCGCTACAACGCTCTGCAGAAATTCACCTATCTCGGGGTGGTCCTGATCCTGTTTCCCCTCATGGTACTGAGCGGACTCACCATGTCACCGGGGTTCACGACCGCTTTCCCGGAGCTCTTCACTCTGTTCGGCGGACGTCAATCCGCACGGACGATCCATTTCCTGGTCGCCAGCCTGCTCGTCCTCTTCCTGCTCGTCCATGTGATGCAGGTCTTCGTCGGGGGCGCCGGTAATCTCCTGCGCTCGATGATCACCGGGCGTTTCACCATTCCATCGGAGAAGGAGCGATGACCGATCTTTCCCGACGGCGCCTTTTGACGGGCTCGGCCGGTCTCATTGGAGCGGGTTTCCTCGGCGGCTGCGACGCGCCGGCGCTGAGCCGCCTGGCGACACCCTACGATTGGAGCAACGGGCTGACCTTCGCCTTGCAGCGCTGGCTGCTCAGACGGCAACCCCTCGTCAGGGAATTCGGACCGGAGGCAATCTCGGTCGTTTTTCCGACCATCAACACGACCGATCCGGATGATCCCGGCTACAGGACATCGAAGGCCGTCGGTTTCACCGATTGGAAGCTGCCGGTGACGGGTCTCGTCGAAAGGCCGGGGTCTTTTTCCCTCTCCGACCTCAAGGCGATGCCGGCCAGGACACAGATCACGCTGCACAGCTGCGAACAGGGGTGGTCGGCCATTGCGGGTTGGACGGGCGTGCCCTTGGCCCATCTCCTCGCCCATGTCGGGTTGAAGCCGGAGGCCCGTTTCATCGTGATGCGCAGTGTCGATGGCTGGTGGGACAGCTACGATCTGTTCGATGCGCTGCACCCGCAGACGATCCTCGCCTACGGCATGAACGGGAGGGATCTGCCCATCGCCCATGGTGCGCCTCTGCGCCTAAGGGTCGAGCGCCAGCTCGGCTACAAGAGTCTCAAATACCTGACCCAGATCGAGGCCGTCGAGCGCGTCGATGGCTTCGGGAAGGGGAGGGGGAGCATGGTCGCCGAGCTGGGCTTCCCCTGGTACGCGGGGATCTGAGCGTCTCGCGATCGGATGCGGCTCGCCTCAGGTTTCAGCGGCCTCTGTCATCGACGTGTCGTTTTAGGTGTTGACGCGTCGGGTCGGTCTCCGTATATCCCTGTTCATCGGCGGCGGCCAGCGGGGACTTCGGTTCGGCGGGCGGTTGTTGTGTCTTCGGGACGATGATCGGATGGATGATCCGGCTGATTGGCTGGGTGATCGTCTGTTTTTGTTGTCCTGTGTG
>NZ_VMOA01000007.1 GCF_020662345.1 Methylobacterium sp. W2 | reverse complement strand
ACCCTGTCGTTCCTCGATGCCCCACCCGCCCCGGCCCTGGCGGAGGCGCGGTCGATGCTGCGCGACCTCTCCGCCCTCGATGCCGACGGGCGCCTCACCGAGACGGGACGGGCCCTGCGTGCCATTCCCCTCCCCCCGCGGCTTGCCCGGATGGTGGTCGCGGCGGCCGGGTTCGGGCGGTCGCGGGAGGCGGCGGATCTCGCGGCGATCCTGGTGGAGCGCGGGCTCGGCGGCGACGATGCCGACCTCTCCGTCCGCGCCGACCGGTTCGCACGCGACCGCGGAACCCGCGCCTCCGACATGCGGCGTCTGGCGCGCGGCTGGGCCGAGCAGGCCGCCGGTTTCGCGGGCTCGGTGACGACGGCGGATGTCTCCGGGGCCGGGCCGCTTCTTGCGCTGGCCTATCCCGACCGCGTCGCCCGCTCGCGGGGGCGGGACGGCGAGTTCGTCATGGCGAATGGCCGTGCCGGGCGCGTGGACCCGGCCTCGGCGCTTGCCCGCGAAGCCTTCCTCGTGGTGGCTGATATCGCCGGCACGGCAGCCTCCGGGCGCATCCTCGCCGCCGCCGCGATCACCCTGGAGGAGATCGAGGCCGCGTTCGCGGAACGGATCGACTCCGTCACCCAGGTCAGTTTCGACAAGGCGTCCCGGTCCTTGAGGGCGCGCGCGTCCCGCCGCCTCGGTGCCGCGACCCTCGGCGAGCGCATCCTGCCGGTGCCGTTGGATGCGGCATCGGCCGTCATCCTGGCGCGGGGTATCGCTGGCCTCGGCCTCGACAGCCTGCCCTGGACGCCGGCCCTCGCCCAATGGCGGTCCCGCCTGAGCTTCCTCCGCGCCGCCGAGGGCAACGCATGGCCCGACCTCTCCGACGCGGCGCTGAGCGCATCGGTGGAGGACTGGCTCGCGCCCGAGCTCGAAGGACGCACCAACCTCGACGCCGTCACGGCCGACGATCTCGGCCGTGCGCTCGGCGCGCTCCTCCCCTGGGACATGCGTCACCGCCTCGACGCGGAGGCTCCGACCCATGTGGAGGTGCCGACAGGCTCGCGCATTCCCATCGATTACGATGCCGAGGGCGGGCCGGTCCTGGCCGTCCGGGTGCAGGAACTGTTCGGGCTCGACCGCCATCCCGCCATCGCCGGCGGACGGGTGCCGCTGGTCCTCCACCTCCTGTCACCGGCCTCGCGGCCGATCCAGATCACCAAGGATCTGCCCGGCTTCTGGCGCGGCTCATGGAGTGCCGTGCGCGCCGAGATGCGCGGACGCTATCCGCGCCATCCCTGGCCGGACGATCCGCTCACCGAGCCGCCGACCCGACGTGTGAAACCGAGGGGGACATGATGGACAGGCTTGCTTCGCTCGCAGAGCTCTTCGATCCGCGAGGCCGGCTGTCCCGCCGGCGCTATCATCGCCGGCTGATCGGGATGCTGCTGCTCTTCTGCGTATCCGGCAGCGTCGCCATCCTGGCCGCGTCGCTGGAGGCTCGGTTCACGGGCCTCGCCATTGTCGGTGTCGCCTTGGCCGCGACCGCTGCATTCCTCGTCGTGGCGACGATCCGGCGCCTGCACGACCGGGATCGGACGGGGTGGTGGATGCTTCCCGACGTGGTCGTCACTCTGGCGGGCTTCGCGCCGATCGAGACTCTCGCCGACGCCTATCCGGTGCCCGTGATCGCCGCCACCCTGGCGATGACAGGCTTCAACCTGTGGTTCTTCGTCGAGACCGTCTGTCGCCGGGGTACGCCCGGCCCGAACCGCTACGGGCCCGAGCCGGAGTGATAGGCCGACGTCAGTGGACGCGCGCCCGGTCCACCACGGCACGCGCCGCCTCGAAGGCCTCGTCCGCGTCGAGATCGGTGGTGTCGAGGAGGACAGCGTCGGCGGCGGCCTTGAGGGGGGCCGTCGAGCGTTGGGCATCGCGCGCATCGCGGGCGACGATATCGGACAGAATCGCCCCGAGGCTCGCCGGCTCTCCCCGACGAAGGAGTTCGAGGTGCCGGCGCCGGGCGCGCTCCTCGGCGGCGGCGGTAATGAACAGCTTCACCTGGGCCTGCGGACAGACCACCGTGCCGATGTCGCGGCCATCGAGGACGGCGCCGCTGGCGCCACCGGCGAAGCGCTGCTGCCAGGCGAGGAGGGCCGCGCGCACCGCCGGGATCGACGAGATGCGGGAGGCCGCGTCCCCCATCGCCCGCTCGCGCAGCCTCGGGTCAGCAAGCCGATCGGCGATCAGCGTCGCGGCGGCCCGAGCCGCGGCGGCGTGATCGTCGAGGTTGTAGCCCGCATCGATCACGGTAAGGGCCACAGCCCGGTAGAGCAGGCCGGTATCGAGATGCGGCAGCCCATAATGCGCGGCGAGCCGCTTGGCGAGGGTCCCCTTGCCCGAGGCGGCGGGTCCGTCGATCGCGATGACCATCGGCATGGGGCTCACTCCGCGATGCGGCCGCCGAGTGCCCGCATCGTCGGCAGGAAGCTCGGGAAACTGGTGGCGATCATGGCGCCGTCATCGACGGTCACCGGCTCGCGGGTGGCGAGGCCCATCACCAGGAAGGCCATGGCGATGCGGTGGTCGAGATGGGTCGCCACGGTGCCGCCGCCGCGCGCGGCGGAGCCATCGCCCTCGACGATGAGGTCGTCGCCCTCGATCCGGTAGGTCACGCCGTTCTCGCGCAAACCATCCGCCACGGCGGCGAGGCGGTCGGATTCCTTCACCGTCAGTTCGTGCAGCCCGTTCATCCGGGTGACGCCCTCGGCGAAGGCGGCGGCGACGGCGAGGACCGGATATTCGTCGATCATCGAGGGGGCCCGCTCGGCCGGCACGTCCACGCCCGTGAGGCGGCTGGCGCGGACATGGAGATCGGCCACGGTCTCGCCGCCCTCGTCGCGCTCGTTGCGCCTCTCGATATCGGCGCCCATCTCGATGAGCGTGGTGATGAGGCCGATGCGCAGCGGGTTCATCATCACACCCTGGATCGTCACCTCCGAGCCCGGGACGATGAGGGCCGCCACGAGCGGGAAGGCCGCCGAGGACGGGTCGGCCGGCACGATGACGTCGGTGCCGCGCAGAATCGCCTGGCCCGTGAGGGCGATGGTGCGGCCATGGCCGCCGGGCCCGTGCGGACTCACCATTACCTCGGCCCCGAACAGGCGCAGCATCCGCTCGCTATGGTCCCTTGTCGCGGCCGCCTCGATCACCGTCGTGGTTCCCGGTGCGTTGAGGCCGGCGAGCAGCACGGCGGATTTGATCTGCGCCGAGGCGACGGGAGTCTCGTAGGTGATCGGAATGGCTTCCCTCGGCCCGCGAAGGGTGAGGGGCACGCGGCCGCCCTCCTCCTCGCTCAGCACCTGAGTGCCCATGCGGATCAGCGGATCGAGGATGCGGCGCATGGGGCGCTTGCGCAGGGAGGCGTCGCCGTCGAAGGTCGCGGTGACGTCCTGCCCGCCGACGACGCCCATCATCAGGCGCGAGCCGGTGCCGGCATTGCCGAAATCCAGTACGCCGGCCGGATCGGTCATCCCACCGATGCCGACGCCGCGCACGACCCAGCTGCCCTCCCCGAGGTGGTCGATTCCCGCCCCAAGGGCTCTGGCGGCCTCGGCCGTGCGGAGGACGTCGTCGCCTTCGAGCAAGCCCTCGATACGGGTCTCGCCGATGCTGAGGAGACCGAGGATCATCGCCCGGTGGGAGATCGACTTGTCGCCCGGCGGCCGCAGCGCGCCGCGCAAGGGCGCGCCGGCGGAAGCGGTCAGGGGCTGCGGTTCGGAGTGATGCGACACGGGAATGATGACTTTTCGGCTTCTGGCGCAGTCGGGCCGCCGCATCCGACCGTTCGGCCGGCGGCGACGTCATGGGGCCGGTTACCACGCAGGCGGGGCGGCGTCATCCGACCCGTCGCGGCCTCTGCGCGGTCGAATCCCGACGAGGTTTGGGCCGAACGCGGTAGATCGCCTGTGTGAGAGCATTTGACAGGACGGTTTCACCCGACTAACGGGGCGCCTCTCCCAAATCCCTATCAGAGGTTCGCCCGTGGCCAGACCGGAACTCGGCTTGAAGCGTCAATGCATGAGCTGCGGCGCGAAATTCTACGATCTCGACAAGGATCCCGCGACCTGCCCGAAATGCGGGACGATCTATCAGGCCGCCGCCACCTCGCGCATTGCAGCTCCCGCCCTCGCCTCCCGCGCCGCAGCCGTCCCGGCTGACGACGACGAGGATACGGACGCCGAGAAGGGCGGTCCCGAGATCGTGTCCCTCGACGAGGTCGAGGCCGCCGAGGACGAAGCGGACACCACGACCGGCGACGACGATGCCGATTCGACCGACGCCGACGACACCTTCCTCGAGGAGGAAGATACCGGCGACGACGACGTGGCCGATCTCATCGACGGCGATATCGAGAACGACGAGGAAAGCTGAGGCGCGTCCCCGCCTCGCTTTGCATGTCCCGAGGCCCAGCGCCAAAAATTCTCGACGGGGAATGCGATTAGGGGCTTGAGTCCGGGCAAGCGCCCGAATATAGAACCGCCTCCGCCGGACGCCGCAAGGCAGGTTGGCGGAACGACCACCGCGAGACGTGTTGCGGTGGTCCCAGAAGTGGGGCCTTAGCTCAGCTGGGAGAGCGCTTCCATGGCATGGAAGAGGTCATCGGTTCGATCCCGTTAGGCTCCACCATTTCTTTTCATCCGTTTCGCGGATGTCGCCCCGAGGGGCGCCGTCAAACGAATCGGACAAGACCAATCTCGGTGAGGTTCACCGATGATGACGACAATCGCGAGACGGCGTCGCGGTTGTCCCGGAATGTGGGGCCTTAGCTCAGCTGGGAGAGCGCTTCCATGGCATGGAAGAGGTCATCGGTTCGATCCCGTTAGGCTCCACCATTCGATCTTCGCGACGACGACCCGGATGCCGCAAGCCGGCCCTGTCCGGATCTTCTTGGTCATCCCTCTCTTCGATCGTCATAAAGACATGGCTCGGCCCTCGCGTGGCGTGAAGCCTCGCAGGCGCGCGGCCGAAGCGTTCGGCTGATCGGGCCATCGTGGTCCGCCCGGCGCCTCAGCCGACGGATCGGTGCCGAGCCGTCTTCGCTGACGCCCAGATCCGCGATGCCAGAGCTTTCCAGCGGAGCGCTTTGGCCGCTTGTCCTTCCATACGGTCGCCGGTCGATCGCCCTCCGGTGATCCCGCCGGAGTCTCGCGTTCGGGAGGGCGGAGGCCGGCTCCGCTCAGGCCCGCGCTCGTTCCGTCCGTTGCGTCGGCAATACCATCACCCCCGCATCGAGGTGCGGCGCCTTTCTGCGCTATCTCAGGTGTTGAGCGCGACGATGCATTTGATAAATGGTCAAAGATTATCAATCGATTCACGGAGAGACTGTATCTTGCCGCCGCTGTTCGATCAAAAGGCCTCTCGGTTTCTCGATGAACGCGCGGCAAGGCTATAATTCTGCAAGGTTTGACGATGTCATCGATCAAATACACTCGTAATTCAAGTTATAGTGATATCAACAGTGATGTAGCATCGGTCGCCGTTCCAATAGACGAAATCTATAAGATAGCAGTGAGTTTTGGTGACTTCATAGCCGAAACGCTCAACGAGGCCGGGTATCTGCAGGATATCCAGACAGCCGAAATGCTGTCTGTCGCCAATACGAGCATCTTCGCGGATTTCAGCGACTCGTCCAACGCGTTGGATTTCACCGGGGGTGATCTCGGCGACGTCCTGGTGACCGGAAGCGGCGACGATATCCTCAACGGTGGCGGCGGCGCCGACAGCCTCGATGGCGGCGATGGCAACGATATCCTCAACGGTGGCGATGGCGACGACGCCCTCGCTGGCGGCGATGGCAGCGACATCCTGGAAGCCGGCCTGGGCACCAACACGATCGACGGCGGTGCGGGGACCAACACCCTGAGCTACGCCTCGTTCACGGCAGCCTACGAGTATCAACCCGGACGGTTCTTCGGCGTCGGCGTCGACATGGCGAGCGGCAGAGGCCTGGATCAACGCGAAACGATTCTCCAGGACAGTTTCAGCAACATTTCCAATCTTCGCCTCACGGCGTTCGAGGATGCTGCAGACGGCGATGGCAACAACAACGTCATCGAGGGCGGTGCGGGAGCCGATAGCCTGACCGGCGGCGGCGGTATCGATACCTTGAGCTATGCCCATTCGACGGCGGGCGTTAGCGTCGGTCTTGTGAACGACTTCGCCGAGGGTGGCGACGCGGTGGGAGACACGTTCAGCGGGTTCGAGAACCTGCTCGGGAGCACCTTCGGCGACGGCCTGATCGGGGATTCCAGCAATAACAGCATCAACGGCAATGGCGGTCGTGACACGCTCTATGGCCTGGGCGGCAAGGACCGTCTCGTCATCAGCGAGACGCCCGAGCACGTGGATGGCGGCGAGGGCACCGATTTCCTGATCGTTGCGGGCGCCGGCTCCGTGAGCCTGACCAACGGCAACTTCACCGGTATCGAGGCCGTCTACCTGCGCGGCGATATGGACCTCGACATGTCGGGGGTGACCACGGGCGCCAGGATCGTGAAGCAGAGCTCAGCCGACGTGGAGATCATCGGCACGTCGGGCGCCGACCGCATTCAGGTCACCAGGGGTAGCAACATCATCGAAGGCGGGGCCGGCAACGACAAGATCATCGCGAGCGGCCGCGACACCACGTTCCACTTCGAAGCCGGCTTCGGCCGCGACAACATCTACGGATTCAACACCAACGTTGACCACATCTCCGTGGATATCGAGGGCGTCGACGCGACTGACGTCATCCTGCGCGGTCTCAATAACGGCCGGGACACGCTGGTGACCTTCAAGGAGGGCGCCTCCTCGAACAAGATCATCCTGCACGATGTGGGGATCGCAGACGTGCAGGGCGGGCTGAACGAGTTGTTCGTCTTCGGCGCCTGACGCGGGCGCCTCTGCCCATCGGCTCCGTTTCCGGTCGCACCGGGAGCGGAGCCCGGCATTCGGTTCCGTGGACCGGGCGTGAGCGGACGATCCGGTGGTCCCCAATCGGTCGGGCACGGAGAAGGATGATGGCGTGTGTCGCCTTCGGCCGCATGATAGGTCGGAGCCATGACCCTACCCGCCGGACGGCATGCCCTCACCACCTCCACCACGGAAACGGCCGAGGCGCTGATCGAGACCCTGAGCGCACGGCTCCTGAACGGCGACAGCGCGACGACGGTGCTCGAAGGCTGGTGCGAGGAGCGTCGGCTCGCGTCGGAGGCCCGTCTCGTGGCGACGCGGGTTCCGGGTCCAGAACGGGACCCGAGCCCGTTGCAGGCCCATCGGCTCGCCCTGTCCGACGGAGAAGCGGTTCGGTATCGGCACGTCCGCCTGAGTTGCGCAGGCCACGTCCTGTCGCAGGCCGAGAACTGGTACGTCCCGGCGCGTCTGACGGCGGAGATGAACCTGTCACTCGATGTGACCGAGGCTCCCTTCGGCCGGGTGGTCCACACGCTGTTCCCCAGACGGCGAAACCTCCGTCTGCTGAGATTGTGGCCGCGGGATGCGGGTGTTCCCGGCCCGTCGGATCTCGTCTTCGCCATCGAGGCGATCCTCTCGGACCGGTCCGGGCGCCCGATCTGCGAGGTCAGCGAGACCTATACCGGCGCCATCCTCGCAGACGGTGGCGCTTAAGCAGGTTTCGCAGAAGTGGCCCCCGGTTCTGCGAAACCTGCTCAGCCACGTCCGTCACTCGTCGAGGCGGGATTCCGGGTCGAGCTTCGACAGTTTCAGCAGGTTCTGGCCGTAGGCGGTCTTGGCGAAGAGTTCGCCGCGGGCGATCAGCTGCGCCTTGTCGATGAAGCCCTGGAGATAGGCGATCTCCTCCAGGCAGGCGACCTGGAGGCCCTGCCGGTTCTGCAGCGTGCGCACGAACTCGCCCGCCTCCAGCAGGCTGTCATGCGTCCCAGTATCGAGCCAGGCATAGCCGCGCGACATTCGCTGCACATAAAGCTCGCCGAGGTCGAGATAGGCCTGGTTGACGGATGTGATCTCCAATTCGCCACGGGCCGAGGGCTCCACGGCGGCGGCGATGTCGAGCACCCGATTGTCGTAGAAGTAGAGGCCGGTCACCGCCCAGGGGCTCTCCGGCACCGTGGGCTTCTCGACGATGCGCAGCGGGCGTCCGTCACGGTCGAGGGTGACCACGCCGTAAGCCTCGGGGTGGTCCACATGATAGGCGAAGATCGTCGCGCCGCTCGCCCGTTCGCGCGCCTGTTTCAGCATGGCGCTCATGCCCGAGCCGAAGAACAGGTTGTCGCCCAGCACCAGGGCGACGTCGTCCGAACCGACGAAGTCGCGCCCGATGGTGAAGGCCTGGGCGAGGCCTTCCGGACGCGGCTGCACCGCGTAGCTGAAGGACAGGCCGAACTGCTCACCGGTGCCGAACAGGCGCTCGTAATTGCCGAGATGCTCCGGGCTCGAGATGATCAGGATCTCGCGGATGCCGGCGAGCATCAGCACCGAGACAGGATAGTAGATCATCGGCTTGTCGTAGACCGGCAGCAGCTGCTTGTTGATCGACAGGGTCGCCGGATGGAGGCGCGTACCGGACCCGCCGGCGAGAACGATGCCCTTCATGACTGTGTCTCTGCTGAATGATGCGCGGGGCCGACCAGCCGGTCGAGGATGTCGTCGAGGGCGGCCTGCCAGGGGCGCGGCCTCAGCCCGTAGGCCTTCGTCAGGCTCTCGGTGGACAGTTCCGAATTGGCGGGCCGCCGGGCGGGCGTCGGATAGGCGCTCGTGGGGATGCCGTTGACCGGAACGCTCCGGCCGCCGCGCGCGGCGGAGCCGGCGACGATGGCTTGCGCGAAACCGTGCCAAGTGGTCGCACCCGCATTGACGTAATGGTGCGTGCCTGTGGGCGCGTCTCCGTCGGCGGAAAGACGCAGGGCGATGTCCGCGAGGGCGGCGGCGAGATCGGCGGCCGAGGTCGGGCAACCGCGCTGGTCGTTCACCACGTTCAGCGCATCCCTCTCGGCGGCGAGGCGCAGCATGGTCTTGACGAAGTTGCCCCGGTGCGGGCTCACGACCCAGGCGGTGCGCAGGATCGCATGGCGCGGATTGGCGGTGCGGACCGCCATCTCGCCGGCGGCCTTGCTGGCGCCATAGACGCTGGTCGGACGGATCGGCGCGTCGGCCGCGTAGGCGCCCGAGCCGGCGCCATCGAAGACGTAATCGGTGGAGACGTGGACAAGGGGGATGCCGCGCCGCGCCGTCTCGGCCGCGAGGATGGCGGGGGCCAAGGCATTGAGGCGCCAAGCCTCCACCACCTCCGACTCGGCCTTGTCCACGGCGGTATAAGCGGCGGCGTTCACCACCGCCCCGATGGTACGCTCGGAGAAGATCCGCGCCACGGCGGCCGCATCGGTGATGTCGAGTTCGGCACGGGTCGGGGCGACCAGGGTCACGCCCGGGCCCCAGTTCCGGGACGCCTGCAGTTCGGTGCCGACCTGGCCCGCCCCGCCGAGGATCAGGATATCCATCTCAGGCTTTCGCATCGGGTGTGCCGAGGCCGAGGCGCTCGCCGGTATAGCGACCCTCCCGGATCGGACGCCACCAAACCTCGTTGTCGAGGTACCAGCGCACGGTCTCCTCCAGGGCGTCCTCGAAGGATTTGGTGGGGGTCCAGCCGATCTCCCGCTCGGCCTTGCCGGGGTCGATGGCGTAGCGTCGGTCGTGGCCCGGCCGGTCGGCGACGAAGGAGATCAGGCGCTCGTGCGGCCCATGTTCCGGCCGCAGCCGGTCGAAGGCGGCGCAGAGGGCCTTCACCACCGCGAGGTTGTTGCGCACCGATCGGCCTCCGAGGAGGTAGGTCTCGCCGAGGCGGCCCCGTTCCAGCACCGCCACGAGGCCGCGTGCGTGGTCCTCCACGTGGATCCAATCGCGCTCGTTGAGGCCGTCGCCGTAGACCGGCAGGGGCCGCCCTTCGAGGGCATTGAGGATCATCAGCGGGATCAGCTTCTCGGGGAAATGCCGGGGGCCGTAATTGTTGGAGCAGTTCGTCACCAGCACCGGCAGGCCGTAGGTCTCGCCCCAGGCCCGCGCCAGATGGTCGGAGGCGGCCTTGGAGGCCGAATAGGGCGAGCGCGGGTCGTAGCGGCTGTCCTCCGTGAAGAACTCGTCCGGCGGGAGCGAGCCGTAGACCTCGTCGGTGGAGACGTGGAGGAACCGGAACGCCGCCCTCGCCTCACCGGTGAGGCCCTCCCAGTAGGTGCGGGCGACGTCGAGCATCACCTGCGTACCGACGACGTTGGTGCGGATGAAGGCGCCGGGATCGGTGATCGAGCGGTCCACATGGCTCTCTGCGGCGAGATGCATGACGGCGTCGGGCCGGAACTCGGTGTAGAGGGCGTGCACGGTGGCGGGATCGCAGATGTCGCCGGTCACGAGCCGGTGCCGCGGATCGCCGTCGAGGGGTGCCAGCGATATCGGGTTGGCCGCATAGGTCAGGGCGTCGAGGGTCGCAACCTCATGGCCGAGATCCCGGACGAGGTGCAGGACCAAAGCCGAGCCGATGAAGCCGCATCCGCCCGTGACCAGGATGCGCAGAGGTTTGGCCATATTTTACAAATCCTGATGGTCACGCATGGGCGGGTCCGTATCCTGCCGCGCCTCGAGGTCTTCGCTGATCGGGCGGACGGTGGCTTAGAACACCGCGCCCAGTTCGGCGAAGGACGGTGCGACGCGATCCTTGTCCGACAGGACGGCCTCGTCCTCACCGACCGGCCAGGCGATGGCCAGATCCGGATCGTTCCAGGCCAGATTGCGGTCGTGCTCGCGGCTGTAATAGGCCGACACTTTGTAGGCGACCATGGTGTCGGGTTCCAGGGTGCAGAACCCATGGCCGAACCCCACCGGGACGTAGAGTTGTTCGCCCTCGGCGGCGTCGAGCCGGACAGAGACGTGCCGGCCATAGGTCTCGGAACCGCGCCGCAGGTCGACGGCGACATCGAGGATGGCGCCCGACAGCACGCGCACGAGCTTGGCCTGGCCCGCCGGTGCGAGCTGGAAATGCAGGCCGCGAACGGTTCCGCTCTGGGCGGAGAAGGATTGATTGTCCTGCACGAAGGCGTCGGCGATCCCGGCTGCCGCCAGGACATCGGCCCGGAAGGTCTCCGAGAACCAGCCCCTGTCGTCGCCGAAGCGATTGGGCACGACCCGCTTTACCGCGGGAATCTGTGTCTCGACCACACGCATCGCGATCCACCCTTCAACTTTGGGGGTCTCTAGGCGCGTGCCGGGCGGCCCTGTCAAGGCATGCGGCGGCATATCGTACTGGCACCGACCCTGCGCTTGCCCCTCCCATGCCGGAGGGCTAACTCCCGCTTCCCGCGAGGTGGGGCCGCCCCGACGGCGGCCGGAACCGTTCGAGAGGACGAAGGATGACGATGACGTTCGAACTGACGCCGTGGCGATCCGCCGTGGCCGTCATGGCCCTGATCGCGATGACGGGAGGGGCCTTCGCCCAGAAGGAGGCCGACCCGAGCGGGGTCTGGCTCACCGAGAACGGGGATTCGAAGGTTCGGATCGCGCGTTGCGGCGGCGGCTATTGCGGCACCCTGGTGAGCGTGCCGGGCAAGGGCCTCGATTCCAAGAACCCGGATGCCTCGCTGCAATCCCGCAGCCTGATCGGCGTCCAGATCATGAATGCGGCGACCCCGTCCGGGGACGGCTACGAGGGCTCGCTCTACAATCCCAACGACGGCAAGACCTATTCCGGCAGTCTCACGGTCAAGGGGCCGAACGTCGTCGAGGTGGCGGGCTGCGTCATGAGCGTGTTCTGCAAGCGCCAGACCTGGAAGCGCGTCAACTGACGGAGAGCGCCTGGGCGATGGCGTCGATCGCCGCCTGGGCGCCGGTTCCCTCCGGGCCGCCGGCCTGGGCCATGTCGCGGCGACCGCCGCCGCCCTTCCCGCCGAGATGCCCGGCCCCGGCGCGGACGAGGGCGACCGCGTCGAACCGGTCGGTCAGGTCCTCGGTGACGCCGACGACGAGGCCGGCCTTGCCGTCCGGCGACACGCCGACCAAAGCGATGATGCCGGAGCCGATGCGGCTCTTGCCGGCATCGGCGAGGCTCTTCAGGTCCCGCATCTCGACGCCTTCGACGACCTTGGCCATCAGCTTGACGCCGCCGATCTCGACGATGCCGTCGTCGTTCCCCGACGAGCCGCCCATGGCGAGCTTCTTCTTGGCTTCCGACAACTCGCGCTCAAGACGGCGGCGCTCCTCGATGAGCCCGCTCAGGCGCTCGGGCACGTCGGCACTCTGGACTTTGAGGAGCCCGGCGATCTGGCCGAGGGTGCGGCTCTCCTCGGCACGGTGGCGGCGGGCCGCCCCGGCGGTGAGGGCCTCGATCCGGCGCACACCAGCACCCACCGCACTCTCGCCCAGCACCGAGATCTGACCGATCTCGCCCGTGCGGCCCGCATGGGTGCCGCCGCACAACTCGATGGAGAAGGCCGGAAGGCGTCCCTCCTCCGCGAGTTCGCCCCGGTCGTCGACCGGGCGCCCCATGGAGACGACGCGCACCTCGTCGCCGTATTTTTCGCCGAATAGGGCGCGGGCGCCGGAGGCGACGGCCTCGTCCTGCGCCATCAGCTTCGTCACCACGGGCGTGTTCTGCAGGAGCACCGCATTGGCGATGTCCTCGACAGCGCGAAGTTCGGCCTCGTCCAGGGGTTTGGGATGGCTGAAATCGAAGCGCAGGCGCTCGGCCGAGACCAGCGACCCCTTCTGAGCCACGTGATCGCCGAGCACCTGGCGCAGGGCCTCGTGCAGCAGATGGGTGGCCGAATGGTTGGCGCGGATCGCCGACCGGCGGGCGTGATCGACGGTGAGCTCCGCCGCCTGCCCGAGGGTCAGCTGCCCCTCGTCGATGATCACATGATGCACGAAGAGATCGCCGAGCTTCTTCTCCGTGGCGGTGACCCGAGCGCTGAGGCCCGACGCGGTCAGGCGGCCCGTATCGCCCACCTGACCGCCGGATTCCGCGTAGAACGGGGTCTGGTTGAGGAGCGCGAGGCCGGTCTCCCCGGCCCTCAGGCTCTCCACCTCGGCCCCGTCGCGCAGGAGCGCGGTGACGATGCCTTCCGCGCCTTCGGTCTCGTATCCGAGGAACTCGGTGGCGCCGACGCGCTCCTTGATGCCGTACCAGACCGTCTCGGTGGCGGCCTCGCCCGAGCCGGTCCAGGCGGCGCGGGCGGCCTTGCGCTGGCGCTCCATCGCCTGGCCGAACGCGTCCGTGTCGACGCCGATGCCGCGGGCCTTGAGGGCGTCCTGGGTCAGGTCGAGGGGGAAGCCGTAGGTGTCGTAGAGGGTGAAGGCGGTCTCGCCGGACAGGTTCTGGCCCTGGACTAGGGTGCGGCTCTCCGAATCGAGGATGGCGAGGCCCCGCTCGAGGGTGCGACGGAAGCGGGTTTCCTCCAGGCGCAGGGTCTCCGAGATCAGGCTCTCGGCGCGGGTGAGTTCGGGATAGGCCTGCCCCATCTCGCGGATGAGGGTGGGGACCAGGCGGAACATCACCGGCTCGCGGGAGCCGAGGAGTTCGAGGTGGCGCATGGCGCGGCGCATGATGCGGCGCAGAACGTAGCCGCGTCCCTCATTCGACGGCAGCACGCCGTCGGCGATGAGGAACGAGACCGAACGCAGGTGATCGGCGATGACGCGGTAGGAGGCGACGGTGCCGGGCTCCGGCGGCCGGCCGACCGCGTGGCTCACCGCATCGATGAGAGCCTTGAACAGGTCGGTGTCGTAGTTGCTGGTGACGCCCTGGAGGATCGCCGCCATGCGCTCCAACCCCATGCCGGTGTCGATGGAGGGGCGCGGCAGGGCGAGGCGGTTGCCCGGCTCGATCTGCTCGTACTGCATGAAGACGAGGTTCCAGAACTCCAGGAACCGGTCGCCGTCCTCGTCCGGCGAGCCGGGAGGACCACCCTGCAGGCCGGGCCCCTGGTCGATGAAGATTTCCGAACAGGGACCGCAGGGGCCGGTATCGCCCATCTGCCAGAAATTGTCCGAGGTGCCGATGCGGATGATTCGGTCGTCGGAAAAGCCGGCGATCTTGCGCCAGAGCCCGGCCGCATCCTCATCATCCGCATAGACGGTGACGAGCAGCCGGTCCTTCGACAGGCCGAACTCCTTCGTGATCAGGCTCCAGGCCAGTTCGATCGCCTGCGGCTTGAAATAATCGCCGAAGGAGAAGTTGCCGAGCATCTCGAAGAAGGTGTGGTGGCGCGCGGTGTAGCCGACATTGTCGAGATCGTTGTGCTTGCCGCCGGCGCGGACGCATTTCTGCGCCGTGGTCGCCCGGTTGTAGGGCCGCTTCTCGACGCCGGTGAAGACGTTCTTGAACTGCACCATCCCCGCATTGGTGAACATCAGGGTCGGGTCGTTGCGCGGCACGAGGGACGACGACGGCACCACGGCGTGGTCCGCCTTGGCGAAATAGTCGAGGAAGGCCGACCGGATCTCGTTGACGCCGCTCATCGTAAAATGACTCTGTCGTGCGCCGCGACCGGTCGCACGGACCGCCCGGGGCTTCTTCGTGGCTTCGCGCTCTCATACGGAGACCGGACCGCCGAGTCACGCCCGGCAAACACGTCGTCCGTTTCACTTTTCCGCACTGCTCGGGCTCGGTACGGCGCAACGCCTCCACCATCGACCCAAAAGGACGCCTGATGCCGATTGAAATTCGGCTCCTCGGCTGGTCCTGCCTCCTCGGCCTCATTCACGTCATCGCCGCCTCGGCCAGCGGCCTGCAGTAGCGCCGCGGGCTCGATTGGGCCGCCGGGAACCGCGAGGGGACGACGCCCGAGGTGACCGGTGCGGCCAGCCACCTCGAAAAGGCATCGAAGAACTTCTTCCAGATCTTTCCTCTTTTCGCTGCCCCGGTTCCGGCCTGCGCCGTCACCGGGCGGCACAACACCGCCGTCATCCTGAGCGCCTACCTCCACTTCTTCGCGCACCTGATCTATCTGCCGCTCTACGACGTCGGCATCCCGAAGGTGCGCAGCATCGTCTGGGGCGCGTCCATTGTCGGCATCCTGTTCGTGCTGTGGGGCCTGTTCATCAAGATCCTCCCCTACAGCGCGTGAGGTCTGAGCGGCGCGGCCGGAGCGTTGCCCGGCCACGCCACATTTTTTCGCGTCGAGGATACGCTCAGGCGTCGAGGAGGTATCCGGCCGGAACGGGGCTTGCGTGATGGAAGGCGAAGTCGGCATCCGCGAAGCTCAGATCCGGAGCGCCGTGATAGGTCACGTTGAAGCCGAACGTGGCGGTGCTCCCCACCCCGATCGTCGTGTTCCAATCGACCGCTTCGAAGACGAGGTCGCCGGCGGCGGTCTTCGACACGTTCGCTCCCCAGACGCTGGTCACCGTGACGTCGATGCCGTCCCTCACGTCGAGCACAGTCGTCCAGTGGTCGATGGCCTCGGTGCCTGTGTTATGCACGGAGACGGACTGGGTCAGGCCGCCACCCCAATCATTGGTCGGGTGCGCATCGATCATGGCCTGCGGCGTGACCGCTGGAGCGTCGAGGTCGTGGAAGGCCGAGGAGAAATCGGCCTTATCGAAGCCGGCACCGGAGATCTGAACGGTGTAGTGGATCACGTCGCCGGCCTTAAGGGCCGGCTTGTAAGCCTCGCCCTGTGTGCTCAGGACGAGACCGCCATCGGCATCGCGGACGACGGCCACGGGGCCGCTATGCCCGCCGACCCAGGCGCCGGTGACGGTGCCGTTGCCATGATAATTCGGCGCGATCTCCCAGGCATGAGCCACGCCGCCGGTGAGATCGCCGGCCTGCACCACGTAGTCGAAGGTGGCATTGAAGCCGCCCCCCCAGGCCGGGTTGTACCAATCGTTGACCGAGGCGACGGAGAAGCCCGGATGCATCGGGGCATAGACGGTGGAGACCTGCACCTGATGGCTGCCCTCGCTTGAGACGAGCCCGTCGTCGAACCTGTAGTCGAGGGTGACGGTGCCGGCCGGTCCATGGCCGCTGTTGGCGTATGTAATCGCCTGGATCACGTGGTCGACCACCGCCGAGGTGGCGTTTCCATCGAAGTCGAGGGTGAGGATCCCGCCGGAGTTACGTGCCACTGTCCCGACTTTGGCGCCGTCGTAAAGGAGATCGCCGCCCTCGATGAGCGCACCGAGGGCTCCGCCGGCACCGAAACGATCCTCCGCCGCGCCGCCGCCTTGGCGCATGATCGTGAGGCTGGACCCGCGATAATCGCCGTGCCCCGCATTGGCGCGGTCGAGTTCCAGGTCGGCCACCGTCGCGTCGGTATCGAGGACGACGGCCGCGCCACCCCTCACGAAGTGTGGGGTCGCGTCCAGGCCCGAGAAGGTCGGAGCATGGTTTGCGCCGGGCTCGAGGCCGAGGGCGACGACGGTGGTGATCTGCCGGGAATCGGTCCGGAAGTTGTTGTCAGCGATCAGAATGACGCTCTGCCGGCCGTCCTCCAGGCGTGGCCCTAGGACCATGCCCTCGATGTTGTCGGGGCTGTTTGGATAGATGAGGGCGTCCGTCCCGGCGAGGAAGTCCGGAAGGAATCCGAGATTCGCTAGCAGCGTCTTCTTGACCGGGACCACCTGGCCCGCGGCTGCGGAAAGGCGGTCCAGGCCCGCCACATCGGTGGCCCCGCTGATATCGACTTCGTAGAGGCGGATCGAATTGCCCCGCCCGCTCACGAAGACGCGCTCCAGGGCCAACAGGTGGGTGTCGTCGAGGGCGATCAGCTCGACGAGGCCGTTGTCGTCTGTCCGTCTGTCGGCCCCGAAATCATCGATGGTGTAGACGTACTCGTGGTCGAGGGATCCGTCGGTGGCGTCGAAAGCGAAGATGCGCGAGGGAAGGCCGCCGGCGAATTGCGACGGCATGTCCTGAACGAGCGGATGCTCGGTCCCGGCGAAGAGACGCCGTCCGTCCGGCGTCAAGGCGAGGGCCTCGATCCCGCGATTGAATTCGTAACCCCCGGTCAGGTGCGGGGGCAGCGCTACCGTGCCGATCTCGGTTCCGGTCGCGTCGAAGTGTTTGATGAAGGGGGCCTGAAATGAGCCCTCGGACCCGATGTAGAACGAGCCGTCTGCAGCCGCGACGATCGATTCGGGATCGCTCACCGGAAACGGGTATCCCGCCGGATTTTAGAGCCGCGTCACACCCTCGACGGTGACGTCGCCCTGGTCGAGCCGGCCGTCCTGCAGGTCGATGGCGAGGGAATAAGTCCGCGCATTCGCCTTGTCGTCCGAGATCGCCACATAGGTCCCGTCGGGTAGCCGCGTCAGGCCGGAGAGGCCACCCACGACCGTTCCGTTCACGATGGTCTTGTTCGGGATCGTCGCGGAGCCGAGAAACACGGCCGCTTTGAAGCGCGGCCCATCGTCGTTCTCGAGCGGGGATGCCGATCGTGAGTCCGGCAAGACCGGGTCGGTTAAAAACTCTTCACGTGTGGTCATGGAATGCACCCCTTTCTCCCGCATTGGGAGGGGGCTAGGCCATAGAGCGGCTGCACAACAGATTGACAACATGCGGCGCCTCGAGGCGCCACTTGTCATGCACGGACGGTGGACTTATCCAATGCAGCTGAGAATGACGATCTTAGACAAGTCATCGCATCCTGCTTAATCAAGTGATCGCACCTGGCAGGCGCGAGGGCGATCGCTGTTCGGCGGCCGCGCGCACCGCTTGCGACCGGGTCCGACCCGGCGGTCCGTGGGACGGCTCGTTGACGAGATTCGAGGACGGCCTGGTGCAGCGGGCCCCCATCCCCATCATCACCGCGCGATGACGTCGGAACCCGGGGGTGGCTTTGCGCGGCGATCAGGTCGGACACCGCCACGCGCCGCCCCCCAAACAAAAGCCGCCGAGCCTTGCGGCCGGCGGCTTGCCGAGGGGGCGAACGAGGGGCGCGGGTTCAGCCCCCTGTAAAGCGATCAAGCCTCGCCTTCGTCCAGATCGTCTTCGGTAGGCTTGGCGGTTTCGAGGATCTTGTCGGCGAGCAGGCCGGAATTCTGACGGATCGCCGCTTCGATCTTGTTGGCGATGTCCGGGTTGTCGCGCAGGAACCCCTTCGAGTTCTCGCGGCCCTGGCCGAGGCGCTGGCTCGCATAGGAGAACCAGGCACCGGACTTCTCCACGATCCCGGCCTTCACCCCGAGATCGATGAGCTCACCGACCTTGGAGACGCCCTCGCCGAACATGATGTCGAATTCCACCTGCTTGAAGGGCGGAGCGACCTTGTTCTTCACCACCTTGACGCGGACCTGATTGCCGATGGCCTCGTCGCGGTCCTTCAGGGTCGAGATGCGGCGGATGTCGAGACGGACCGACGCGTAGAACTTGAGCGCGTTGCCGCCCGTCGTCGTCTCCGGGCTGCCATACATGACGCCGATCTTCATCCGGATCTGGTTGATGAAGATGACCATGCACTTCGAGCGCGAGATCGAGCCGGTGAGCTTGCGCAGGGCCTGGCTCATCAGGCGCGCCTGAAGGCCGGGCTGGCTGTCGCCCATCTCGCCCTCGATCTCGGCGCGGGGCGTCAGCGCCGCCACCGAATCGACCACGAGTACGTCGATGGCGCCCGAACGCACCAGGGTGTCGGTGATCTCGAGGGCCTGCTCGCCGGTATCGGGCTGCGAGATCAAGAGATCGTCGAGCTGCACCCCGAGCTTGCGCGCATAGATCGGATCGAGGGCGTGTTCCGCGTCCACGAAGGCGCAGACGCCGCCCTTCTTCTGGGCCTCGGCGATGGTGTGCAGGGCAAGGGTGGTCTTGCCTGAGGATTCGGGGCCGTAGATCTCGATCACCCGGCCACGCGGCAGGCCGCCGACGCCCAGCGCGATGTCGAGGCCGAGCGACCCGGTGGAGACGGTCTCGACCTCCGCCACCTTGTCGTTCTTGCCGAGCCGCATGATCGAGCCCTTGCCGAAAGCTCGCTCGATCTGGGACAGCGCGGCATCGATCGCCTTCGCCTTGTCCTTGTCCACCATCGGGGATTCCACAACTTTGAGCGCGGGCTGGGCCATTCGTCGGCATCCTTATGCATGGGGAGAGCTCAAGGCTCAATGCGCCTCGGATGCGATTGATGTACTTGTTTTGTTCTCATTGCGCAAGGTCGCTAGTGACGGGAACGGCAAATCGCAGGCGTTTTTTGTGCTCGCGTCGCGGGTTGTCGCGCTGGCCCCGGATCGGGTTCCGCTGACGCTCCACCCGTCCGGGGTTGGTGGCAGGTGTGGGGAAAGGCTTATCCGAAGCATCATTCCCTTTCCCGGCCGCCTGGAGCGAAGCGGAAGGTTGAGCCGGGACCCAGCCCGTCAGGCACCGCGAGGCGGTACGTGTTTGCCCGCCCCCGAGGGCGATCCGGGAGCCGATACAGGACGCTCCACGCGGTGGCACCTGCTACCGCGCGATCGTCTCCTTCACCGTCTCGACGAGCTGCTTGAGGCTGAACGGCTTCGGCAGGAAGTTGAAATCCTCGCCCTCGGGGAGGTTCTTGCGGAACGCGTCCTCGGCATAGCCGGAGACGAAGATCACCTTCAGGTCGGGGCGGTGTTTGCGCAGCTCGCGCAGCAGCGTCGGCCCGTCCATCTCCGGCATCACCACGTCGGAGACGACGAGGTCGATGGTCTGGTCGACATCGCTGATGAGGGCCAGGGCGTCGAGGCCGGAGGCCGCTTCCAGCACCGTGTAGCCCCGTGCCGACAGAGCCCGGCTGTTGACCGCGCGGACGGGGTCCTCGTCCTCCACCAGCAGGATCACGCCCTGTCCGGTATGATCGGGCGAGGGTTTGCGCGGGGCGGTCTGCCCGGCGCCGCCGGGCTTGTTGAGGTCGCGCGTGCTCTTGAGTCGGCTGGCGGCGATCTCCGCATTGCTCTGCGGGGCAGATGGGAGGACGGTCTCCGGGGCAGGCTCGGCCGCCGGTTCGTGACGCGGCAGGTAGATGCGGAAGGCCGTGCCGCTGCCCACGGTCGATTGCACGTCGATGGTGCCGCCGCTCTGCTTGATGATGCCGAACACGGTGGAGAGGCCGAGGCCGGTCCCCTTGCCGATGTCCTTCGTGGTAAAGAACGGCTCGAAGATCTTCTCCATCACGTCGGGCGGGATACCCTCGCCGGTATCCAGCACTTCGATCAGCACGTGGTCGCCCGCCGGTGCGCCGGGCCGGCGCTCGGTGTTCTCCAGGCCTTCGAGGATGTTGGCGGTGCGGATGAGCAGGCGGCCGCCATTCGGCATCGCGTCGCGGGCATTGACCGCGAGATTGACGATGACCTGCTCGAACTGGTTCACGTCGGCCTTGATCGGCCAGATGTCGCGCCCATGCTTCAGGTCGAGGTCGACACGCTCGCCGAGCAGGCGCTTCAGCAGCAGCGTCAGGTCGGAGAGCGCCTCGCCGACATTCATCACCTCCGGGCGCAGGGTCTGGCGCCGCGAGAAGGCCAGCAGCTGCCGCACCAGGCTGGCCGCCCGGTTGGCGTTCTGCTTGATCTGCATGATGTCCTGGAAGGCCGGATCGGTCGGCCTGTGGCTCGCCAGGAGTAGATCGGAATAGCCGATGATGGCCTGGAGGACGTTGTTGAAGTCGTGCGCGATGCCGCCGGCGAGCTGGCCCACCGTGTCCATCTTCTGGGTCTGGGCGATCTGCTGTTCGAGCTGGCGCTGCGCCGTGGTGTCGAGAGCATAGAGGATCACCCGCTCGCGGTCGGCGGGCGTGGCCGCATCCGTTGCCGCGGAAGTGTCGCCGCCGGCCGGGCTGAGCCAGACCCGCGCCGAGCGGTTCCCCGGCCCCGCCAGCGCGACCTCAATGGGTTGCACCTCGACGGTGCCGTCGGCGGCCTTCACCAGGGCGCTCTCGAGGGCGGCCCGGTCGCGGTCGACCAATGCCTCCCACATGGTCGGCTCGGTGCCGAGTTCGCCGCGTCCGTCCGGCACGGCCTGGCGCGGCGTTCCGCCGAACAGCCTGGCGAAGGACGCGTTGGCGCGCGCGATGCGCCCGGTGGGGTCGAGGGTCGCGATGGCGATGGGACTGTTGTTGAGGAAGCGGGCGAGCCGCACCTCGGCGGCGCGCTGCGGCTCGTCGCTCTCGGCCCCGGCCGAGCGGTTGAGCACGAAGGTGCGCGACGGCCCCGGCTTGCCGTCCTGGCCGAAAGCCACGCGGTGATAGAGCCGGGTCGGCAGCGGCTGGCCGTTGCGGCGGCGCAGGTCGAGGTCGAAGCGGTCCGTGCGGACCTCGCCGGGCAGGCCTTCGGTGGCGGTGAGCACGTCGGCGCTCGGTGCGATCTCGGCCAGGCGCAGGCCGCCCGAGCCCACCGTGGCGAGGTCGTAGCCGAGCCAGAAGGCCAGCGTCGCGTTCATGTAGACGATGGAGCCCGACGGATCGATGGAGAGGAAGCCGGCCGGCGCATGATCGAGATAATCGATCGCGTGCTGAAGCTCCTGGAAGACGTTCTCCTGGCGCTCGCGCTCATGGGTGATGTCGGTGACCGTCCACAGGGTCGCCGGGAGCCTCGGCCGCTCCACCGCCCGCACGGCGATGCGGAACCAGGCGAAGGCGCGCTCGGTCTCGCCCCGGGGCGGGGGGGCCATGCGGATCTCCTCCACATGGCCTCGCCCGTCATGGGCTGCCTGGGCGAGGCGGTAGACCGCCTCCGACACGTCCGGCGAGCCGACGAAGACCCGTTCCACCGGCCTCAGGTTGGAGAAGGTCTCCCCGCCGGAGATCCGCAGATAGGCTTCGTTGGCGTAGATCAGGCGGCCGCCATCCTCGACGACGATGGCGCCCTCAGGCGAAGCGTCGACGATGGCCTTGGTGATGTCGTCGCGGCCGGTCTGGCCCGAAAGCTGGAGCGCGCCGATCGCCAGAGCGAACAGGCAGAACACGCCCGCCATGGCGAGCAGGGCGAGAAGCCCGAGGATGAGCGGCTGCGCCTGCTCGTTGGCGACGAAGGACAGGCCCACCGCCGCGCCGACGAGAAGTCCGGCCAGGACGAGGAGCAGCCCGACCCGGCCAGGCCTCTCCGACCGGTCGATGGCGCTCGACACCGGTTTCGTTGGTCCGCTCACCTCAGCCATCTCGGCGCCATTCCACCCTCGAGCGATCCCGGTTAGCGCCCAGGCCGCGTCGGCAGCAAGGGTATCCGCCGGACGTTACGGACTAGTCTCGTCAAAAAAGGTGCATAAAGCGTGGCGCTTTCACGCCGCGCGGCGCTTGAGCCGCATGACGAAGCCGATCACTTCGGCCACCGCGCGGTAATGCTCGGCCGGAATCTCGGAATCGATCTCCACGGTAGCATGGAGTGCTCGCGCCAGCGGCGGATTCTCCATGATCGGCACATCGTGCTCCTTTGCGACGGCACGGATGCGCAAAGCCAGGGAATCGACCCCCTTGGCGACGCAGATTGGCGCCGCCATGCCCGCCTCGTAGCGCAGGGCGACGGCGTAGTGGGTCGGGTTGGTGACGATGACCGTGGCGGTGGGGACGTCGGCCATCATGCGCTTGTTGCCCCGCGAGGCGCGGATCTGCCTCATCCGGCCCTTCACCTCGGGATTGCCCTCGCTCTCCTTGTGCTCCTGCTTCATCTCTTCCTTGGTCATGCGCAGCTTCGACCGCCAGCGGAAGCGCTGATAGAAGGCGTCGCCCATGGCGATGACCACGAAGATGGCGAGCATGCCGCCGAGAAGCTTGAGGGCGATGCCGAGGATCGCGGGCAGCATCGCCGCCGGATCGAGCCGGGCGAAGACCTCGAGCCGGTCGCGTTCGTTCCACAGGATGGTGCTGGCGACGACCCCCACCAGCATCAGCTTGGCGAGCCCCTTGAGGAACTGGACCAGGGCCTCGATGCCAAAGATGCGCTTGATGCCGGCAAGCGGGGAGATGCGATCGAATTTCGGCATGAGGGCATCGGTGGAGAAGACCAGCGGGTGCTGGACCAAACCGCCGGCGAGGCCCGCGATGACCACGAGGCTGACGGGGATCACCAGCGCTTGGCCGCAGATCAGCAGCATCCGCATCCCCATCTCGGTATAGGCGGTGGGGTCGGAGGGAACCTGATGCGCGTTCATCAGGAAGGCGCGCAGGCTGACGAGGAGCTCCTTGGCGATCGTGCCCGACGCCAGCAGCAGCGCCATCGTGAAGGCGGACAGGATGAAGAAGGTGTTGACCTCGACGCTGTTGGCGACGTTGCCCTGCTCGATCGCCTTTTCGATGCGCCGTTGAGTCGGCTCTTCTGTTTTGTCTTCCTGGTCGCTGTCGTCGGACACGGCTCAGCGCTCCCCTGTCCGGCGCATCGTCGGGCCGTTCGACACCGCCGTCATCGCCCGGTCAACTCGCCGAGATAGCGGCCGATATCGTCGAGGAAGACGCTCATCATGATGCCGAGGCTGCCGAACAGGATCAGCATGCCGATGAGCACGGAGGCCGGTACCGCGATGAAGAACACCTGCATCTGCGGCATCAGGCGCGAGAGCACGCCGAGACCGACGTTGAACAGGATGCCGAAGGCGATGAACGGCGCCGAAATCTGGACCGCCAGGAGGAAGCCCCGCGCCATCGCCCTGAGCGCGAGCTGAGCCGCCTCGCCCATGGCCAGCACACCGTTGGGCGGCAGCATCACGTAGCTCCGGCCGATGGCGTCGAGGGCCACGTGGTGCAGGTCGGTGGCGAGAATGAGGGTGATGCCCAGCATCATCAGGAAGTTGCCGAGCGCCGCCTGCTGTCCGCCCTGGGTCGGGTCCACGGTCATCGCGTAGGACAGGCCGAGCTGCTGCGAGACGATGACGCCGGTGGTCTGCAAGGCGGCCAGCACCATGCGCACGGTGAGGCCGAGGACGAGCCCGATCAGCAATTCGCCGATGAGGAGCGCGATCAATCCGGGGCCCGCAAGGGCCGCCCCCTGCATCGGCAGCAGCGGGCGCACCATCGGGAACAGGATCAGCGAGACGAGGAGCGCGAAGGCGAGGCGGATGCGCGGCGAGACAGATTGTTCGCCGAGCCCCGGCAGCAGCATCATCAGCGTGCCGATGCGCGCGAAGGTGAGCAGGTAGGCCGCCGCGATGCCGGGCAGGAGCAGATTCATGATCCTGCATAGCAGCGCCCGGTCCGGCGCGTCATCCGCCGGACACGATGCGGGCGGCGATCCGGGTCATGTAGCCGGCGAGCGCGTCGCCCATGAAGGGCAGCATGAACAGGAGCGCCGCGAAGACGGCGACAATCTTGGGCACGTAGATCAGCGTCTGTTCCTGGATCTGCGTCAGCGCTTGGAGCAGCGATACGACGAGGCCGACCACGAGGGCGACGATCATCAGCGGCCCCGCGACCTTGAGGAAGACGAAGATTCCGTCCCGGGAGACGTCGAGGATGGCAAGGCCGGTCATGGCAATGAGCTCACGGATTGTATTGGGGCGGCGGCGATGTCGGCCTGTATTCTCATCCGCGCCCTCATCTTGAGGTGCCGGAGCGTCGCGGAGGCCTCGAAGGAGGGCAAAGAAAAGCGGTGGCGACTAGATCTGCATCCGCATGATTTCCTCATAGGCGGAGATCACGCGGTCGCGGACGGCGACCAGGGTCTGCAGGGCCGTCTCGCTCTCGGCGACGGCGGTGACCACGTCGACGACGTTGGCCTTGCCGCCCGCCACCGACAGGGCCTGGGCATCGGCCTTCGCGCCGCTCTCGCCGATCTTGTCCATGGCCGAGGTGAGGAGCGAGGTGAAGCCATTATCCGCCCCCGAGGTCGGAGCGATCCTGGGCGCACCGCCCTTCATGCCGCCGATGTTCTGGACGGCGGCGTAGGCTCCTGCGGCGAAGGCGTTGGTCGGCATGGCGGCGGACTTTCGGGAGAGGAGGAGCGTCAGGCCTTGAGGATGGCGAGGGTGGCGTTGATCATCTTGCGGGTCGCGGTGACCATGTTCAGGTTGGCCTCGTAGGAGCGCTGGGCCTCGCGCATGTCCATGTTCTCGATCAGCCCGTTGACGTTGGGCATCCGCACCTCGCCGCGCGCATCGGCGCTGGGATTTCCCGGGTCGTACTTGGTGCGGAACGGCGAGGGATCCCGCCTCACCCGCCCGGCCTCGACCATCGACGCGCCGGTCTCGCGGTCGATGTGCTGGGTGAAGGTGGGGATCTTGCGCCGGTAGGGTTCGGCGCCGACCCCGCTGGGCGCCGAATCCGCATTGGCGATGTTCTCGGCGATGATCCGCATCCGGCCCGACTGGGCCTTGAGCCCGGATGCCGCGATGGTCAGGGATTTCAGGAATTCCACGGCGCGTACTCCGCAAGTTCGGGGTGGCGGTACGATCAGCGCTTGCCGATGGCGATCTTCAGCTTGTCGAGGCTCTTCTGGTACATCGTCGCGGCGAGCTGATAATCGGCTTGGTTGTCGCCGGCCTTCATCATCTCCTCCTCGAGATTAACCCCGTTCCCGCTGGGCCTGATCTCGAACCCGTTGAACCGGCGCGGTTCCGCGCCCGGTCCTTCGGGGCCGCCGTTGAGGGCGATGTGAGCCGGGCTGGTGACGGCGAGGCCCGAATTGCCTCCCGTCGATCCGGACGGCTGGGCGAGGTCGCCGGTCCCGCCGCCGAAGCTGGGGTTCGCGAGATCACGCGGCTTGAAACCCGGCAGATCGGCGTTGGCGACGTTCTCGGCGAGCAGCTTCTGGCGCGTCTGATGCCACTGCATCCGCGTGCGAAGCATGGAGAGGATCGGGAGATCGGTGACGGACACGGTGCTCGGAGCCCCTCGGCGCCGCCGGACGACCCCGGAGCGATGGGCAAAATCTGCCGCCTCCATGGTTAACGTCCGGTTAAGAGCCTGTCTGTCGGCAGCGGATGCTCGGCGCGGACGCTGCCTGTTAACGAACTCTTGACACCTACGCAGCGTAACGCGCTGATATTGCTCGCAGTCGTTCCTACCGGTTCCCCATGTCGTTCCCGCCCTGTTTCGCACCGCGTGCAACCGTAAAGCTGCGGTGAGCTTCGAGGCTGGATCGATCGTAGACCGCAGCGGTGATCCGAGGCTTCGAGTGCCCCGCGACCTTGTTCGCGTCGTCGGTCAAGGCGCCGTTGTCCCTGACCACCGTAATGGCGCTTGCACGCAGGTCTCGGCACCAAAGACTGACCGGAAGGCCCGCCTCTGACCGCACGGCCCTCCATAAACGCGTCAGCTCATAGCTTCGATACGGCCTGCCCTGACGCTGATGAACGATGACGGGTCCGTATCGCTTTTCCTCTGGGACATGGCCGATTTCCGCCGGGACCACGATCGGCTACATGCGCGCGAAGATGGAGAGGCCGCCGCACATCGCTTCTCCTTCAGTCGGCGGCGCCGGTCTGGCGCAGATCGCCGGCATGGTCATGGGACAGGGCGACCTGCAAGACCTCATCGACGGCCTTCGCGGGATCTCCGCCTCGCACGACCGGTGCGCGCTGATGCGTGAGACCGAGATGGCGGTACGGAAGAAGGAGGTCGAGGTGACACGCGACCATGAGAAGAAGCTGCTCGAGGAGCGGCGCGTTCACGAATAGCGGCTCGCTGAGGACCGGCACCAAGTGCATCGCGTGTTGGTGGAAGCGATACAGACCGCGACAGGGAGGGTGCGCGACATTCGCTGCGTGGGATGACGCCCTAACCACGGCCCGCCCCGTGCATCGCCCTCTCCGGAGCTGTCCTCCCCGAGGCTCCTCTGAATAACTGACCCCGCCCGGCGGAAGCTGGCGCGGGGTGTTTCGATCTCCGTCTCACGAAAACGTGGTTGAGCGCGGCAGCCTCGGCAATCCCCCGTTCATTCTGGGGAGCTCATCACTGCGACATTGAATTTCAGGGAGGCAATCGTGCGCATACGTTCAAGCAAGATCCTTTTGACGATCGCGGCCTGTGTCGGCTTGGCCTCCATCGCCGAAGCGGCGCCTCTGCCTATCGCCGCGGACAGTCACGACTCGCATGAAACGATCGAGACCGTGCAGTACTACGGCGGTGGCTATGGCTATGGAGGCGGCTACGGGCGCGGCGGCTACGGCTACGGCTACGGCTACGGCCACTCGCCCGAGCACCGCTACCGGCAACACATTCGTCGCGAATTCCTTCATGAGCGGCGCTACGATGCGCATCTGCGCCGCCAAGCGCAGCACTACCGTCGTGCCTACCGCTACGGGTACTAAGCCGCCGCACCCACCCCGACAGATCTTAACGTCCTTCACCCGCCCGGCTCACGCCGTGGCGGGTTTCCTTTTGCCCGTTGCCACCATGCCAGTCGGTTTTTTCTGTGGGGAACGACGCTCCTGCAATTCCGTAGAACCGAGGAACGTGCGTTAACCAAATCAACGAGTTAGCGTAAACGAACTCTTAACGTTATTGCCTTCGGCCGCCCCGACCGTGATATCAGGACAACCTGTGCTGCGTAGGGCCTCCGGCCCGAAACCCGAAAGAGCCCGATCTTGTCAGCGTTCTTTAATTCGGACGGCTCCTTTCCGCTCCAGTTCCTGATCATTTTCGTCGTCATTTTCGCCGTTCTGGCCGCCATCGTCCTGATCTTCCGGCGGTTCTCCGGCAGGGGCATGGCCCTGTCGAAATCCGGTCCGCGCGGCCGTCAGCCCCGTCTCGGCATCGTCGACATCTACGAACTCGACCGGCAGCGGCAGCTGATTCTTCTGCGCCGGGACAATGTCGAGCATCTGCTCCTGGTGGGCGGTCCCAACGACGTCATCGTGGAACGCAACATCCACCGGGGCGCCGGTGCGCGGCTTCCCCTCGACGAGGCGGCCAGGGTCGAGCCGTTCCCCGAAGAGCCGGTCTTCGAGCCGGCGCGGCCGGCCGATCCGCCCGCGCCGGCTGCTCCACCGGTCATGCAGCCTCCAATCTTCGACGAGCCCAGGGCGCCGGCTCCGGAACCGGCCGCCACCGTCAACGCGCCCGCCGAGCCTCGTAGCGATGTCCCCGCCGAGGCGAAGCCGGCGTCCCGCTTCACCAAGGCGGATCTGCTGGCGGCAAAGGCGGCGCGGCGGAACCCGCCCCCGCTGGCCAACCTGAAGCCCGAAATCCCGGACCGGCCGCGGGCTGCGGACATCCAGCCGGACGGCGCCGTCGAACCGACCGTTCCTGCCGTGGAACCCCCGAAGCAAGCCACGGCGCCGGAGGCCCCGCCCGCGCCGGTGGCTGCCGCCGCCATCGAGGCGCCGAGCCCGGAGAAGGCGGCGCGGCCACAACCTCCGGTGAAACCCGCGCCGGTCGTGGAGCAGGTTCCCCCCGTTCCGCCGCCCTTAGTCCGGCCGACGAGTTCCCGTCCCGTGGATGCGGCCATCCTGTCCGATATGGCAAGGCAGCTGGAGGAGGCCCTGCGCCGGCCATCGGCCGCGATCTCCCCGTCCACGCAGGCCGTTCCATCGACATCGGCAAAGGCGCCCCCCGCCGAGCCGAAAGCGGCGGCAAAGGCCGAACCACGTCTTGAACCGGTTGCTGCCGACAAAGCGACCGCGGACCAGCCGATCGACCCGATGGCGGCCGCCATGGCCGCGCCGGCGGACAACGTTCCGGACGAGCCGCCGGCTGTCCAGTCGAAGGCCAAGCCGGTGTTCGCAGACGCTGAGCCGAGCGAACCCTCACGCAGCGAGCCGGCGGCGCCGGCACTGGACGTGTTCCTTCCGGCCCCGCCGCCTCCGCTCGCTCCGCAGGAAGCGTCCGCCCCGCGCCGGGCTGCGCCCGCGAGCCAGAATCCCTTCTCGGTGGAGGAGATCGAGGCCGAGTTCGCGCGACTGCTGGGACGTCCCCTCGACAAGAAGGGCTGACCGTTGCGGCTACTCCGCCGCCGAGCGTGACGGAAAACCCTTTCCGTCATTGGCCGGCGTGATCGGCAGGGCGAACGCCCCTTCGGTGGGTTCGTCCTTCCGCCCGATGAAGCGACCGAAGAGCCGGACGAAGAGGCGGGAGAGGTCGTCCACCAGGACGAAGATCGCCGGCACGAAGATCAGCGACAGGCCGGTGGAGACGATCAGGCCGCCGATGACCGCAACCGCCATGGGCGCGCGGAATTCGCCGCCGATGCCGAGCGCCATGGCTGATGGCACCATGCCCGCCGCCATGGCGATGGTGGTCATGACGATGGGCCGGGCGCGCTTGCGCCCCGCATCGATGATGGCGGTGGCGCAATCCACGCCCCGCGCCATCTCCTCGATGGCGAAATCCACCAGCATGATTGCGTTCTTGGTGACCACGCCCATGAGCATCAGGATGCCGATCACCACCGGCATCGAGATCGGCATGTGGAAGATCAGCAGCCCGAGGATCGCACCTCCGATGGAAAGGGGCAGCGAGAACAGGATGGTGAGCGGCTGAAGGAAGTTGCCGAACAGCAGCACCAGCACCCCGAACACCATCATCAGGCCGGCGCCCATGGCGAGTGCGAACCCTTCGAACACCTCGCCCATGATCTCGGCATCGCCGGTCTGGCTGATGCTCACGCCCGGCGGCAGGTTTTTCGCGGTCGGCAACGCCATCACGGATTCGATCAGGGTGCCCAGCGCGTCCGAGCCCTCCATATCGGCCTCGAGGGCTACGCGGATCGAGCGGTCGTAGCGATCGATGGCCGTGGGTCCGCGCCCGAGGCTGAGATCGGCTACCGTGGAGAGCGGAACGGAGGCGCCTCCCTTCACCGGGACCTTCAGGCTCTCCAGCTGGGACAGGTCTCCGCGCAGGGCGAGCGGCAGCTGCACCCGGATCGGCACCTGCCGGTCGACGGCGTTGAACTTGGCGAGATTGGCGCCGATGTCGCCGATGGTCCCCACCCGCACGGTTTCGGCGATGAGGTCGGTGGACACGCCGAGATCGGCCGCGACGCCGGCCTTCGGGCGGATGCGGATCTCGGTGCGGTCGAGGGGGGCGGTGGAGAGCACGTTGACGAGGTGGGGCACGGAGGCCGCCTCGCGTTGCAGCCGCGCCGCCGTCTCCGAGACCAAGCGCAGGTCCGGCCCCGAGACGATGAGGGCGAGATCGCGCTGGCCGCTGTCGCGCAGAGACCAGAACCGGATGTCCGGTTCCTCGCGCAGGATCGCGCCGATGACCTTGTCGAGCTGCTTCTGGGTGCGCTGGCGCGCGTTCTTCGGCGTCAGGTTGATGGTGAAGCTCGCGAGCCGCACCTCCTTCTTGGCCGGCAGCTGGCGGCCGCCATCCACGAACACGCTGCGGACTTCGGGCAGCGCCTTGATCCTGTCGACGATGCCGTCGGTGACGCGGGTGGTGTCGGCGAGGCGGGCGCCGGGCGGCAGTTCAACCACGAAGATCGTCCGTGCCGCATCCTCGGCCGGGAGGAAGCCGGCGGGCAGCAGGCCGGTGGACATGATCGACCCGGCAAAGCAGGCGAGGCCCACCACCAGGGTGATGAATTTGTGCCGCACCGACCACGCGACCACGCGGGTATAGGCCCGCATGACCGGCCCCTCGCGCTCGTGGTCCGGTCCGTGATCGCGCAGGAAGTAGGCGGCGAGCAGCGGCGTGATGAGGCGCGCCACCAGCAGGGACATGAACACGGCCGCCGCGATGGTGAGGCCGAACTGCTTGAAATACTGGCCGGCGATGCCGCTCATGAAGGAGACGGGCGCGAAGATCGCGATGATCGTCGCGGTGATCGCGATGACCGCGAGGCCGATCTCGTCGGCGGCCTCCAGGGCCGCCCGGTAGGCGGATTTCCCCATCCGCATGTGCCGGACGATGTTCTCGATCTCGACGATGGCATCGTCCACGAGGATGCCGGTGACGAGGGTGATGGCGAGCAGGCTGACGGCGTTGAGAGAGAAGCCGAGAGTGCTCATCACCCAGAAGGTCGGCAGCACCGAGAGGGGCAGCGCGATCGACGCGATGAGCGTCGCCCGCCAATCCCGCAGGAACAGGAACACGACGATGACGGCCAGCGCCGCGCCCTCGATCAGGCTCAGCATGGCCGAATGGTAATTGCCTACCGTGTTGATGACGGAGGTGTCGATCAGGTCGAACCGGACACCGGGATGCTTGGCGGCGAGATCGTCGATCTTGCGCGCCACGGCGGTGGCGACCTCGGCATCGCTGGCGCCCGTCGCCCGCGAGATCGCGAAGGCGACAACGGGCTCACCGTTGAAGCGCGCGAAGGTGCGCGGCTCCTCCGAGCCGTCCACCAGCGTCGCCAACTCGTCCAGGCGGACCTTGCGGTTGCCAGGGACGATGATTGAGGTCTGGGCGAGGGTGTCGAGGCTGGCGGCGCCGGCCAGCGTCCGGATCGACTGTTCCTGTCCGCCGAGTTCGCCGCGCCCGCCCGCCATGTCGGCCGAGGTGAGGCGGAGCTGGCGGTTCACGTCCGCCGCGGTGATGCCCAGCGCCAGGAGGCGGTCGGGTTTGAGCGTGACGCGGATCTCGCGGGCGACACCGCCCAGGCGCTCGACCCCGCCGACGCCCTTCACGCCCTGGACCTGCCGGGCGATGACGTCGTCGATGAGCCAGGACAGGTCTTCCGGCGTCATTGCCGGCGCCGAAGCGCCATAGACCATGATCGGCAGACCGGCGATCTCGACGCGGCTGATGATCGGCTCGTCGATGGTGCGCGGCAGGGTCACGCGCACCTTGGCGATGGCGTCCTTCACGTCGTTGACGGCGCGATCCACGTTCACTTCGAGGCGGAACTCGATGGTGGTGGCCGAGACGCCTTCCGAGATCGTCGAGATGATGTGCTTGACGCCCTTCACCCCGGCGACGGCATCCTCCACCACCTTCGTCACCTGGGTCTGCAGCTCCGAGGGAGCCGCGCCGGCCTGGGTGACCTGGATCGCCACGATCGGGATGTCGATGTTCGGGAACTGCGTGATCGGCAGCGAACGGAAGCTCACGAGCCCGAGGATCATCAGGACGAGGAACAGGACGATCGAGGTGATCGGCTTGCGGATCGCCCAGGCGGAAATGTTGAGGCGCATGGGCTGTCGGGTCCGATTCTCAGCGCGACGTCGCGGCGGCAGCCGCGTCGGTCTTCGGCTGGACCGGCCGCACCCTGTCGCCATGGCGCAGGAAGCTGCTCGCCCGCGCGACGACGGCCTCGCCGGATCTCAACCCCTCGCGGATTTCCATGAACCCGTCCGCCGCGAGGCCGGCGGTGACCTTGCGGGCCTCCACCGTGCCGTCCTCCACCACGTAGACCAGGGCGGAGCCGTCGATCCCGTAGAGCAGGGCGGAGAGGGGAACGGCCACGGAGTCGCGCCGCGCCACCTCGACCTTGCCGCGGGCGAAGGCGCCGATGCGCAGGGACGGGTCGCGGTCGAGGCTGATGCGGATTTTTCCGAGGCGCGTCAGCCTGTCGATCTCTGGATCGATCCGCCGGACCTTACCCGTCACGATCCGCCCCTGGTCCGCTTCGAGGCGGACGGTGTTGCCGAGCATGATCCGAGGCATCCAGGTTTCCGGCACCTCGCCTTCGAGTTCGATCTCGCCGCGCGCGATGAGTCGGAACAGAGGTTCGCCCGTGGACGTCGCCGCGGCGCCTATCCTCGCGGTGCGGCGGCTGACGATGCCGCCATCGGGAGCCTTGATGTCGGTCCGCGCGCGCTTGAGGGCGATCTCGTTGCTCTGCGCCCGCGCCGCCGCGAGATCGGCCTCGGCGAGTTGCAGGCCGCCCTTCGCCGCGGCGAGCCGGCCTTCGCCGCCCTGAGCGGCCGAGACCCGCTGCTCCAGCACCGCCGCCGTGGCGTTCCCGGTCTTGATGAGGGAGCGGGCGCGCTCCAACGAGAGGTTGGCCTCGGTCTGCGCCGCCTCGGACTGGACGATTTGACTGCGGGCCTGGACGATCGCCGCCTGGGACTTGGCGATGGCGGCGACGTTGGCCGCTTCCTGCGTCGCAATCATTTCCAGGGAGAGCCGGGCCAGGACTTGGCCCTTCTCGACCTCGGCGCCCTCCTCCACCAGCAATTCGGTGATGCGGTAGCCTTCGATCTCGGGTGCCACCAGGATCTCGTCACGCGGGACCAGGGTGCCGGTGACCACCGCCTGCTCGACGATCTCGCGGTTGGCGGCAGGCACGATGGTCACCGCGGGTGCGGGCGCGGTGGAACCGCTCGCCGGCGGCGCCTCCGCCGCGTGGATCACAGGGGACGACACGAGGAGCGGCAGGATCGCGAAGAGCCGAAGCAGGCGCATGGAGAGGTGGCTCACCGTTCGGCGGATCGATCTGGAAGACATCGTCGGCGCGGAGCCGCTTCATACGCTCTTGCATCGCGACACCGGCGTTTTCGTGACGCCCGGCGCGTTACGGTTTCGCCCTGTCTCACGCTTCGCCTGTGTGATCCGGCGACCTGGACCGGCGGCCGGGCATTGGGGATGAGGTCACGGTCTGTCGGCGAAAGCCTTCTCCAGGAACCGCGCCGCCGAAAGCGCCCGAGCATCGTCGCCGAAGCGGGCGATGACCTGCACGCCGAGCGGGGGCCCCTCCCCCGGCATGGGGACGGTGACGCAGGGCACGCCCATCATCGTCCAGAGCCGGTTGAAGCGGGAATCGCCGGTGGAGGCGTACCCCTCCGGCGCCGGGCCCGGGGCCGAGACCGTCAGCAGGACGTCGATGTCGGAACTGCGCAGGATGTCCCGCAAGCTGCGCCTCGCATGATGCGCCACGCGCCGGGCAGCATCGTAGGTGGCGGCCTCGATAGTCCGGGCCGTGTCGAGATGCGCGCGCAGGAGCGGCGGCAGCGAATCGGAGTGGGTTTCGTATTCCCAGGCGAGGGCCTGCGCGGATTCGAACTCCTGGATCGTCGCGTGCGCGTCGAAAGCGTGGCGGAACTCGTCGGGCAGCGTGAAGGCGCGGATGCCGGCGCCCGCTGCCTCCGCCATCGCCCGCGCCCGGTCGAGGGCCTGCAGCGCCTCGGGTTCGGCCGCGTCGCAATAATCCGGGATGAGCAGCCCGATCCGCGGCACGGAGGCCGGCTGTTCGATCTCCGGCCGGCCGGCGATGAGGGCGAGGGCATGGGCGGCATCGGCCGCGCTCGCGGCGAACAGGCCGAGCGTGTCGAGGGTCCAGGAGAAGCACTTCACGCCGACGGTCGGCAGCAGCCTGAACGACGGTTTCACGCCGACCACGCCGCAATAGGCCGCCGGCCGGATCACCGAGCCCCCGGTCTGTGTTCCGAGCGCCAGGGGCAGCATGCCCGCGGCCACCGCAGCCGCCGAACCGGCGGACGAACCGCCGGGCGTCCGGCCGGGCGCGCGGGGATTGCGGGTTTCGGTGGGGTCGATGAAGGCGAAGGCGGTCGTGGTGGTCTTGGCCAGGGGCACGGCGCCGAGGCGCTTCAACCGCGCCACGATGGGGGCATCGGCGCGTGGCTGCCAACCGGGATAGATCGACGACCCCATCTGCGTCGGCAGGTGGGCGGTGTCGATGATGTCCTTGATGCCCACCGCGATGCCGGCGAGCGGTCCCGCATCGGGGACGTGCGGATTGGGATCGGTCGCCACGAAGGCGCGGATGGAGGGTTCGTGTTCGGCCATCGCGTCCCGGGTCAGTGCCACGGCCTGCGCGGGGGTGAGTGAGCCCGCCTCGATACGGGCACGCAGCGATAGGAGCGAGAGCATCGGCATAGGGTGGCTCGCAGGGGTACGGTTGGCGGGAAGCGGGCGGCTCGATCTAAGCAGGTTCAGCAAAAGCCGTCGCCGGTCCTGCGTTCCAAAACCAGCGACACGTCAAAGACTTGAGAAAGATGAAGTATTAGCTTGCCAATGCGACCCTGCTTGGGAGGGGCCATCGAGAGTGTCTCCGGCCGCGTGTTCGGAGTGTCGCGGTGATGGCAGGTACGCCGGGGGACGTCCAGTCGATCGCTGTTTCAACTCTCCTTCGGCCTTGCAACTTCTGGACGAGTCTGTCCTTACCGCTCAGCTTTGGTCTCTCTCATGCATGGCGCGTCCGCGAGGGGAGAGCGACGACGCAAAGTGTGCCAGAGACACGCCCGTGGCCGGAGCGCTTCGAGAGAGGGATGTGTGACACGATGGCGGGAGTTGAGACGCAGGCGGCCAAGGATCGCGTGGGGATGATGTGCCAGTCCCTGCGCCGCGCCATTGTCGAGCGTGCGTTGGCGCCCGGCGATCGCCTGCCGGAGGATGCGCTGGGCGAGCGCTTCGGCGTGAGCCGCACTATCGCGCGGCAGGTGCTGGGGCAACTCGCCGGCGAGGGGCTGGTGGAACTCCGCCGCAACCGGATCGCCATCGTGGCGACCCCGAGCTGGGAAGAGGCGCGCGACACGTTCGAGGTCCGCATTTCCCTTGAACGCCTCGTGGTCCAGCGCCTGGCCGCTCGCCTCACCACCGAGCAGGAAGCGACCCTGCTGGCCCATATCGACGAGGAGGACGCGGTTCGCGGCGGACCCGATGCCCCATCGATCCGCCTCGCCACCGAGTTCCACCTGCTGCTGGCGCGGATGACCGGCAGCCCCGTCCTCGTCCGCTACGTGGCCGAGCTCGGCTATCGCTGCGCGTTGACCCTCTCGCTCTACAGCCGGCCGCATTCGTCCGATTGCGCGGTCAACGAGCACCGCGAGATCGTGGCGGCGCTCATGGCCGGCGACGTCGACCGGGCGACCCACCTGATGGATCACCATCTCGATGCCGTGGCGGTGCGCGCGCACATCGTCGCCGAGCCTCCGCGCGAGCGGGACCTCAGCCGGGTCCTGGCACCCTACGTCACCGAGAAGAGCCCTCTGCGGCGCCGGGCCGGGTGAAACGGCGCTAAGGCGTCTCCAGGCCGGTTTGCGACATGCGCCAATCCACCGGCCTTAATCTCTCGGCAACCCTGAAAGCCTAGGCCCCTCTCCTCGGACCGCCGGCCCTGAGAGGAGAAGCCCGCCTTGCGCGAACCGTTCGTTCCCGATGCGCTGGCCGAGCGGCTGCGGGCCAAGCGGCGCAATACGAGGCCGGTGGCGGCCCTGGTCTGCGAGCCCGCGAAACCCGTTTTCGCCGAATTGCTCGATGGGCGCGGGCATGGCACCGGGCAGTTCGTCCGGCTGTCGCAGGGCATGGTCGAGCGTATCGCGCGGGTGATGCGCGATGAGGTGGTCGGCGAAGAGGCCTGACCGTCCGGAGAGGCCGTATCCCGCCGGGCGGTGTTCCGGTTCCGCGCAAACGGCCCTACAGAGCCGGCGATGGACCTCAGACCCTATCAGCGCGCCAGCCTCGACGCCCTCTATGCCTCGTGGCGCGACGAGACCGGCGACGGGCTGATCGTCCTGCCCACGGGGGCGGGCAAGGCCTTCGTCATCGCGGCCTTGGTCCGCGAGCTGCTGGCCGTGCGTCCCGAGGCGCGGATCGCCATCGTCACCCATACCCGCGAGCTCATCGCCCAGAACCATCGTGAACTCGTGGCCTACTGGCCGGACGCGCCGGCCGGCATCTACTCCGCCGGTCTCAACCGGCGCGACACCGCGACACAGATCCTGTTCTGCGGCATCCAGTCGGTCTGGAACCGCCTCGATGCCATCGGCGCCTTCGACGTCGTGGTGGTGGACGAGGCTCATCTGATCCCGCGCGATGCCGAGACCCGCTACGGCCGGTTCCTCGCGGCCCTGCGTGCCGCTCGGCCGGATCTGCGCGTCGTCGGCCTCACGGCGACCCCGTACCGGCTCGACAGTGGCCGCCTTGACGAGGGCGAGGGCCGCCTGTTCGAGCGGATCGTCTACGAGGCCAATGTCGGCGACCTGATCCACCAGGGCTACCTCGCCCCCCTGATCTGCAAGGCCACCGCCACGGCGCTCGACGTCTCGGGCGTCGCCAAGCGCGGCGGCGACTACATCCCCAGCGCCCTCGAAGCGGCGGTGAACCAGGACTGGATCACCCGCGCGGCGGTGGAGGAAATGGCTGGTTTCGGCCGCGACCGCCGGGCTTGGCTCGCCTTCTGCGCCGGCGTCGCCCATGCGGAGGCGGTGCGCGATGCGGTGCGGGCGGAAGGCTTCAGCTGCGAGATGGTGACGGGCGAGACCGGCAAGCGCCAGCGCGACCGGATCGTGCGCGACTTCACCGCCGGGCGCCTGCGCTGCCTCACCTCGGTCGGCGTCCTCTCCACCGGATTCAACGTGCCGCGCGTGGATCTCATCGCCCTGTTGCGGCCGACCCAGAGTACGGGGCTCTATGTCCAGCAGGTGGGCCGTGCGCTGCGCACCGCGCCGGGCAAGTCCGATGCGCTGATCCTCGACTATGCCGGGCTAGTGCGGATGCATGGGCCGGTGGACATCGTCACCGCGCGCAGTGCGGCCGCCATCAAGGGCCGGGAAGGCGAGGTACGGGCCAAGCCCTGCCCCGGCTGCGGCGCGCTCATCGCCCTCAATGCCAGCACCTGCGAGGGGTGCTGGGTCGAGCCGGACGAGACCGACGAGGAGGGGCCTGGCCACGAGGCCGCGGCCGATGACGAGCATCCGATCCTGTCCCGCACGGTTCCGGTCTGGCAGGGTATCGCCCGATGGCGGCTCGGTCGCCATGCGGCGTCCGGCAGCCTCGACGTCGACTTCCAGACCGAGGACGGATCGAGCCACCGGGTGCGGATCGCCCTGGAGCAGGCCGGCTATGGCCGCGAGAAGGCGGTGCAATGGTGGCGTCAGCTCGGCGGGGGGCGCGACGTGCCGATGACCGTCGCCGAGGCCCTCGCGCGGACCGAAGAGCTCACCCGCCCCGCCGCCATCCTCGTCCGCGCCAATGGCCGCTTCTCGGAGAGCGTCAGCTATCGCTTCGCGGACGGCCGCACCTTCGTCGATACGCGCCGGCTCGCCGGAGCCGACGCCTGAGCGCGCTCGCCTATGCCGAGACGCCGTGCTTCGTGAGCAAGCGTTCGGCGCTGTCGTTCCAGACCTCCATCGTCACGATCAGCCCGTCGCGGACGGTGAAGCGATCGACATAGCGGTTGCCCTCGAACGGGGTTCCATCCGGCCATTCGCCGTAGAGGGTGCCGAGGCTGTAGACCGTGGTGAACCCCTCCCCCGGCACCACGTCCAGACGCTCCATGCGCTTCTTCACCCAGGCATAGCGGCCGGCATTGAACGCCGTCACCTCGCGCGGATGCCGGAAGACTCGGGCACCGGTGAAGACGATCTCGATCCCCGGTGCCATATAGCCCGCCGCCCTCTCCGGATCCGGCACCATGGAAGCTTCGAGATAGGCGGTGACGATGGCCGCGTCGGTGCCGGTATCGGTTTTGAGTGTTTCACTCATGCTGTTCTCTCCATTCGGTCGTGAGCCTGCCCGAAGCTCCGCCAAAGTGCATGCAATAAGTGTATGCAGTTTGGCGTGAAAGCAGGCAGGGGAATTCGCGCTCCACTAAATAGTCCAGTTATTTCAGCGGCCTGACAAATGGCATGGCGGTTGCGGTCAGGGATGCAATTGTCCCGGAGGTCCGATCCATGCGCAAACACAGCCCATTGCCGATGACCCGCCGCCTCGCGCTCGGGGCGACCGCCCTGATCGGGCTTGCGCTGATCGCGCCGGTTGAGGCGGCCGAGTCGATCAAGATCGGCCTCGTCACCGCCCTGTCCGGTCAATCGGCGAAATCGGGCGAGGCGATCTCCCGCGGCATCGGGCTCGCCATCGACGAGATCAACGCGGCCGGCGGCGTCCTCGGACGGCCCCTGGAACTCGTCGCCCGCGACGACGAGGCCAACCCGTCGAAGGGCGTGCTCGCCGCCCGGGAGTTGATCCAACGTGTTGGCGTCGCCGCCCTGGTCGGTGGCCTCGACACGCCGGTTTCCATGGCGATCGTGCCCATCGCCAACCAGATGAAGGTGCCCTTCCTCGGCCCCTGGGCGGCGGGCACCGGCATCACGCGCAATGGTGCCGCCGACAATTACGCGTTCCGGGTCTCGGCGGTGGACGCCCTCGTGGACGAGGCCCTCGTCGCCTACGCCGTCAAGACCTACCAGGCCAAGAAGCCGGGCATGATCCTCGTCAACAACGCCTGGGGCGAGTCGAACCAGCAGGGTCTCACGGCGGCGCTGAAAGCCGCGGGCCTGCCCGCCGCCGGCATCGAGAAGTTCGAGGCGTCCGATGTCGACATGGTGCCCCAGCTGACCCGGCTGAAGGAGGCCGGCGCCGACGCCCTGTTCATGGTCGGTAATGTCGGTCCCTCGGCCCAGGTGGTCAAATCCCTCGACCGGATGGGCTGGACCATTCCCGTCGTGTCGCATTGGGGACCGGCAGGCGGTCGTTTCGACGAACTCGCCGGCCCGAGCGCGGCCAAGGTCCATTTCATCCAGACCTTCACCTTCGCCGGCAACGCTTCGCCCAAGGCCGTCGCGGTGCTCGATGCCCTGAAGGCGAAGTATCCGGCGATCAAGTCCATGGCCGACGTGACTCCGGCGGTGGGCATCGCCAACGCCTACGACGCGACGCATCTGCTGGCTCTCGCGATCGGTGAGGCCAAGTCCACAAAGGGTTCGGACGTGCGCGACGGCTTCTACAAGATCGCCACCTATCCCGGCCTGATCAAAACCTACGACAAGCCCTTCGCCCCGGACCGCCACGACGCGCTCGGGCCGCAGGATTACGTGTTCACGCGGTTCAAGGACGGCGAGATCGTCGCCGTGTCCAACTGAGGGAACGGCATCGCCGCTCATCCCACCCGCCACCTCATCCTGAGGCGCCGCGAAGCGGCCTCGAAGGAGGTCTCCAAAACTCACTCTGCGAACTGGAGGGCTCCTTCGAGGCCTCCGCTTCGCTGCGGCGCCTCAGGATGAGGTGGCCGGGTGGGACGGACGCCATGATACGGTGAAAGTGAGAATTCCATGCTGACCGGCTCCCTCGTGAGCGGCCTCGGTCTTGGGAGCATGTACGGGCTCATCGCCCTCGGCTTCCACGTGACCTATGCCGTCTCCGGTACCGTGAACTTCGCGCAAGGGAGCGCCGTCACCCTCGGGGCGGTGCTCGGCTACATGCTCGGCATCACGTTCGGCTGGCCGATGCCCCTGGCGGTGGCGGCGGCCCTGGCCGGCTGCGCCCTCCTCGGCATCGTGGTCGAACGCATCCTGGTGCGCCCCTTCGTCGAGCGGGGCTCCGATGCCTGGTTGCTGGCCACGGTGGCGGGCGGCGTCGTGCTCGACAACGTCATCCTGTTCACCTTCGGCAAGGAGCCGCGCAGCCTGCCCTCGCCCCTGGCGCGTGACCCGATCGACCTGTTCGGCACCGGAATCTACCCGCTGCAGATCGTGATCCCGGTGGTCGGCCTCGCCGTCGCCCTCGCCATCCGGACGGTGTTCCGCCGGACCGATCTCGGCCGCGTTCTCCTGGCGGTGGCGCAGAATGCCGACGCCGCGCGACTGATGGGCATCGACGTGCGACGCACGGTGGCTTGCGCCTTCGCGCTCTCCGCCCTGCTCGCGGGGGCGGCGGGCCTCCTCATCGCCCCCCTGTTCTCGGTCTCGGCCGAGATGGGCACCCTGTTCGGCATCAAGGCCTTCGCCGTCGCCATTCTCGGTGGCATTGGCTCCGCCACCGGCGTGGTCCTGGCCGGGCTGCTCTACGGCGTCGTGGAAGCCCTGGTCACAGGCTATCTCGGCTCTGGCTACACTCAGATCGTCGTGTTCTCGGTAATCATCCTCGCGCTGGCTTTGCGTCCCGACGGCCTCCTCGGCCGGGCCGCCGTGAACAAGGTCTGAGCCGATGCGCGCCGGACGCTCCGCCCTGCCCCTCGTCATTCTCGCCCTGACCATCGCGGGGATCGGCCTCGTGGCCGCCACCGATGGCTACAGCCATTTCATCATCGCCCTCGTGGCACTGACGACGCTCGCCGGAACGGGGCTGAACGTCCTCCTCGGCCTCACCGGCCTGATCTCCTTCGGCCATGCCGGTTTCTACGCGATCGGCGCCTATGCGAGCGCCATCCTCACCCTGTCGGGAGTCAGCTTCTGGCTGGCGCTCCCCGCCGCCGGCCTGCTCTCCGGGGTGCTCGGCGGCGTGCTCGCCATCCCCGCCATGCGGGTCAAGGGCCCCTATCTCGCCATGGTGACGATCGCCTTCGGCTTCATCGTCGAGCATGGGCTGATCGAGGGCGGCGCGCTGACAGGAGGCCAGAACGGCCTCGTCATCGCCACCGGTCCGACGCTGTTCGAATTCCCGTTCCTGGAGCGCGAACTCGCGATCCTCGCGGTGCTCGGCGCCGGCCTCGCTCTCTATGGTTTCCACCGCCTCGCGCGCAGCCGCCTCGGCCTCGCCATGCGGGCGGTGCGGGACGCCGATGTGGCCGCCGCGTCCCTCGGCTTCGATCCGGTGCGGGTGAAGACCCTGGCTTTCATGATCTCGGCGGCACTGACCGGCCTCGCCGGGGCGGTGCTGCCGCCGTTGATGCTGTTCATCGCGCCGAGTTCGTTCCCGTTCACCCAGTCGATCCTGTTCGTACTCTCGGTGGTGGTGGGCGGCGCCGGCACGGTGCTGGGGCCGCTCTTCGGTGCCCTCGTCACCGTCCTCCTGCCGGAGACCCTGTCGGGCCTCGCCGAATACCGCCTGCTGTTCTTTGGCCTCGCGACGCTGGTCGTGCTGTGGCTGGTGCCGGCGGGCATCGTCGGCAGCCTCGCCCGGCTGCTGCCGCGTCGCCTCTCCGGGACCGCGTCCGGGACCGGCGGAGACGTCGTGTCCTATCTCGCCCAGCCGCAGCCCGAGGCGCTCGTGGTGGAGGGGATTGGCATCAGCTTCGGCGGGATCAAGGCGGCGCAGGACGTCTCCGTGACGGCCGCCCCCGGAGCCGTCACCAGCATCATCGGCCCGAACGGAGCCGGCAAGACCACCGTGCTCAACATGGTCTCGGGCTTCTACCGGCCCGGTGCCGGGGCGATCCGACTGGCGGGTCAGGATCTCGCCGGTTTGCCCGCATATCGCATCGCCCGCGCCGGCATCGCGCGGACCTACCAGACCACGCGGCTGTTCGGCTCCCTCTCGGTCATCGACAATGTGGCCCTCGCCATCGCCCCCGGACGCCTGTTCAGGGCGGGCGCAGGAAGCGACGTCGCCGCGGCCACCGCCCTCCTCGCCTTCGTCGGTTACACCGGAGCGCTCCACCGGCCCGCCGCCGAACTGCCGCATGTGGACCGCCGCCTCGTGGAGATCGCGCGGGCTCTCGCGGGCCAACCGCGCGTCCTTCTCCTCGACGAGCCGGCGGCGGGTCTCACCCGCGCCGATACCGACCGCCTGGGCGGGTTGCTCCGTCGCATCGCGGAATGCGGAATCGTGGTGGTCCTCGTCGAACACGACATGCCCCTCGTCATGGGCATCTCGGACCATATCCTCGTCATGGATGCCGGACGGCCCATCGCGTCGGGGGACGCCGCCACGGTACGGGCCGATCCCGCCGTTCTGCGGGCCTATCTCGGTGGCGCCGACACCCCGGCTCGACCGCGTCCATCGCCGTGGAAGGGGCCCGCCGACGCGGTTCTCTCGGCCCTCGACCTCACTGCCGGCTACGGTGCCGCCCCGGTCCTCGATCGTCTCTCCCTCGATGTCCGACCCGGTGAGACCGTGGCGCTCCTCGGGGCGAACGGGGCCGGCAAATCCACCGCCATGCGGGCGCTCAGCGGCCTGCTGCGTCCCGTGGAAGGATCCGTGATCCTGGAGGACCGCTCCATCGCCAGCCTGCCGGCCCACGCCATCGCCCGCTTCGGCCTCGCCCTAGTGCCCGAGGGCCGGCAGGTCTTCCCGGAACTGTCGGTGGTGGAGAACCTGCGCCTCGGCGCGCATGGACGCGGGACCCCCATCGACACGAGCGAGCTGGAGGCCCTGCTCGACCGGTTCCCCCGCCTGCGCGACCGGGCGACGAGCCGCGCCGGCCTGCTGTCCGGCGGCGAGCAGCAGATGCTCGCCATCGCGCGCGGGATGATGGCGCATCCGCGCATTCTCCTCCTCGACGAACCCTCCCTCGGGCTCGCGCCGTCCATGATCAACGCCCTCTACGCCGTGGTGGCGGAGTTGCGCGATCAGGGCGTCACCATCCTCATCGTCGACCAGATGGCCGCATTGGCCTTGACCGTGGCGGATCGCGGCTACGTCCTGGAGCAGGGCCGCGTCGTCGCCACAGGATCGGCGGCGGAACTCTCCGCCGATGAAGCTCTCGCCGCCGCCTATCTCGGTGCTGCGTGACAGCCTGAGCCTACAAGATCGACAAGGGAGCGCGACGCTTTGACGGACGCAGCGAAATACCATGGCCGCTATGCCTACAGCGCCCTGCCGGACCGCCCGGTCTACGATTGGCCGGGGGGCAAGCGCCTGGCCGTCTACGTGGCGCTCAACCTCGAGACCTTCGATTTCGGCTCGGGCCTCGGTGCGGAGCTCGCTCCCGGCGGTCCCCAGCCGGACGTGCTGAACTACGCCTGGCGCGATTGGGGCAATCGCGTCGGCGCCTGGCGGATGAAGGCCCTCTTCGACGAGCTTCGCCTTCCCGCCAGCGTGCTGGTGAACAGCCGACTCTACGAGGATTGTCCCGGCCTGATCGAGGCCTTCCGGGCACGGGGCGACGAGATCGTCGGGCATGGCCGCACCAATGCCGAGCGCCAGGGCGGTCTCGACGAGGAGGCCGAGCGGGTACTCATCGCCGAGGCCACCGCCACCCTGACGCGGGAGGAAGGCAGGCCCCCCGCCGGATGGCTCGGCCCCTGGATCTCGCAATCCCGCGTCACGCCAGACCTCCTGGCGGAGGCGGGCTACCGTTATCTCCTCGACTGGGCGCATGACGACCAGCCGGTCTGGTTCTCCACCCGCGACGGCGGTCGCATCCTCTCCGTGCCGTATCCACAGGAACTCAACGACATCCCCGCCATCGTCGCGAGGAAGGACTCCGCGCGGGATTTCGCCGCCATGATCGTCGATGCGTTCGACGAGATGCTGGTGCAGTCGCGGCAGGCGCCCCTCGTCATGGGGATCGCCCTGCACCCCTACATCGTCGGCCAGCCGCACCGTCTGCGGCCGCTTCGGGAGGCGCTCGCTCATATCGCCTCCCGGCGCGACGGCATCTGGCTGACCACCGCCGGAGGCATCGCGGGCCACGTGATGGCGAGCGCGGAACCCGATCCGCAATAGGAGTACACCACGGGGCAATCGTCTGGGACGACGAGACCGACCACTCCGTCCGTAATTCGCCGGTCAGAGATGCGGTATAAAAGGGTGGAAGGCGCCGGAACCTTGCGCCATATAGGGGCTATGACCGAAACATCGACATACCCCTACACCCTGGAAATCCTCAGCCCCCGCACCGAGGGCGCGACCTATCAGTGGGCCATTCGCAAAGGCGGCAAGCTCGTCCAGCGCTCGGATCGTAGCCTGACAAGCGAGGCCAAGGCCCGCGAGAACGGACTCGCTCAGATCGAGAAGCTTCTGTCCGGCTTCGGCGAGCGGTAAGCCCGGCGCCCTTCGATCCCTGTTGCGGATGGCGGCGGCTGACACGTCACCACGGCACTGCCGTGGGACTAGCGCGCTTCGGAGACGCCCATGTCGGGAATGTCCGGCGGGGGCGTCTCCGGTTCCTAGGGAACACAGAGCCTTTCAAAGGTCCGGTTCGCCCAATCCCCCGGGACATCCCTTTCGCGGAGACTTGGACAGGACGGATCGGAGGATCATTTTGCAATCTTATCTGGCATATTATATCCCAGTCGTGCAGTCCTGATGCCGATTGCTGGGAGGCCGTTCCATGGCGAAGCCGATACAACCCGATCGTCCGATTTGGCCCCCATTTCCGGATAAGCCGAGCGATGTCGATCCGGTGTCCGAGGATCGGCTCCCATCGAACGAGCATGCGCCGCGCCTGCCTTTCCCCGATCGCGTCTCCGCCGAGCCCATTGGAAGTATCGTGCCTGTGCGCCTGACGTGAGTGCCGTCTTCATGGCCGGTGAGAGCCATCAGTCGCAGGCCGACGAACGAAGGCCCCGCTGCGAAGCTTGAAACTTCCAGCTGCCGTATCTGTTGATGTCCCCAAGAGCCATCTATGAACTTTGGGACGTTTGATGACGAAGATCGCCACGTTACTCGCCGGTGTGATGTTGACTGCGTCGGTTCCTGCCTTCGCGCAATCGGCGGGGCCTGCCGAGATCAAGCAGCCGGGTCCGGCCCGTATGACGTCGCCAGGAACGTCCGATGTGCCGGTGGTCAAGCCGGGCGGCATCGACAATAGCGGTCCGGGCTCGATCGGGACCGAAGCCTATGGGGCCACCGGTGCGGATAGCCGATCGAACAATTCGGGCGCGGCGGGCAACGCCAACAAGCCGGAAGTCGCGATTCCCAACACCGGTGGCGGCGGCGGCCGATAGCTGGAAGCGTTCGACGACCAACCGGCCCGCGTGAGGGGGGCACAATCGCGGGCCGGTCGATGTACCGCGCATTCATGGTCTGAACGCGCGATCCCTGGAATGCCCGTGAGAGCGGGGCATGGATGGTATTCCTGTTCAGGACGCCGCCGGGTGGGCCACTGAAGCCGCGCCGTGCGATGTCTGCTCTCCCGCTGGGGCCCGCTTCACGCGGAACCAGAGAGCGTAGAGGGCCGGGAGGAACAGCAGGGTCAGCACCGTGCCAACCCCGACGCCGCCGATGAGGACGTAGGCGAGCGCGCCCCAGAACACCGAATGGGTGAGCGGGATGAAGGCGAGCATGGCGGCCGCCGCCGTAAGAATGACCGGGCGGGCGCGCCGTACCGTCGATTCGACGATGGCCTCGTAATCCGACAGTCCCAAGGCCCGGTCGTGGTGGATCTGATCCACGAGGATGAGCGTGTTGCGCATCAGGATGCCGGACAGGGCAATCAGCCCGAGGATCGCGTTGAAACCGAACGGTTGGTGGAAGACCAGCAAGGTCGGCGCGGCGCCCACGAGCCCGAGGGGCGCGGTGGCGAACACCATGAACATGGTCGAGAACGACCGCACCTGGATCATGATGACCGTGAGCGTCACGATCAGCATGATGGGGAACACCGCCACCAGCGACATCATCGCTTTCGCGCTTTCCTCCACCGCGCCGGCCGTATCGATGCGGTAGCCCGGCGGGAGCTTGGCCTTGATCGGTTCCAGCAGGGGGAAGATCTGGCCGTGGATGTCCGGCGGCTGCTTCCCGTCGAGCACGTCGCCCTGCACCCGGATATAGCTTTCCCGGTTGTAGCGCTTCAGGACCGAGTCCTCGCTGCGGCTCTCGAGGCGCGCGACCTGGGAGAGCGGCACCTGACGTCCGTCCTTCGTCGCGAGGGTCAGGTCGCCGATCTCGCCGAGCGAGCGCCGCTCGGGGCCGGGGCTGCGGATCAGAACGTCGACAGAGCGCAGGTTCTCTCGCACCTGGGTCGCCGGCATGCCGTTGAGGTAGGTCTGCAATTGCTGCCCGGCTTCCTTGGGTGTCAGGCCGATCAGGCGCAGGCGCTCCTGGTCGAGGGCGAGATGCAGGTTGGGTGTCTTGTCGCCCCAGTCGAGATGGACCATCCGCATGTTCGGGTTGGCCGCCATGACGTCGCTGACCTCGGCGGCGATGCCTCGGATCACGTCGATATCCGGCCCGACCACCCGGAAGGCCACGGGAAAGCGGATCGGTGGCCCGAAGACGATCTGCAGGACACGCACCCGTGCTTCGGGGAAGCGCCCCTCGTCGACGAGTTTGCGGACCTTGGTCCGCAGGGCGTCGCGCGCCGCCGCGTTGGCGGTCTGCACCACGATCTGCGCGAAGGCGGGATCGGGCAGTTCGGGGTCGAAGGAGAGCACGAAGCGCGGCATGCCCTGACCGACATAGCTCGTGATCTCACCGGCTTCCGGCAGCTCGCGCAGGGCGGATTCCAGCCGTTTCACGCTGGCCTCGGTGGTGGCGAAGGCCGAGCCCGCCGGCAGGGTCACCTCGACGATGAGTTCGGCGCGCTCCGAGTTCGGGAAGAACTGCTGCTCCACTTTGCCCATGGCCACCACGGCGCCGGCGAACAGCGCCACGATGATGCCGGCCGCCATCCATTTGTGGTCGACGGACATCCGCACGATCCGGCGCAGGCGCTGGTAGTTCTTGGTGGCGTAGATCGCGTCGTGCCCGCCTTCCACGCGCTTGATGTTCGGCAGGAGTTTGACCCCGAGATAGGGGGTGAAGGTCACGGCCACGATCCAGGAGATGATCAGCGAGAAGGACACCACCCAGAAGATGTTGCCGGCATATTCGCCGGCCGTGGACGCCGCGAAGCCCACGGGGAGAAAGCCCGCGATGGTGACGAGGGTGCCCGTCAGCATCGGCGCGGCGGTGGCGCTCCAGGCATAGGTCGCTGCCTCGATCCGGTCGGCGCCCTCCTCCATGCGCACCACCATCATCTCGATGGCGATGATTGCGTCGTCGACGAGGAGGCCGAGCGAAATGATGAGGGCGCCCAGGGTGATGCGATCGAAATCGCGGCCCGTGATCATCATCACCACGAACACCGCCGACAGGGTGAGCGGCACGGCGAGGGCCACCACGATGCCGACGCGAAATCCCAGGGCGGCGAGGCTGACCACGATCACCACCCCCAGGGCGGTGAAGAACTTGACCATGAACTCGTGGATGGCCTCGTCGATGACCTTGGCCTGATCGGTGATCTTCGTGAACGAGATGCCGACGGGCGTTTCATGATGGATCGCGACCTCCTCGGCATTGAGCGCGGCACCGAGGGTCAGCCCGTTGAAACCGGGCTTCATCACGAGGCCGAGCATCAGCGCGGGCTCGCCGTCATTGCGGATGGCGAAGGTCTTCGGGTCCTCGTAGCCGCGCTTCACCTCGGCGATGTCGCCGAGCTTGAAGCTGCGATCGCCCGCCACGACGGGCAGGTTGCGGATGGCATCGAGTCCATCGATGGCGCCGTCGAGGCGGAGATACACGCGCGGTCCCCCCGCCTCGACGAAGCCGGCCGGGGTCACGTCGTTCTGGTTGGCGAGAGCCGCCAGCAATTGCTGCCCGGTGATGCCGAGGGTGGCGAGGCGCTGGTAGGAGATTTCGACGAAGATCTTCTGGGCCTGTTCGCCGAGGATGTTGATTTTCTCGACGCCGGGGACGCGCAGCAGGCGCTGACGAAGGTCCTCCGCCCGCATCACCAGCTGCCGGTGCGGCAGATCCTTGGCCTGGAGGGCGTAGAGGGCAAAGTAGATGTCGGAGAATTCGTCGTTGAACAGCGGCCCGAGCACGCCGCGCGGCAGGCTGGAGGCCTGGTCGGAGAGCTTCTTGCGCGCCTGATAGAATTCAGCCTGAAGCTTGGCCGGAGGCATGTTGTCCTTGAACAGAACCTTCATCAGCATCAGTCCGGGTCGGACCGTGGTCTCGACGCGATCGTAGTAGACGAGCTCCTGCAGGCGCTTTTCCAGCGGATCGGCGACCTGGCGCTGCATCTCGTCGGTGGTGGCGCCGGGCCATGCGGCCGAAACCACCATGACCTTCACGGTGAAGGCGGGATCCTCGGCCCGACCGAGCTTCTCGAAGGCGAAGAAGCCGGCGCCCGTGAGCGCGATCAGCAGAAAGAGCGTGACCGCCCGTTCCCGGACGGCGAGCGCGGATAGATTGAAGCCGCTCACGGTGCCACTCCGGTCGTGCCGAGGGGAGAGACCCGGACTTTCTGCCCGGCCTTGAGGAGATGCGCCCCGAGGGCCACGATCCGGTCTCCGGGATTCAGACCGGAGACGATGTCGGCCCTCTCCTCGGCCATGCGGGCGACGGCGACGGATTGGGCCGTGACGGTCTCGGTGGCTGCGTCGTAGCGCCAGACCGAAGCGCCCTTCCCCTGGTCGAACAGGGCGCCGAGCGGCACCGCAACTGCAGCCGCCCGTGCGGCGTCGGTGGATTTGAGTTGAAGCGTCACCGTGGCGCCGAGCGGTGCGGTCTCGCCGCCGCCCGAGAGAATGTAGCGCGCCCTGTAGGTCCGGGTCGCAGCATCCGCCGTGGCGGAGAGCTCACGCAGCCGTGCCGGATAGGTCGCCTCGCCCTCGGCATAGAGGATGGCCGAGGCCTCGCCCTGCGCGGCGCGCCGGCTCCCCTCGGGCAGGAACACTTCGGCTTCGCGGGCGCCGTCGCGCGCCAGTTTTACGATGGTCTGTCCGGCAGCAACGACCTGGCCCGGTTCGGAGGGCACCTCCATCACCACGCCGTCGGCATCCGCCTGCAACTCGGAGTAACCGGCCTGATTGGCGATCTGGCTCGCCTGCGCCTCGGCACTGGCGAATTGCGCAATGGCGGAATCGGCCGCACCCTTGTTCTGGTCGTAGGTTTGTTTCGAGGTCCAGCCGTCGGAGACGAGCTTGCGGCTGCGCTCCTCATCGGCCTTCGCCTTGATCATCTGGGCGCGAGCCGCCTCCACCGAGGCGCGGGCGGCATTGAGCGCGAGGCTGAAATCGGTCCGGTCCAGGCGCATCAGCGGCTGGCCCCGCGTCACCCGATCTCCCGGATCGACGAGACGCTCGAAGATCTTGCCGCCCACGCGAAAGCCGAGGTTGCTCTCGGTCCGAGCCCGGATCACGCCGGTATAGCGCGCGATCCCACCGCCGCCCCGCACGACCTCGACGGTCTGGACCAGGGGCGGTTGAGGCGACACGGCGGTCTCACCGGGCGAGCAGGCCGTCAGGGCCAGACCGACAATCCCGAGGGCAATCCTCGCATCCATCACGCATTCCCCCCGCCACCGCACCATCAATAAGATGATGATCGTAATATATTCGAGCGTGGGTAAGCGTCAAGGGCGTGGCGCAAGGTTGCTGAGGCAATGAAGCAAGCGGGGATGGTGACGGCGCGACCGTGAGGGTGCGCAACCGCCAGCATGACCGATTCCAACCAGCTCTCCGAGGCGAAGGCGGCTGGGCCAAATCCGAAAGGTTAGGAAAGTTCAAGCGAGCCCGCGCAGCCGCGCGATGGCAACTGCGATCGTGTTCCGATCACTCAGGTGCGAGCGCAGAGCGATCGAGCGGAAGGACCAGGCAAGATGCCGAGAGACGGGCCTCTGCTCAGCGGCGACGACTATCCGCTCGGAGGGTCACCGGCGGCGCCGGTAGCAGATCATTCCCGCAAGGGGCGGGCTTCGAGGATGGCCGCCAGAATGAAGGGCCGCTTCATCAGTGGTCCGGTATTGCCACGGTTGACGAAATCGTTCGCCCCGGGATGCCGTCGCACGGCTTTACCGAGATCGAGTCGGTAGCCCTCCTTGAAGACGAACGGGGGCGCCATGGAGTTCGCTAGGTAAGTTTCGACGGCAGCCGCCACCTCCTCATGCGAGATGAGGTTCAGGTTGCACAGGGCGGCTGTCGTCAGCTTTTCGGTCATTCGGAACGGTAGGGCCGGGGCACGATCCCCGCAACCTTCCCGCCGACGCGCGGTGGCCAATAAGGCGGGTGAGCGTCCTGCTCCGCCGTCTTAAAGTGCCTCACAAAGCTCCCGGCCACGGTCGGTTCTCCTCGAAGTACGACGGCGTAGCAGGAGTTCTGTGAGAGACACCTAGCGCTCGCGACGCTCCCGGACGGTGCCACGCTCTTCACGCCGCTCCATCCGCTCCTCACGCCGATCCGGATCGACACCGAGCACGCCCCCGACGGTGCCCGTCGCGGCCCCGACTGCACCGCCGACCACGCCACCAACGGGACCGGCCGCGCGATTGCCATCCTCGATCCCGCGTTCGGCGCCGCGTACCGTCCCCTGCGCCTGAGCCGATGCAGCCAGGGCGAGAGGCGAAAGAATGACGGCCGCAGCAATGAGGGCATGTTTCATGAGAGTCTCCTCGATTGATGGATCGAATGGCGAGCTCACATCGGCGTGCCCACCCTTCATGCTCGGTCAACGGTCGAAAGTCGGATTGGTCGCAAGCGTGGCGCTAAGAGGCACGCTGGAACCCTCAGACAGGCGCATCGGCGGCAACCGAGAGGACGCAGGCGCTCTGGTGACCTGACCGGCTGGCTTTGGACCGGGCTGATTGAGAGGATCAGCCAGGACCGAGGGGGCTGGACAGGAAGCAAGGTCGGAGGACGGGTGCGGAGCAGGTGGTGCTGAAGCTGCCCCAGATCGCGCTTAAGACGGCGCAGCATAAGAGTTTGGCGATAGCGTGCAGGGAGGCAGAGCTCTCGGAGCAGAGCGACTTACGCTGGCGCAAGGAGTACGGCGGCCTGCCGGTCGACCGGGCCCGTCGGATGACGGATCTGGAGCGAAAGACTGCGCGATTGGACCGGCTCGTGGCTGACTTGTCCCGGGAGAAGCGGGTGCTTGCGGACGTCGCCGCGGGAGCCGAAGGCCAGCGCCAGCAAGACTCGGAGCCCTGGAGCGACGCCGACAGGCAGTCGACGCCATTCGTGAGAAGTATGGTCTCTCAGAACGCTAGGCCTGCTGGATCGTGGGCCAGCACCGGGGCACGCAACGCTCCGTGCCGACGGTACCGGCCGACGAGGATGCGCTGACCCGCGCCATCATCGCCTTGGCGTCCGAGTCCGGACGCTACGGCTACCGCCGCGTCACCGCGCGGAAGCCTCTTGATCGGCTCGGTCCAAAATGCCGGTCAGGTCACCCTATGGAAGCGGGTCGGCAGAGTGGACATGGCGGTGTCTTTTGGAAGGACACCTCCAGCCCAAGCGGCACGCCCGCTTCGTCACCGCACCCCGATCGAACGCCCCCGCAATCGGCCGAAGTCGAGCTTAGAACACGTGCCGCAGGATGAAGAAGAGGACGCCCGCCAAGGTGATGGCGGCGGGCAGCGTCAGCACCCAGGCCAGCGCCATGTTGCGCACGGTGGACATCTGTAGGCCCGAGCCGTTGGCCGCCATCGTGCCGGCGACGCCGCTCGACAGGATGTGGGTGGTCGAGACCGGCAGGCCGTAGAGTTCGGCGAGGCCGATGGTGCCGGCGGCCACCATCTCGGCGGACGCGCCCTGCGCGTAGGTGAGATGGGTCTTGCCGATCTTCTCGCCCACGGTGACGACGATGCGCTTCCAGCCGACCATGGTGCCGAGGCCGAGGGCCAGGGCGACGCAGACCTTCACCCAGGTGGGAATGTAGCGGGTCCCGTCGTTGAGGAGGCCGGTATAGGCCTTCAGGGTGCCGGCCTCGGCCTCAGAGAATGTCGCGCCGTTCTTCGGCAGAAGCCGGATCGCGTCGGCGGCGAGATACATGTCGTTGCGCAGGTTCGACGTCGCCGCCGCCGGCACCTGCTTGATGGCGCCGTAGCCCTTCACGCTGTCGGCGATGTCGGTCGAGAGCGCGGCGAGCGCCCCGTAGACGGCAGGTCGGTTGAGATCCTTGGTCTTCAAGGCTTCCGAGACCTGCTTGCGGGCCTCTGCGGCATCGGGCTTCGGCGCGTTCCCGGCATGGCTGGCGAACACCGTGCTGGCATTCTGGGACGTCTGGATGAAGGCCGGTGTGGTGTCGTCCGACATCGTGCGATTGAGGGCATAGGCAGTGGGAGCCGCGCCGATGAGGATGAGCATGATCAGGCCCATGCCCTTCTGCCCGTCATTGCCGCCGTGGAAGAACGACACGAGGGTGCAGGTCAGGATCAGAAGGCTGCGGATCCACAAAGGCGGCGGAGTTTCGCCCTTGGGGGCCTCGTAGAGGTCCTTCCGGCGCACCATGAACTTGAGGGCCAGCAAAAGCAGGGCGGCGGCGATGAAGCCGATGACGGGGCTGAACAGCAAAGCCTTGAACACGCCCAGAGCCTGCGCCCAGTCAACGCCTGATGTGGCCTGTCCCTCGGGGGCCATGAGCTGGTTGGCGAGACCGACGCCGATGACCGATCCGATCAGGGCATGGGACGACGAGTTCGGCAGGCCGAAAGCCCAGGTGCCGAGGTTCCAGAGGATCGCGGCGATGAGCAGCGCGAAGATCATGGCGTAACCGGCCGAGGACCCGACCTGCAGGATCAGTTCCACCGGCAGCAGGGTGACGATGGCATAGGCGACCGCGCCGGAGGACAGCATCACACCAAGGAAGTTGAAGGCGCCGGACCAGATCACCGCGACGAGGGGCGGCATCGAGTGGGTGTAGATCACGGTGGCCACGGCGTTGGCGGTGTCGTGGAACCCGTTCACGAACTCGAAGGCCAGAGCGATGAGCAGGGCCAGGCCGAGCAGCACGAAGGCACCGATGGCGAGGGGCGACTGGCCCACCGCATTCATGTCGGTCACGAGGCTGTAAAGCGCGTAGGCCAATCCGGCGACCAGGACGAGCAGGAACGCGATGACCCCGCCCGGATGAATGCCGTGATCGAGCTTTGGCCCTGCGGCGGGCGCAATGGCGCTCTTTGGCAAGCCAGTCGGAGCAGCAACGGCATCGGACATGATGGCCTCAGGACCCTAGGGATCAGTGAGCCTGCCAGTAGGTCGGGGACATAACAGTCCTGTGACACGCATTCAAAATACGTTGGCCAGCGCGGATTAAGACAGCTAGCTCAAACGTAAAACGCCAGCTTTTCGCCTGGGCCTTCACTTGCGATAGGCAAGCGACCTCACCATTCAGCTCATCCAAGGATCGGCATGGCCTGTCCCGTCCGATAGACCCAGTGGCATGGGTTATTTCTCATCCTCGGGCGTCCTGAAGCGTCTGCGCTCCCGGTGCCGGGGATGCGGGACCGCCTTCCATGGCCATCACCTCGGAGGCAATGGCATCGTCCAGGCCGACCGTTCGACGTGGAAGACCGGTTGCTCCCAGGCTGCCGAGGCAGGCTGCCCCAGGGGGGGCGATTTCCGTCTTGCCTTCCGCCTAGCCATGTCCGCGGATTGAAGGAACGCCGTTCCAGGGCCAAGCAGCGACCGCTGCGATCCTAATACAATACTTATATAATTGGCCTCGCTTCCGTCTCGAACCCTAATGCGGTTCGCGTCCACATAGGACACGGGCGAGACCGGTCATGCATCGGCCCCCGAACCGAAACGGACCGACCATGCTCGACATTGTCTTCATCGCGACGGGGCTCGCCTTCTTCGGCCTAGCCGCCGGCTACGCCGTCCTCTGCGAACGCCTCTGAGGCACGCCCATGCCCCTCACCTCCATGACCCTCGACCTGACGCTTGGCGCCCTCGTGACCCTGGGGCTGCTCGGATACCTCACCTACGCCCTCGTCCGCCCCGAGCGGTTCTGAAGGAACACCTCTCATGACCATCAACGGCTGGATCCAGATCGCGCTGTTCTGCGCGGTCGTCCTCGCGCTCGCTCGTCCTCTCGGCGGCTACATGACCCGCGTCTTCACGGGCGAGCGAACCTTCCTGTCCCCCGTGCTCGCACCCGTGGAGCGCGGGCTCTACCGCGTCGCCGGCATCAACGCCGCCCAGGAGCAGCGCTGGCTGGCCTACGCCCTGTCCATGCTCGCCTTCCACGTGATGGGCTTCCTCGCCCTGTACGCTCTGCTGCGATTCCAGGCGGTCTTGCCGTTCAACCCGGACGGGCAGTCGGCGGTCGCGCCGGATCTGGCCTTCAACACATCGACGAGCTTCGTCACCAACACGAACTGGCAATCCTACGGCGGCGAGACGACGATGTCGTACCTGACGCAGATGCTGGGCTTGACGCACCAGAACTTCCTCTCGGCGGCCACCGGCATCGCGCTCGCCGTTGCTCTGGTGCGGGGCTTCAGCCGCGCCTCCGCCAACACCGTGGGCTCGTTCTGGGTCGATCTCACCCGCACCACCCTCTACGTGCTGCTGCCGTGCTGCATGGGGCTGACGCTGTTCTACGTCTGGCAGGGCATCCCGCAGACGTTGGGTGGTGCCGTCGAGGTGACCACCCTGGAAGGCGCCAAGCAGACCCTTGCGGTCGGCCCGGTGGCGAGCCAGGTGGCGATCAAGATGCTCGGCACCAACGGCGGCGGTTTCTTCAACGTCAATGCCGCGCACCCGTTCGAGAACCCGACCGCCCTGTCGAACTTCGTCCAGATGGTCTCGATCTTCGCCATCGGTGCCGCGATGACCAACGTCTTCGGCCGCATGGTCGGCGACGAGCGCCAGGGCTGGGCGATCCTGTCCGCCATGGGCGTGCTCTTCTTGGCCGGGACCGCGGTCGTCTACTGGGCCGAAAGCGCGGGCAGCCCCGTCCTCAACGCCTTAGGGCTGACCGGCGGCAACATGGAGGGCAAGGAAGTCCGCTTCGGCATCGTCGCGTCCGCCCTGTTCGCGGCGGTGACCACAGCGGCCTCCTGCGGCGCCGTCAACGGGATGCACGACAGCTTCACCGCGCTCGGCGGCATGATCCCGATGATCAACATGCAGCTCGGCGAGATCATCGTCGGCGGCGTCGGCGCGGGCCTCTACGGCATCCTCGTCTTCGTCATCGTGACGATCTTCGTGGCCGGCCTCATGGTCGGGCGCACGCCGGAATACCTCGGCAAGAAGATCGAGGGCCGCGAGGTCAAGATGGCGATGCTCGCCATCCTGTGCCTGCCGCTGATGATGCTCGGCTTCACGGCGCTCGCCACGGTGGTTGCGGCGGGCCTTGCAGGCCCAGCCAATGCCGGCCCGCACGGGTTTTCGGAGATCCTCTACGCCTTCACCTCGGCGGCGGCGAACAACGGCTCGGCCTTTGGCGGGCTCACGGCGAACACGGCGTTCTACAACACGACGCTCGGCCTCGGCATGCTGTTCGGCCGGTTCTTCGTCATCGTCCCGGCTCTCGCCATCGCGGGGTCGCTCGCCGCGAAGAAGACCGTGCCGGCTTCGGCCGGGACCTTCCCGACCCATGGCGGCCTGTTCGTCGGCCTGCTCGTCGGCGTGATCCTCATCGTCGGCGGCCTGACCTTCTTCCCGGCCCTGGCGCTGGGACCCATCGTCGAGCACCTCGCCGGCGGCCTCGGCCAGACTTATCCGGCGGGGGGCTGAGATGCAGCACGCCATGCCCCTCCCCACGCAAAGACGCGCCGCCATGCGGCGCGCCCTGGCCCGGCACCGGCCGCGGTCCCAGCCCTGGAGCCGGATCGGGCGCGACCGGAAGGACGTCCGGCTCTCGGACGTCCTCCTCGCCCTGCTCGGCCTGACCATGCTCGGCGCCCTCGGCCTGGTGGCAGGGGCCGCCCTCCTCGGCGGTGCGCTCGCGCCTTGAACCCCACTCGACGGCGCGGAATCGCGCCGCCCCCCCGAGACGTCTCCCAATCGGACACCCGCAATGGCCCGCCCAAACTCCACTCGCCTGTTCAGTGCCGCCCTCGTCGGGCCGGCGCTTGTCGGCGCCTTGACCAAGCTCGACCCGCGCAAGATGATTAAGAACCCGGTCATGTTCGTGGTCGAGGTCGTCGCCGCGCTCACCACCGTCCTGTTCATCCGTGACGTCCTCACCGGCGGCGCCAACCTCGCCTTTTCCGGCCAGATCATCCTCTGGCTGTGGTTCACGGTGCTGTTCGCCAACTTTGCCGAGGCCATCGCCGAGGGCCGCGGCAAGGCCCAGGCCGACAGCCTTCGGCGCACCCGCACCGAGACCATGGCCAAGCGTCTGAAGGGGGCCGGTCGCGACTACGAAACCATCTCCGGAAACGACCTGAAGGTCGGCGACGTGGTGCTGGTCGAGGCCGGCGACATCATCCCGTCCGACGGCGAGGTCATCCTCGGCGTCGCCTCGGTCAACGAGGCCGCCATTACGGGTGAATCCGCCCCCGTCATCCGCGAGTCCGGCGGCGACCGCTCGGCGGTGACCGGCGGCACGCAGGTGTTGTCCGACGAGATCCGCGTGCGCATCACGGCCGCCGCCGGCTCGACCTTCGTCGACCGGATGATCGCCCTGGTGGAGGGGGCGTCGCGTCAGAAGACCCCGAACGAGATCGCGCTCAACATCCTCCTCGCCGGCCTCACCATCATCTTCGTCTTCGCGGTGGCGAGCATCCCGAGCTTCGCCTCCTACGCAGGGGGATCGATCCCGCTCATCGTCCTCGTTGCCCTGTTCGTCACCCTGATCCCGACCACCATCGGCGCGCTGCTGTCGGCCATCGGCATCGCCGGCATGGACAGGCTGGTGCGCTTCAACGTGCTGGCCATGTCAGGTCGTGCCGTCGAGGCCGCCGGGGACGTCGACACCCTGCTGCTGGACAAGACCGGCACGATTACCCTCGGCAACCGCCAGGCCACAGAGTTCCGCCCGGTGAGGGGTATCACCGAGCAGGACCTCGCCGATGCCGCCCAGTTGGCCTCGCTGGCGGACGAGACCCCCGAGGGGCGCTCCATCGTGGTTCTGGCCAAGGAGAAGTACGGCATCCGGGCCCGCGATATGGCGAGCCTGAACGCTACCTTTGTGCCGTTCACGGCCCAGACCCGGATGAGTGGCGTCGACCTCGACGGCTCGTCCATCCGCAAGGGCGCCGTGGATTCGATCATCGCCTCGGTGGGCCAGCAGCCGATGGCCACGCGCGGCTCGAACGCGGCGCTCGCGTACAGCCCGGGCGTCGCCAGCGAGACCGTGCGCGAGATCCAGGCCATCGCCGAGGACGTGGCCAAGGCCGGCGGCACGCCGCTGGCGGTCTCCCGCGATGGGCAGTTGCTCGGTGTGGTCTACCTGAAGGACATCGTGAAGGGCGGCATCCGGGAGCGCTTCGTGGAACTCCGCCAGATGGGTATCCGCACGGTGATGATCACCGGCGACAACCCGATGACCGCCGCCGCCATTGCGGCCGAGGCCGGCGTCGACGATTTCCTCGCCCAGGCCACGCCGGAGGACAAGCTCGCGCTGATCCGCAAGGAGCAGGCGCAAGGCAAGCTCGTCGCCATGTGCGGCGACGGCACCAACGACGCTCCGGCGCTGGCCCAGGCCGATGTGGGGGTCGCCATGAACACCGGTACGGTGGCGGCGCGCGAGGCCGGCAACATGGTCGACCTCGACAGCGACCCGACCAAGCTCATCGAGATCGTCGGCATCGGCAAGCAGTTGCTGATGACCCGCGGCGCGCTGACCACCTTCTCCATCGCCAACGACGTGGCCAAGTATTTCGCGGTTCTCCCGGCGATGTTCCTGGTGCTCTACCCCCAGCTCCAGGCCCTCAACGTCATGGGCCTCGCCTCGCCCGAGAGCGCGATCCTTTCAGCGATCATTTTCAACGCGCTGATCATCGTCGTGCTGATCCCGCTGGCGCTGAAGGGCGTGTCCTACCGGGCGGTCGGGGCCGGCGCTCTCCTGCGCCGCAACCTCCTGATCTACGGCCTCGGCGGCATCCTGGTGCCCTTCGTGGGCATCAAGGCCATCGATCTGGCCATCACCGCCCTGCACCTCGTCTGAGCCGCCCCGAACCGCCACATAGGAGCCTGACATGTTGAACCAGCTTCGCCCCGCCCTCGTGCTGCTGATCGCGCTGACGGCCATCACCGGGCTCGCCTACCCCCTGGCGATGACCGGCATTGCGGGGGCGATCTTCCCCGCCGAGGCCGCCGGCAGCCTGATCGAGCGCGACGGCAAGGTCGTCGGCTCCGGCCTGATCGGGCAATCCTTCACCAGCGAGCGCTACTTCCAGGGTCGCCCGTCAGCCACGAGTGCCGCCGACCCGACGGATGCCACGAAGACCGTCCCGTCGCCCTACAACGCGGCCAATTCCTCGGGCTCCAACCTCGGTCCGACCAGCGCCTCCCTTGCCGAACGGGTGAAGGCGGACGTCGCAGCCCGGCAGGCCGAAAACCCCGGCAAGCCCGTCCCGGTCGACCTCGTCACCACCAGCGGCTCGGGTCTCGATCCGGACGTCTCTCCCGATACCGCCCTGTTCCAGGTGCCCCGAATCGCCAAGGCGCGTCACCTCTCCGAGGATCAGGTTCGTTCCCTCGTCGACTCCCAGGTCCAGGGTCGCCTGCTCGGCATCCTCGGCGAACCTCGGGTGAACGTGCTCGCCCTCAACCTCGCCCTGGACGACTTGGATTCGAAGTAACATCGCCGGATGAGCATCCTGACCACGACGACCGCGAGCCACGATCCCGACCGTCCCTCGCCTGACGCGCTGCTCCAGGCGGCACGGCGCGAGGAGGGTGGTCGCGGCCGCCTCAAGATCTTCCTCGGGGCGGCCCCAGGGGTCGGCAAGACCTACGAGATGCTCACCGTCGGCCGAGCCCGGCTCAAGGCAGGGGCGGACGTAGTCGTCGGCCTGGTCGAGACGCACGGGCGCGCCGAGACCGAAGCCCTGACGGAGGGCTTTGAGGTCGTGGAGCGCCGTGCGGTCGGGTATCACGGTGCAATTCTGGAGGAGATGGATCTCGACGCGCTCCTCGTGCGCCAGCCGGCGCTCGCCCTCGTGGACGAACTCGCCCACACCAACGCGCCGGGCTCCCGCCATCCGAAGCGCTACCAGGACGTGGAGGAACTGCTCGACGCCGGCATCGACGTCTACACCACCCTCAACATCCAGCACGTCGAGAGCCTGAACGACGTCGTCGCGCAGATCACCCGCATCCGGGTGCGCGAGACCGTGCCCGACGGCATCCTCGACCGGGCCGACGACATCGAGGTGGTCGATCTCAACCCCGACGATCTGATCCAGCGCCTGAGGGACGGCAAGGTCTACGTGAAGGGCAACGCCGAGCGCGCCCTCAAGCATTACTTTTCGCGCGGCAACCTGACCGCCCTGCGAGAACTCGCCCTGCGCCGCACCGCCGACCGCGTCGACGACGAGCTTCTCAGCCACATGCGGGCCAACGCCATCGCGGGGCCCTGGGGTGCGGGCGAGCGGGTGCTGGTCTGCGTCAGCGAGGATCCACGTTCCGCTGGGCTCGTGCGCCATGCCAAGCGCCTCGCCGACCGGCTGCACGCCCCTTGGACCGCCATCACGGTCGAAGGCCCCCGCAGCCTCTCCCTCGACGAGGCCGCCCGCGACCGCATCGCCGACATTCTGCGTCTCGCCGACCGCCTCGGCGGCGACGCCGTGACCCTGCCGGGCGGCCGACGCGTCGCCGACGACATCCTCGCCTATGCCCGCGCGACCAACGTCAATCACATCATCCTCGGCAAGGCCGACCGGTCCCCGCTGTTCGAGCTTCTCAACGGCTCGGTGGTGCACGACATCGTCCGGCGTTCCGGCAACATCAGCATCCACGTCATCGCCGGCGAGGCGGCCAAGGCCGACCCGGTCCCGCCGAAGACGGTCGCCACGGCCCCCGATCGGTCACCGTTCGAGATCCTTCCCTATATCGTCGGCGTCCTAGCCACGGGAACGGCTCTCGCGCTCGCCCTCCTCGTCGAGCCTTACCTCGGCGTGGAGAATGCCGACCTGATCCTGCTAACCGCCATCGTGGCCGTCGCCGTGCGATCCGGCCTCGGGCCGTCCCTCGTCGCCGTCCTGGCGGCCTCGCTCTCCTACAATTTCTTCTTCCTGCCCCCGGTCTACACCCTCTCCATCGCGGACCCGACCAACATTGCCGCCTTCCTCCTGTTCACGGTGGTGGCGGTGGTGGTCTCCAACCTCGCCTCGCGCTCCCGCCGGGAGGCCATGGTTTCGCATGGCCGTGCCAGGGCGACGGAGCGGCTCTACGGCTTCAGCCGCAAGCTCGCCGGATGTGCCACCCTCGACGACGTGCTCTGGGCGACCTCGGCGCAGGTCGCTGCCATGCTGAAGGTCCGGGTGGTCGTTCTGCTGCCGGAGCAGGGGACCGTCTCGGTCCGCGCCGGCTTTCCCCCAGAGGATACCCTCGATGCGGCCGATCTCGGGGCGGCCAAGTGGGCCTTCGACAACGAACGGCCCGCCGGTCGCGGCGCCGACACCCTGCCCGGCGCCAGGCGGTTGTTCCTGCCGATGCGCACGGGGCGCGGCATTGTCGGGGTGATCGGCCTCGATACCGACGCCACCGGACCGATCCTCTCGCCCGAGAACCGCCGCCTGTTCGATGCGCTCGCCGACATGGCGGCGCTCGCCATCGAGCGGGTCCGGCTGGTCGAGGACCTCGACCGGGCCGAACGCGCTGCCGAGACCGACCGCCTGCGCCAGGCCCTGCTCACCTCGATCTCACACGACCTGCGCACGCCCCTGTCCTCGGTGCTCGGGGCGGCAACGACCCTGCGCGACCTCAACGAAGCCTTGGCCGCCGAGGCCAAGAAGGACCTCCTCGCCACCATCATCGAGGAATCCGAGCGGCTGAACCGCTTCATCGTCAACCTCCTCGACATGACCCGGCTGGAGGCGGGAGCGGTCGCGGCGAGCCTGACCCCGCAGGACGTCGGCGAGAGCGTCGATACCGCGCTCCGTCGCCTGGGGCCGATCCTCGCTGGGCACCGGGTACGCCTCGACCTCCCGCCCACCCTGCCGGCCCTGCGCCTCGATCCGGTCCTGTTCGAGCAGGTGCTGGTCAATCTCCTCGACAATGCTGCCAAGTACGCACCCGAAGGTTCGACCGTCACGGTCAGGGGCGTAGCCGAACAAGGGCGGGTCCGGATACAGGTCGTCGACGAGGGCGATGGGCTGCCCGAGGCCGACGTCGAGCGGGTGTTCGACAAGTTCTACCGGGTCCGCAAGTCCGACAGCGTCCGGGCCGGGACCGGCCTCGGTCTCGCCATCGCCCGCGGCTTCGTCGAGGCCATGGGCGGCACACTGACGGCGGGCAACCGCCGCGACCGCCTGGGTGCCGTCTTCACCATTCTCCTGCCCGTCCCCCCGGCGGGACAGGTTCACTCGGATCTTGCGGCATGAGCATCAACATCCTCGTCATCGACGACGAGCCGCCGATCCGCAAGCTCCTGCGCGTGGGCCTGGCGACCCAGGGCTACGAGACCTTCGAGGCGCCCAACGGACGGACCGCCCTCGATATCCTCTCGCGTGAGACGGTCGACCTGATCATTCTCGACCTCGGCCTGCCGGACATGCGCGGGCACGACCTGCTCCGCACCATCCGCAAGGAATTTCGCGATTTGCCCGTGGTGGTCCTGTCGAGCCGCGACGACGAGGCCGGCAAGGTCGAAGCCCTCGACCTCGGTGCCGACGACTACGTCACGAAGCCCTTCGGCATGGGTGAGCTCCTGGCCCGCATTCGCGCGGCCCTGCGCCACCAACTCGCCGTCCAGGGCGAGCGCGCCCTGTTCGAGGTCGACGGCCTCAGCGTCGACCTCGTGCGCCGCCTCGTCCGGGTGCGCGGCGCGGACGTGAAACTGACCCCGCGCGAGTACGACTTCCTGCGCGTCCTGATCCAGCATGCCGGCAAGGCCCTGACCCATGCCCAACTGATGAGCGAGGTCTCGACTTCGTCGGACCCTCAGTACCTGCGCGTCTACATGCGCCAGCTTCGCCTCAAGCTGGAGGCCGACCCGGAGCGTCCGAGCATCCTGCTCACAGAGACCGGCGTGGGCTACCGGCTGCGGGCCCCGGACGACGAGGCCCGCGCCTGACCCCTGAACCGCACCGGGTTTCCCGGAGGCTCCCACTCTTGTGAGGATGGGGCCATGACGAAGCGAACCGCATGCTGCACGATTTGTCGATCCCGGCAGGTTGCCGGCTCGGGCTCGCTCGGACGCGGCAATGATGGTCGAGATCTACTGGCGTGGTCCATGGCGGAGCTTCGAAGCTGTTGAGTTCGTTACCCGCGAATAGTCGATTGCCCCAAACTAAATGGCCTACGGTAAACCCACGGCGGTTCAGAGCGCTGCCAAGTGGCTCTACTGCTTACCCGCAGCCCTTTTCGGCGGCTCCGCGGACTTGATGCTGCCTGTTTCCGATACCCGTTCCCGAGCCTGCTCGACGCGTTTCCTCGAAGCCACAACCGCGCGTTGGGAGCTGGCAAGCTGACCCTTGGCTGCGTCACGGGCAGCCGCAGTCTGGCTGAGTTCCTCTCGGGCAGAGGCGAGTTTGGCTTGCCATTCACGCAAAAGGTCGAGGTTTGCCTGCTCCAGCTCTTTTTGGTGGTCTACCAATCTGTCTTTATCCGTTTGCAGGAGGTTGACCCGATCAGTGAGTTCACGGTTGATCGAAGCCTTGTTTGCGAAAGCTCCCCATCCTGCAAAGGCGTAAACTCCTAAGATGAGGTTCAGCGCTACAGTACGTGTTGGCGTCCAGGCAAAAAGCAGCTGAAGCTTCCAGCGTAACAGCTCGAGCATGCGAGGCATGGGTCGTCCGACTCCCATCGAACCTGGGCGGACCCCATTGGTCCGAACGGCTGATCGATCAAGTCTGAGAAAATGCCCGCTCAGCGTTAAGGCTTGCTTACGAAGGGCATCAGTTCGTCGCTCGTGGATGATCACGAGGTCGTTGTCGATGACGCCACCCGGAAAGAGATTAACAGCGCGATCCAGCGTCGCTCGCGCGCTACCGCTTCGCTGGAAGTGTCGAGTGCTCTGACAAGGTGCTGCTGACCGACCGTGGCGACGAGATAGGCGGGAACCCGCAGGCGGACGTACCAGCGACCCCGGCGACGATGCACAGACTCGGCAGGTCGCACCTTAAGCTTCGCTCCCCAGGGCCACGGTGACACAGTGTCAGCACGCGGGTTGGGATCGAAAGCTAGAAACCGTTTATCGACAGTGATTTACAGGTTGATGGCGGAGGGAGCGTCAGCCCCACTGATGTTCAGCGCTAGCCAAAATCATTCGAAAGTCTACGTCATAACAATGGTTTAGCTTAGGTACCTTATGCGAGCTTGTCCATTGTAATCCGCCTGCAGCCCACATAAAGTGTGGGTGAAAATGTGGGCGCCATGAGTTCGACGGACACTACAGGAAAGCGAAAAGGCCGCCATCCTGACAGGGCGCTCACCGCCGTGCAGGTTCGGGCGCTTAAAGCTCCCGGCAGGTATGCAGATGGCCATGGCCTCTACCTTGTTGTCGAGCCATCAGGTTCGAAGCGATGGCTTCTGCGCATCGTTATCCATGGCACCCGGCGCGACATCGGATTAGGCGGGGCCAGCCTTGTCACGCTGGCCGAAGCCCGCGAAAAGGCGTTCGCTTATCGCAAAACGGCTCGGGACGGCGGCGACCCCCTCGCCGAACGGCGCAAGCCTGTCGAGACGATCCCAACCTTTGCCGAAGCGGTCGTACGGGTCTTCGAGGACAACAAGCCCTCGTGGAACAACGCGAAACACGCGGCGCAATGGAAGACCACGCTCGTAACCTACGCCAACCCGTTTTTCGGTAGCCGACGAGTGGATCAGGTCGAAACACCCGATGTGCTTCGCGCCCTGTCGCCGATCTGGCTGACGAAGCCTGAGACGGCTCGCCGCGTACGCCAGCGGATTGGCACCGTGCTCGATTGGGCCAAGGCTGCCGGGTATCGCGGCGGCGACAATCCGATTGACGGGGTTAGCCGAGGACTGCCGAAGCAAGGCGAGCGGGAAGAGCATCACGCGGCGCTGCCCTACGCTGAGGTCCCCGCCTTTGTTGCGCGCTTGTGAGAGTCGAGCGAGCAGGGGGAGATCGCCCGACTTGCCTTCGAGTTTTTGATTCTGACGGCGGCTCGGACCAGTGAGGTGCTCGGTGCTGCGTGGTCCGAGGTCAACGACGGCGAGGCACTGTGGACGGTGCCGGCAACCCGCATGAAAGCGGGACGCGAGCACCGGGTTCCACTCAGCAGTCGGGCGGTTGAGGTGCTGGCACGGTCGAAAGCCCTGGGCAGCGGCAGTGCCCTCATCTTCCCGGGTCGTTCGGGCACCAAGCCGCTATCGAACATGGTTTTTCTAATGGCGCTACGCCGGATGGCAGTGCCGATTACGGCCCATGGTTTCCGGTCGTCATTTCGCGACTGGGCAGCTGAGGCAACGAACCTGCCTCGCGAGGTCGCTGAGATGGCACTCGCCCATGCCGTGGAGAACCGGGTCGAGGCGGCCTACCGGCGAGGTGATCTGCTGGCTAAGCGGCGCGAGATGATGGAAGCTTGGGCGGCATACATAGCTGGCGCTACGATTTCTCATGACCAACAAAAAACAGCTTAGCAATGCGTTCCCTGAGCTACAGCCGAATTTGGGCATCAAGCTCTTTCGCGATAGGGCCGCGGAAAAGGCGAGCACGCGCCGGGCTTACTTTGTTCTTCGAGGTTTTGTCAGCTATGAAAACTCTGCGGCTACCCAGGATAAATGGCGAGATAATCGACAGCTAACCCTGCAAGGTTTATGTCATGCATCGGCTCGCTATTGGTCTGAAAAGGAGCATGATGACAGGGCAACTGCCGGCTCCATCAAAGCTGAGCTTGGCAAGCTCAAAGCACATGCAGATGCCCTGGTCCAAGGGATGGAAAGCCTCTCGCCCATTGCCCGAAGAGGGCTTAGCGGCAAAATAGTCAGTGAGATACTTAAGCGGCCATTATCCCCGCGATCATTCAATGATGCCTTACTTGCGGCAAAAGACATTCAAACGAGTATCGATCTACTCGTCAGTCGCAAAGCATCAAAACGAACGCAAGCATCAATACGCAATGCTTGCGGCGGCATCGTCAGTGTTCGAGAGCGGCTTACAAACAAACCTTTCTTGCGCAGTTATGGGGAAACGAAACGTGGTGCAAACAGCAAGTTTACAGTCGGAAAAAACGAGTTTGCCTCCCTCGATGCCTTGTTTGTTCAAGCGGCAATGCAAGCCATTGATCCTACGTTGGAGTTACCTCCAATCAAAACGGGCCTGAGGGCGTGGTTCGCGTGGGATAAGGAACAAGCAGAAGGGCGCGGCGAGGGCAAGGAGCGCTTATAACGCTGAACGAAGACACAATGAGCCATCAAAATCATGCTCAATCGTGTCCTAGGATTCGCTCGCAAACCGCCATGTGCGGTGATTGATGTCCGACCCTGTCCAATAAGCTGGAGGGTCCGATGGATCACAACGCCAAGCCCGAAAACCCCAAGCCCCAAGGTTTCTTACCCAACGGCTACGTTGTTTACGAGCCGCCGAAGGTCGCGACGGCACCGTTGAAGACCGTGAAGGCGGGCTCCGCCCCGCACAAGTCGGTGAAGCCGAAGTCCAAGCCCGAGCCCATTGCGTTCCCGGCCGAGGGCTACGCCACCTACAAGCAGGTGCAGGCGAGGCTGCAAATCAGCAACAGCACGATGCACTCCTGGTTGAAGCAGAAGAAGAACCAGTTGCCGATGCCTGTCCGCATCGGCCCGCGAGCGATGCGGTTCAGCGTTCAGGACATCCTCGACTACGAGCGCGCGGCCCGCGAGGCCACCAAGGTGGCGGCGGAGTGATCCGCCTCACCACCACGTAAAGCTGAAATCACAGGCAACATCGAGCACGCGGGCGTCACGAAGACCGCCAGCAGCTCCACCTCACTCCCCCCGAAAATCACCCCGCAACACAGCAACCGGCCTCCCGGCCGGCAGGGCAGCTTTTGCCAAGGATCCCGCATGCCTGAACCCTCCTACCTTACGGCTCGGCGCCAGAACCGACGGCGACTGATCGGTCGACTGGAGCACGGCAGCGGCGCCCAGCGCCAACTGGCGGCGTCCCTCGTTGCCTGCACCGAAGGCGATCCCTGCCTGAGCGGAGCCTGCAGCGAGTGCGGCGGTCGTCTCCAACTCGCTGCCCTGGACCTAGCTGACCAATACGTTCGCGAGCCCGCACGCGCACTGCGCGGCCGGATGACCATGATCACGGTAGTGCCCAGCTTCGGATGCGTCCTGTCGGGTGAGCTCGATGTGACCGTTTGCCGGCGGGTCCTCGCTGAGGTTGGGGCGGTCGCTGTGGCCAGCGGCATCACCCCCAGCATCTTCAGCCTCGACATCTCCTTTAACGAAGATCTGACCGGCAAGGGCCCCCCGCCGCACTGGTGCGTGCACCCGCACGGTGTCGCGGTCGATTGGTTCTCCCCGGCTCAGCAGGCGCCCTTCCGAGATGCGTTCCCGCCGTCCCCGTGGGTGAAGCGGCCGGTCAAGTTTGATCCCATCGATGCCAGCGATGAGGCCGAGCGCTACGCGCTCAAGCCCGACCGCATCCGTCGAGTGACCGAACTGAACCAGTCCCGACAAGACGCCGGCGGTGGTCCCAGCACCAACACCAAGCGTCGCGGGCTCCGAGCAATTCAGGCCGATGAGCTGGCCATGGTTGAGCATCAGCTCGGCTTGGCTGGCCGGGTCATCGGGTGCGGAATCGATGCCGATGCCGTCGAGCGGGCTCTGGGTGGCTTCAACTGGGCGAGAGACGGGCCCTAGGGGCGACTAGGCAGGAGGGGGAACTGCAACCCTCGTCCGCCCTGACCAAGGCGCCGTGCTCCCCGGCGTGCCCGGCGCCTACCCCACCCTGTCAGCGAAAAGCCCGTGCATCCCGTGCATCCCGTGCGTGAGCTGACCAAGCACCAGCAAAAACCAGTCCGACCACCAGATCGAAGGACCCATCATGTTAACCGACAACCCCACGACCACCGCGGGCATCCGCAAAATCAATCAGCTTTACGACGAGGGCGAACAGGCTTGGTACGACGTCTACGAGTCGCCGGGTATCGCTGTCCCTCTTGTCACTGCCACTGTCCCGCGTGAAGACCAAAGTGTCGGGGCAGTCATCCGCCACCTCCTGCGGTGCGGGGCGCGATTGCCCCCGACCAACGAGCGTCAGGGTATCATCACCACCGCCATCGCTTGCGAGGCTCCCATCGTCCGTCGTGCCGCGCGCAACGGCTGGCGCGATGCGAAAACCTTTGTCACGCACCGTACCGTTGTGTCGGGGCGCGAAAACGGTGACGTCGTTGTGCCGCCGAGCGGAGCTTTTGCCGGTAGCACCGGTCACATGCAGGATCGCGGTGACCTCGTCGAGTGGCGCATGCTGATGCTGATCGCACAGTACTCGACGGCGATGATGCTCGCACTGGCTGCCGTATTCGCCGGGCCAATCCTCAAGATAGCGCGACGTCCCAACTTCGCCTTGGTCCTGTACGGCCCGAGCCGATCCGGGAAGTCAACGGCGCAACTCGCTGGTGCATCGGCCCTTGGCTACGGACAGGAGGAGGACCTCCCAAGCCTGAACGCTACACCCGCCGGGCTGATGGCAATTGCCGTGGCATTCAACGACCATGCGCTGCCGATCAACGAGGTTGGCACAGCGCGAGGCGGAAAGTGCAATGTTTACGATGCCCTTCGCGACGTGACCTATTCGTTCGGGAACGGGCAGGACACCATCCGTCACCCTAGCTGGACCGGTAGCAGTGGCGGGGAGGCCGCGACCTTCCAAGTGCTGCCGCTGATGTCTTCCGAGCATTCACCCGACGCGTGGGCAGCTCGCAAGGGCGAAAGCCGCGACGAGGGTGAAACGGCTCGGCTTATCGGGGTTCCGGTGCTCTTCAATGGGTGCCGGACGATTTTCGACAGGGCACCGAAAACCCTCGCAGCAACCGACCGCGCATCGTGGGAGCAGGAGCAGTTCAAGCAGTTGCGCGAAGTGCTACCGAATCAGCGAGGCTTTGCCTTCAAAGCGCACGTCGAATGGATCACTGCTCGGCCTGAATTCGTCCAAGAATGGGTTGGTATCCTTGTGGCACGCTTCGAGGCGGCGGTTGTGCAGGCGGACATGTCTCCCGTGAAGCGCGACATCGTGGCCAAGTTCGGCGTTCTCTACGCAGGTGGATACCTCGCTATCAAAGCGGGGGTGCTGCCGTTGGATAAGCTTAAGTTCGGGCAAGCAATCATCCGCGCTTGCCGAGCAGCTCTGGCCGAGCTGCCTGATCCGATGGCCGAGCTGAAGCGTGATTTGGGGGTCATGAAAGTCAAGCTTGCGGGCGCCTCTGTCGTGGATACGGAAGCGTGCACGGGCAAACAGTTGCGGCTGATGAGGAGTACCGACGGCTTTCGGTCGCCTAAGAACGCTGGGCATGCAATCGTCGTTCGTGCCCAGGTCTTCGCAGACTGGTTCCCATCGAAGTTGCGGACCCGTCGGGTGCTGGAGTGGCTCGATACCGAAGGGTTCCTCGATCACGTGCGGGAGCGGACCAACGGCCGTTCAAACCTTTGGGCACAGCGCCAAGTGACTTGGCCTGACGGGACCCGCCAGCACTCGATCAGCATCTATTTGCCGGGTGGCTTCACCGATCTCGACCGCGCCTAAGTTCAAATAGGAAGGCTCCCGGCGCTGATCTTACATTCAGTGCCGGGGGCCTTCCTGTTTCATACGGCGGCGGGCGGACAGTCCTCAAGGCCATTCGCATTGAAGTTGGCGCGGACCTTGGACGTTGGAAAAGCCGGCGGGCTTACCAAGATGCAGGCAAGCGGAAATCGGGGGCGCGGTAACGATAGGCCCCCACCCAAAATCCACGACGCGTATATCGGAGACCCTCCTACGGGGCGCCCCCTTTCCCTCGCCGCTGGAGGCGGCTTCAGGCGTCGAGAGCCCCCTTCGGCGGGCAGCCTCGCCTTTGGCTGAGATGGCCGGCCTAGGCCGCCTGTGACGCTCTTATGGGTATCGTTTTAATACCGATGGTCCTTAATCCTCGAAAATCGGTCGCATCGGCTTCTCCCCGCCGCGCGCTAGCTCTCGGTTATGGATCGCATTTTCCCCATGACCCGCGCCGCCGGGCTCGAGCGCCTCGCTGCCTTCCTCAGGGATGGAGGGGCTGAGTATGCCGGCTCCCGCAACTTCGACCTTGGACCCGAGGCCCGTTCGACGACCTCCGCCCTATCGCCCTACCTGCGCCGGCGCCTTATCACCGAGGCCGAGGTCGTCGCTGCGGCCATCGGTACCTTCGGTGATGAGGGGGCCGCGAAGTTTGTCAGCGAGGTGTTCTGGCGGACCTACTTCAAGGGTCACATGGAAACCCATCCCGCCGCCTGGACAAGCTACCTGGCGCTGGCCGCCAAGGGCCATGAGCGGCTCGCTGTCGAGCCTGGCCTGCGGCGGACCTACGAGGCGGCGGTAGAGGGGCGGAGCGGGATCGATTGCTTTGACGCCTGGGCGAGCGAACTCGTCGAAACCCGCTGGCTCCACAACCACGCACGCATGTGGTTCGCCTCGATTTGGATCTTCACCCTTCGCCTGCCCTGGGCCCTCGGTGCCGAGTTCTTCATGCGCCACCTCGTCGATGGCGATCCAGCCAGCAATACGCTCTCCTGGCGCTGGGTCGCCGGCCTGCACACTCGGGGCAAGCACTACGTTGCCCGCGCCGAGAATATCCGGCGCTACACTGATGGACGTTTCGATGCGGTCGGCCTCGATGAGTACCCCGACGCCCTCGACGAGCCGATGCCGCCCCGAGAAATACCGTTGCCGCCGGCCGACGCGGTGCCTGACGGTGAGGTCGCACTTCTCCTGCACCTCGACGATTTGCACCCGGAAAGCCTGCCCCTCGGCGCCGCGCGGGTCGTGCGCATCGGCGGCCTCGTTGCCCATTCGGACGGCGCGTCCGACTTAGTTAGGGCTCTGGATGAGGCTGCGATGGCGGAAGTGTTGGCTCGTGCCGCAGCCCATTTCGGATGCCCGGCTGGCCACGCTGATAGCGGTTGGGCGGATAGCCTGCCGGTTGTGACCGCATGGGCCCCGGTCGGACCATCGGCGATGGTGCTGCCACAGGGGTGCCTGCGCCTTCGCCGGGCCTGGGACAAGGCAGCTTGGCCGTTGTCGAATCGCGGCTATTCTCGGCTAAGGAAAGCCATCCCCCAACTCATATGAGGATCTGCAGATCGATTGGTGGGACTGCTCGCCGAGCTTGCCTTTGTCTGCGGTCGTGGGCGAGAGGTCATCACAACCATTCACCGTGTCCCTGATGCTTACCAGCGACGCTGGGAGCCAGCAGGCTTTCCAGTCAGTCGCCGCCAGAAGACCGTGAGGCCACGACCGCTCTCCTTGGCCTACGCGGCACCGACGACTGGGATGTCGGCGAGCCGGGTTGTGTAGCGCGGCGAGCGCATATCGAATCTCGTGGACCACGTTCGCTGCGGCCCGAAGCCGGCCGTGCCGAGTACCACCGCCCCTCGCCCACAGCGGCGGTTGCACGCGTCAAGAGCGTCCATTAGCGCCGAACCCCGCTCGCGGTCGAGACCGTCGAACAGCGCCCGCTGTGAGGCTGTCAGGGGCACAAGAGCGACGGTGATGACCCCTGCCTTCAAGTATCGATAGCCCGCCTTCCAGATCCGCCGCACGCCCGCCGTCGCTGCCTTGATCAGCACCAGGGTATCCGACGTCGTTTCGGGTAGGGTGACAACGGTCGAAACGGATCGCTGCGGGTTGCCGGTGCCATGTTCCGAGATATGGAAGGATACCGTCACGTGGTCCGTGCCGAGCGTAGTCCGAAGCGTCCCTCGAAGCGCGGCCGGTGATATGGCCTGGGTCAATCCGGATGGCAGATGGACACCACGTCAACGGTCCACCATCGCCGACATGAGAGCATGTTCCACCTGATCTTCAATCTGCCCAGCCAGTACGTAATCGCCCAGGTGTTGTGGCCTCTCGCGTTGAAGGCCGGCGACGCCGTCCTCCTGCTTATCGCGTCACAGTACCACCTTTGGTGCCGCCTCTTATCCGGCTCGGTGTTTGCGCCCAGGTTTCCAGGCGTGCTGATTGTGCTGTTCAGCCGGGTCTTCGGCACGATCTTACTCGTGGCGGCGATACAGGTGGCGCTCGCCGTCGCATTGTTGGCCTCCAAACTCGCATTGGGTAGCGGCTGGGCTGTCTCCGCCCGCTGGCGCTACGTCGAGGCGGCGCTGGCCATGCCGAGGCGTCCGCTGCCGCATCAGATTTCGATGCAGATCTTGCCAAAGTGCCGATTGCTCTCCTGGTGCTGGAAAGCTTCGACCAAGCCTTCGAGGGGATAACAGCGGTCCACGACCGGCCTCAGATCGCTGGCGTCGATGGCGCGGATCATCTCGATCTGGTGGCGCCGGCTGCCTACGAGCACGCCCTGCAGCCGGATCTGGCGGACCAGCGCAGGCACCAGCGGAAGCAGTCCCTCAACTCCTGTGAGGATGCCGATGACGGAGACGTGGCCCCCGACCCGCACGGCCGCCATCGACTGTTCCAGCGTCGCCGGTCCGCCGACGTCGAGGACGTGATCGACGCCGCGGCCTCCCGTCAGCTGCCGCGCCGTCTCGCCCCAGGCCGCATCCTGCCGGTGGTTGACGACATGGTCGGCCCCGAGCACGCGCAAGCGTTCGAGTTTCGCACCGCTCGAAGAGGTCGCGATCACCGTTGCGCCGGCGGCCTTCGCAAACTGCAGGGCGAACAGCGAGACGCCGCCGGTGCCTTGCACCAGCACCACGTCGCCCCCCTTCAGTCCGGCATCGGCGTGCAGGGCCCTCCAAGCGGTTACCGCCGCCGTGGTAAGGGTCGCCGCCTCAGCGTGATCCCAGCCGACGGGTGCCCGTGTGAACGCGGTCGCCGGCACGGTGACGCGTTCACGGGCATAGCCGTCCACGCCGTCGCCCGGCACGGTCGCAAAGCCCTCGACCTCGGGCGCCCCCTCCAGCCAGGTGGGGAAGAAGGTGCTGACCACCCGGTCGCCGACCGCGAACTCGTTGGTCCCCGGCCCCACCGCCTCGACCTCGCCCGCGCCATCGGACATCGGCACGCGAGCTTCCGAGGGGCCCCACATGCCGCTGACGACGGCATAGTCGTGGTAGTTGAGCGAGCTGGCGCGCAGGCGAACGGTGACCTCGCCGGGTCCCGGCTCTGGGACCGGCCGTTCGCCGAACCCAACCCGGTCGAAGCCGCCTCCGGGCTGGACGACGACGGCGCGCGATAACGAGTGCTTCATGTCCGCCTCTTTGAGTCCCGATGACGTTGTGTGCCGGGCCGTTCGCGCGACGACCGCGATCTGAGTTGCCTCTCGACGATCCGTCCCAAGACGACGACCGTTGCCGGGTCGCCCCAGCGGGCGAGCGTGCAGGTCCGTTCGGCCTAGGCCGGGATTCGGTCGATGCGAGCGGTATCCTTCTCCGCCACGCCGTTCTCGCGATGACGGAAGGCGCTCAGGGCGCGGTAGACCTGAAGCCGGGCGCGCATCACGGAGCCGAGCGGTCGGTGCGCCGCGAGGCTGTGGGCCGGACGGAAGGTCATCACCTCGTCGAAGTAGCGAACGCGGTCCGGCGCGTAGGCGTCCTGACGGGGCAGGCGCAGCGTTGCCACCGTGCGGTAGGGGCTGACGGACACCGGCCAGTCTACCGAGGCGTCCTCGATGGGCTGCTGCTCGGCGTCCGCCCAGAGTTGGGCCCTCAACTCGAACACCACCTCGTGCTCCTGGAAGAAGGCGACGGTGGCATGGCGGAAGCCGTTCTCGTCCTGATTCGGATCGAGCCTCCATTCTGAGAGGGCGCGCTGGCTCTCGGACGAGGGCACGGCCCCGAGCTTGGCCACGTAGTCGCCGTAGCGGACCGGCGCCTGGCTGAAGTAACTGTCGGCCAGGGGATGGCTGTAGGGATGGCCGAAGAAGTCGGCCATCGCACTGTTGGTGCCGAAGGCGTGCAGCGCCTGGTTGAGGTTGCGCATGGTCGACGAGACCGCGCTTTTGATCCCTTCCGGCAGTCCCGTCGACTTGCCGATTACTGTGCCGTCCCGCAGGAATCCGGCCGCCGTGCCCGAGGGGAAGGTGGTCCCGGTCGCGAGGACAAAGTCCTGGGTGTCGGAGGAATGGCCAGGCAGCTTCTCTCCGGGCACGTCGAACACCTTGATGGACATGCCGCGGTGGGTCGATACGCGGTCACCCAAAGTCTCGCCTGGCCCCTGCGCGAAACGAACCGCCACGGGATGAATGCCGGGCGTGGCGAACAGCCCTTGGGCCAGTTCGGGCGGTAGGCCGGCGGAAATCGTCAACTCGCCGGTGACGCAGGCCGAGCTCTTGGCGTGGCTGGCGCGCACCGCATGGTGCTCGCGGGCCTCAACCGTCTCCGATTGCTGCGTCATGCCCTTGATGATGCCGTCAATCGTTTCTTGCTCGTCCGCGGCGGGCTTCTCGATGTCGGGTGCGTATCGCAGGTAGGTCATTGTCCGCCTCGCAGAAAATGAGGAATGGAGTTGCGGAAGGGCCGAATGATTCGCGTCCGGCCACCGACGCGACGCAAGATCAACTTAGCCGTGGCTGCCCGTTCGAAGCCGTCAGGCCGCCATCGACCGGCAGGTTCACGCCGGTGACGAAATGGGCGTCCTCGCTTGCCAGGAAGGCGATGACGCCGGAGATATCCTCAGGCTTGGCGCCGCGCCCCATCGGGATGCGCTCGTTGAACTTTGCGACAAGCTCGGGCTGGTCCTGCATGTTGGCGGTGAACGGCGTGTAGACGAGCGACGGGTTGACCGCGTTCACGCGCACCCCGTTCCTCGCCTCGTCGAGCGCCACGGCGCGGGTGAAGTTTGTCACGGCGCCCTTCGCCGCACAGTAGAAGCTGTGGTTCCAGTCGCCGCCGAGCCCGGAAACCGAAGATATGTTGACGATGCATCCGCGGCTTGCCCGGAGGTGCGGCAGCGCGAAGCGGGTCATGTAGAAGACGCCGTAGAGGTCGGTCTCAATCACCGTCGAGAAGTCGGCGATGTCGCCCTCGTCGACCTTGCCGAGATGGTCCTTGCCGGCATTGTTAACGAGCACGTCCAGGCAGCCGAACCGGTCGACCGCAGCCTTTACCGCAGCTTCGCATCGGCTGGCGTTCGAGAGATCTGCGACCTCCGCTAGGACGGCGACCGCCTCGATCCCGTCCGCCACCTTCCGAAGGCCCTCCCCGTTCTGGTCGACCAGAACCAGGCTCGCGCCCTCCAGCCCGAAGCGCCGCGCCGCGGCCTCGCCGATGCCGGATGCGGCGCCGGTGACCAGCACCACCTTGTTCGTAAAGCGTCCCATGATGTCTCCTGGATGGGGTGCGGCCCGTCTCGGGCCGCACCGGAATGCCTGCCGCGCTCAGACGCTCCGGGACTGGCCGGGATGGCGACCCTCGGCGAACTCTTCGACGATTTTGGCGCAGAAGGCGGGGAGGTCCTTCGGGGTACGGCTCGTGACGAGCCCCTGGTCGGTGACGACCGCCTCGTCGACCCACTCGCCGCCGGCGTTCCGGATGTCGGTTGCAACCGTCGCGAACGAGGTCAGCCTGCGACCTCTCACGACATCCGCCTCGATCAGCGTCCACGGCCCATGGCAGATAACGCCGACCGGCTTGCCCTGGGCGAAGAAATCCCGAACGAACGCGACCACGTCCTTGCTCGCCCGAAGCTTGTCGGCGCCGACCGTGCCGCCGGGAATGACCAGTCCGTCGTATTCGGCCGCCGAGGCCCCCTCGATGGTCGTATCCACGGCGTAGCGTCCGCCCGGGTCGAGGTCGCCGTTCACCGTCTCGGCCTCGCCGGCCTCCAGCCCAATCACGGTGACACTTGCCCCTGCCTTCATCACCGCGTCGTGCGGCTGGACGAACTCGGGTTCCTCGGTTCCGCGCGGTGCGATCAGGATGGCGATCTTCCGTCCATGCAGGCTCATGTCTTCTCTCCTCGTTTCGGTTGGGCCAGACCACTCCCGGACGGGTCGCGGCGCATGCCGAAACTCCCCGTCCAGGGCGTCGATCCCGAAAGTCGTTCACGCGTGATGGAACGGAGGACGGCCGGGGAGGTTCATTTTCGAGTTGGAGAAAATGGAGTCCGGAGCCTTGCACGCACCTGTCCGCTACAGCCCCGACGTCGAGGTCGTGAGGCCCGACGAGGGGAAAACCATCGAGGGACTGAACGAGACGTTCGACACGATCCTGAAAACGGTCGCCGACGACTCAGGCCACGCCGTCCGCTCCGTCCACGCTAAGGCGCATGGCATTCTCGAGGGCGTGCTGAGAATCGACGCCGACCTGCCACCTGAACTGGCGCAGGGCCTGTTCGCCGCGCCCTTCGAGCACAAGGTCATCATGCGGATGTCGACCAACGCCGGCGACATCCTGCCGGATGCCATCTCCCTGCCGCGCGGCCTCGCCCTGAAGGTTCTGGACGTCGCCGGAGAACGCTTGCCCGATGCCGAGGGCACCACCCAGAACTTCATCATGGTCAACGGCAAGGTCTTCCAGGCGTCGAACACCGAGAAGTTCCTGGGCAGCCTCAAGCTGCTCGCCAAGACCACCGACCGGGTGGAGGGCCTAAAGGTTGCGGCCTCGACGGTGCTGCGTGGGGTGAACAAGGCGCTGACTGCGGTTGGCATAGAGAGCGCAACCCTCGGATCCCTCGGTGGCGCGCCCAACGTCGATCCGCTCGGCGAGACCTACTACAGCGTCACGCCGTTCCGGTACGGCGAGCACATCGCCAAGTTCTCGGTTGCCCCGGTGGCCCCTTCCCTGACCGCGCTCACCGGCACCGAGATCGACGCCTCCGGCCGGCCGGATGCGATCCGCGAGACGGTCCGTTCCGAGATGGTGGGCATCGAGGGGACGTGGGAGTTCCGGGTCCAGCTCTGCCGCGACCTCGAACGCCAGCCCATCGAGGACCCGACCGTCGAGTGGAACGAGGAGGAGGCGCCGTTCCAGCGGGTCGGCCTCATCACAGTCCGGCCGCAGGACAGCTGGGAACCGGCCCGCGTGCAGGCGGTCGACGAAGGCATGCGCTTCAGCGTCTGGACCGGGCTCGCCGCGCATCGGCCGCTCGGCAACATCAACCGTGCCCGCAATGCCCCTTACAAGCACTCGGCGGAGTTCCGCGAACGTTTCAACGGCTGCCCCATCCACGAGCCCGATGCCGGGCACTGAGGATAGACCGCATGCGCAATTCCATCGTGGCGGCGGTGACTGCCCTTATCCTTTTCGGCGCAACCTAGGTCCGGGCGGATGGCGTGGTGAGGACGGAACTGAAGCCCTTCAACATGACCATCCGGGTGTTCGATCCGACCGAGGGCGTGCAGAGCGGCCAGGACTACGTCCTCCCGGTCGACAGCCCGGACATCGAGCACGCCTTCGCCTCGACCACCGCTAACGCCGCCTCGTTCACGAGGAAGGCAGAGAGCGGCAAGGCCCTGCCGGTCGCCTTCACCTGCCTGAAGGTTGAGGCCCGCTGAGGCAACCTCATATGCAGGAGCTGTGATGGCTCTACAGCGGCGCCGACAGCCTTCGGTTGCTTCTGCGATTCCAGGCCCTTGGAACAGTCATTGGCAATGGCAGTCGCTCAGACTGGACGTTTCGTACTTTTGAGTCCTATCCGATCAAACTTCCGGGAAGTACAATGCACAATACGATGAAGATGACTCGCCTCGCCGCGCTTCTCGCCGGAACCGCGCTTCTGACCGCTCCATCGGCCTGGGCGCAGGCCGAGCCCACCATCAAGGATCGCCTCGACGGGGCCGTCTCGACGGTGACCGGCTCGCCGATGGCCAACCTCGACGTCGATATGAAGCACGTCCTCGACGCGTTGAAGAAGCTCGACCCGAAGCCGATCCCGGGCCTGTCTCCCCAGGATGCCCGCAAGCAGCCGAGCCCGACCGATGGGGTAAAGGCGCTCCTGACTGAGCAGGGTAAGCCGACGGCACCCGAGCCAGGCGTGACGACGAAGGAGCTCGCCTACGAGACCGGCGGTGGGTCTCAGAAGGTCCGGATCTACACGCCGGACGATGCCACCGATCTGCTGCCTATCGTCGTCTACTACCATGGCGGCGGCTTCGTCATCGCCGACCTCGACACCTACGACGCGACCCCACGCGCCATCGCCAAGGGCGCAAAAGCCGTCGTGGTCGCGGTCGAATACCGACACGCCCCGGAGGCCAAGTTCCCGGCCCAGCACGAGGACGCCTTCGCGGCCTACAAGTGGGCGCTCGCCAACGCCAAGAGCTTCGGCGGAGACCCGTCCAAGGTCGCGCTGCTCGGTGAGTCCGCCGGTGGCAATCTAGCGACGAACGTCGCCATCATGGCCCGTGACGGGAACGTCGAGAAGCCGCTGCAGGTCGTTGCGGTCTACCCGATGGCAGGGACCAACCTCGACACACAGTCCTACAAGGACAATGCTTCGGCAAAGCCGCTCGACAAGCCGATGATGGCTTGGTTCTACGACCAGACCGTGCGCAACGATGCCGACCGCGCAGATCCGCGGCTCGACATCGTCGGCAAGGCCGACCTCAAAGGCCTGCCGCCGTTCACCGTCGTGACCGCACAGATCGACCCTCTCCACGACGACGGCAAGATGCTCTCCGACAAGATTAAGGCTGCGGGCGGCCAAGTGACCTATCGCGACTACCCCGGCGTGACCCACGAGTTCTTCGGGATGGGCAACGTCGTCGCCAAGGCCAAGGAGGCGGAGACCGCCGTCATCGGTGACCTCAAGGCCACCTTCGGTGGTACCGCGACCGGCTCCACCGGCGCAAAGTGATCTGACGCCCGCCGGCTCGAATGACCGGCGGCAATGGCGACATCGTTGCGGGTCGACCTTCATCTGAGGGCCGGCCCGCTCACCTTTCGAAGGATATACTTGACCGCCTTTTTTCGCTGCGAAAAGGGGCGCCCCGACTTCTTCCAGTTCACCGCAACGACATCCCTCCCAGCGTTCTCATCGACACCGGAGCCGTCCTATCCAGTCGCCCCATGGTCAACGGCACGGCCGGGAACTGCTTGCCGCGGAAGGCATGAACGCGCTGGTTGAGCAGGTACTGTTCGTCGAGTACGTGCAGCTTTCGAAGCTGGGGTCCGAGGTCTATCTCCACGTCGCGCAGGTATCCGTGAGGGTCCGGCTTAGGACCTCGGCACCGTCCATGGTCATCGCTCGATCCTTGTCGTCGTCATTACGATCTGGCTTGGACTGAAGGGGTTCGATACCCAACCGGATTGCACGAGATGGCCTCGAAATACTTTGTCCCGGGCCTTTGGGATTAGCGCTGCGCTCACCCGACCCGCAAAAGCAGGGCGACCGCGGCCACCGCGATGACGCCGAGGGTCGCGAGGATGCCGCCGCCGCGGCATGCGAACTGCACCGGAGAGTTCTTGGCCGCGAACATTCCGAACGGATGCAGGACGCGCCCAACCAGCAGGACGATCAGCAGGGTTCGCACCAGCGTCGGTCCGCCGCCGCCAGCCTCGACGAGGGCGACGAGGATGAGGGCGAGCGGCACGTACTCGCCGAAATTACCCTGAGTGCGAATGCGTTTCTCCAGTGCCTTGTTGCCGCCATCGCCATGCAGCGTGTCCGAGGTCACGCGGCTTGCCATGACCCAGGCGGAAAGCCCGACGTAGATCAGCGCGAACAGTCCGGCGTAAAAGGCAGTCAGGGCGGGATAGGCCATTGGGAGTCCTGAAATTGGTGCGTGACTGTCGGGGGCGTGCGGCCTCATTCGGCCTTGCGACTCGGGTCGTCGGCCGGGTTGACGTAGTTGAGCCCGAAGGGTCCTGAGCCGTTGACCTGAAGCTCGACCGGCTCGTCCGTAGTCCAGAGCGAGTGCGGCATGTCCTGCGGCAGATAGACGAAGCCGCCGGCCTTCAGGACCTTTCCTTGCGCCTTGTCGATGGTCTCTCCGTGCTGGTGATAGATCGAGCCCGAGAGGATGGTCAGCGTCTCGGGGAGGGAGTGGGTATGGGGAGCGATCACCGTGCTAACCGGGACCTTGATGCGCAGCACGAACGGGCCGGGCTTGGCCGGATCGCCGGCCAACTTACTGAGCTGGATGCCTTTCGGGAGGTTCGCCGGTCCGGCACCGTAAACGACGGCCGAGCCATCTTCGATGGCGACCATTCTCTTCGCATCGTGGCCCTCCTTCGCGGTACCGCAGCCGATGCCGGCGAGCAGAACCGCGACCGCGAGGATCGGGGTTCGAACGAAATGTCTCATGCGAGCTCCTACGCTAAAGTTCGCCCCGCCCGCGACGGCAACCGCCGCGGTTGGGAACGCGGCGCTACTTGGCCTTGTCGGAGATGCCCTTGAGGCCACCGTCGTAGATGCCGCCGACAACCTCCTCGGCCTTGGCGTCCGGTGCGCCCTTGGCCTTGAAATTGCCGGTCCAGGTCAGCTTGGAGCCCTTGCCGTCGTGTGCGACCGAGAGGGTCGACTTGTAACCCTCGACCGGCAGCGGGCTTTCCAGGATGGCATAGGTGTAGTCCATCTTCTTGTCGTCGCGGGCGACCTCCTGCTCGACGATGGTGCCGCCGCCCTTCAGGGACAGGGTACGGACCTTCTTGCCGTCCTTCTCGGACAGCACGCACTTCTCGACGGCCGGATGCCAGTCGCCGATACCGCAGAACTCGCCAATAGTCTTCCAGACAGCCGCCGGGGACGCGGCGACGGTCGTGGTCTTGGTCACGTCAAGGGCGAGCGCCGATGTGGCGGACAGGGACGCGACGGCGAGGGTCGCGGTCAGAATCTTCCTCATGGCGTTTCTCCTTGGTGACGGACCCTTGAGCCGGGTCTCGCTGGGTAGGTTTAGGGCCTGGCTGGGCGATGAGCCCGGCATCGGGTCCGAGCGCTCTTCGCCTTGACATGTTTCGTCATGCGTGAGTCATTCAGGCCTGAATGGAGTTGTAAACATGGCTTTGAAGAAGTCCAGACTGCAGTTGGACGACCAGCTCTGCTTTGCGCTCTACGCCGCGACCAACGCGGTCGTGCGCGCCTATCGCCCACTGCTCGGCGAGCTCGGTCTGACCTACCCGCAGTACCTCGTCATGCTGGCGCTCTGGCAGGACGGCTCCGCGCCGGTGCACGCCTTGGCCGAGCGGCTGCAACTCGGGTCCAACGCCGTGACCCCTCTCGTCGACAAGCTTGAGGCGGCCGGCTTCGTCACCCGCGCACGCGGCGCCGACCGCCGCGTGGTATTCGTAGTCCTCACTGAGGCCGGTATCAGCCTTGAAGAAAAGGTCTCGGTCGCGCAGCAGGCCGTCGTCTGCCGGACCGGATTGCCCGAGAAGGATCTGGGCGCGCTTCGTCAGGAGCTGAAGGATCTCACAGATCGCATCGCCGTCATGGGTTTGGTGCCACAGGACGAGCCCACGTAAGGGATCGCCACGCGCCGCAACGACGGTGCATGGGTCCAGTCCGTCAAAGACCACAACAGGAGGAGACGACCATGGTCGAAGCGCCAACCTGCGGAGTCCGCATTGTGGAGAGCTTCGCTGCCAGCATCAGTCATAACGGATACTCCGTTTGGTCTGCGCTGAAACTACCTTAGAGCAGTGGGAAGGCCGAAGGGCAGATTGCGCGCCTCAAGTGCTTGAAGCGCGGCATGCGCGGCCGTACTAAACTTGATATTATCCGACGACAATTTGTTTTTGCAGCCTGATGCATCAGACTTAGCAAAGTGTTACTTTTTAGGTCGAAGGATGCTTCAGCAAACCTCAAGTAAAACTCCGCCTCTTGTGTTTTTCTTTCCGAAACTGGACGAGTAGGAAACTACCAATTGCCGCCGCTTCGCGAGCCAATCGAAAGAAAAGCAGCGCGACTCAGCATCGGGTGCCGCACCAAAATCAACCTAAGCTTGACATTAGGATGATAATCTTATAATGTAAGGGTCGCTGCGAGGTGTTTCGCAGCTAACCGGATGCCCCCGATGCCCCTGCTGTTGCGACGCCTGCCACTACCCGAGCCTCACCGGCAGCAGGCGGGTGCATCCTTCCCATTACACTCAACGCAAGGCGGCCTTCGGGCCGCCTTCCTCGTTTCTGGAGCCGTTTGATGACCCTGAACACCTCAACCAGCCCAACCGCAGCCATACCGCCCGGCCTGATCCTGTTCGGCCGCGACGAACGACAGCGCCCTCACGCTTCGCGCTTTGCCGCCGGTGACAAGGCCGAGGCCGAGCGCGCCGCTGGCCTGATGGGCATGCATGTGCTTGAGATCAGCGACGACACCCACCACAGCCTCGCGGCCGGCCTGCCGCAGGGACGCCTGTTCGGGAGTGGCAAAGCCTTCGTACCGTTCGTTAAAGCCGAGGTGTTCGACCGGCTCGTCGCGGCGGCGGGCCTGCCCGATGTCACCATGCCCGTCAGGGCCTCAGCCAAGGCCACCGGCGCCCCTCCGGCCTCAGGCGGCAGTGCCGGTGACGCTTCGGGCGCCGGAGGCCCTGGCGGCCGCTTCAAGGCGCCCGCCGATTGGCCCGGCATTGAACGGGGCTGCCTCGTGCTCGCCTGCGCCGGCCCCCAAGAGGGCTGGTTCGAGGCGATCATCATGTACACCAAAGCCGACGACGCCTTCGAGCTTCAATGGCGTGATTGGCCGGACGACCCGCTGATCACCCGGCACCGCAGCGAGCTTGGATTGCTGCCGCCCTGCGCGGTTCAAGGCGTGAAGCAAGGGGCATGAACAGGCCGACACCCATCAGCGTCGAGGCGGATCACGCCTCGACCACCCGCACCGATCAGGTGCGTGCCCTGAACGACGCCTTCCGCCGGAGCTTTGCCGGCGGCCATGTGATGCTGTCGCGCGGCGTTGCCACCCTGCCGGAGGAGCGCTGGCGCGAGGCCGAAGCAGCAGTGCAATCGTTCGCGGCCTTCAACGTCGCCGACGACCCGTATGGCGAGCACGATTTCGGCGCCTTCGATCTCGCTGGGCAACGGTGCTTCTGGAAGATCGATACCTACGACCGCGCCATGGTCGGTCACTCGCCCGACCCGGCCAACCCGGCGGTGACCGTGCGCATCCTCACCATCATGCTGGCTCAGGAATACTGAGCCCTCGACACCGATAGCCGTGCCTTCCGGCTGCCCAGTCGGCTCACCCGCCCAAAACGGCGTTTGCGTGCCCCTGGCCACGACGCCACCCGTGTCACCACCCCTTCATCAGGATTCCGAACATGAACTCGTACCTCAGTGCGATGCGGAGCTTTCGCGACTTCACCGGCCGCACCTCGCGCGGCGACTACTGGCGCTTTATTCTCGTGTACCTTGGCATCGCGGTCATCGCCCTGATGCTTGATGCGGCCTTCGCCACGGGCAACAAGGATGGCGGCCTGTTCATCGGCCTTGTCCACCTGATCCACCTCGTGCCCCAGGTGGCCGCCGGCATTCGGCGGATGCACGACACCGACCATTCGGGCTGGTGGTTGTTGCTCAGCCCCGTCGCGCTGGTCTTCGCCTGCTTTGCCGGGACGCCGGGGCCGAACCGTTTCGGGCCGCCCCCGGCAGCCGGTGCCGTGCCGGCTTCAATTGGCGCGGCCCCCTCAGCCCCCGTGCCGGCTCAACCCCTCGCGCAGCCGCAGCGTGACGTGATCGCCGAGATCGAACGGCTGGCGCAGCTTCGCGCCGGCGGCAGCTTGTCGGAGGCCGAGTTCGAGGTGATGAAGGCGCAGGCCCTGTCGCAGGCGCGCGGAGCGTGAACGACGACACGGCCTGGGTGCTGGTCGCGGTCACCGTTTGCGTGGCCGTCTACAGCCTGCCCTCGATCATTGCCTTCCACCGACGCCATCCCAACCGCTGGGTCATCCTGGCGGTCAACGGTCTGTTCGGTGGAACGCTCGTCGGCTGGGTCGTGGCATTGGTCTGGGCGATACACGCAGTGCATCAGCCAGACCAGAACGGCGCCTCGCAGGGCGGTGCGTCGGGATTTAATCTGTTCGTCAACGACACCCGGCGGGTCACCCTCGTGGCGGCCCCTCAGGGGGATGGCGGCGGAAAGGTGCGGCGCGCCCTTTCGCCGACCGATGCAGTGCGGGAACTCGAACGCCTCGGCGATCTCCGCACCGCCGGCCACATCGATGACACTGAACACCGGATGCTCAAAGCCACGATCTTACGAATGATGTAAGGCGAATGGCTCTTATCGACCCAACTTGGTCGTTCACTAAAGCTTCGTTGATGCTTGAGAGCGGTCGTCCGTATAAAGGCGGCTGGGACCCGCGCGTTCCTGTGCAACCAATCAAAGATCATGGCGGGTGCTGAGGAATAAATTACGCAGGTTGTCATAAAGCGGTTCGGCGGAGAAGGAACGAGACGACCGTCCCCGGCTGCGCTTTGGAACTAGAGATACTTGAGCCAGGCGATATCGCGACGTGCCGCCTTCAAGCGCGAGAACCACGCCGTCGGCCAGTACAAGGGTACGACCAGCCCGACGTACCAGGCCAGCACCCAGCCATAACTCGCGACCCCGAACACCGTGCCCTGTGTCGGGCCCCAGATGGCGGCGGCACCGTGATACAGAACCCGCAGGATCGTCAGGTGGAGCAGGTAAAAAAACAGGGGCGCACCGCCGAACACCGCTAGGGCCGCGACGACCGGGGCGTCGTGCATTCGTTCAAGCGCGACGAGGAGCAGCAACCCGATCCCTAGTGTCAGCAGCAGGAACAGCAGCGAGGGGGGATACTTCGTCAGCGCGAGGAAGCTCAAACTGGTCCGAAGCGCGTCGCCCTCGACCACGAACCAGGGCTTGTCGCCGTAGCCGTTCGCCAGACGCAGGACCATGAAAGCGACGAGCATCCCGCAGCCGAGGGCCAGAAACCGGCGCTCGCGGGTTTGCGCCGCGACGGTGGGCAGGAACCACGGGCCGATTACGTAGCCGAGCACGATCACGCCGATCCACGGGAGCACCGGATAGGTCGTCTTGGCGACCAGCCCGAACGGCAGCGCGATGACGTCGCGCTGGTGCAGCATCGCCCAGACCGGGAAGAACGGTTGGTCAGGCTGGAGGTGGATCGGGTCGAGGAGGTTGTGGCCGCAGACGACCAGCAGTCCGACCGCGAGGAGGACAGGGCGTGGAAGGCCGACCAGCACCGCCAGGACGATCATGCAGACGCCGATGCACCAGATGACTTGCAGCCAAAGCGTCGGACTGGCGATGCCCCAGTACAGTTCCGACAGGTAGATGACCTCCAGAGCCATCAGCACGAGCCCACGCTTCAGCAGGTAGGCCCGTGTCTCCGCCAGCGTATGCCTGGTACCGAACAGGTACGCGGCCACGCCGGTCAACGCGATGAAGATGGGTGCGCACAGGCTGACGAGGAGGCGGGCCAGGGCCACGGCCGGCAGGGCAGTCCGGGCGTCGAGCGGGTCGGCCACGGGTACGTGCAGGAACCAGGTCTCGCGCAGGTGATCGAGGAGCATCAGCACCATCACCAGCCCGCGCAGGGCATCGATGTAGGCGATGCGGGCGGACAGGGGCGATAGACTGGCCGACGCCTCTGGCGGCTCCGAACGCTCGCCCATCAGAACCGCGCCGTCATGCTGACGGTGACGCGCCGCGGTTCACCGACGCCGACCCAGAAGGTGTTGTAGGAGCGCTCGTAGTAGGTCTCGTCGAAAATGTTGTCGACGTTGATCCCGAAGCGCAGGTTCTCGTAGCGGTAGTAGGCCAGGGCGTCCGTCAGGACGTAGCCCGGCAGGCGGAAGCGCTCGTTGCCACTGTCGCCGAGCCGCGAGCCGATGGCGCGGAATCCGCCGCCGATCCCAAAACCCTTCCAGTCGCCCGTCTGGACCTCGTAGATGCCGAGCAGCGAGCCGCTGTGGCGTGGAATGTTGAGGAGCGGTGATCCGACCCTCAGCACCTCGTCGCGGGTGACCACCGCGTCGATGAAGGCGTATCCGCCAATCACCCGGAACTCGGGCGTGACCTGCCCAATCAGGCTGACGTCGAAGCCCTGGCTTCGCACGGCCCCCGCGGCGATCTGGAAGAAGAAGTCCGCCGGGTCGGTGGTGAGCACGTTCTCCTTCTCGATGTAGAAAGCGGCCGCCGTCACGCTGAGGCCGTCGAACAGGTCGAGCTTGGTCCCGACCTCGTAGGCGAACCCGGTCTCGGGCGCGAAGGGCCGGGACGCGCTGTCGAAGCCGGTGTTGGGGCGGAACGAGGCGGCGACGTTGCCGTAGAGCGCCAGGAACGACAGCGGCTGGTAGACGAGACCGGCCCGCGGCGAGAAGCCGGTGCGGTCCTGCTCGGTGCGTTCGTTCGCGACCTTGTCGCGGAAGGTCTGGTTGTAGAAGTCGGTGCGGTTTCCCAGCAGCAGCTTCCATTCCGGGCTCAGGGCGATCTGGTCCTGGAGGTAGACCGCCGTGTTGCCGACGTTCTCGCTGGCGCTGTAGCGGCGCGTGAAAGGGGGCTTGGCCTGCCCGTAGACGGGGTTGAACAGGTCGATGGCGAAGGGGTCGAAGCGCGGGGTCGAGCGCAGCAGGTTCTCGGTGCTGTTATAGCGCTCGTGCTCCAGGCCGAGCAGCAAGGTGTGGGCGATGGGCCCGGTCTCGAAGCGCCCGACGAGTTCGGCCTGGCCGATGGCGACGCCCCAGGTGAAGTCGTGCTGGCGGAACTCGCGCAGCAGCGTGCGCCCGTCATCGAGGATCCCGGTCACGCCGGTCTGCAGGCCGGTGAGGCTACCGGTGTTGAGGTGGGTGGCGACGCGCAAATGCCAGTCGGTGTTGAAGGCGTGCTCCAACCGGACCTGCAGGATCCCGGCCTCCGACACGGAATCGTCGCCGGGCTCGCCGAAGAAGCGCGAGCGCGGAACGAGGCCGAGGCGATTGTTCACTGCGACGGTGCCCCGGTCGAAGGTCTGGCGGTTGCGCAGGTACTGCGCCTCGAACGTGATCTTGGTATCGGGCGTGACCTGCCAGCTCACCACCGGCGCCAGGAGCACGCGGTCGCCGTCGACGTAATCGCGAAAGCTGTCCTGGCGGGCGAGCGCGCCGTTGAAGCGATAGAGGACGCTGCCGTCCTCGCTCAGCGCACCGCCGGCATCGACCGTGGTGCGGGCGGTGCCGAAGCTGCCGAACAGCGTGCCCATCTCGACGAAGGGTCGCGCTACGGGCTGCTTGGTGAGGATGTTGACGGTGCCCCCCGGATCGCTGCGGCCGTAGAGGGCTCCGGCCGGGCCCTTCAGGACCTCGATGGACTGGACGTTCTGGGTGTCGGGCGCGCCGTTGTAGCCGCGGGCGATGTTGAAGCCGTTCTGGAAGATGTCCTGGGTTGCGAAGCCGCGCACCGAGTACAGGGCGAGGTTCTGGGCGCCGAAGTCGTTCTGCTTGCCGACCCCGGGCACGTAGTCGAGGGCGCGCTCGACCCGGGTCGCGGCGGTGTCGACCAGAACCTCCCGGGGCACCACGTCGACCTGCTGCGGCAGGTCGCGGCGCGGCGTCACCGTCTTGGTGCCGCTGTAGAGCTCGGGCACCCGGTAGGTTGGCATGGCGGTAAGGGTACCCTCGACCGAGAGCGCGTCGAGCACCACGGCGGTCTCGCCCGAGGGCGCCCCCTGGGCTGCGACGGCGGTGGGGATCGCGCAGGACAGGGCCAGCACGGACATCAGCGGGATGGACGGTGAACGGGACACGTTGATGGGCCTCGGGCGACGGCAGTGGCACGTCACCGCGAACGAGGCCGAACCACGCGCAACGCGCATGCTTCCGCACCCGCCGGGGCACCCCGCCCAGCGTGTCTCGCGTGTGACCACGACTGACGGCAGGTCTCCTGGCTCGCGGGTCATCGCCCTTCACCGTCTTCCCGAGCGAGGCCGCTCAGTGACGTCGGTGGCGAAGGGCTCGCCGCTTACAGTTGCGGGGGCAGCCACGGCGTTGGGGCTACCCCCGCACCGCGTTCCCTTTTGATCCTCCGGGGAGGAACCGTCACGGCCGAGCTAACATGCCGACGCCCATGCCCGTCAACGGACCGAGTGCAATACACGAGGGGTTATGCCCTGCCGGCAACACTCGGGAACACGGATCGCTCGCTGCGTCCGTCAGGTCAGGACCTCGACCTGCTGCGGCGGCAAGCTACGCCACCAAGCGTCCGGGGATTGGAAAACCTCGTAGGTGAACCGGAGGACTTCATCCGGCTGGCGATGCGACGGGTCCACCCGACCACGCTCCGCGTTGCGGGCTTTCAGGACCTCCCACGGCACGTCGAACACTTTCCACTCCACGGTGAGCCCGTGTCGGGCGACGATCCCGAGCTCGCGCTCGAACACGGGTCTGGTGAGATGTGTGTCCGCCATCACCACGCTGAAGCCGTTCGTCAGGGCGACATCCAGGGCTGCTTCCTTGACCCGGTGCAGGAGGTCCCGGGCCGCATCGTCATGTGAGCCTTGCCTGAGTTCCCAGTAGACCTGCCGGTGCGGCGGCCAGAGTGTTTGCCGAAAGTCGTCGAGGGTGAGGTGAACCCAGCCGTCGAGGGGGTCGAAGCAGCGGGCGTAGGTGGTCTTCCCCGCGCCCGGGCAGCCGATCAGGCCGACCACCCTCTGGGGCGCCCCCGGACGATTCCTGCCGGGCACCGTCCGGGTCACGGTCAGGCCGCCGCCTCTGCATCCTCGTCGTCGCCGGCCGTGGCCTCGATGATCTCGCCACGCCGGTAACGCGCCTGGGCCTCGGCGACCCGGCGTGCGCCCTGGGCGTGGCGGGTCGACACCGTGCCGTTGGGCGCCTCGGGCCCGCCGCGCTTGATCGCCACGAGTTCCGGATCACCCCACTGGTCGAGCATCTCCTGGAACGCTTCGTAGCGGCCGGTATCGAAGGCGATGCGTTCGCCCATCATGTCCTTGTAGGGATGGGCCGGGTGCAGGCTGGCACAGGGGACCCAGCCCGCCGGGATTGGCGTCGTGGCGGCATGGGTCCGACCGCTGCGCAGGAGCTTGGGCAGCACGTGCGTATGCGGACCTTCAGGACTGGTACCGCCGCGGCCAGGGATCGGGGCATAGACCTCGACGCGTCCGACCCGCGCCAGGAACACCCGGTGCGGGCTCATGGCCACGAGATGCGGCCCGATGGGGTTTGCGTGGTCGAATAGCGGCATGCTGACGCCGGCCCTTAGCCGCTCGACGGCCTCCGGATGGCGTACCCGCACGCAGGCATCAACGGCGAGAAGGCCGAGGCCGAGGTCGAACAGGATGCCGTCGCGATCCTCGACCCGGGCGGCGTTCCGGTCGGGCCCGAGCTCTGTCACCACGGTCCTGCGATTCATCGCGCAGGTCGCCTCCGGCAAGCAAAGCGCGATGGCGTGGTTCCAGCCGGACGAAACAACCGTCTCGTAGGCGACGGGCCGCAGGTCGGAGCTCGGGGTCAGGGCGATGGCCCCGCGCGCTGTCGCAAGTCCCAGGCGCTCGTCCGGCAGCGCCACGACGGGTTCGTCGGGATCGCGCATGAACTCGGCGATGGCACCGAAGCTTCCCAGGCTCCAGGCCGTGGTCGGATCGGCCAGTGCACCGAGCAGAAGGGCGACGGTGGCATCAGGGCTGTTTGGGGAAGGCTGCATCGATCTCCTCCGTGAGAGGCCCCGAACGGTTCCAGGGCAGGATATAGGCGGTTCCGTCCGGTCCAGCCCCACGGCAAACCGTGACGCCGAAGACGTCCGAAAGTAGCCGGTCGGTCAACGCAACGTCCGGGTGTCCATCGGCGGCGACACGTCCCTCGCCGAGGACCACGATCCGGTCGCAGAACCGGGCCGCGAGGGAGAGGTCGTGCAGGACGGCGACGACGCCGGTGCCGGCCAGCGCCACGCTCCGCAACAGCGTCATGGCGTCGAGCTGGTGGGCCGGGTCGAGGGCGGTGATCGGTTCATCGGCCAAAAGCCACTCCGCTTCGACGGCGAGCGCCCGCGCCAGCAGCACGCGCATCCGCTCGCCCGAGGACAGGGTCGGTTCGGTCCGCTCGGCGAAGCGCGCGACGTCGGTCCGTGTCATCGCTCGGTTTATGGCGGCGTAATCGGCGCCATCGAGGCCACCGAACGCGCGTCGATGCGGTAGCCTGCCAAGGGCGACGAGGTCACGCACCTGCATCGGCCAACCGGCCCCCGCGCCGTGGAAAAAAACCGCGATGCGCTTGGAGCGCGCGTCGCGGGAGATGCCCTTGAGCGGCATACCGTCGAGATCCACGCGGCCCTTGGTCGGGGCGACCAAGCCCGCGAGGGTGCGCAGGAGGGTGGTCTTGCCAGCGCCGTTCGGACCGACCAGACCGACGAGGGTCCCGCGTTCCAGGGACAGGGTGATATCCGAGAGGATGGCACGCCCGCCGAGGCGGACATCGAGAGCTGCGGTCGCGAGGCTCATGCGCCACGACCCCGTTCGCGCAGGAGAAGCAAGATCAGGAACGGCGCCCCGACCAGTGCCGTGACCACCCCGAGCTTGAGTTCCGGGCGCGTCGCCAGGAGGCGCACGCCCAGATCCGCTGCGAGCACCAGGGCCGCCCCCGCCAGTCCGCTCGGCAGCAGGCTGGCGCCGGGACGCGCGCCAACCAACGGTCGCACCAGATGCGGCACCACGAGGCCAACGAAGCCGATGGCACCGCTCACGGCTACGCCACTGCCGACAGCCAGCGCCGCGCCCGTGACGAGGCGCAGGCGGACTGAGACCAGATGGAAGCCGAGGCTCGCAGCTGTGTCCTCGCCCAGCGTCAGGGCATCCAGCGCGCGGCCGGTGGACAGCATCAGGCCCCAGCCGACCGCCATCAGCGGCAGGCATAGCCAAACATGGTCCATGCTGCGGTCCGCGAGCGACCCCATCAGCCAGAACACGATCTCCAGGGCCGCGTAGGGGTTGGGCGACAGGTTGAGCGCTAGCGCCGTCATGGCGCCGGCGAGGCTCGACAGGGCGACACCGGCGAGAATCAGCCCAAGCGTCGTGCTCCCGCGGGCGGCGAGGAGGTTGAGGGCGAGCGCCGCCAGCGCGGCCCCTGCGATCCCGCCCAGAGGGAGGGCGAGGGCGAACGACGCCGCGAAGCCGCCATAGAACACCACCACGGCCCCGAGGGCCGCCGCCGAGGAGATGCCGAGGATGCCGGGATCGGCGAGCGGGTTGCGCAGGTAGCCCTGCATCGTCGCCCCGGTCAGCCCGAGGCTGAAGCCGACGAGGGCCCCGAGCAGGGCGCGGGGCAGGCGCAGCTCCCAGAGGACGAGGGCAGGCAGTGTCGCGCGTCCTGCGAGGAGGTCACCGGCCGCCGCCGTTACGTCGAATGGGGCGTACCCGACCGCGATGGACGCCAACGTCAAAACGAGAACCATCAGGCCAAGGAGCCCGACGATGCTGCGTGATCCGACGACCGCGCATTCGATCCGGGTAGAAGGTGGAATGGGTACGTTCATGGCTCTGCCCGTTCGCGTGCGGCGGCGGCGAGCAAGGCCACGAGCTCGGCGACCTGGGGACCCGGGCAGGTCCAGAGCCGGTTCGGGATCGAGACGGTGCGATTCTGTCGGCGCAGCGCGTCGAGGACGGGGTGATGCATTAGGGCGTCGGCGAGCGACGGCCTGCCGGGCTCCCCCTCGTCGAGGACGATGAGGTCGGCGTCGGCGAAGGCCGCCGCTTCCAACGGGACCTGCCCTAAGCGGTCGCGACCGAGTTCGGCCGCAACGTTGACGAGGCCGGCGCTGCGGATGATCGCATCGCCAAGGCTGCCGGGTGCGACCGTGAAGGCATTCGGGCGCATGACGAGTGCCCGCAACGGTTTTGCCGCCGGCACCACCTGCGCCAACCGCGCATCGAGTTCCGCGACCATAGCCTCGCCGCGCGCGGCGTGCCCGAGAAACGCCGCGACCGTCCGGATCTGGGCTTTGACCCCATCGAAGTCGTTGGGTACGCCGAGTTCGAGGAGGGGGAAGCCGACGCGCTTGAGCAGTCCGACGGTTGTTCGCGTCGTGAAGGCGCCGGCCACGACGAGGTCGGGCCGGAGCGCGACGATCTCCTCCGAGAGGCCACGGGTAACCGCGATGCCGGTGGCCTCCCGCGCGACGGTCGAGCCGCGCGGGTCATGGGCAAGGTACGTCACGGCGGTGACCTGGTCGCGGTCGGCGAGCCGCAGGACCAGCTCGTCGGCGCAGAGGTTCATCGAGACGACGTGGACCGGATGCGCCGGCTCGTCTGCCGCCCACCCCGCACCTGACAGACCAGGCCAGACCGCAATCGTCAGCGCAGCCAGCGTCCATCGCATCGACATCGCAATCCTCAGAACGTCGTCACGCGGACGCCGCCGTACACGGCGAGGCCCGGCCCGAGGAAGCCGGTGGGGTTCTCGTAGCGGCGGTCGAACAGGTTATCGATCCGACCGAACACACTCACCGTCTCGTTCACGTCGTAGTTGACCGCGAGGTTGACGAGGGTGAAGCCTGGGTTCTTCAGCCTCTGTAGCGAGAAGTCTCTGTTTCCGTCTACGAAGTGGCCAAGCACGATCACCGTCCCGCTGAAGATCAGGCCGGGGATCGGCGTCCACTGAGCGGTGGCGCTGCCCTTGTGGCGGGGCCGGCGCAGGAGCTCCTGGTTGGTAATCTCATTCTTGGTCACGGTGTTGGTGTAGTCGACCCGGCCCGAGAACGTGTCGGTGAACCGGACCGCAACGAAGGCCTCGGCCCCGTAGGATTCGGCTCGCCCGACGTTCTCGTTCGAGGTGAAGCTGGCGTTGGTGTTGATCAGGTTCTTGAAGTCGTTGGCGTAATAGGTTGCGCCGACGAGAACGCGCTCGCCGAGCGGCTGTTCGAAGCCGGCATCGTAGCCGAGGCTCTCTTCCGGCTTGAGGTTGGGGTTGGCGAAGAAGTTGAACGCCGGGAAGCTCTGGAACAGCTGGCTCAGGGTCGGCGCCTTGAAGCCGGTGCCGACGCTGCCTTTGATCCGCGTGTCGGTGAACGGCAGGATGTAGCTCGGGGCGACGCGGAACGTGGTGGCCGGTCCGAAGGCGTCGTTCTCGTCGTGGCGAACGTTGGCGACGAAAGAGGCACGGTCGAACGGCGTCAGCTGTATCTCGCCGTAGCCGGCGGTATTGCCGTTCCTGGCCCGCAGGTTGCCGGAACCGAACGGGTTCGGATCGGTGGTCGACAGGCTTTCGTCGTCACGCTGCGCGCCGAACAGAACGAGGTTGCCGGGCGAGAGCTGGTAGTCGCCGCGGTACTCGTACCGCGTGCGCTCGCCGAGGCCGGCGGTCGGGAACGGGTTGAACGGGTCGTAGGCGTTCTGGATCTGGCGGTTGTAAAGGTTCGAGTAGTTGATCGCGAAGACGTTGTGGAAACCGGCGAACGGCGTCCACTCGGCCTCGTTGCGGGTGAAGACTTGCTGCACGTCCGCCTGGCTGCGCAGGCCGCCCAGCGTCACCGGGAAGGTGCCGTAGTCGTCGCCGCTGAAGAGCAGCTTCGAGTTGATGAACCGCGTGATCGAGTTGATCCGGAACGTGTCGGTGAACTGGTAGCCGAACTTCGCCGAGACGGTCTCGTTGTCGTAATAGTTCGGGCGGGTCGTCGTTCCTGGGGCGACGAGGTTGGGCGGCGTCACAGGCGTTGCGGCAGCCCGGAGATGCTGGATCGACACCGAGTAGTCGAAGCCGTTTTCCGACCCGCTGATCCGGCCGCTCTGGTTGAACGTCCCGAACGAGCCGACCTCGATCCGCGCGGTAGCCCTGGCCGGTCCCTCGCCACGTTTCGTCGTGAAGGAGATCGCGCCTCCGATGGCGTCGCTGCCGTAGAGGCCGCTCTGGGGCCCCCTGAGCACCTCGATGCGGGAGAGGTCGTCGGTCAGGAGTTGCCCGAAGTCGAAGGAGCCGTTCGGGTTCGACGGGTCGGTCGCGTCGATCCCGTCGATGAGCACCTTCACGTGGTTCGAGTTCGAGCCGCGGATGAACACCGAGGTCTGCCCCCCGGGTCCACCGGTCTGGACGACGTTGAGGCCCGGCACCTGCTGGAGGGCATCTGGGACGGTGCGGCGCTGCTGGGCCTCCAGCGTGGCGGCGGTGAGCACCGTCACGCTCGATCCGACCTGGTCGACGGGCGTCGGTACGCCGGTGGCGGAGACGGAAAGCTCGGAGAGCGTGACGGCCGCCTCGGCCCCGCGCGGGACGTCGGCGAAGGGGGCGGCGGTCTGCTGCGCGAGCACGGGACCGGGAAGGGAGGCGCAGGCGAGCGCGAGCATGCGCAGGCACGCGGATCGGGAGGTAAAGGACACGGGACAAGCCTCGGGCGACGTCTGTGGCACGTCACCGCGAACGAGGCCTGGGCGCTTGCCTGCCGTTAGGACAGCCGAACGCCTCGACACCCATCAGGACACCCCGCCCGATGCGTTTCGCGTGTGACCACGACTGACGGCAGGTCTCCTGGCTCGCGGGTCACCGCCCTCTCATCGTCTTCCCAGGCCCAAAGACCCAGTGACGTGTTGATGATGGGCTCGCCGCTTACAGTTGCGGGGGCAGCCGCGGCTTCGGGGAGGCCTTTTCGGACCTCATCCTCACCGCGTTCCCTTTTGATCCTCCGGGGAGGAACCGTCGGGGACAAGGAACGCGATCAAAGCGTCCGCCGTCAATGGCACGCAAAGGCTTTCCGGCCGTGTGTGCTCGAAAGGTTACAGGTCGGCACTTTCAAAAGATTGCCCCGGTGCTACTCAGCGTCCGCCTTTAAAAAAATTCATATCGGAAGCGGACCGTCGTAAAACACTTAGGGACATCTGCACCCTTGCTTACAGGCTATCAGTCAAGCCTCTCTAATCACCCGATACACCTGCATACGGGAGCAGCCCAAAGCCGAAGCAATCTCCGCGGCGCCATTGCCTGCCGACGCCATTGCCTTGATCCGTTCGCGGTCGAGACGGCGCTTGCCGCCGGCGTAAACGCCACTGCCCTTGGCGCGCTCAATGCCTTCGCGCTGCCGCTCCTTAATGAACCGCCGTTCCATTTGGGCGACCATGCCGAGCACCGTCAGAACTACGTGGCCCATTTCCCCTCGGGTCGAAACGTGGGGGTCGAGTACCGTGACACAGGCGCCGCGCTGCTCGGCCTCGTGAATGAGGTTCAGAACGTCCCGGGTATCGCGGCCGAGCCGGTCGAGGCGCGTGATCACGAGTTCGTCGCCGGGCCGAAGAAACTCCAGCACCGTTGCCAACTCGGCTCGGCCATCACGGCTGCCGCCGGAAACCTTCTCCGAACGAATGACGCCGCAACCCTCGGCCTTCAGCCGGGCGACCTGCCCGTCGAGGTCCTGGTCAAGGGTGCTGACGCGGGCGTAACAGATGCGGGCCATGTTTTGTAACCTCAAGCTTTAGGCCCGAGGCTACCTTGTCACAAATAGCCGGTGTCAACCCAGATGTTACGATGGCTGGTGGCGGCCATGTTACGTCACGCCAGGGTATGAGCTGATGTTGCAAGCTGCGATTTTCGACTTGTAACCAAATGCCCCCAGCCGCTTCTTACCATGACCGCTGGGCGCATACGTTGATTGCTTAGAGATCCTTATATCTATAATGGTTCAATTCGTTCCGCATAAGCTTCTAGGATCTAAGCTCCGATTTTTTCAGCATTCTCTCGGCAACGTTTTTCAACCGCGTGACTTTTTTTGCTGCTGCCGCCTCGACGATATCGAGAGAATCCTTCGACTTAAGCGCAAGCTGTGTAAGTGGGAAACTATCACATAGCTCAATCCACCTATCCCGAGGCTTGTCATACCAAGTAAGCTTTTGCAGGATCAGCTGATCATTAGGCAAGCACTCGTTCAAGTAATATTCCCACTGATTGTTCGTCAGCCGCTTTAGAAGACTTTCGACGTCCCGCTGCGCCCCCCATGTATGACCATACATATTGCCTAGATAAACCGCGAACACAGAGGACATGCAAATTGGAAATGCAGGCCATGGAATTGTCGATCCCAGCTTTACCAACGCAGATACGGCAGAAGGCTCATTATAGAAATTGTTACCCGCCGAATGGACATTGATGATTGCCGAAGCTGCAGCCGAAAATGTTTGAGACCTCAAAGTCTCTGGCACATAGTCGAAACCCTGTACTGCCATCAGCGCTCGCTTGAGCGCGAGAATGGCTGCAGAGGCTCCAGCGTTAACTGCTTCCGCGTATGCTTGACCTACTGACCATTTCTCCGCGTCTCTCAATTGTGGCCAGAGAACAGGAACAATCACGACAATATTACCCAAGGTGTGCTCGAACTGCGCACCACTTCGCGACTTCATGGCTGATAGTAAAATGCTGAGAGTCGTCCGCTTAAAGAAATATGGCGCTGCGTGAAGAGCAGCGATGTCGCTGTCGGTCGATTTAAAGGTACGATTTTCGAGCGCTGAACGAAATGTTACAAATTCGGTGGGAGCAAAGTTGTCGCCGTGACCAAGCACCGAATTAACGCATGTTCTTAGGAAGCCGACCGCTTCCTCTCTAGACATTTCCTCGTATTCAGCCGAATTTGCGTCGAGGTTATCAAAATGAGCCAACAGCTCTGTGTGCTGGCTTAATCTTTTCGCGTCAGTTGAATTTAGTATTCCAAGCTCTTGCGCAAGGCGTACTGCTTCAAAATTCGAAATACTAACTGTTGGAATCGAGTCCGCATCAAGATCCTGCCTACCCAGCATCTCACCAACAAATTCCATGCCCAAGGATGAAAGTTGTTTTTTGAGCTGAGACAGCGCTTTGTTGAGGACAAAGCCCGCTACCATCTCGTACGACTCAGCTTCGAAAGCGGCAACCACCTGCCTTTGGTCGCGAGTCGTTAGACCTTTGGCGACCGCAACGATGGCATTTGGAGCAATGGCAGATCTCGGCACAATCGCGCCGGTTGGCTCAGTCCATACCGTTAGAGCGTTAGGCATTGGTGCTACTCCCGGCTGAAACCTTCAAATCCATTCTACCATCCTGCGACCGAAAAAACGCTGCTTTCAGCACCGGTCCAACCAGAGCGGTCAAAGCCGCGTATGCCCGGGTACGAGCTCCACCTTCCGATGGCTTCGCCGGTTCATCGCTCTTTACAAAAGCTCGGTAGCCGAGGATCCGGCCTCGTGTATCTAACACTGTGATACCGTCACTGTTTATTAAGCCAGCGAGTAGTTCCGCTGCAGCCTGAAGCCTGCTAACTGAAATAGCAGTCTTATTCTCCGACAAATGTAGTTGGTATCGCTCGTACAAGTCTACGGGTGGAGAAATAGGTAAGACGTCCGATAGCTGATCTGGAACGCTGCCTCTTGAGGCAGGAACAACAACAAGCAATGTGCCGTGTGAATCTCGAATAGCTGCAGACAATACTCGCTCGACGAACCGGGCAAAAGACTCATCATCCGGAATGATGTCAGAGCATGCAGCAGACGATAGTTTTGAGACCTTCGATTGATTGTCAAGTTGGCTAATATCAGCGTCGGAATTGAAACGAAACTCGATGCCGCTGCCTGAGCTGGTTCGCACCTCAACTTTATTGACGACACTCTGAGCTATACGAATAATTGGAAAATTTTCGTCTACGCCTTGGAGCAATGTCTCGTCCACTGTGAAAGACGACGGATCACTGGATCCGCAGAACACGCCGAAATTGCAGGTAGCGCCGTCAGCAGAGCGCTCGACGTAGATCCGCCAAATGCCGGAACAAAGCGGTGCCGCCGCTTTAAGGATTTTCCCAGCAGCACCCTCGGTTTCAGCGCCAGTGCCAAGAGGAACATATTCTCCCGCTCCACCCATGTGGATCAGTCTTGAAACCGAGTTGCAGATGAAAACGGATGGTGCGAGGGCGACGCCCTCCTCAGTGTATGCTGCAAGCTGCGAGACAAGGCTGATGACAAGCCTGACGGTGTGCATGCATGAGATTTTTGCCTCGCCGAGCAAGTCTCCTACATTAGATTAGAGGTGCGTTCTGAATGATACGCTTCGCTCGTACGCCATTGGAAGTCAGGCTATCCGATCAGTTCGGGCGGCAGGAAATTGTCTCGTTGCGCGCGGTAACAGTGCGATGGATTTGCTCAGCGTTCAGAGCCCTCACAGCCTTCGAAGGTTCAGACGTGCGTAACAGCATGGGCTAGCAATTCCAAGCTCAGTCCACTTCGCGACGTGCCCAACGCGAGGTTGTTAGTAGCGTCTGGGGTTACCAAGATTTTGTTCGGGCGATCATCCGCCCACGCCATCCTGAAAATTCTGTCGCGCAATAGCAAGGCCGAAGAGTTCTGAGATACGCTTCATAACCGCCGCGATCAGCCGCGCAACGCCCGCTAAGCCTCGTCTACCGTCGCCCCGAGTGAAAGCGGTGACACCAGCCCTCATTTAACCTGCTCCCCTCCGCGCTCTCATCCGAGATGGGTTCCAGACGCAGCAGGATCATCGCGAAGCCGCTCTGCTGAAGATACACCTGCTCGTAGAGGGCCGGCGCGCGGAAGTCGCGCTTCACATCGATCCAAAGATCGGGACTGCACGGGGCGATGTCGCCCGCGATGTTCGGCCGATGCGAACTGCTACGATAGCGCGAGCGTGTCGGGACCGGGCTGCCGACCGCGCAGATGATGGTCGGAAATGAGAGGCTGCGGTAGCACCGCTGCACCCGGCCGTTGCCCACCACGACGATAGCGATCCGCTCGGGGTGGTACTGCACGTAGGCCCGAGCCGCCGTTTCCTTACCGACAGCAAATTCGCGCGCGAGCGCAAGAACGTGCTGCAGATTGGGTTCGGGAAAGGCTGCCATGGCCTCCCTCAGCAAGTGCGGGGGCATCAGCACGAGTGCGGCGAAGCGGTTGGCCTCGACCTCACGGCGCTGCCGCTGGTCGCCCTCCTTGGCTGTGAGGCGCAGTAGGTCAGAGCTCTTGCACAGGAACCGGCCGGGCTGATCCGGGGCGTGGTGCATCATAAGGAAGTGGCCGAGTTCGTGCGCAATAGTGAAGCGGCGACGCGGTTCGCCCCCGCGCTTGGCAAGGATGATCCCTTCGGATCGCTTCGCGTCGGTCGCGAGGCCGCCCTCGAACCCGTCAGTGTCCAGGTCCTCGATCCTAAGGATCCCGAGGCGTGCGCACAGCTCCTGGATCGGTACGGGCACCGGCAGGTTCGGCTCGGCCTTTAGGATGCGTTTGACAAGCGCCTCCGGCGAGCTCGCGTCGGCCAGATCCTTCCTGTTGATCGGCATCCTTGAAGCCCCTTCCAGTCCTTGAGCCGATCATCAGGCTGCCATGCACCAGCTGTCCCGAAACCGGACTGTGGGGAGTTCGTACAGGAAGGAATCCGATGTCGCCGCGTGCCTTGAGCGGTTGCCTGCTCATCAAACGCATCCTCCTGGCCGGAAATCAGCGCCTCCAGCCAAAAAGTCGCATTGATCAAGCGCTGCCATGAACCCCAAGCGCTCGGCCTCGCGCGCGCGAGGCGAAGTCCAGCTCGATCCAGCTTTAGCCGACACAAGCCGATACAAAATGTGGGGTAAATTGGCGGTGGTCGCCGGTCGTCAGGCCAAATTCCGCAGCAATTTCAAGGGTTTGGCGTAGTCAAATGGCGGAGGGAGCGGGATTCGAACCCGCGATACCGTTTCCGGTATACACACTTTCCAGGCGTGCGCCTTCAACCACTCGGCCACCCCTCCAGTCTCTCACATCGGAGCCAGCTTTTTCAGCGGCGGCGATGAGCGAGTGGCGTGCTGTACTAGCCGAGTTCCTACCGTGCAAGGGACCAGCGTACCGATCGGGTGAGGAAACATGCGATTTCCCGATGCCGCTGCCTGCCTGTGTCCCATCAGCACCGGGGCGGCGGCGGCGAAAGGCAGGGAGGTGTCACTGCATCGGGATCGCGCTCGCCGAACGCGGTGCGCCGACGGATGCCATCCGGGTCGGTGCGATCCCGCCCATTTGGGGGGAGCGGACGAACGACCCGGGGGGCGACGATCGATAGGGTCAGCATCACCTCACGGCCCCGGGCTCGGACGTGCGATCGCCCGGAGTGCCCCCGGCTCCGGAACGGTGCGAGCCAGGGCAAGATTTAACGGCCTCCACCGCGTCGCGTTAACCCTTCGCTAACCCTGAACTCGGCAAATCTTGCCGGGTCCGCGTGGGACACGAGGGTTCGAGTATGAGCGAGACAGGCGCCGCCGCGCCGGCTCCGGGGATGAGCGTCTCGCAGTTCGCGAGCTTCGCGATCCCGAACCGTGCCAACCTGACCGCGCTCTCGAAGCGCACGGACCTGTTCTTCGCCACCGCCGTGATGGGCATCCTCACGGTGCTCATCTTTCCCCTGCCCGCGTTCCTGCTCGACCTGCTGCTGGCCGTCTCGATCATCATCTCGGTGCTGATCATGATGACGGGCCTGTTCATCGACAATCCGCTGGAATTCACCGTCTTCCCGACCCTGCTCCTCGTCGCGACCCTGCTGCGGCTGGCGCTGAACCTCGCCTCGACACGCCTCATCCTCGGCCATGGCCACGAGGGCACGGCGGCGGCGGGCCACGTCATCGAAGCGTTCGGCAACTTCGTGATGGGCGGCAACTTCGTCATCGGCATCATCGTGTTCGCGATCCTGATCATCGTGAACTTCGTCGTCATCACCAAGGGGTCGGGCCGTATCGCGGAAGTCGCGGCCCGCTTCACTCTCGACGCCATGCCCGGCAAGCAGATGGCGATCGACGCCGACCTCTCCGCCGGCCTCATCGACGAGAAAGTGGCGAAAGCCCGCCGGGCCGCGCTGGAGGAGGAATCCTCCTTCTTCGGTGCCATGGACGGTGCCTCGAAATTCGTGCGCGGAGACGCCATCGCCGCGCTGCTCATCACCTTCATCAACGTGATCGGCGGCATCATCATCGGCGTGGCCCAGCAGGGCATGCCTTTCGGCGCGGCGGCCAAGACCTACACACTGCTCACCATCGGCGACGGCCTCGCGAGCCAAGTGCCGGCCCTCATCGTCTCGACGGCGGCCGGCATCCTCGTCTCGAAGGCGGGCGTGAAGGGCTCGGCCGACAAAGCCCTCGGCAAGCAGCTCGCCAATTACCCCAAGGCGCTCGGCATGTCGTCGGGCGTGATGGTGCTGATCTCGTTCTTGCCGGGCATGCCGATGCTGCCGTTCCTCGCCCTCGCGGGCGCCTCGGGCTATGCCGCATGGCACTTCGCCAAGCTTGCCCGCGAGGCCCCGCCCCTGGATTCCGACGGTGCGCCGATGGATGCCACCGCGGTGGCGGCGGCCCAGGCCGCCAAGGAGGAGACGGTGACCGATCTCCTCAAGCTCGACGACCTCAAGCTCGAGATGGGCTATGCGCTCCTCGCCCTCGTCAACGGACAGGAAGGCCAGGACCGGCTGACGGACCAGATTAAGGCCCTGCGCCGCCAGCTCGCGGCGGAACTCGGCTTCGTCATGCCCTCGGTCCGCATCCTCGACAACGTCCAGCTCGATTCCAACGCCTATGTCGTGCGGGTGAAGGAGATCGAGGCCGGCACGGGGCAGATCTTCCCCGGCCAGTTCATGGCCATGGACCCGATGGGTGGACAGGTGCAGCTGCCCGGCCAGCACATGCTGGAGCCGACCTTCGGCCTGCCGGCGACATGGATCGACGCCTCTCTACGCGATCAGGCGCAGCTCAAGGGCTATACCGTGGTGGACGCAGCCACCGTGGTCTCGACCCATCTCACCGAGATCATTAAGGCGCATGTGTCGGAACTGCTGAATCACGTGGAGGTCCAGAAGTTGCTGAAGGAGCTCTCGAAGGACCATGCCGATCTCCTCAAGGAGGTGGTGCCCTCGCAGATCGGCACCACGGGCATCCAGCGCGTGCTGCAGTTCCTGCTGGCCGAGCGGGTCTCGATCCGCGATCTCGGCTCCATCGTCGAGGGCATCGCCGAGGTGGCGGGCCATGTGAAGAACCCGCGCGACATCGTCGAGCATGTCCGTGCCCGCCTCGGCCGCCAGATCTGCGCGCAGTACCAGGGGCATGACGGCATGCTGCCGATCATCACCCTGTCGCCGGCCTGGGAGCAGGCCTTTCTCGAATCCATCGCGGGCGAGCGCGACGAACGCTACCTCGCCATGCAGCCGTCAAAACTGTCGGAATTCGTCAACACGGTGCGCGACCGCTTCGAGCAGGCGGCGCGCATGGGCGAGATGCCAGTCCTCGTCACCTCGGTCCAGGCCCGGCCTTTCGTACGCTCGATCATCGAGCGCTTCCGCCGCGAGACCGCGGTGATGAGCCAAGCGGAGATCCACCCGCGCGCGCGGCTGCGGACGGTGGGCTCGGTTTGAGGGAAACAGCACGCGATGCCGGATCCGATCGGGTATAGCCGGTTCCCTCCAGAGCGCGTCCTCGCTCCGGGCGAACCGCCCCCGAGCCTTGATTGCCGAGCCCTTCCGAAAGCGTTGCTCTGAAGGCGGCGAGATCGACCGGGACTTTCCGGCCGGACACTCCGGCGGTGTGGGACCGCTGTCGAGAGCGAAGCCGATCCGGTCCTTAAGCAGGTTTAGCAAAAGTGGTCGCGGGTTTTGCGTCCTGAAACCTGCGACACTTCAAAAGCCTGAGCGAGGTGACGCGTTGGCTTACCAACGCGAAACCGCTTAGAGAGGCTTCTTCTCCAGCTTCTTCTCGATCCTGTTCGCATCGAGGCCCGGAGCGACGACCGGCGGTGCGGGCACGGCAGAGGCCTGCGGCGCTCTTGCGAGGTCGGCGAGGCGTGAGCGCTCGTAGAGCAGGACGACGACCACCGAAATCAGCGCCGGTATCCAGAAATAGAAGACCCGGAACACGATGACGGCTGCGATGATCGCGTCCTTCTGGCCGGGATCAGTGATCTGCATCGCCGTGATGAAGACGAGTTCGAAGACGCCGAGGCCGCCCGGTGCGTTCGAGACCAGAGCGACGGAGAAGGAGGCGAGGAAGATCGCGATGACTGCGATGGGGCCGGGATTCACCGCCTCAGGGAGGGCGAAATAGAGAATGCCGGCCGCGCCGAGCAGTTCGAGGGGCGCAGCCAGGAGCTGCCGGCCCATGATTGCGGGGCGCGGATATTCGAGCTTGAACTTGCGAATGTGGAGCGGCGGGAGGCGCAGGATCGACCCGGCGACGTAGAGCGCGACGAAGGCGAGCAGGCCGATGCCGACGATGAGCGCGGTCTTCGGATCGGTGAGAAAGCCGGGCAGGATCCCCTTGAGCCGCGAGAGCAGCTGCGGCTCGATCACGAGGACGACGCCCCCGAGCAGGATCGTTCCGAGGAAGAAGGTGAACGAGCACAAGGCCACCAGCACCGCCACTTGGGCGGCCGAAAGGCCTTTGGCCGTGTAGGCGCGATAGCGCACCAGGGCGCCGGAGAAGACCGAGGCGCCGATATTGTGGGAGAGCGCGTAGGTGGTGAACGAGCACACCGCCACGAAGAACCAGGAGATGCCGCGCACGCCCAGATGCAGCAGCGCGATCCGGTCGTACCAGGCGAGAGCCGCATAGGCGATGAGGGTCGAGAGCCCTGCCAGAGCCATGCGATGGGGCGGGATGGCGACGATGGCCCCCCATACCGCCGCCATCGATGTGGTCTTCAGCTCCTGGTAGAGAAAGTAGCCGGAGATCGCGATCGCCAGGATGCCGATGAGCGGCCAGGCGAAATCCTTGATTGTTTTCATTGCGAACCGGTCATGCCCCCACAGCCCAGCCTACCTGCACGACCGCGCTGAGCATCGCAAGCGAGACGGCCGGCTAAGGCATTACCCGGACAGATGTCATGTGAACATGACGACTTCGTGCCGTGCCGACCGCGGATCGCTCACGCGCGAATGCGGGAGAGGCCGATACCGTCCATGGCCGCCTGGTCGCGGGCCGCTTCGGCAACGCGCTCGGCCGTGCGTTCGCGATCCTCGAGGATCTCGATCTTCTTGAGTTCCTCGAACGCCTCGCCGAGCTCGGCCTTGGCGTCGGTGAGCTGGCCTTCGAGGGCGAGCGCGGATTGACGCATGTTGTCCCGGCGGGTCGCCGCGGCGCGGGCATAGGTGGGATAGGCGAAATGACCGGTATCGGTGATGCCGGCGCGGCCTTCCTCGTAGGCCACTTCACGGTCGAGCTCGGACGCCATCCGGTTGAAATCGGCCATCATCATCTCGATTTGCGTCACCCGCCGACGCTTCTCGTCGACCTGGAAGCGGCGCAGCCGGATCAACGTGTCACGCGATTTCATATTGAGGGTCCCATTCCACGCCACGCACGAAAGGCCGACGCTGCCGCCGCCGGAGACAAATGAGACGACGTTCCGAACGTCACTCAGGCGCCGCCGACGATCGCTGCCAACCGCTGATAACCCTCGCCTATCGAGGTTGCTTCTTCCTTACTCTGACCCAGAAAAGCCTCGATACTTGGCATCAACCCCACCGCCTCGTCGACTTCGGCCGATGCGCCGGCCCTGTAGGCACCGAGTCTGATGAGCTCTTCCATGTCGGCGTAGGTGGAGAGGATGCGCCGGGCGCGCCTCACGGTGGGCAGATGAGCAGGGTCGCAGGACCGCGGCATGGTCCGGGAGACGGAGCGTAGGACGTTGATGGCGGGATAGCGTCCCCGCTCGGCGATGCCGCGCTCCATGACGATGTGGCCGTCAAGGATGCCGCGCACCGCGTCGGCCACCGGTTCGTTGTGATCGTCGCCTTCCACCAGCACCGTGAACAGGCCCGAGATCGCGCCCTGCCCCGTTCCGGGGCCGGCCCGCTCCAGGAGACGTGGTAATTCGCTGAAGACCGTGGGGGTGTAGCCCTTGGCGGTGGGGGGCTCGCCGGCGGCGAGGCCGATATCGCGCTGGGCCATGGCGAATCGGGTGATCGAGTCGATCATGCAGAGGACCTGAGCGCCCTGATCGCGAAAATACTCCGCCATGGCGAGGGTGACGTAGGCCGCGTTGCGCCGCATCAGGGCCGGCTCGTCCGACGTCGCCACCACCACGACCGAACGGGCGAGGCCGGCGGGGCCGAGATCGTCCTGCAGGAACTCCTGCACCTCGCGCCCGCGCTCGCCCACGAGGCCGATGATGGCGACATCCGCCGCCGTGTAGCGGGCGAGCATGGAGAGAAGGACGGACTTGCCCACGCCGGAGCCGGCGAAGATGCCCATGCGCTGGCCGGCGCACATGGTGATGAAGGTGTTGATGCAGCGGATGCCGAGATCCAGCGGCGGGCCGACCCTGCGCCGGGCATGGGCCGGGGGCGGATCGGCGCGCAGGGGGTAGATGGCAGGGCCCGGCGGCAGCGGGCCGAGTCCGTCGACGGGACGACCGAGGGCATCGATGGTCCGCCCGAGCCAGCCGGCGGAGGGACGAATCGCGCCGGCCGCCTCGTCGCGCACCATGGCCGGGCATCCGCGACGGACGCCTTCGAGCGATCCGAACGGCATCGCCAGCGCGCGATCCCCCTGAAAGCCGATGATCTCGCAAGGCACAGCGCCCGCTGCGTTCTCCACCATGATGTCAAGGCGTCCGCCGAGCCGCATCGCAGCGACGGGTCCTACGACTTCAACCAGGAGTCCTTTGATGGCGACGACGCGACCGAAGGTCTCCAGGGGATGGATGCCGGCGAGGGCAGCCTGGGCCGCGGCCAGATTGAGCGTGGGAGAAACGCGGGGCCGGTCCGTCATCTGCGCGTCTCTCAACGTTTCGTTTACCTCCCTCCTTAACACTGCGTACATCGGGCTTGAAGCGGTCCGTCGCCATTCGTTGACGGACATGTGTCCCGTGCGAATGCGAAGCATCGCTTGGGCGTGTCAGTTGAGATACAGCTGTCGATGAAGGCAAATCTATCAAGTGCTTAGCTGATTGTTTTCGTGTAATGCTTGCGCCGGCCCGTCACCTCTCGGGGACGGATTGTCGATCGGTCGCAGCATGATTTCCCGGAACGTTCAAATCTGCGCTTGCCACCGAGAATCAGGTTTTGTTAACGATTAACCATTAGCGTTTCACGTCTATGACGAGGGAGCGTCTGCCACGGGCCGGTGGTGGACGAACGGCGGGGGCTTGCCCGAACGCTGAATACGGCCGGCTGGGCTGGGGACCGACGATGCGGGTACTTCTGATCGAAGACGACAGCGCGACCGCGCAGAGCATCGAACTGATGCTCAAGTCGGAGAGCTTCAACACCTACACGACGGATCTCGGCGAGGAAGGAATCGACCTCGGCAAGCTCTACGACTACGACATCATCCTTCTCGACCTGAACCTCCCCGACATGTCGGGCTACGAGGTGCTGCGCAACCTCCGCGTGGCGAAGGTCAAGACGCCGATCTTGATCCTCTCAGGCATGGCTGGCATCGAGGACAAGGTGAAGGGCCTCGGCTTCGGAGCCGATGATTACCTCACCAAACCTTTCCATAAGGATGAACTGGTCGCTCGCATTCACGCGATCGTCCGCCGCTCGAAGGGGCATGCCCAGTCGGTCATCACCACCGGCGATCTGATCGTGAATCTCGATCAGAAGACCGTCGAGGTCACCGGCAGCCGGGTCCATCTCACCGGCAAGGAATATCAGATGCTGGAGCTTCTCTCGCTGCGGAAGGGCACGACCCTCACGAAGGAGATGTTCCTCAACCACCTCTACGGCGGCATGGACGAGCCCGAGTTGAAGATTATCGACGTCTTCATCTGCAAGTTGCGTAAGAAGCTGGCCAATGCCTCCTCCGGCAAGAACTACATCGAGACCGTCTGGGGACGCGGCTACGTCCTGCGCGAACCCAACGAGGGTGAAGAGCGGATCGCTGTCTGAACCGTTTCGGCTCGGAACTCGAAAAAGGCCTCGCGTGAGCGGGGCTTTTTTGTTGGGCGACGGTCAGACGAAGCAAGCTGCGGTAAATGATGCGCCGTACCCTCGGCGTCCGTTCGTGCTGCGATCGATTCGGATGACGGTTGATACCGCTGTCCCGCGTCAGCAGGATGACTCTACCGCCGATCGTTACCGGGCGTTCGAGGATCAAATGGCATGTCGCGCACGAACGCTGCTCTCGCGACCCTCGAAGGCATCGACCTCGATGCCACCGCATGCTGTACGAGGATGCGCACCGTGGTGTCCTGAGCAGGCTTCACAAAGCGGTCACGACTTCGCGTCCGAAACCGTGGGATCCTCACAAGGGCTGACCGGGGACAAGCGTTGACGGGCCGATGCGACCCTGCTCAGGCGTTCGGCCGCGTGCTCCCGCTTCGTGTCTCGGACCAACTGGCAACTGCCGGGCGGCGACTACAGCCCGACCACCTTGCGCAGCATCGGCTGAGGCTGCGTGGCCAAGCCCGGCCTCGCGGCGCTCGGCGCTTGGCCATAGAGCCCGCGATGCTGCGGGTGTGGCACGAGCCGGTCGGTGAGGCCGATGACCGTTTCGGCAGCCCCGAGGAGGACGACGCCATCCGGGGCGAGGCTGGCGCCAAGGCGCGCCAGAACGTCGCCCTTCGTCGGCGCATCGAAATAGATCAGCACGTTGCGGCAGTAGATGACGTCGAACGTGCCGAGGGAATCGAACGGATGCAGCAGGTTCAGGGGGCGGAAATCCACCATCTGGCGCAGGCTCGCTGAGATCCGCCACTGTTCGCCGACCTGCTCGAAATGCTTGAGCAGGGATTGCACCGGCAGGCCGCGCTGCACCTCGAAGTGGCTGTAGAGTCCGGCCTTGGCCTTCTGCAGCACTTCCGTGGAAAGGTCGGTGGCGACGATATCCACCTGCCACCCGGCAAGGCGCGGCGCCGCGTCCTGGATCATCATCGCCAGGGAGTATGGCTCCTGGCCCGTGGAGGATGCCGCGCACCAGATTCGCAGGCGGCGCTGGGCCGCGCGGCGGATCAGGGCCTCCGGTAACAGCACGTCCCGGAACAGGTCGAAGGGGACCCGGTCGCGGAAGAAGAAGGTTTCGTTCGTGGTCATCGCCTCGACCACCGCGCGTTCCAGGCTCTGGTCGCGCGATGCCTTCAGCATGGTCACGAGATCGTGGAGGGTCGCGAGGTTGAAGCGGCGGCAGACGGGCGTGAGCCGGCTTTCAATGAGGTAGCGCTTCTCTGCGCTGAGGGCGAGGCCCGAACGCGTCTTGAGGTAGCCGCGCAGGAAGTCGAATTCGAGATCGGTCATGCGGCATGCCCCGTCAGGAGGTTGCGGAGTGCCGGTCCGAGCTCACCGAGCGGCAGGACGGCCTGGGCGAGGCCCGCTTTAGCGACGCTGCCGGGCATGCCCCAGACGGTGCTCGTCGCCTCGTCCTGCGCAAGCACGGCGGCTCCGGCCTCCGTGAGGGCGCGCGCGCCGTTGGTCCCGTCGGATCCCATTCCGGTCAGGATCACCGCGAGGGCTGCCGCGCCGTAGAGGGCGGCGGCATCGTGGAACAGCACGTCCACCGCCGGCCGGCAGAAGTTCACGACCGGACCGTCGTCGAGCCGGATCGAGAGGTCGTTCCGGTTTCCTTGCAGGCCCATATGGCGGCCGCCCGGCGCCACGTAGATGCGGCCCGGCTGGATACGTTCGTCGGGCTTCCCCTCCGCGGCCGGTAATCCGACTCTGGCACCGAGATGCTCGGCGAAGACCGCCGTGAAGACCGGGGGCATGTGCTGGACGATCAGCACGGGGAACTGGCGCAGGGTCGCGCTACCGATCTTCTCCAGAACCTCGCCGACCGCGCGCGGGCCGCCCGTGGACGAACCGATGAGAAGGCAGCGCGGCGGGATCCCGGTGCGGGCCTTCGGGCGCAGGACGAACGGCGTCGCCGGTCGTTGAGCCGGTGCCGGGGCGATGTGGACCGCTCCCACGGCAGCGGGAGCGGTATGTGGTCGCCGCCGGGCACGGGCGGCGCCGAAGACGCGGACGCGCTCGATCAGTTCGGCGCGGAACGTATCCGAGGTGGTGACGCCGCGATTGCTTTCCGGCTTGGCGAGGTAATCGACGGCGCCGAGGGCGAGACATCGCAGAGAGATGTCGGCGTTGCGCGTCGTCAGCGTCGACATCATGACGACCTGGATGCCCGGGCTCTTGGCGAGAATCAGAGGCAGGGCCTGCGTCCCGTCGAGTTCCGGCATGTCGATGTCGAGAAGCACTACGTCGGGGTCGGTGCGCGACATGGATTCCAGCGCGATGCGGCCATTCGAGGCGGTCGCCACCACCTCGAATCCCGCTTCGCCGATCCACCGAGCGACAAGGCCGCGAACGACCGCCGAATCATCGGCGATCATGACGCGCACGCGAGCGGCGTTGCTCGCGGTACCTCCCGCGGGGGGCGCGAAGACGGGAACGGAGGCGGCAGCGGCCATGGAACTCTACGCTTCGTCGTGATGACGGGGACTATTCAGCGACGATCCGGCGAGACCAGAGATCCACGCCGCCTCCGTGTCAGGCGGCATCGGCCTCTTGGCCGAACCCCACCTGTTCGAGCTTGGCCGTGACGATGTCGCGGTCGAACGGCTTCATGATGTACTCGTCGGCGCCGGCATGCAGTGCTCTCGCGATGGCGCCGACATCGTTCTCGGTGGTGCAGAACAGAACCTTGGGCACCATCCCGCCGGGGGTCTGGCGCAGGGCGCGAAGGAACTCGTAGCCGTCCATGGTCGGCATGTTCCAGTCGAGCAGGATCACGTCGGGCATCGCTTCGATGCAGGCCGTGAGGGCCTTGGCGCCGTCCTCGGCTTCACCGACCTTGAAATTCATGGTCTCGAGGATGCGCCGTGCGACCTTCCGGATGACGGCGGAGTCGTCGACGACGAGACAGTTCTTCATGGGGCTGTCCTCGATCTGGAAGGTCAGGCGGCGCCAGCGATATCGCGCTGCGTTCCGAAGGCGAGGAGCGCATCGACATCGAGGATGACGAGGAGCCGGCCATCGAGGCGGTGCACACCGAGGGAGAGATTGCGCCAGCGGGAATCAAGGTTGATCGGCACCGGCTCGTGCGTGTCGCCTCCCAACTTCAGCACCTCGCCGACACCGTCGACTACGAGGGCGAAGGTTTCTCCACCCTGCTCCAGACCAATCGCCATCTTCTGGCTCTCGTCGGCGCGGTCCGCGAGACCGAGGCGGCGACGCAGGCACAGGGCCGTGACCACGCGTCCGCGCAGGTTCAGGAGGCCGACGATCTCCATCGGAGCCAACGGCACGGGCGTCACCCCGGCGGGGATGAAGACGTCGTGGACCCGGTCGATGGCGAGACCGAACATGGTGTCGGCCACGAAGACGGTGATGAAGTCGGTGGTGGCGCCGGGATCGACACCCTTGTTGCTGTTTGCGGCCTGCATCATGGCTCAGATTGTCCGATCTCGTTCGAAGGCCAAGTTCAGAAGGCCAAGTTCAGGCGGCTTTGGGAAGGCTGACGATGTCGACTTCGCTGAGGGCGGAGATCAGCCCGCTGCGATCGAACTTCGCCACCAGATCGAGGATCGAGAGGGAGCGAGCCCGCTCGATGGCCTCGATGCCGACCGTGCCCGACAGTCCGATGACCGGTAGCTGGGAAAGGCGCTCGTCGCCCTTCCGCATGGCGGCGACGAGGTCGAAGCCGTTTCGGCCCGGCATTTCGAGGTCGCACACGACCACATCGACACGGGCGTTGGCCATCAGCGTGGTGAGGGCGGCTTCCGCGCTTCCGGCGGTGATCACGTTGTAACCGGCGGCTTTGAGGACCGGGCTCAGCATGTCGCGGAAGAAGGCCGAATCGTCCACGAGAAGCAGCGTCGCGTTGCGTTTCTCGGGCTTGTGCGCCCCCCGAGCCCAGTCGTCATACGCCAGCGGCAGGAAGTGGGCGATGTTGATGATCTCGGTGGCGCGGCCGCGCAGGACCGCCGAACCGATGAGGTCCGAACGCTCGGCCGCGATCTCCACGTCGAGACGCTCCTCGACGATATCGATGATTTCGTCCACCACGAGGCCCATGGCCCGTTCGCCATCCGAGAATACCACCAGGGCCTGGGTCCCCTCGCTCCTGATCTCGATCGACTGATCGGCCGGGACCAGCGGCATGAGCCGGCCACGGTACTGGATCAGCGGGCGTCCGCCGACCCACTCGATCTTGTTGGCCTCGATCTCCTCGAGCCGTGTCACGAGCGAGAGCGGCACCGCCTTGAAGCTGCCTCCGCCGCCCTTGAACACCAGCAGCGTCGCCTTCGCGTCGGCGGCATCGGTCTCCTCCGGCTCGGCATCCACCGGGATGGCGCCCGTCTGCGTGCCCTGGCTGACCTGGCGGGCGATGCCGTTCGGATCGACGATCAACACCACCGCGCCATCGCCGAGGATGGTGTTTCCGGCAAATAACGGCAGGTGGCGCAGCTTCGACGACATCGGCTTCACGACGATCTCTTCCGTGTGGAAGACTTCGTCCACCAGGATGCCGAAGCGCTGGCGGCCAACCTGTGCGACCACCACGAAGCCGGAATCGATGCTCTCGGCATTCTCCTTCTGGCCGAGCACCCCGGTGAGGGTCACGATTGGAAGAAGGCGTTCGCGCAGGCGCAGCACCGGCGAGCCGTTGATGCGCTCGACTTTCTGGGCGGTGGCCTTGTCGACGCGCACGAGTTCCAGCACGGCGACCTGCGGCACGGCGTAGCGAAGGTCGCCGGCCTTGACGATGAGGGCGGCGATGATCGCCAGCGTCAGCGGGATCTTGATCGTGAAGGTGGTGCCGCGGCCGAGCTGCGTGTTGATGTCGATGACACCGCCGATCAGCTCGATATTGGTCTTCACCACATCCATGCCGACGCCACGGCCGGAGACGGAAGTGACGGCCTTCGCGGTGGAGAAACCGGGATGGAAGATGAACTTCGCCACCTGGGCGTCGGTCATCTTGTCGATATCGCTCTGGCTCGCAACGTTGCGCTCCACGGCCTTGCGGCGGATGGCGGCGAGATCGAGGCCCTTGCCGTCATCGGCGATCTCGATCGTGATCGTCCCACCCTCGTGATAGGCGGCGAGGCGGATCGTGCCGCGGGCCGGCTTGCCAGCCGCTTTGCGGTCGGCGGTGGACTCGATGCCGTGATCGGCCGAATTGCGCACCATGTGGGTGAGCGGATCTTTGATGACCTCGAGCACCTGGCGATCGAGCTCGGTCTCGGCACCGCTCATGATGAGCTCGATCTGCTTGCCGAGTTCCGACGACAGGTCGCGGACCACGCGCGGCAACTTCTGCCAGGCATTGCCGATCGGCTGCATGCGCGTCTTCATGACGCCTTCCTGCAGCTCGGCCGTCACGTGGCTGAGGCGCTGCAGGGGAACCTTGTAGGTCGAATCGTCGTGGCGGCGGGCGATCTCGAGCAGCTGGTTGCGGGTCAGCACCAGCTCGGACACCATCGTCATCAGGTGTTCGAGCGTATCCACGTTGACGCGGATGCTCTGGACCTTCGACGCTCCACCCTCGGACTCTCCGGAGGGAGCGTCCGACCCGTTCTTCCGGTTCGCGCCTTTCGCGGACGAATCCTCGGCGAGCGATGCGGGTTCGAACTCGGGAGCGGTGAATTCGGGCTGCTTCGGTTCGGCCGTGGCGACGGGGGGCGGCTCGACGGGGAGCGGCTCCGACAGGTCGGGACCTTCGGCTTCGAGAAAGGCGCGCTCCAGATCGTCGAGGGAGACTTCGCCCGGCTTCAACTCCCGCACGACGGGGTCGGGGAGCTTTGTTTCGACGACTGGGGCCGGAACAACGAATGGGGCGGCGGACATCGCATCGAGGGCGTTGATCAGGTCGTCGTCGTTGCCGGCCGGCTCGGTGCCGGTGATCTCGAGATCGCCGAGGATCTGCTTGAGCCGGTCCAGCGTCACGAGGATGAGACTGACGGCGGGGCTGCTCACCGGCATGCCGTCGCGGAACTGGCCCATCAGCGTCTCGGCCGCATGCGCCAGCGCTTCGAGGCGCGGCAGGCCGAGGAACCCGCACGTCCCCTTGATCGTGTGGACGAGGCGGAAAATGTTCCGGAGGATCGTCTGGTTGTTGGGATCCTGCTCGAAGCGGACGAGCTCGGCGTCCACGGTATCGAGATGCTCTGCGCTCTCGGTCAGAAACTCACGCAGCAAGTCATCCATTAGAGGCACTCGGTCCAGACGCGCACTAGGTTTGTGCGAATTCCACCTTGAGGCCGACAGGTTAGTGAAGAGTTTCGAGAGTGGGACAAATCCACAAGTCGCGGCAGGATTTGATCCAGCCTGCCGCGACGGTCATTCCGGCAATTAAGCGAGCGACGTCTCGGGCGGCTCGCTGTCCGAGGGGCGCGTATCCTCCAGGGGGCGCTCGGCGGGGGTTGCAGCCGGTGCGACGGCTGCGGCCACGGGCTCCGCCCGGATCGTCACTTCGTCGCCCTCGATCATGAAGCGGACGTTCATCGCCGCCGCGCGTGCCACGAGACCGGCATAGAAGGGCAGGATGCTGTGGGCGTCCACCGCGCCGTTCTCCGGCGTTCCCGCGATCAGATCCTCCACATGGGCAGGGATGCGGGCGTGCGACCCCTTCGACGTGATGACGATGGAGGGGGCCTCCCCGTCGCCGCTGACCTTCACGTCGATCCGGCCGCCACGGGGAACGGTGGTGGTGGCGATCATGACGAGGTTGAGGAGGAGCTTGACCTTGTTCTTCGGATAGAGCGCCTGCGGTGCGCTCCAGCTCAGCTGGGTCTTCTCGTCGCCGAACATCCCACGCGAGACTTTCTCGGCATCGGCGAGGTCGATGGACGCGCCCGCCGATCCGGCAGCGCCGAAGGCGATGCGGGCGAACTGCAGCCGAGCCGAAGCCTGCTTCGCGCTCTTGCCGATCAATTCGAGGGCGAATTCCCGCATCGACGTGTCGCTCTCGTCCTCCAGGACTTCCAGCCCGTTCACGATGGCGCCGACCGGGCTGATGACGTCATGGCAGACGCGCGAGCAGAGCAACGCGGAGAGATCGAGGGAATCGAGATCGACGGGGGTCATCGTGCTCTCCGCACAGGGCAATGAATGGGCCGCGGATGCGGCCGGTCCGTCGGCTTCGAGAGATGAAACCAACCGAGGCCGGCACCGATAGACGGCACAGGATGCTTTGAAAAGCGACGCGAGGAGTGCGTAGTCCGCTTCGAAGCCGACTCTAGAGTCGACAAGGCGCGGCTCGCAAGGCAAGACTTTCCTATGCCCCTCGATCCGCGGATGCGCGATAGCATCGCGACGACATTGACCGACATCGCCTGCGAAGCTGGCGACATCCTCCGACGACATCATGGTGGCGACTGCGCGCACGTGATCAAGCCGGACGGGACTCCGTCGAGCGTCGCCGACATCGCATCCGAAAAGCTGATCTTCGATGCTCTGCGGCAGCGCTACCCGACGATCCCCATCGTCTCCGAAGAATCCACCCACGACCTGCCGCCGGCCGAATTGTTCTTTCTGGTCGACCCTCTGGACGGCACGCGCGATTTTCTGGCCGGAAACCCGGATTACAGCGTCAACATCTGCCTGATCGAAGGGAACAGGCCCGTCGCATCGGCCGTGGCCGGACCCGGCATTGGCCGCGTCTGGGGGGCCGGCGCCACCGCGTTCGAGGCTGTGATCCATCGCGGGCGACCGACGACGCGGAACGCGATCCGGGTCCGGAAGGTGCCCGAGGACGGGCTCGTCGCCCTGGTCAGCCGCCGCCACGGCGATACCGAGACGGAGGCGTGCCTCGCGGGGCTGCCCATCGGTCAGAGGCGTGGCGTCGCATCGGCCCTGAAGTTCTGTCTCATCGCGTCCGGCGAAGCCGACATCTATGTCCGTTGCGGCCCGACCATGGAATGGGACACCGCGGCCGGAGACCATGTGCTGACCACCGCCGGCGGCTGCGTCATCGTGCCGTCGGGGCGCGAGATCACCTACGGCCATTATGGCATTTTCTACCGTAACGGCCCTTTCGCCGCCCTCGGCGATCCGAGCTATACCGGCCGCCTCGGCCTGCCCGATCGCGGGCCCAACCTGAGCACGGCCCGGCAGGGATGCGCCGCGCAGACTCCGCCGACGGCGTGAGAGGGGCCGGTATCAGGGTGCCGCGCCATCCTCGGTGAGTTTGCGCAGCGCTGGCCATTTCTCTTCCGCCGCCACGATGATGGCCGGTGACGCGACGACCTTCGAACGGTGCTCCCGGTTGCGGAACAGGTAGAGCCCCTCCCCCGCCGGCCCGGGCAGGATCGCGAAGATCTGAGGGTCCGTGTCCACGATTCGGCCGTCGAGCACCCCGATCGGATCGTATCCGGACAGACGCGGTGCATAGGCGGAGGGCGCATCGCGGAAGGCCGCGAGGTTTCCCGGCCGCGAAAATCGCCAGGTCCGACCTTTCCAATCCCATTCGAAGGCCGGTTTACCCGGCACCGGCTGCCCCTCGGGATCGAGGAAATAGCTGACGGCGTCGAACCCATCGAGGGCGATCAGACCCTGCCGCGCCGAGGAGGCGCGAGGTGCGGCGAGGCACGATGCCAGCGCGATTCCTCCAAGGTTACGGCGCGTTAACCCTATCATGCGGTACTTCATGCTCTAATCGGCGCTACGCGGGCTCGTGCCTCCGCTTGTCCCGGCTCGGACAGATCCGGCCAGGAGAATGTCGGCGAACGGGACGGATGTCGAACCTTGTGATGGGCGAACATGGTGCTCCGGATGACAGATCCTTCGAACCCCCTCGCCGCATCGGTCGAGCCCACGCCGCTTGCAGCCCGGCGCCGAGCTCTCTTCCTCGGCGCAGCCGCGGCCGCCCTGCTCATCGCTGCGCCCGTCGCTCCGGCCCTGGCCTTCGACGAGCAGCCCCCGGGTCGGTTCCGGCCCGCCGAGATCGTGGATAACGGGCATAAGTTCTTCGGCTCGATGTCGCGGGGTCTCGCCCTTACCGTGGAAGAGGCGACCCGGCGCTGGGGCGAGCCCAACGGCTACATCCTCGGACAGGAAGCGTCTGGCGCCATCGTCGGCGGCGTTCGCTACGGCGAGGGCACGCTCTATACCCGCAATGCCGGGCAGCGCCGGATCTACTGGCAGGGACCGTCCATCGGATTCGACCTCGGCGGCGACGGGGATCGCACGATGATGCTTCTCTACAACATGCCCTCGGTCTCCGGCCTCTACCGGCGATTTGCCGGGGTCGACGGCTCCGCCTATTTCATCGGCGGGTTCGGGATGACCGCCGTGACGAATGACGGAATGGTGGTGGTGCCGATCAGGACCGGCGTCGGTGCGCGCCTCGGAATCAATGTCGGCTACCTGAAATTCACGTCGAAGCCGACCTGGAACCCGTTCTGATTCGAACCGACACGATGGTCTCGGCCGGCGGCGGTTCGTCTCAAACCCTTCAAAGGATTGGTCTCGCCAGGGGGAAATGGTCTAAAGACTTGGGCGTCGCGGCCTGTCCGGCCGCGCCTAGCGGCTAGGAAGAGCATTCCCGCGTGATCGAAACCGTGATGATCTTCGCGCTCGGCTTCCTCGCGGCGAGCCTGTGCGCACTCATGGTCCTGCCGGCCGTCAGTGCCCGGGCGACACGCCTCGCCAAGCGGCGGCTCGAAGGTCTCGTTCCCCTCTCCGCCTCCGAAATCGCCGCCGAGAAGGATTATCTGCGCGCGCGGTTCGCGGTCACCCAGCGTCGTCTCGAGCGGAAGGTCGAGGCCGCGCGAGGCAGCCGCCATGCGGATATGGCGGCGATCGGCGCGCGGACCCTTGAGATCGCCGCCCTGTCGCGGAATGTGGAACAGCGGGATGCCGCTCTCGCCTCGACGCGCGCGACCCTCGACGGTGTCGAACGCGACCTTGCCGCGGCGCGCGCGGAAGGAACTCTCAGCCTCGCCACGCTCGAGGTGCTTGAGAACGCCCATCGCGATCTCCTCGACGATCTGCACGCCCTGCGCGAGGCCAAGGTGACGCAGGCGGACGTTGTCACCGGTGACGACGAGGCCGGGCAGGACCTTAATGCGCGGTACTTGGCGCTCCTCGCCGAATGTGAGGCCCTGCGCACGGCAAAGGCGCCTCCAGACGCGGAGATCGCCGCCCTTCGCCAGCGCATTGTCGAGGTGGCGGACTCGCTGCTTCGACAGAACCGGCTTCCCTCTGTCGATGTGTTCGCCATGCCAGCCTCGCAGGCCGGTTCGATTCCGGTGAAACGGACCGAACCCGTCTAGTCCACCGCCGGGTTGGGAGGGGGACGTTGCAGGCGGCCGGAGGATTGACGTAGAAGCCGCGTCTTCATGGGATGACCACCGGCGTGCCTTGTTTCGACCATGCAAAGGCATCATCGGGTTCGTCACATCCTCACTGTTTGAGACGGATCGCGTTCCCTATGACTTTCAAGATGACTTCGCTTGCCCTCGCACTCGCGACAGTGTCCGTCCTCTCGTCGGCGGCGGCCTTCGCCCAAGCCGCTCCCCAGACGAAGCGGGGCAACGAGACCCTGAAGAAATACTGCACTGGGGATTACCTGACCTATTGCGGCAACCTCTCGCCCGATGATCCGGCCATGGACAAGTGCTTCCAGACCAACTGGACCAAGCTGTCCGAGAACTGCCGCCGCGCCATCGATGCCTACGAGAAGACCTCCGGCAAGAAGGGCTGATCCCCTTCCTTGAGGCCCCGGCGCCTCAGGCAGCACAAAGCGTGGCCGTTGCGCTCGCATCGGCGAGAAGCAGCGGCTATGATGCCGACGATCGAGGCTCCGGACCCACGTTGATGTTGTTTCGCTCCCGACTGACGTTGCTCCTCGTTCTGGGCAGCGTGGCCCTCGCCGGCTCTGGCTGCGGCCGACGCGGGGCCCTGCAGGCCCCCGATACGCGGGCTCCGGTGCAATCCTCCGGGCTCGGGATTGGATCGTCCCCGGTGGCGGATGCCACCGCCGTGGCCGATGGCGACGACCTCGACCCCTCGGCGATCTCCGGTACGCCTCAGGCGATCATCGAAGCGCCCGTGCAGACATCGAAGGGCGTCAAGCGCGGCTATACCATTCCCAAACAGCCCTTCATCCTCGATCCGCTCCTCTAGGCATTCGCGGGCCTGACGTCCGTCCCGACGGGGCTAAGTCGGGCGCACCGTCCTCTTCAGGTTCGCGTTTCGGGATTCGCCCCCCAAGGCCCGCCCATGCACCATTTTCAGTATCGTGACGGCCGGCTGGCCGCCGAGGATGTCGACCTGACCGGCCTCGCGGCCGAGGTCGGCACGCCGTTCTATTGCTACTCGACCGCGACGCTCGAACGGCATTACCGCGTCTTCGCCGAGGCCTTTGCCGGGGACGACGCCCTCGTCTGCTACGCGATGAAGGCGAATTCGAACCAGGCGGTGCTCACCACGCTGGCACGTCTCGGCGCGGGGATGGACATCGTCTCCGAGGGTGAGCTGCGCCGTGCCCTCGCCGCCGGCGTCGATCCGCAACGGATCGTGTTCTCCGGCGTGGGCAAGACCCGCGAGGAGATGGCTGCGGCCCTGCATGCCGGCATCTACTGCTTCAACGTGGAGAGCGAGCCCGAGCTCGAAACCCTGTCCGAAGTGGCCTCCTCCCTGGGCGCGACCGCTCCGGTCTCCGTCCGGGTCAATCCGGATGTGGATGCCGGGACCCATGCCAAGATCTCCACCGGCAAATCCGAGAACAAGTTCGGCATCCCCATCGGGCGTGCGGCCGATGTCTATGCCCGTGCGGCGTCCCTGCCGGGGATCGCGGTGTCCGGCGTCGACATGCATATCGGTAGTCAGATCACCGATCTTGCGCCCTTCGCCCACGCGGCCGGGCTCCTGGCGGAACTGGCGCGCAGCCTGATGGCGCAGGGTCACCCCCTGCATCACATCGATTTCGGCGGCGGCCTCGGCATTCCCTATCGCGAGGACAATGCCCCTCCCCCGGAACCCGCGGCCCTGGCGGAGATTCTGCGCCCGCATTTCCGGCCCCTCGGCCTGCGACCGGTCTTCGAGATCGGCCGCATGATCGCCGGTAATGCCGGCATCCTCGTCACCCGCGTCCTCTATGTGAAGCGGACCGAGGGCCGGACCTTCGTCATCGTCGACGCGGCGATGAACGACCTCATCCGCCCGACCCTCTACGAGGCCTATCACGCCCTCCGTCCGGTCATCGAGCCCGGTGCCGATACCCCTCGCCTCGTCGCCGATGTGGTCGGACCGGTCTGCGAGAGCGGCGACTACATCGCCCTGGCCCGCGATATTCCCGATGTCGCGCCGGGCGACCTCGTCGCCGTGATGACGGCGGGCGCCTATGGGGCGGTCCAGGCCGGAACCTACAACACCCGCCGCCTCGTGGCCGAGGTTCTGGTGAGCGGCGACCGCGCCGCCATCGTCCGGCCGCGCCAGACCTACGACGACCTCATCGGCCTCGACCGCGTGCCCGACTGGCTGCGGTCGGAATAGCCGCCCGCCCGCCCTGCGGGTGGGCCGATTTGACCCGATCGCGGTGCGCCGCCACCATGCTAGGCTTACAAGGCGGGATGCAGTGAGCGTTCCCCGCCTCGGGAGCCCAGCAGAATGGACGAGGCCGACGCGACGACCTCCGGCACGACCCAGATGACGGCACCGAAGCCGCCGGCCGCGCGAAGCCGGCTCGATCGGCTCGTGTCGCAATCGCAGGCCGCCGGGCTGTGGGAGCGGGCTTGGCCCCTGCTTTGGCGCGGGCTCGCGATCATCCTCGCGTTCCTCGCGGCCTCGTGGCTGGGACTGTGGCTCGATCTTCCGCCGGCCTGGCGCATGGCCGGACTTGCTGCCTTCGCCATTGCCTTCCTCGCCGCCCTGGTCCCGCTCGTGAGGCTCACCTACCCGAGCCGCCGCGAGGCTCTTGCGCGCCTCGACCGCGATGCCGCCGATGGCTCTTCGTCCCACAACCCGGCCTCCGCCATTGAGGATACGCTGGCCGTCGGGACGACCGATCCGGCGACCCAGGCCCTGTGGGCGCTGCATCAGCGCCGCGCCGCCGAGGCCGTCGCCCGGTTGAGCGTCGGCCTGCCCCGTCCCGGTATGCCGCGCCGCGATCCCTTCGCCCTGCGCGCCGGTCTCGTGGTGGCGGCGATGGCCAGCCTGTTCGTCGCCGGCCCGGAATGGCGCCAGCGCATCGGCAGCGCCTTCGACTGGCATGAGGCCACCGGTCCGGGGCCGAGCTTCCGCGTCGACGGCTGGATCGATCCGCCGCTCTACACCCGGCTTCCGCCCCTCGTCGTCACCATGAACGGGACCGAGCAGCACCTGCGCGCGCCGGTGAACGCGACGCTGATCGTCCGGATCGCCGGTCAGGGCGATGTCGTCTTGACGCCGAATGCGGGTTTCAAGCCCCTGCCCGGCAAAGAGGCTCGTCCGGACCTTCGCGAGGACCGCTTTCAGCTCGTTGGCGGAACCGCCGACCTTGTCATCGCCGCGGGCTCCGCGCCGAAGCAGCATCTCATCGTCGAGACCATCCCGGATCTCGCCCCGGAAGTCAGGCGCGTCGGCGCCCTCGAGGTCAATGCGCGCGGTACCTTCAACCTGACTTACCGCGCCAAGGACGATTACGGCATCGCCTCGGCCGACGGCATCGTCGAGCCCCTGGCCGGCGGGCGCTCCCTGGTTCCGGTGCCGAAGATGCCCCTCGCCTTGCCCTCCGACGCGAGTGGAGAGACTGACACGAAGACGCTTATCGACCTCACCGACAATCCCTGGTCAGGGGCGCGGGTTCGGCTGACCATCGTCGTCAAGGACGAGGCCGGCCAGGAGGGGCGGACCGAGACGGCGGAGATCACGCTGCCGGCCCGGCCGTTCCGCGAGCCCCTGGCGCGTGCCCTCGCAGAGGAGCGCCGACGCCTCGTCACCGCTCCCGACGAGAGCCGGCGCCGGGTGCAGACCGCCCTCGATGCGCTGATGATCGCGCCGGATCAGTTCACGCCGCAGCCCTCGATCTTCCTCGGGCTGCGCACCGCGTCCCGCCGGCTCAAGGCGGCGCGGACCGACGAAGCCCTCATCGAGGTCGCGGACCTGCTGTGGGAGATGGCGCTCAAGATCGAGGATGGCGACCTCTCCGACGCGGAGAAGAGCCTGCGCGCCGCCCAGGACAAGCTGAAGGACGCCATCGACCGCAACGCGCCGGACGACGAGATCAAGAAGCTGACCGAGGATCTCAAACAGGCCCTCGACAAGTTCATGACGCAGATGGCCGAGCGGCAGCAGAAGCAGCCTCAACAGCAGGGCGACAAGGGCAAGTCGCAGCAGAACGCCAAGACCGTCACCCCGGACGATCTGAACAAGATGCTCAAGGACATGGAAGAGGCGATGAAGCGCGGCGATACCGCCGAGGCGCAGCGCCTGCTCGAACAGCTCCGCAGCATCCTCGAAAACCTTCAGACCGCCGAGCCGGGTGGCAAGTCCGACCCGAGCGCCCGCGAGATGAGCAAGCAGGCCGAGGAACTCGACAAGATGTCCCGCGAGCAGCAGGACCTGCGCGACGAGACCTTCAAGGACGGACAGAACAAACGCGGCCAGCAGCCCGGGCAGAAGCAGGGCCAGAAGCCCCAGCGCGGCCAGCAGGGCCAGCAGCAGAATGGCGACCAGGGGCAACAACAGGGCGGTGATCAGGGGCAACAGGGCCAGAAAGGTCAGAAAGGCCAGAAGGGGGAGCAGGGCCAGGGTGGTGCCGGGGATCGCCAGCAGGCCTTGCGCCAGCGCCTCGAGGATCTGCAGGAGCGGATGAAGGAACTCGGGATGCAGGGCGAAGACGGCCTTGCCGATGCCGAGGAAGCGATGCGCGACGCTGAAGGTGCTCTTGGCGAAGGCAAGGAAGGCGATGCCGTCGATGCTCAGGGGCGCGCCCTCGACGGGCTCAAGCGCGGCGCCGAGGGCATGCAGAAGCAGATGGAGGAGATGGCCCAGGGCGAGGGTGAGGGCGGAGGCGAGCAGGAGGGCGGCGAGAACCCGAGCCAGCAGGGCCAGGCCGGCAATCGCGACGACGATCCGCTCGGTCGTCCGACCAAGGGCCGCGATCTCTCCGACGGACGCGGAAAGGTTCCCACCGCCGACGAATCCGCGGTTCAGCGCACGCGCCGGATCATGGAGGAGTTGCGCCGCAAGCTCGGCGACCCGAGCCGGCCGAGGGAAGAGCTCGACTATTTCGAGCGACTGCTGCGGCGAAACTGAGTTGTGCACCCGTTCATCGGGTGCGATGCCCTGCCCTATGGGCTAGGGAAAAGCCGAAGCCATATGGGCTTCGTCCCCGCGTTCCGAGCCCGAGCCGTCATGTCCTCCAACACCCTCGTCCTCGTCGCCTGCCTCGCCGTGGCCGTCGTGCTGTTGCTCGGCCTCGTCAACATGATGCGCGGCGGTAGCGCCAACACGTCCCAACGCCTCATGCGTCTGCGGGTAATGCTGCAGTTTCTGGCGATCATCTTCATCATGGGAGTGGTGTGGTGGCGCTCCGCCTGAGTTGCGATCACATCCCGGTGAGTGTGGCGGACGGGTCTCACATGCAATCTAACACGATGACGGGACGGGATTACTGAGCGCCCGGACTGCCGCCAGCGTATTCCAGCGTGGTAGGAAGGCCAGGTTCACTTTGGATCCGTCATCGATGCAAGCCATCTGCTCTCGCCTGGTCGTCGGCATTCTCGCCCTGCCCGTAGTGTGTTCCGCCCAGGCTGCCGATCTCGGTTCGCCGCCTCCCGCCGCGGCCTACGTGACACCGGTGCAGCCCCTGAGCATCGTCTCCGAGGTACGTATCGGCGGAGCCGTCCAGGATCCCGGCAGTGCCGAGAAGAACACCAACGCCATCAATGGCGAGATCCTGTTCTACAAGCCGACGGTGAGCCTCGACCCGTTCTGGCAGGCCTTCGTGCCGCGCCCGACCGTGGGCGGCAGCTACAATTTCGATGGCCGCACCAGCTACGCCTATATCGGCCTGACTTGGTCAGTGGACCTGTTCCCCCAGACCTTGAACAACCGGGTCTTCCTCGAAGGCTTCTTCGGCGCGGGCGCGCATAACGGCTATACCGGCCTCAAGGCCAACGCACCGGCGGGCTTCAACTCCCTCGGCTGCAACCCGCTTTTCCGCGAAGCGGCAGCGCTCGGCTATCGTCTGACCGAGCATTGGAGCATCATGGCCACCGTCGAGCACATGTCGAATGCCGGCCTGTGCCACGAGAACCGTGGCCTGACGAATTTCGGCGGCAAGATCGGTTACACGTTCTGATCCCGACGCCTGAATCTGAGATCGGATAATCCTTGGTCACCCTGAACCGCATCTACACGCGCACCGGCGACAAGGGCTCCACGGCGCTCGCCAATGGCGAACGTCGCTCCAAGGCGGATCTGAGGGTCGAGGCCTATGGCACGGTCGATGAGACCAATGCCTGTATCGGCCTCGTTCGGCTCCATGCCGATATCGTCCTCGACGCCATGCTCGGCCGCATCCAGAACGACCTGTTCGATCTCGGAGCCGATCTTGCGACCCCGGAAAGCGACGTGCCACCGGCCTACGAGCCCCTGCGCATCGTCGCCAGTCAGGTAAAGCGTATCGAAGCCGATATCGACGTGCTTAACGCCGAGCTCTCGCCGTTGAAATCCTTTGTGCTCCCCGGCGGTTCGGCCGCCTCTGCCGCGCTCCATCTTGCCCGCACGATCTGCCGCCGGGCCGAGCGCCTCACGGTGGCCCTCGCAGCGGTGGAGGGCGAGCGCGTTTCGCCGGAGGCATTGCAATACCTCAACCGCCTGTCGGACTTCCTCTTCGTGGCGAGCCGCACGGCCAATGCCAATGGAGCCGACGACGTGCTCTGGGTTCCGGGCAAGAACCGCTGACGCGGGATATCTGGTAGACCGCATACAAGACAGCCCGGATTTTGAACCTCATGTGTTCGACGCGGGGCTAGACTGTCGCACGCGTTGACAAGTCTGAAATCCCCCCGTTACGGTCCGCCGCTTCTTTCCAAGAGGGTGTCCGGACCTTCGACCGTGTCGAAGGCCCCTCGCGCGCTGCGCCGGCCCTTGCCAAGAAAATCATTGGAGGATTGTGACCGCCATGAAGGTTCTGGTGCCCGTCAAGCGGGTCGTCGACTACAACGTCAAGATCCGCGTCAAGGCCGATGGTTCGGGGGTTGAACTCGCCAACGTCAAGATGTCGATGAACCCCTTCGACGAGATTGCCGTCGAAGAGGCGATCCGTCTGAAGGAGAAGGGCAAGGCGACCGAGATCGTCGCCGTGTCCATCGGTCCGCAACAGGCGCAGGAGACCTTGCGCACCGCCCTCGCCATGGGCGCTGACCGGGCGATCCTGGTGAAGACCGACGGTCTCGTGGAGCCGCTGGCCGTGGCCAAGATCCTGAAGGCCATCGTCGAGAAGGAGGCCCCCGGCCTCGTCATCCTCGGCAAGCAGGCCATCGACGACGATTCCAACCAAACCGGGCAGATGCTCGCAGCCCTGCTCGACTGGCCGCAGGGTACCTTCGCCTTCAAGCTCGAGTTCGGTGAGGGATCGATCGACGTCACCCGTGAGGTCGATGGCGGCCTGCAGACCGTCACCCTCGCCCTGCCGGCGATCGTGACCACGGATCTGCGCCTCAACGAGCCCCGCTACGCGTCGCTCCCCAACATCATGAAGGCGAAGAAGAAGCCCCTCGAAGAATTGAGCCCCGATGCCCTCGGCGTGGACGTGACGCCCCGGGTCAAGGTCTTGAAGACCGTCGAGCCGGCTGGACGCAAGGCGGGCATCAAGGTCGGCTCCGCGGCCGAACTCGTTCAGAAGCTGAAGGGCGAAGCCTCGGTCATCTGAGCGCCCGGCCTCGCCCGCGCACCGGCCTTCGAAAGATGGCCGGTGCCGATCCGACAATCACTTCGGCCGCAGCCCGGCGCGACGCCGCGACGGATGATCGGCCGCACAGCAACGAGGTTCGCACCGCATGGCCACTCTTCTTCTCATCGAACACGACAATGGCGCCGTGCGCGACGCCAGCCTGAAGGCGCTCACCGCCGCCAAGGAGATCGGCGGACCGATCCACGCCCTGGTCGCCGGTGCCGGCAGCCGTCCCGCAGCGGACGCTGCTGCGATCCTCGACGGTGTCGACAAGGTGCTGCTGGCCGAGGATGCCGCCTACGACCACGCTCTGGCGGAGCCGACCGCTGCGCTGATCGTCTCGCTTGCGGGCGAGTACAACGTGATCATCGCCGCGGCCTCCACCACCGGCAAGAACGTGCTGCCGCGCGTGGCCGCTCTCCTCGACGTGGCGCAGATCTCGGACATCATGAGCGTCATCTCGCCAGACACGTTCGACCGTCCGATCTATGCCGGCAACGCCATCCAGACCGTCCAAGCCGCCGAAGGCAAGAAGGTCATCACCGTCCGCATGGCGGCGTTCAAGGCCGCTGCCGCCGGGGGATCGCCGGCTCCAGTGGAGCCGGTCTCGGCGAGCGCGCCCGCTTCCTCCAAGTCCACCTTCAAGGGCGAGGAAATCGCCCAGTCCGACCGGCCCGAACTGGCCGCTGCCAAGATCATCGTCTCGGGTGGCCGCTCGCTCGGCTCGTCGGACAAGTTCAAGGAGCTGATCGAGCCGCTGGCCGATGCCCTCGGCGCGGCGGTGGGTGCTTCGCGCGCTGCCGTCGATGCGGGCTACGCTCCCAACGACTGGCAGGTCGGCCAGACCGGCAAGGTCGTGGCACCGGACCTCTATGTGGCGGTGGGTATCTCCGGCGCGATCCAGCATCTGGCCGGCATGAAGGATTCGAAGGTCATCGTCGCCATCAACAAGGACGAGGATGCGCCGATCTTCCAAGTGGCGGATTACGGCCTCGTCGGCGACCTGTTCCAGATCGTTCCCGAGCTCCAGGCCGAGATCACCAAAGCCAAGGGCTGACCCTAGGCCTTGGAACCACGACAGGACTCCGCCGCAGCCATCTGCGGCGGAGTACTTTTCCCATTTAAGCGCTTGCCCGGGCTGCACCTCAGCGAGAAAATGATCTAGGAATTTTGTGCGCCGCATTTCAATTGTGGCGCCAACGCCTCGATCGCTAGGCGGGCGTTCTGCGGCCGAACCGGCCGCGCCTCAGGGGTGCGAGTTCAAGCGATGGCCATCGAGATCAAGACCGTCGGAATCATCGGCGCCGGCCAGATGGGAAGCGGCATCGCGCATGTCTGTGCCATGGCCGGACTGGATGTGCGGCTGAACGATCGCGACACCGCCCGCATCCATAGCGGGCTGGCGACGATCGACGGCAATCTGGCGCGCCAGGTCTCCAAGGGCACGATAACCGACGAGCAGAGGCGCAGCGGCGTCGCCCGCATCCTGGCGGCCGAAAGCTACGACGACCTCGGCCCCTGCGACCTTGTCATCGAAGCCGCCACGGAAGACGAGGCGACCAAGCGCCAGATCTTCACCGCCCTGTGCCCGTCGCTGAAGCCGGACGCCATTGTGGCGACCAACACCTCATCGATCTCGATCACGCGCCTCGCCGCCGCGACCGACCGGCCGGAGCGGTTCATCGGCATCCATTTCATGAATCCGGTCCCGGTCATGCAGCTCGTGGAGCTGATCCGGGGCATCGCCACGGCGGACCCGACCTATGTCTCGGCCAAGGCCTTCATCGCCAAGCTCGGCAAAACTTCGACCATGTCGGAGGATTTCCCGGCCTTCATCGTCAACCGCATCCTGCTGCCGATGATCAACGAGGCGATCTACACGCTCTACGAGGGCGTAGGTTCGGTGGAGGCCATCGACACCGCGATGAAGCTCGGTGCCAACCATCCGATGGGGCCGTTGCAGCTCGCCGATTTCATCGGCCTCGATACCTGCCTGTCGGTGATGCAGGTTCTCTACGAAGGCCTGGCGGATTCGAAATACCGCCCCTGCCCGCTTCTCGTGAAATATGTCGAAGCCGGCTGGCTTGGCCGGAAAACGAAGCGCGGCTTCTACGATTATCGCGGCGAAGTTCCCGTCCCGACCCGCTGAGGTCCGACGAAACGGGAAGTTCCTCCCCTCTGCCGAAGCGCGGCGAGGGAATTGGCCCATCATGGCTGACATGTCGCCGTCCGATCCACACAGTTCGAAGCGTATCCGTGCCGCGATCATCTGGCCGGACGTAGAAAATAAAAACGCTACGGTGTCTCAGCGAAAAAACTCGCCGCGATGCCGTAGCGTGCTGGGGTCATATTCGGTCGTCTGAACCGATGGGTGGTTTCGGTTATTTCTGACCGCCATTTGCCGACGGCTGAGCCGGCGCAGGGTAGGCGGGGTTTCCGGCGGGGACGTTGCCCGTGTTCGATGAAGACGTTCCGTTTCCAGCCCCGTTCACGGAACCGGTGACCTGACCGCGGGAGGCGTCCTGGCTCTGCGAGGCGTAATCCTTCGGGGAGTTCGCGCCCTGCCAAGTCATCAGGCCGGTGATAGCGATGGCGAGGAGGACGAGGCTGCCGATCAGCACGTAGAGAACCGGCTTGCCCTTCTTGCCCTGACGCGCGTCCTGACCTTCGAGTCGTTCTGCCATGGGGTACCTTTCGAAGCTCGGCCGGGGGCGGCCGTCATGTTCAACCTGAGACACGGATGTCTCGTCTGCTGGATTGAACGCGACGGCCGAGTTCCCTGTTCCGAGGCGATCGGCTCCGGCGGTGGCATCTGACAGAAAAGCCGCACCGCTATCGAGGTGGCGTCCTGGTTCAGCGCCCGGTCGTCAGCATGATCTTGCCGAGATGCGCGCTCGATTCCATCAGCGCATGAGCCTCGGATGCCTTCTCCAAGGGGAAGGTGGCGTGGATGATCGGTTTCATCCGGCCATCGGCGAGCAGAGGCCAGATGTCCCGGCGCAGGCCCTCGGCAATGGCCGCCTTCTCGGCCTTGGGGCGCGCCCGGAGGGTCGCTCCGGTGAAGGTGAGGCGCTTCATCATGATCGGCGTCATGCTGAAGCTCTCGACCTTGTAGCCCTGCATGAAGGCGATCTGGACGAGGCGTCCCTCAATCGCGAGCGAAGCGAGGTTGCGGGCGAGGTAGGGCGCGCCCACCATGTCGAGGATGACGTCGACACCCCTGCCCTCGGTGAGGCGCTTGATCTCCTCGGCGAAATCCGTCTCGCGGTAATTGATCGCCTCGTCGGCGCCGAGTTCCTTGCAGAACGCGCATTTCTCGGCCGATCCGGCGGTGGCGAACACTCGCGCACCGTGGAGCTTCGCCATCTGGATCGCCGTCGAGCCGATGCCGCTCGATCCGCCATGGACGAGGAAGCTTTCTCCCTGTTTCAGGCGTCCGCGCTCGATGACGTTGCTGTAGACGGTGAAATAGGTCTCCGGCAGCCCAGCCGCTTCGATCAGCGAGAGCGGGGCCGGGCGCGGCAGGCACTGCCCAGTCTCGGCCACGGCGAATTCGGCATAGCCGCCGCTGATGGTGAGCGCGCACACCTCGTCGCCGATGGCGAAACCCTCGACACCTTCGCCGAGGGCCGCAATCCGCCCGGCGACTTCGAGGCCAGGAATCTCGGTGGCACCCTTCGGCGGCGGATACTTGCCCTCGCGCTGCTGGATATCGGGCCGGTTCACGCCGGCCGACACCACTTCGATGAGCACCTGGCCGGGACCGGGCTGGGGCAGCGGCACCGTCCCGAGGGTGAGGACATCCGGCCCACCTGCGCCCGCGAACCGGATCTGGCGCATGGTCTCGGGCAGGTCTGGGCTTGACGTCATCGCATCACATCTCCGGTTGGCGTGACCCGTCATGTGCGGCCAGAGGGCGGGTTGGCAAGGGCGGGGCCGCTCAGCGGGTGCCGTACATCCGGTCGCCGGCGTCCCCGAGACCGGGCACGATATAGCCGTGGTCGTTGAGGTGACTGTCGATGGAGGCGGTCCAGACCGGCACGTCGGGATGCGTCGCCTGGAGCTTGGCGACGCCTTCCGGTGCCGCCAGGAGACAGACGAAGCGCAGATCGCGCGCGCCGCGCTGCTTCAGCAGCTCGATGGCGGCGATGGCGGAATTCGCCGTGGCCAGCATCGGATCGAGGACGAGGACGGTCCTGTCGGCAAGGTCGGAAGTCGCCTTGAAGTAGTATTCCACCGCCTCCAGCGTCTCGGGGTCGCGGTAAAGCCCGACATGGGCGACGCGTGCCGAGGGCACCAGCGAGAGCATGCCGTCGAGGAAGCCGACACCCGCCCGCAGGATGGGGGCGAGAACCAGCTTCTTGCCGGCGATCTGCGGCGCCTCCATCGCCTGGATCGGCGTCTCGATCGTCACCCGCTCAAGGGGAAGGTCGCGGGTGACCTCGTAGGCGAGGAGCATCCCAATCTCATTGAGGATTTGGCGGAACCCCTTGGTCGAGCGTTCCTTCTGCCGGAGCAGGGTCAGCTTGTGCTGGACCAGGGGATGGTCGACCACCGTGACCGTCGCGCGGCCCTCTACGCCGAGACCGTCCGTACTCACCATCGCCTTCACTCCCCCCGAGAATCGATCCGTCACGTTACGACCGGCACTGGACCGACCTCATGCCCTTTTGAACCTCTGCCCTTATGCCGCCCCGGCAGATGAAAATCCGATAAAGAACCGTGGCCATGACGGGAGTGGGCGCGCGTCCGGGTCTTCGGCGCGAGGCAAACAGGGTGGTCCGGATCGTCGATGAAACTTATCCGAAACAGCACGCCCATGAGCAAGTCCGCCCGGAACGACAGGGTCCGCTACCGCGCCACGTTCCTCAACACGCTCGGAGCGTCCCTGGTCATGGTCGGCTTCTTCCTGCCGGGGATGCGACTCTACGAAGGGTATGACCACCGCCTGTCCCGCTCCGAGGCGTGGAGCGTTTCGTTGCGGTTCTTCCAGACCGAGCCGGGTGCGGTGAGCGTGACGGCGCTGATCCTCGGCTTCTGCCTGCATTTCATCGCCCTGCATCACCTGAAGAAGCTTCAGGATTGATCCCGCCCAGGGACGAACGAAAAAGGGCTCCCGGCATCGCTGCCGGAAGCCCTCCGTGACCCCCGATGGGGGATCGGTCAGACGTTCTGGGTCGGGCCGCTGGTGTTACGCTTGGCCATGAAGGCGTCGAACTGCTCACGGTCCTTGGCGCGCTTCAGTTCTTCCACGAACGCGGCGAAGGCCTTGCTCTCTTCCTGCAGCGCCTTGCGCTGGGCATCGAGCCGGTCAAGTTCCGACCGGCGGTAATCGTCGAAGGCGAGGTTGCCGGTGCCGCGCAGGTCTGCGGCCTCGAAGGCCTGGGCGAAGCGCGACTTGCGCATGCCCGCCTGCCAATCGGCCCCACGGCCGATCATGCCGCGCAGTTCGGACAAGGCCGGATAGCCCGCCACCTTCCAGGCGATGTAGGCGGCCGCCAGCGGCCACCAATAGATGAACGCGACGACGACGGCGCCGATCTCGAAAGAGCGACGGGGAAACGGACCGCTGCGGCAAGCTTTGCCGGTGGCCCAGGGAGAGGTCGAGGAAAAGCTCACGGCTCACAGCTCCGATGTTAATGTGAACCACATTTACTTGCGGATGCGACGTGACGGTTTCAAGGGCCGATTTCGTACAACCGTCATGCCGAGGGTCTGGGGCGTCCTGCGCCATGGACGAGGGCAAGCACGCCGGCCCTTAGCAACTCGTACTTGTCGGGCATTCCGGGCCCCTTCGGCAGATGGCCGGAGGCGGAGAGCGTGGCGATCCCGTGGGAGAGCGCCCAGACTTCCAGGGCGACGAAGCGCGGCTCGACCCCGCCGAATCCATCGGGAAACGTCGATTTCAGGGCTTCGAGCAGAAGATCGAAGGGGCTGGGCCTCGGCGGTACGTCGGAGGCCGCCGGGTCCGCTGCCATCGGCGCTCCCCGAGTCTCGAAGATCGCGGCATAATAGCCGGGCTCTTCTTCGGCGAAGGCGAGATAGGCCTCCCCCATCCGGGTGAAGCGTTCGAGCGGTGTTCCCCGAGAGGTCAGAGAGCGTGCGAGACGTTCGGCGAGATCGGTGAACCCACGGCCGGCCACCTCCTCGAGCAGAGCTTCGCGGCCCCGGAAATGGCGATAGAGCGCCGCCGGCGTCACGCCGACGAGGCGTGCCGCATCCACGAGAGTGAAACCACCCACGCCGCGTTCGGCGATGAAGCGGCGTGCCGCTTCGATCAGCGCCTCCTTGAGGTTGCCGTGATGGTAGCTGCGCCGGTCTCCCGGTCCTTCTCGCCAGGGTCGCACTGGATTCCATCCTCGGGCGATCGCCGGCCTACGGCTGCACGTCTGCCGCGACTCCGCCGGAATGCGCTCTCCCCTAACACGCCGAGCGCGCTTTTGACCCTCATCCGTCTACCGGTGGACAGAGATTTTCGAACGGCGATTGAGAGGAGTGATCTCATAAATTGTAATAGTATTACATTACATACTGGAGGTCCGATGAGCCAACGCGATTCCCGTCTCCCCGTCACCGTCCTCTCCGGGTTCCTCGGTGCCGGCAAAACGACGCTGCTGAACCATATCCTCAACAACCGCGAGGGCAGACGCGTCGCCGTGATCATCAACGACATGAGCGATGTGAATATCGACGCCGCCCTGATCCGTGACGGAGACGCCAATCTCTCCCGCACCGACGAAAAACTGGTGGAGATGAGCAATGGCTGCATCTGCTGCACGCTGCGGGACGACCTCCTGGCCGAAGTCAGAAAACTCTCGGAGGAAGGGCGCTTCGATTACCTGCTGATCGAGGGCACGGGCATCGCCGAGCCCCTGCCGGTGGCGAGCACCTTCTCCTTCCGCGACGAGGACGGGGCGGCGCTCAGCGATGTCGCCCGCCTGGACACCATGGTCACCGTGGTCGACGCGGTGAGCCTGCTGCGGGATTACGGCTCGACGGCGTTCCTGCGCGAACGGGGCGAGATCGCAGGCGAGGAGGATGCCCGGACTCTCGTCGACCTGCTGGTGGAGCAGATCGAGCTCGCCGACGTGGTCGTGATCAACAAGGCCGGTGATGTCGGGGCGGATCAGCTCGCTTTGGTCCGCTCAGTGATACGCGGGCTCAATGCCGATGCCCGCATTGTCGAGGCTGCCTATGGCCGCGTCCCCCTCGATCAAGTCCTGAATACCGGCCTGTTCAGCGAGGAGAAGGCGCAGGAACACCCGCTCTGGTTCAAGGAGCTCTACGGCGCCGCCGAGCACGTGCCCGAGACCGAGGAATACGGGATCGGCTCCTTCGTCTACCGGGCCCGCCGTCCGTTCGCGCCCGAGGCCTTCGACGCCTTCACCAAAGCGACGTGGCCCGGCCTCATCCGCGCGAAGGGACATTTCTGGCTGGCGACGCGGCCGGACTGGGTCGGCGAATTCTCCCTCGCCAGTTCCATCGCGCGGGTCTCGCCGATGGGGGCGTGGTGGGCCTGCGTGCCGAAGGCCCGCTGGCCGGAGGATGCGGAATGGCGCAGCCATCTGTCCCGGAACTGGAGCGAGCCCTGGGGCGACCGGCGCCAGGAACTCGTCTTCATCGGGACGGGTCTCGACCGGGCGGCGATCACCGCCGCACTCGACGCCTGCCTCGTCGGTTCCGATGAGATGACGCGGTTCGATCCGGCGCCGTACCGCGCCCTGCCCGATCCGTTTCCCGCCTGGCAGCGTGCCGCCGCCTGATGGCGTTCTTTTCTCTCAAGGATGCCCGCGCCCGCTCGGCGGCACGTTCGGCCGATGCAGCCAGGCTCAAGGGCGAGCTTCGCCTCGGACTTGGACTCGGCGAGAATGACGTCCTCGCCGTCAACGAAATTGCGTGTGGCGAGCCCGGCTGCGCCGATCGCGAGACCATCGTCCTCGTAATGCGGGTCGGCGAGCCGACTCGGGCTTTGCGGATCGCGCGCAGCATGGATGCGGTCGAGGGCGAGGACATAGTTCGCCTGGGGGCGGAAGAGGATGCCATGAGGCGGGACAGCGCGGTTCCGCTTACAGCTTGAAGATCGAGGAGGCCCGGTCCATGGCCGTCATCTTGCCCGATTTCGCCGTCTCCAGCCGCTCGATCTCGGTCCGCAGCAGAGCGATCCGCTCGGCGATCTCGTCGAGGGAGAGGGTGTCGAGGCTCTCACCGATCGTATGGGAGACCGCACGCTTCGGCCGGTCCGTATCGTCGTCGCGCATGGCGTTTTCCCCTTGTCGTCCGGCGCTCGCCTAACGGTCCCACCGCGAGACGGAGCGAACGTGCTGCTGAGTGCCGGCATACTGCTTGAGGAAGGTCGTCATCTCCGACAGTTCCGGCGCCTTCGAGCGGAAGGTGACCGAGAGGGCGAGCAGCGTGTCGGCGTGGTCGAGGCCGGGATAGATCCGCTCCTGCACCGGCACGCGTACCGCGCGGAGCCGTGCCGCGAGACTCTGCGTGTTGCGCGGACGGACGAGGGTGTCGTTGTCGCCCGTCGCCAGGAAGGCGGGCGGCGAATGCGGACCGGCGAAGGTGATCGGCTGCGTCTCCGCTGGATCGGGGGCCTGTCCGAACACGTCCCGCGAGGTATCCTGGTCGAAGGGATGGAAGTCATACGGACCGGACAGTCCGGCCACGGCCCGGATCACCTTCGGATCGACCCCTGCCTTGCGCAGGTAGCGCGGATCGAGCCCGAGCATCAGGGCATTGTAGGCCCCGGCTGAATGGCCGGCGAGCACGATGCGGCGCGGGTCGCCGCCATATTCGGCGATGTTGTCGCGGACCCAGGCGATGGCGGCGGCGCCGTCATCGAGGAAGTCGGGGAAGCGCACCTCCGGATAGACCCGGTAATCGGGAATGACGGTGACAAAGCCCTGTGCCGCCAGGGCCTGCCCGACGAATTCGTAATCGTCCTTCGCGCCGGATTTCCACGACCCGCCGTAGAAGAAGACCAGAACCGTCGCATCCGCCGCGCCGCCGGCGGGCGTGAACACATCGAGGCGCTGGCGCGGATGGATGCCGAAGGCGGCGCTCTTCTGGGCAAGCCGTCCGCCCTGGTCGCGAGGCCCGATCGCATCGAACAGGGCGAGGGGCGAACAGGCCGTGACCCCGAGGGCGGCCAATGTGAGGCAGGCGAGAGTGGCGAAGGCGGCGAAGGCGCGGGTCATGCATCTCTCAAACGGGGAACGAAGACCCGAATGACACGTGCCGCACGGCGGATTCATGACCGGAATAAGGGTTATTTGGATTCAGGTTCGCAACACGATGCAGGCACCCCCGACCTTGCGGATGCGACCGCACAGGATATCGCCCGCCGCCCGGCTCTCGGCAGGTATGCGGATCCGGTAGAAGGCGCGCGTGCCGCGGTTGCGCAGCCGCGTCCCGATAATCATCGGCCGCACCTCGCCGATCACGCCGGCATAGAGTTTCCGGGTGCGGGAAAAGCTCTGGAGGGCGAGGGATTTCGAGAAATTGCCGGCGAGCTGAATGCCCCAGGGGGCGGCGGGTCCTTCGTTACCGCCGAGGGCGAAGCGATCGCCGCGTGAGGGAATTCGCAGGGCGGCGGTGACCTGGAGGCAGGTTTTCGGCGATTCCGACTTGGGAGCGTTCGTCTCCCCCTCGGCTCCGCTGACGGCCGCACCTCCGCGCCAATCCTCCGCCGGCGCGCCGGTAATCGCCATCACGTAGGCGCGCGTCTCGGCGGGCAGGCCGCCAGTCCCGGCGAGCCAGCCTGAGACCCGGCCCGCGCCGCCATTGTAGGCCGCTGCCGCGAGGCCGAGATTGCCGAACTGTCGGTTGAGATCGGCAAGGAGATGGGCGGCGTGGGGAATCGCCTGTTCCGGATCGAACGGGTCGGTCAGCCCGCGCTCCCGCGCCGTGCCCGGCATGAACTGCGCAACGCCCTGCGCGCCCACTGGGCTCACCGCCGTGACGCGAAAACTGCTTTCCCGCCAGATCAGTCGCGTCAGGAACGGCACGGGCAGGGCGCGGGCCTTGGCCGCATCCTCGATGAGGCGGCAGAGCGCCTGTTCGACGGTTTCCGTCGCCACCTCGGCCGAGGCTGGCGCGGCGGCAAGGAGACAAGAGGCGAGGATCAGGCTGCGGAGGGATGTCACGGGGCGTTTGTAATGCTGTCTGGCGCCGGATCAATCACCGTTCGCCGTTCCAATCGCGCCGCGCTATAAGGGCCGTGATCCCCGTCTCCGTGGACCCGGTACCATCGCCTCGATGACTGACACGCTGCTCGACGTCCAAGACCTGTCGGTCGCGTTCCGCTCCCAGGAGCGTGAGACGCTGGCAGTGGACAGGGTGAGCTTCACACTTTTCAAGGGCGAGACCGTGGCCCTGGTGGGCGAGTCTGGGTCGGGCAAGTCGGTGACGGCCCTGTCGATCCTGCGTCTCCTTGATGGCAGCGCCGTCCATCCCAGTGGCCGCGTCCTGTTCAAGGGACGGGATATCCTGGCCCTGCCGGAGCGCGAAATCCGAAAGATCCGTGGTGCCGACATCACCATGGTGTTCCAGGAGCCGATGACCTCGCTCAACCCGCTGCACACGATCCAGCGGCAGATCGGCGAGGTGCTGGAGATCCATCGCGGACTGTCGGGCCGCAAGGCCCGCGCCCGCATCCTCGAATTGCTCGAACTCGTCGGCCTCCGTGATGCCGAACGGCGCATGGGCGCCTATCCGCATGAACTGTCCGGCGGCCAGCGCCAGCGCGTCATGATCGCCATGGCGCTCGCCTGCGAACCGGATCTGCTGGTGGCCGACGAGCCGACCACCGCCCTCGACGTCACTGTCCAGGCGCAGATACTCACGCTGCTCGCCGAGCTGCAGAAGCGGCTCGGCATGTCGATGCTGTTCATCACCCACGATCTCGGCATCGTCCGGCGCATTGCCTCGCGGGTCTGCGTGATGCTCGCCGGCCGCATCGTCGAAGCCGGACCGGTGGCGGAGATCTTCGCCCGTCCGAAACACGAATATACCCAGCGTCTGCTCGCCTCCGAACCGAAGGGACGCGCGAACCCGGTGGCGGACGACGCTCCGCGCCTGTTGGAAGCCGGTCCGCTCAAGGTGTGGTTCCCGGTCCGAGAGGGGCTTCTGAGGCGCACCACCTTCCACGTGAAGGCGGTGGATGGCGTGTCCCTCGCCGTTCGCGAGGGGGAAACGATCGGAGTGGTCGGAGAATCTGGCTCGGGCAAGACCACGCTTGGCCTCGCGCTCCTGCGGCTCACCGGAAGCGAGGGGCCGATCGTGTTCCTCGGCCAGTCCATCGCCGGGCTCGGGCCAGGACCGATGCGACCGTTCCGGCGCGACATGCAGGTGGTCTTCCAGGACCCTTACGGCTCGCTCTCGCCGCGCATGACGGTGGCCGACATCGTTGCCGAGGGGCTCGTGGTGCAAGGGGCGGTGAAATCCCGGGCCGAGCGGCGGGCGGTGGTCGCCAAGGCGCTCAGCGATGTCGGGCTCGATCCGGCGACCATGGACCGCTACCCGCACGAATTCTCCGGCGGCCAGCGCCAGCGCATCGCCATCGCCCGCGCCATGGTGCTGAAACCCCGCTTCGTCGTCCTCGACGAGCCGACCTCGGCCCTCGACAGGTCGGTGCAGGCGCAGATCGTCACCCTGCTCCGCGACCTGCAGAAGGAGCGTAAGCTCGCCTATCTGTTCATCAGCCACGACCTCAAGGTTGTGCGCGCGCTGGCGAACTATGTTTTGGTGATGCAGAACGGCAAGGTGGTGGAGGAGGGGCCGGCGGAGGCGATCTTCGCCCAGCCGCAGACCGAGTACACGAAAGCACTGTTTGCCGCCGCTTTCGATCTGAACAGCGTCACCACCGAAGATGTGGTCCTGGCCTAAGCACAACGAGACCCATGGCGCGTGTCCTCCTCATCGTCCTCGATTCGGTCGGTATCGGCGGAGGACCGGACGCCGCCCGCTACGGCGATGAGGGCTCCGACACGCTCGGCCATATCGCGGATTCCTGCGCGGCCGGGGGGGGCGACCGCGAGGGTCTCAGGACCGGGCCTCTCGCACTGCCCAACCTGACGCGCCTCGGCCTCGGGCTCGCCGCCGCGGGGGCGAGCGGTCGCATCCCGCCCGGCCTCGAGCCTTCCGGTCCGGCCGCTGGAGCCTACGGCCATGCCATCGAGACCGCGCCCGGCAAGGACACGCCCTCCGGTCACTGGGAAATCGCGGGCGCTCCCGTCACCGAGGAGTGGGGCTACTTTCCCGACACGGTGCTGGCCTTCCCCGCCGCCCTCACCCAAGCGCTGATCGAGCGGGCTCGACTTCCCGGTATCCTCGGGAATTGCCACGCCGCTGGCGTCCCGATCATCGAGCGTCACGGGTCCGAGCATGTCCGGACAGGCAAGCCGATCTGCTACACCTCGGCCGACAGCGTCTTCCAGATCGCCGCTCACGAGGAGACGTTCGGGCTGGACCGGCTCTACGAGCTCTGTCGAATCGCCCGCGAGATCTGCGACCCCTACCGCATTGGCCGGGTCATCGCCCGCCCCTTCCTCGGCTCGGAGGAGAGCGGTTTCCGGCGCACCGCGAACCGCAAGGATTTCGCCACGCAGCCACCGGGCGAGACACTCCTCGACCGCCTGGGCGAGCGGGGGCGCTCCGTCGTCAGCGTCGGCAAGATCGGTGACATCTTCGCCCACCGCGCCACGGGCCGCGAGATCAAACCCGCCGGCAACACCGCCTGCCTCGATGCGGCGCTGGCCGCGTTCCGTATCCTCCCGGATGGAGGACTGGTCTTCCTGAACTTGGTTGATTTCGACACGGAATACGGCCACCGCCGGGACGTGCCCGGCTACGCCGCCGAGCTGGAGCGCTTCGATGCGCGCGTGCCCGAGATCCATGCGGTGCTCGAAGAGGGCGATGTCTGCATCGTCACCGCCGATCACGGCAACGACCCGACATGGTCGGGGACGGAGCATACCCGCGAGCAGGTGCCGGTTCTTGCCTTCGGTCCCGGTGTCGCCGCCCGATCACTCGGGCGCAGGGAGACCTTCGCGGATATCGGCGCCTCCATCGCCCGCCATCTCGGCATCGGCGAATTGGGACGCGGCACGTCGTGGTGGTGAGACGGTCCCGCCCGAGCCGGGCGGGATCGAAACTCAGACCTCCCAGGTCTCTTCCACCTCCGGCGGGATCGGCCTCGGGCGGCGGTCGCTGCCGATGGCGACGAAGGTGAACAGGCCTTCCGTCACCTTCATGGTGGTCTCGCCCTCGCGTTCGCGGCGCCAGACCTCGACTTGGATGCGCAGCGAGGTGCGGCCGACCTTCACGATCCAGGCATAGATGCTGACCTCGTCGCCGACGATGACCGGGCGATGGAAGGTCATCGCATCGACGGAGATCGTGGCACAGCGGCCCCGAGCCCGGCGAGCGGCCACGTTGCCCGCCGCCAGATCCATCTGCCCCATCAACCAGCCGCCGAAAATGTCCCCGGCCGGATTCGTGTCCGCGGGCATCGCGATGGTGCGCACCACGGGAGAGCCGCGGTCGGTGGGCTGTTGCGTCTCGGAAACATCGGTCGACATGGGGTGGTGCGGGCTCCCGTGATCTCGGTCGGCCGATGCAAACTGCACGCCGCCTGTGTCCTCCTGTCACATCCGACCGGCGGCGAACAGGTGAGCCGCTTGAGGGGTGGCGGAGGTCGTTACCCCATCAGCGCGGTGCTGACTGCTCCATACTCCCCTGCGCCGACGAGGGCGGCCGCCTCCGCAGCAGCACCGCCCCGCCCACCAGCATCGCGATGCAGAGGAAAGCGTAAGGCAGGCCCAACAGCAACAGGAAGAACCCGGCGCTTGCTTCACCACCGCTGGCGCCGCCAGGATTCCGATCGAGAAGCCAGCCCAGGACGCCCGTGACCGCAAGGAGGACGATACCGTTCAGAAGGATGGCGCCCCCGATTGCGAGGCAGCCCCAGCCGACCCGGCGGCGTTCATCGGCCACGCGGGCAAGGATGAGCGTCACGGCGATGACCACCATGGCCTGAAGGCCGATGGCGAAGAAGGGCAGCACGTCCATCGCTGGTCCCGGCCAGGAGATGGCGGCATCCCGCATTCCAGGAGCGAGCCGGACCATCATGCCCAAGAGGGCGCTCAGCGCCGGAAAGATCACTCCGCCAATCGCCCAGCTCACGAACAGGCCAAGGACGCCGCTGATGACCCATCGCCGGGTGTTTGGGCTCATGCCGTCCCTTCCTGCCGCCAGTGCAAACACCATTCGACCGATCATGGGCGACCGGGCGCGGGTCGCGCGTCGTCTCCTCGATCCCGTCAATCCTCGAAGCCCTACCACGGTGGTTCGCCACCGTGCAGGCCTAAGCTTACCGGAGGGCGGGGTCGGCATTGTGCCGTTCTTGCCGGAAGCTCTTCGCTAAAGGAGGCGATGCCCAGTCCGGTGAGATCGAGACACGAAATGGCGAGGCACCGTCAGTCCGGCAGGGCGAAAACGACGAGCGCATCTCCGGTGCCGAAGCCCGAGCCCTTGGTGAAAGAGGCTCCGCCGGCCGCCACGGCCACGTATTGCCGGCCATCCAGGGAATAGGTGATCGGCGGCCCGCCGATCCCGGCACCGCACTGGAACCGCCACAGCACCGTCCCGGTCGCTGCGTCATGGGCATCGAGATGGCCGTCCTCCTCACCGGAGAAGACCAGACCGCCTGCGGTGGCGAGCGTGCCGCCGGAGAGGCGGCTTCCCGCCTTCACCGACCATTTGATCGCGCCGCCCTTGTCGAGATCGACGGCCGTGAGCGTGCTGAAGGCGGGCTCGCCTTTCGCCTCGCTCGTTTCAGTGAAGCGGATCTGCGGCTTGCCATTCGAGGCCGGGACGGTCCTCACCGTGTAGGTCGTCGCGCCGTGCCGGACTTGGGCGTAGGCCATGCTCGTCGTCGGATCGAAGGCGACGGGATGCCACGAGATCGCCCCGAGGGGGCCTGGGCTGACCACGGTGCCTGTTTCAGTGGGCGGTGCGTAGAGGTTCTTCTGCGTGGTGAGCGGCGCGGATTTGCCGAGGAGCGTGCCGGTCGCCCGGTCGTGGACGTAGAGCCAGCCGGTCTTGCTCGCCTCGGCGACCGCCTTCACCGGCCCTTTGGGCGTCAGGTAATCGAGCAGGAGCGGCGGGCTCGCGACGTCGTAGCCCCATTCGTCGTGCGGGACCTGCTGGTAGTACCAGCGCAGCTTGCCCGTCTTCACGTCGAGCGCCACGAGGCTCATCGTGTAGAGGTTGTCGCCCGGACGCGAGAGGCCGAAATTCTGCGGTGCGGGGTTGCCGGTGCCGACATAGATCAGGCCGAGATCGGCATCGTAGGCCGGAGTCATCCACAGCGAGCCGCCGCCGACCTTCCAGGCGTCCTTGTGCCGGGGTGCTGCCGCCTTCTCTGCAGCGATGTCGCGATTAAGCGGCACCCCATCGGCGGTTTTCTCCACGAAGCCGCCTTCCCAGCCGTCCTCCTTGGTGACGTACCAGCGCCAGCGCTCCTCGCCGGTGGCGGCGTCGTAGGCGGCGAGCCAGCCGCGTCGTCCGTAGCCGCCTTCGATCCCGACCACGGCGCCGCCGTCGAGCCCGCCCTTCTCGTCCTCAACATGCAGGCCGTAGCCGGCCCCGGCTACGCCGACGATGACGAGCCCATCAGCCACGAGCGGCGGCATCTTGAATCCGAGGCGACTCGATCCCTGGATCGCACCCGCTCCGAGCTTCCCGGCGAGATCGGACGCGGTCTCCGACTCGCCCTCCTCCGGGCGGACGGCCTCATGGTCCCACAGGACCTTGCCGGTCTTCGCGTCGAGAGCGATCACCCGGCCGTCCATGGTCGCCTCGAAGACCTTGCCGCCCGAGACCGCCACGCCGCGATTGGACGGCGGCCCGAAGATCTTCTCCGTCCGCGCCTTGTGGGTGTAGGTCCACAGGACGCGACCCGTCCTGGCGTCGAGGGCAGCGACGTGGTTCTGTGTGGCGGAGACGTACATTACCCCATCCACCACCACGGGCTCGGCCTGGAAATAGCCGGTGATCCCGGTCTGGAAGATCCAGGCCGGGCGCAGCTTGACGACGTTGGTCCGGTCGATCGTCGTGAGCGGCGAGAAATGCCGGTTGGTGTGGTCGCGGCCGAACATCGGCCACTCCTCGGCACGCGCACCGGGAGAGAGCGTCAGCGCACCGGCCAGCAGGGACAAGGAGGAGGCGCGCGCGATCGTAAGTCGAGATGTCATGCCGCTTCGCCCCTGGTGAATCATGAAAATCCGGTTCAATCGATCACGAGTCGGGCAAGTCGTTCTGCGGCCTCGAGCTGGAACGGGGTATCCGCCGCATTCATGGAACGGGCGAGATCGGCGGCGCTCTGCCCGTTTCCGTCGCGTTTGGCCGGGTCGGCGCCCCGCGCCAGCAGCAGGTCCACCATCTCGGTGCGGTTGAACATGGCCGCCGTCATCAGCGCGGTTCGCGTGCCGGTTCCGGTGCCGTCGATAGTGGCGCCCTTCTCCAGCAGCAGCTCGACGACGGCCATGTCGCCCTTGAAGGCGGCGCCGGCGAGCGGCGTCTGCCCCCGGTCGTTGGAGAGCTCGGGGTCGCCACCGTTGTCGAGGATCAGGCGCGTGGTCTCGACCTGACCATTATAGGCGGCCAGCATCAGCAGGCTGTCGCCCTTATCGTTGAGGAGGTTCGCCGGAAGCCCCTGGGCGAACAGGTCAGCCAGCTCGTCCACATGCCCCGCCCGTGCGTATTGGAAGACCCGGCCCGCGAAGGCCAGGGTCTCCGAGTCAAGTTCGGGAAGCGCTGGGGTGGGCGAGGCCGGCGTTTCAGGTTGCATCGTCACTATCTGTCTCAGGGAATGATTTTTTCGGCCCGCAGCCGGCCGAACAGGTCGAGGAAGCTGTCGTCACTGGGCTGATAATCCAGGAAGCCCAGCCGGCGGCTGCGTGCCATGTCGGTGACCACCTCGATCGGCCGGCCGAGATCCGCATCGGTGTGCCATGCGGAGGCGAGACGGTCGAGATCGGACTCGACCAAGCCGTGGCGTTTCGCGAGATCCGCCCAGATCGGGCCATCCCCGGCCATCTGCTCTTCGAGGGGCGTCGGCGCGCCGGGATAGGGAGCCGGCGCCAGGCCGAACCATTCTGCGATGCGGCCCCACATCCACGACCAGCGGAAGACGTCGCCGTTGACCACGTTGAATGCGGTGTTCGCCGCGGCGGGATCGGTGGAGGCCCAGGCAAGATGACGGGCGAGCAGCCGCGCATCGGTGACGTCGGTCAGTCCGTTCCATTGCTGCGGCGAGCCCGGGAACAGGAACGGACGTCCGGTCTCGCGGCAGAGGGAAGCGTAGGCGGCGAGGGTCACACCCATGTTCATGGCGTTGCCAAGGGCATAGCCAACGATGGTGTGCGGACGGTGCACGCTCCAGCCGAATCCCTGGCGCTCGGCCCCAGCGAACACTTCGTCCTCCTGCACGTAGTAGAAATTCTCCACCGGCAGGCGTTCTTGGTCCTCGCGGAACGGCGTCTGCGGCAGCGTGCCCTTCCCATAGGCTTCGAACGGCCCGAGATAATGCTTGAGCCCGGTCACTAGCGCCACGTGGCGCAACGGAGCCGATTGCAGGGCGTCGAGGAGATTGCGCACCATGGCGCCATTGACGCGGCAATTCTCGGCTTCGGTCGCCTGCCGCATCCAGGTGGTGATGAACACATGCGTCGGCGCGAGATCCGACAAAGCCGCCCGCAGGGAGGCGGGATCGGTTAGGTCCGCCGTGACCGGGGTGACGCCCTCGATGGCGACGGGCCGGCGCGCCAGACCCAGGACGTCCCAGCCCTCCCTCACGAGGTGCCGGGCGAGGTTGTTGCCGACGATGCCGCTCGCACCGGCGATGAGCGCGGTACCCTTGAAACTGTTCGACATGCTGTCTCCGAAAGCGGTGCATCCCCCCCTCGGCCCATCCGACGGAGCGACCGGCTGAGGCGGGGGTGTGTCTATCGGAACGCGGCAGGCCGGATGTCGATCCGGCATGGGTCCGCTTCAGGCGATGGGGGTCAGCGTGCCAGTCTCGCTGATCTCGTCCGTATGCACGTCGAAGCTCGCGAGCAGGGCCGTGCTGAAGCTCGTGGAGATGGCGACATCGGTGGCGTCGCGGCCGCGCGCGATGAGGATGCGGCCGATGCGGCGCTTGTTGTTGCGGGCATCGAAAGTGAACCAGCGCCCGTCGAGATAGACTTCGAGCCAGGCCGAGAAGTCGCCCGGCGGCACCACCGGTACGCCGATGTCCCCGAGATAGCCGGTGCAGTAGCGGGCCGGGATGTTCATGCAGCGGCAGAAGGCCACGGCGAGATGGGTGAAGTCGCGGCAGACTCCGATCTTCTGGGTATAGGCTTCGAAGGCCGTGCGCGTGGCGTCGGCCTGCTGGTAATCGAACTTGATGTGCCGGTGGACGAAGTCGTGGATCGCCTGCACCCGCGCCCAACCCTCGGGTGTGGTGCCGAAGAGGCCCCAGGCGATGTTCGAGAGCTTGTCCGTCTCACAATAGCGGCTGCCGAGCAGGAACGGCATGACGTCGTCCGGGAGATCCTGCACGGGATGCTGCTTCGCATCTGGCACGAGTTCGTCGAGTTCACCGGAATCCTGGATCATGAAATCGGCCGAGACCGTGATCCGGCCGCCGGGGGCGAGGATGCGGGTGCAGACATTGCCGAACGGGTCGAGATAGCTGTGGGCCTCCACCGGCGGGTCGATCGTCATGGTCTCCGGCGTCAGCAGGTCACCCGCGCGCGACGGATGGACGTTGAGCATCAAGGTGATCGGTGTCGGGCCGAACGTGTCGTAGCCGATCGTGTAGCCGGTCCGGATTTTCATAAGGTCGCTCGCGTCAGACAATGGGACAGGTGGGATCGCTACTCGTCTCCACCCGCCGCCGGCCCACTCCCGCGGCCTTCGGCCTTGCTCGAGCGAGGGGCGTCGAGGCGGCGACGGTCTGGTGCCGTCATGCTCGCCTCAGCCACCCTCACCGAGGGTGGAACCGTCTAGAACATCAGGTAGCACACCGGAGGGTTGCCGCCTAACGGTTTGCCGCTCCTCAGGAATGCTCTCCAGCCGCGCGGAGATCGGCGAGATCGAGGCGGCGGGTAAACATGGTGAGGTCGCCCTCCGCATCGCGCGGCCATTCCGCTTCCGGCCTGTCCCGATAGAGTTCAACCCCGTTCATGTCGGGATCGCGCAGGTAGAGCGCTTCGCTCACACCGTGGTCGCTGGCGCCGTCGAGGGCGATGCCGGCCGCGTCCAGGCGGCGCAGGGCATCGGCCAGGCTCTCCCGCGTTGGATAGAGCACGGCGAGGTGGAACAGACCGGTCGTGCCGTGGGGCGGCGGGCTGCCGCCTTCGCTCTCCCACGTGTTGAGCCCAATATGGTGGTGGTAGTCCCCGGCTGCGATGAAGGCGGCCTGGGTTCCGTATCGAGCCTTCAGGGAGAAGCCGAGCACGCCGCAATAGAAGGCCAGCGCCCGGTCGAGATCGGCGACCTTGAGATGGACATGGCCGATCCGCGCCTGCGGATGAATCTGGTTCGATGGGGCCATCATGGTGGGTCTCGCTCCTGATTGACGCGAAGCGATGGGCCGCCCTTTCCCCGTTCGTTCCGCGGGGCCATATTCCACCCATGCCTCCTGCGAACAAACCCCGCGTCTCCTCGGCGAAGGCCTCGAAGCCCGAGCTGAAACCGCTCGACGAGCATCTGGCCGCCCTGCTCAGCCCGGCGCTCAACCGCAACCGGTTGCCCGCCGTCGAAAATCCGCACCCGCCGGTTCCACCGAAGAAGCCCGGTAGGCCGAAGAAGGCCGCGCCGCCGCCCGCCGGTTTCAGTGAGGCCCCCCAGGCCGGGTTCACCCTTGGTGACGCGGCCGAGGTCGACCCGCGCCTTGCCCAGGCGTTGGGGATCACGCCGCCGGAAGACGGTCCCGCGCCCGAGGCGCTGGCGAACGAGGATGATACGTCGCTGGCCACCGACGGTGTCTCGGCCACGGTGGATGCGCTGTCGCGGCTCCTCACAGAGGGCAACCCGCTGTTCCGGGACGGCAAGACCTGGGCGCCGCATCGTCCGGAACGGCCGAAGAAATCCGAGGGCGGCTATGCCTTCACCCTGAAATCCGAGTTCGAACCGGCCGGCGATCAGCCCCGCGCCATCGCCGAACTGGTGGATGGGGTGAACAAGGCCGAGCGCGATCAGGTACTGCTCGGCGTCACCGGGTCCGGCAAGACCTTCACCATGGCCAAGATCATCGAGGCGACGCAGCGTCCCGCCCTGATCCTGGCGCCGAACAAGACCCTGGCGGCGCAGCTCTACGGCGAGTTCAAAAGCTTCTTCCCCGACAACGCGGTGGAGTACTTCGTTTCCTACTACGATTACTACCAGCCCGAGGCCTATGTGCCGCGCTCGGACACGTTCATCGAGAAGGAATCCTCAATCAACGAGCAAATCGACCGGATGCGCCACTCGGCCACCCGCGCTTTGCTCGAGCGCGACGACGTCATCATCGTCGCTTCGGTCTCGTGCATTTACGGTATCGGCTCGGTTGAGACCTACACCGCCATGTCGTTCACGGTGTCGCTGAACGAGCGGATCGAGCAGCGCCAACTGGTCGCCGACCTCGTGGCGCTCCAATACAAGCGCATCCAGTCGGATTTCGCCCGCGGCACCTTCCGGGTGCGCGGCGACGTGATCGAACTCTGGCCCGCCCACTTGGAGGATCGCGGCTGGCGCATCGGCCTGTTCGGTGACGAAATCGAATCGATCACCGAATTCGATCCGCTCACCGGCAAGAAGATCAACGACCTCAAATTCGTGAAGGTCTACGCCAACTCGCACTATGTGACGCCGCGCCCGACCCTCCAGCAGGCGGTAAAGGGTATTAAGACCGAGCTGAAGCTGCGCGTGGACGAGCTGACCAAGATGGGCCGTCTCATCGAGGCCCAGCGCATCGAGCAGCGCTGCACCTTCGACATCGAGATGATCGAGGCGACGGGGGCCTGCAATGGCATCGAGAATTATTCGCGGTATCTCACCGGGAGAAAGCCCGGCGAGCCGCCGCCGACCCTGTTCGAATACCTGCCCGACAACGCCATCGTCTTCACCGACGAGAGCCACGTAACGGTCCCGCAGATCGGCGGCATGTACAAGGGCGACTTTCGCCGCAAGGCGACGCTGGCCGAATACGGCTTCCGCCTCCCCTCCTGCCTCGACAACCGACCGCTCCGGTTCGAGGAATGGGACGCGATGCGGCCGCAATCCGTCCACGTCTCGGCCACCCCGGCGAAATGGGAAATGGAACAGACCGGCGGCGTCTTCGCCGAACAGGTCATCCGCCCCACCGGCCTCGTCGATCCGGTCATCGAGATCCGCCCGGCGCGTTCGCAGGTGGACGACCTGCTGGGCGAAGTACGCGAAGTGGCCCAGGCCGGCTATCGCACCCTGGTGACCACGCTGACGAAGCGCATGGCCGAGGACCTCACCGAATACCTGCACGAGAACAGCGTGCGCGTGCGCTACATGCACTCGGACATCGACACGCTCGAGCGGATCGAGATCATCCGCGACCTGCGGCTCGGCGCGTTCGACGTGCTCATCGGCATCAACCTGCTGCGCGAGGGCCTCGATATCCCGGAATGCGCCCTCGTCGCCATTCTCGACGCCGACAAGGAAGGCTTCCTGCGCTCCGAGACCTCCCTGATTCAGACCATCGGCCGCGCGGCCCGTAACGCCGACGCGCGCTGCATCCTCTACGCGGACAACATCACCGGCTCGATGGAACGGGCCATGGCAGAGACCGAACGCCGCCGGCTGAAGCAGCTCGCCTACAACGAGGAGCACGGGATCACGCCGCAGAGCGTCAAGCGCGGCATTTCCGACATCCTCAGCAGCGTCTTCGAGGGCGACCACGTCAAGGTGGATACCGGGCTCGCCAAGGACGCCGTCACCATCGGCCACAACTTCAAGGCTGTCATGGCGGATCTCGAGAAGCGCATGCGGACAGCCGCCGCCGACCTCGATTTCGAGGAGGCGGCGCGCCTGCGTGATGAGCTCAAGCGCCTGCAGGCGACCGAACTTCTCCTCGCCGACGACCCGATGGCGCGCCAGGGCGACGTCGAGCGTGATGCCGGTAAGTACGGCGCCAAGAGGAGTCGCATCTCGAAGCCGAGTCTCGACAATATGGGGCCTGGCACCGACCGGGAACTGCCCATCGGGGGCGAGGCGCCGGTCTGGGCCGAGCGGCCGAAGCCACGCTCGACGCAGGGGCTCGGGGGCCAGAAACCAAAATACAAAGGCGGCGGCGGGCGCAAACGTGACTGAAACCGGCATCGGAGCCGGAACCCCTAGCGTAGGCTCTGGCTTGGTGAAGCATGCGATGGCGCCCATCCCCGGACGCCCCCCGCGTGTCGAACCGACGGAGCATCCCATGCGCAAGGAACGTCTCATCCGGGCCAGCCTGCTCCTCGCGACCGGCATCCTCGTCGCGCAGGCCTTACCGGCCCAGGCGATTTCCGATCGTCGCGACCAGCCGACGCCTGCCGACGTGCCCTCGGAAGGCCGATCGGGCGAGACTTCTGGCTCGCGGCCGATCGGGGAGGTCAAGCCCCCGAGCGCGATCCGGCCCTCGACGGCGGTGACGGAAGACGACGGCAAGAAGACCCGCACCAACCCCCTCGACCATCTGCCCGCGCGCGACCGCGCCGGAACGGGTGGACGCCGGGAATAGAACTGGCCGGTAAGGCTTGCTGCTCAGGAGGAACGACCATGGGATTGCTCGATCAGGTCATCGGCGGTGTGCTCGGTAACGTCCTCGGCGGCGGCCGGGGCGGCGACCACCAGCAAAGCGGCGGGGGCGGTGG
>NZ_VMOA01000079.1 GCF_020662345.1 Methylobacterium sp. W2 | reverse complement strand
ATCGTGGCCCGCTCGCTCTTGATGACGTAGCGGGCCACGATCGAGAGGAAGAGGATCGTGGCGGTGATCAGGAGGGCACCGGCCCAGGCGAGCTGCTGCCAGTTCGAATAGGGCGACAGGGCGAACTGGTAGATCATCACCGGAAGGTTCGGGATGCCGCCCATGAGGTTGGGCGAGAACCAGCTGTTGTTGTTGAGCGCGGTGAAGAGCAGCGGCGCGGTCTCGCCGGCGATGCGGGCGAGCGCCAGGATGATGCCGGTGACGATGCCGGCGCTGGCACCGCGCCAGGTGATGCTCTTGATGACGACGGAGGGCGGTGCGCCCAGCGCCGCGCCGGCCTCGCGCAGGGTCGAGGGCACGAGGCGGAGCATGTCCTCGGTGGTGCGCACGATCACCGGGGTGGCGATGATGGCGAGCGCCACGCCGCCGGCCCAGCCCGAGTAGGTCCCCATCGGCCGCACCATCAGGGTGTAGACGAACAGGCCGATCAGGATCGAGGGCGCCGAGAGCAGGATGTCGTTGAGGAAGCGGATCACGTCGGCGAGCTTCGAGTGGCGGCCGTACTCGGCGAGATAGGTGCCGGCCATGACGCCCACCGGCGTCGCGATGACGATGCCGATCAGGGTCAGGACCACGCTGCCGAGGATGGCGTTGGCGATGCCGCCGCCTTCCGATCCGGGGCCGGGGGTCGGCTCGCTGAAGAGCAGCGGCGAGAAGCCCTTCACGCCCTCGACGATGAGCATGAGCAGGATCGAGCCGAGGACGACGATGCCGATCAGCGTCGCCACGGTGCTTCCGACGATGAGCATCTTGTCCGCCACGCGGCGGCTCGACCGGACGCGGCTGGCCTTGAGCGGCGGCGCATCGTTGGTGGTGAGGGTGTTCACGGCGTCCATGATTCGGGCTCCAGAGGGCTCAGGCGACCTTCACGCGCCGGACGAGCAGGCGTGCGACGATCAGGACGACGAAGGTGATGACGAAGAGGATGCAGCCCAGAGCCATCAGCGAGTTGAGCTGCATGCCGTCGGCCTCGTTGAACTCGTTGGCGATGCGCGAGGCGATGGTGGAGCCCGGATCGAAGATCGAGCCGGAGAGGCGGTTGGCGTTGCCGATGACGAAGGTCACCGCCATGGTCTCGCCGAGCGCGCGGCCGAGGCCGAGCATCACCGCGCCGATGATCGACACCGACGCCTGCGGCACCAGGACGTGGCGGACCACCTCCCAGGTGGTGCAGCCGATGCCGTAGGCGCTCTCGCGCAGCACCGTCGGGATCTGGTCGAGCATGTCGCGGGTGATCGAGGCGACGAAGGGCACGATCATGATGGCGAGGATGATGCCCGCCGTGAGGATGCCGACGCCGGAGGGAACCCGTGCGTAGAACAGCGTGCCGACGATGGGCAGGCCCTCGACGAGGCTCGACACCGGCATCTGCACGTAATGGGCGAAGAGCGGGGCGAAGATGAACAGGCCCCACATGCCGTAGATGATGCTCGGCACCGAGGCGAGAAGCTCGATCGTCATCGAGACGGGCTTCCGCGCCCAGCCGGGGCAGAGCTGGGTCAGGTAGACGGCGATGCCGATGGAGATCGGCACGCCGATGACGAGGGCGAGAAGCGCCGAGACCAGGGTGCCGACGATGGCCACGAGGGCGCCGTACTGCTCCTGGCCGATGTTCCAGGCGCTGGAGGTGACGAAGCCGAAGCCGAACTCCTTGAAGGCCGGCCAGCCGCCATAGGCGATGGAGGCCAGAATCCCCGCAAGGAAGAGGAGGACCAGCAGCGCCGACGCGTAGGAGGCGGCGCGGAAGAGCTGGTCGCCGAGGCCGCCCGGCTTCTTGCGAGCCGGGGCGCCCGTGCGGGCCAGCGAGATCTGTTCAGTCAAGGCGGCCATCCGACGTCTGCTTCTTCACCTTGAGGGCTCGTATCGTGCGAGGTAGCGAGTGGCGAGGTGGAACACCGCGTCCTCTCGTGGCTCAGGCCCGGCGTTTTTGCCGGGCCTGCGCGGTTTTAGGAGTTCGGTTCGAGGATCTTCTTGGAAGCCGGGCCTGCTTAGAAGACCGGCTTGCCGTCCTTACCCTTGATCTCTTTCCACTCGGTGTGGACGAGGGAGACGACGTTGTCGGGCAGGGGCACGTAGTCGAGGTCGATGGCGAGCTTGTCGCCGTTCTTGTAGGCCCAGTCGAAGAACTTCAGCACGTCGGCGGACTTGGCCGGATCGGCCGGGTCCTTGTAGACGAGGATGAAGGTGGCCGCGGTGATCGGCCAGGCATCGTCGCCGGCCTGGTTGACGAGGGAGATGCCGAAGCCGGGGGCGGCCTTCCAATCGGCGGAGGCGGCGGCAGCCTGGAACGCCTTGTCGTCGGGAGCCGGGAACTTGCCGGCCTTGTTCTGGATCAGCGAGTAGCTGAGCTTGTTCTGCTTGGCGTAGGCCGATTCCACGTAGCCGATGGAGTTCGGCACCTGCTTGACGGTGGCGGTGACGCCCTCGTTGCCCTTGCCGCCCTGGCCGGCGGGCCAGCTGACCGTGGTGGCCGCACCGAATTCCTTCTTCCAGCTCTCGGAGATTGCGCTGAGATAGGTGGTGAAGATGCTGGTCGTGCCGGACGCGTCCGAACGGTAGACCGGGGTGATCGGCGAATCGGGGAGCTTCAGCCCCTGGTTCACCGCGGCGATCTTGGCATCGCTCCACTTGGTGATCTTGTTGGCGTAGATGTCGGCGATGAGCTCACCGGTGAGCTTGAGCTTGCCGGGCTCGACGCCGGCGATGTTCACCACGGTAACGACGCCGCCCATGACGGTGGGGAACTGGACGAGGCCGTCCTTCTCCAGGGCCGGGCCCTTGAGCGGCGCGTCGGTGGCGCCGAAATCGACGGTCTTGGCCTGGATCTGCTTGATGCCGCCGCCCGAGCCGATGGACTGGTAGTTGAGACCCGTGCCGGTCTCCTTGCGGTAGGACTCGGCCCATTTCGAATAGACCGGGAAGGGGAAGGTCGCGCCGGCACCGGTGATGTCGGCGGCCTGGGCGACGGCGCCGAACTGCGCGGTCGCGAGCCCGATGGCGAGGGCGAAATGGAAGGGTTTCACGGTGGCTCTCCGTAATCTGTCCGGGCGCTGCAGGTGCCGCGCTGCAAGAGCAATCCTGCTGCAGCGCACCGTTACCCGCCCGATCATGCTGGCTCTATGACGACGCCATGACAGATCGATGACACGGACCACCCGTTGACCGCATGAGCGCGGTGGGACAGGGAGAAAGCGGGGTGTGGACCGATGCCCGGACGAGGCGGCACGGTTTCACGGCCTCGTGCGTTATACGATTCGGCGATGTCGACGACGGAGCAGCCCGTCCCGCCAGACGTCCTGGAAGGTCAGCGACTTGGAGAACGAATCGAGCCTCACGCCCACCGGGGGCGATGGCGATGCCGATTTCCTCGCCCTGCATGCGCGCAGGGAGGATCTGGAGCTCGACCTCTCCCGCGCCCAGCAGCGCCGGCAGTTCGGGACCGATCCGGGCGAGGTGGAAAAAGCCGGCGAGGAGGAGCGCGCCCTCCTGGCGGAGCTCGACGCGGTGATGACCCTGATCCGCGGCGCCGAGTACCAACGCATGCCGGGGGCTCGCCGCTGGTAGCGGCGACGGGCCGAGGGATACGTCAGCCCACGCGGCGGCGGTCGCGTTCCTTGTGCCGGAGGCGCAGGAGCAGGTCGATCTGACCGTCGGGGATCGGCTGGGTGTCGAACGTGTCTTCGTAGATCGCCCGGAGGGTGCCGCCGAGATGGTGGCGGGTCGGACTCGTCAAAATCGGCAGCCCGTCCGATTCGTTCACAGGCCGGGGATCGGTCTCACCGTCTCCCAGAGACATCACGCGATCTCCCGATGTGCCGACGCGTTTCCATAAGATTCCCTGCGTCGTACCCATACCATCGCGCAAGATGGTTAACTAAAAGTTAAGATTGCGCGTCAGGCATCCGTGGATTGCAGAAGTCGTGCGGCGGCCGCACGGGCCTCGTCGGTGACCGTGGCGCCGGCGAGCATCCGGGCGATCTCCTCCCGGCGGGCGGGCGCTTCGAGCGCGGAGACGCGGGTGGCGACCCGGTCACGGCCCTTCACCGGGTCCTTGGCGATCAGGAAATGGGTCTCGGCCCGCGCGGCGACCTGGGGCGCATGGGTCACGGCCACGACCTGGACGCCGGCCGCGAGACGGGCGAGGCGGGCGCCGATGGCATCGGCCACGGCGCCGCCGACCCCGGTATCGATCTCGTCGAAGATCAGGGTCGGAGCCGAGCCCTTGTCGGCCAGCACCACCTTGAGGGCCAGCATGAAGCGCGAGAGCTCGCCGCCCGACGCCACCTTCATCATCGGGCCGGGCCGCGTTCCGGGGTTGGTCTGCGCCCAGAACTCGACGCGGTCGTAGCCGGCCGGATCGCGCGATTCCGGGTCGGTGACGATCTCGGTGATGAAGCGTGCGCGTTCGAGCTTCAACGGCGGCAACTCGGCCTTCACCGCGAGATCCAGCGCCTTGGCGGCCTTGCGGCGGCCCTCCCCGAGCTTGGTCGCGGCCTTGGCATAGGCCGCCTCGGCCTGGGCCAGCGTCGCCTCGAGGCCGCCGAGGGCTTCCTCGCCGGCATCGATGGCGGCCACATCCGCCTCGTAGCGCTGGCGCAGGGCGGCGAGATCGTCCACCGGCACCTGATACTTGCGGGAGGCCGCGCGCAGGGCGAACAGCCGCTCCTCCACCTGTTCCAGCTCGCGCGGATCGAACTCGGATTCGCGCAGGGCCGTATCGAGGACGGAATGGGCCTCGTCGAGGGCGGACAGCGCGGCGTCGAGGGCGGCGATGCAGGGCTCCACCAGGGCCGGGATCTGACTCACCCGCCGCTCCAGCTTGCGCATGGACGCAGAGAGATGGGACACGGCGGAATTCGGGCCGCCCGCCGCCTCGATCGCCTCGGAGAGCTCGCGGGCCACCTTCTCGCTCTGCTGCATCACCATGCGGCGCTCGGCGAGGGATGTCTCCTCCCCGGCCTGAGGATCGAGCGTCTCCAGTTCCGAGGCCGCGTGGCGCAGGAAGTCGACCTCCTTGCGCGCGGCCTCCACCCTGGCGCGATGCTCGGCGAGAGCCGAGCGGGCGGCGCGCACGCGCTTGGCCGCCTCCCCCACCGCCGCGAGGGGGGCCTGCAACCCGCCGAAAGCATCGAGGATGGCGCGGTGGGTGCCGGGATCGGCCAGCGCCCGGTCGTCGTGCTGGCCGTGGATCTCCACCAGGGTGGCGCCGATGGCCCGCAGGACCTGGACGCCCACGGCCTGGTCGTTGACGAAGGCGCGGGTGCGGCCGTCGGCCATCTGCACCCGGCGCAGGATCAGGTCGCCCTCGGTATCGAGATCGGCCTCGGCCGCGAGGCGGCGGGCGGGATGGTCGAGGGGCACGTCGAACACGGCGGTGACGCCGCCCTGCCCTTCGCCGTGGCGCACGAGGCCGCCATCGCCGCGCCCGCCGAGGGCCAGGGCGAAGGCGTCGAGCAGGATCGATTTGCCCGCCCCCGTCTCCCCGGTCAGGACACTGAGGCCTTCGCGGAAGTTCAGGGCGAGCTTATCGATGAGAACGATGTCGCGGATCGCGAGCTGGCTCAGCATGCCGCGGGGTGGGCCTCGTTGGATACGGTGGCCACGTCTTACGGCGAAGCGGCGGCGGCTTCACCCGAAAAATCGCCCGCTGACGATAAGCGTGTCGTCGCGGGCTGAGACGATGCGCTTTAGCGCGCGTCGGCGGTGCGGCCGATGACGCCGCGATAGACCTTGCTGAGCCAGGAGGATTTCTCCTCGCGGGGCTCCAGGCCGCCGTTCTGCAGGAGCGCGAACGCGTCCTTGTACCAGGGGCTGTCGGGGAAGTTGTGGCCGAGCACGGCGGCGGCGGTCTGCGCCTCGGCGGTGATGCCGAGGGCCATGTAGGCCTCGACCAGACGCTCCAGCGCTTCCTCGGCGTGGCGGGTCGTCTGGTACTTGCTCACCACATCGCGGAACCGGTTGATCGCGGCGGGGAAGTTGCGGCGCTCGAGGTAGAAGCGGCCGACTTCCATCTCCTTGCCGGCGAGCTGGTCGCGGGTGATCTGGATCTTGGCCTTGGCGTCCGCCGCGTATTCGGAGGTCGGATATTTCTGGACGAGCTCCTGCAGACCGGCCAGCGCCTTCTCGGAGCGGTCCTGGTCGCGGGTCACGTCGGGGATCTGCTTATAATGCGACATCGCCATCAGGTACTGGGCGTAGGCCGCGTCCTTGCTCGCCGGGTGGCGCTGGAGGTAGCGCTTCGAGGCGTTGATGGCGTCGTCGTATTTGGCGCCCTCGTAATTCGAGTAGGCGGTCATCAGCAGCGCTTTGCGCGACCAGTCGGAATAGGCATAGGCCTTGTCGAGTTCGCCGAACTTCTTCGACGCGCCCTCGAAGTCCTTGTCTTCCATCTTGGCCAGGCCCTCGCTGTAGAGCTTGTCGGCCGGGACGTCCGGAATGACCTCGGGCTTGTACTTCTCGGCGAAGGGATTGATCGAGTCGAGGGCGTCGCAGCCGCCGAGGCCGAGGCCGCACAGCGTCAGGAGCACGGCTGCCGTCGCCCCGCGGTTACGATCGTTGAGACGCATTCCGGTTCCCCCAACAGATGGACCCGTCAAGGGGGCCGCATCGTCAAGCCATCACAAATGTCGGTCGAGCGGCTGACGGCACGGTGCCACGGCCCATGTGCCTCGATGGGGCACACGCGACCTCGCCTCTTGTCACGGACGATTTACCAGTGGCGTCCGATTTGGGCGTGAAAGCGGCGGCCGAGCGGCGGACGCATTCGAAGCGAGGATGTTGCTTGTCGGTTACAGGTCGCTGGCGAAGGCGGCGAGGCTGAGGCCGAATTCCGGCCGGGTGGTCTCGCGGCGGGCGCCGGGGGCTTCGACGATCGTGTAGTTGGCGCGGTCGGCGAACAGCGCGTCGAGGACGCCGACATTCATGCGGTGACCGCCGCAATAGGAGCGGTAAGCGCCCTGGATCGGCAGGCCGGCGAGGGCCAGGTCGCCGACGGCATCGAGATACTTGTGCCGCACGAACTCGTCGGCGTAGCGCAGGCCCTCGGGGTTGACGACGGCGTTGTCGCCGACGGCCACGGTGTTCTCGAGGGAGGCGCCGAGGGCGAAGCCGGCTTTCCAGTAGCGCTCCACGTCCTTCATCATGCCGAAGGTGCGGGCGCCGGCGATTTCGCGGCGGTAGGAGGCGGGGTTCAGGTCCATCGCCTTGCGGCTGCGGCCGATCACCGGGTTGTCGAAATCGATCTCGACGTCGAGGCGGAAGCCGCGGTCGATGGGGCGGAGCTCGGCGAAGGCGCGTCCGACCTCGATGCGGACGGTGCGGAGCACCTTGATCCAGCGGCGGGGAGCCCCGCAGGTGGTGATGCCGACGGCGTCGATGGCTTCGACGTAGAGACGGGCGCTGCCGTCCAGGATCGGCATTTCCGGCCCGTCGATCTCGACGAGGACGTTGTCGATGCCGAGCCCGAAGAGGGCGGACATCAGGTGCTCGATGGTGGCGACCGCGCCGCTCTCCACGTCACCGATGACGGTGCACAATTCCGTGGCGGAGACGCAGGCGTGGTGGGCCTTGATGAGCCGATCGTGGCCCGTGGGCATTCCGGTACGGAGGAAGCAGATACCGTGATTGGCGGCAGCGGGGTGGAGAGTGATCTCCACCGGCTTCCCGGAATGGACACCGATGCCACGCAGCGTGGCCGGGCCCTTGAGAGTGATCTGTTGGTTCGTCCGCATTCCCTAGCCCTCGGCCGTGATCAGGCTCGCTCTCCCTGGATTACGGGATTGCGCCGCCTCTTTGACCCGTCCGCTGCTTGAAGCCCCTGCGAGCGCTGACGGCGAAACCGCCGCGCCTTTTTCGTTCCAAAAATCGTATACGCGGCGGCCGAAGCGTTCGCCAAATCACGCTTTCTTACGCTCTGTTACAGACACGCTTTCCGGAGACGTTCTGGATAACCGTTTCCGGACAAGGACTTAAAACGAGGTTAAGCCCGGGGTCCTGAGACCCCGAGCTTGTTGCATAAAAACCGCTACGGCCGCTTAGCGTGGCGTTTCAGTTCGCCTGGCGACGCAGGAAGGCCGGGATTTCGAGCTGGTCGTCATCCATCAGACGGGGCTGGGGCGCCACACGTCCCTGTGCATCGAGGTTGCCCTGAGCCGGACGATAGGCCGGGGGAGCCGCCACGGGGGCCCGCTTGGCGTATTCCGGCTGGGGTGCCGGCTGCTGCGGGGCGGGAGCGCGCATGGGCGGCAGCGGGGCGGCCTCGGCCTCCTCGCGGCGTCCGCCGAAGCCGACGGTGGCGAGGCGGCGCAGCAGGGTCATCCGCTTGGAATCCCCGGCCGGCTCGGCCGGCTCCTCACCGCGCTGGGCGCGGAGCTGGGCCTGGCCGGGCATCGGCAGGTCCTGGATCTGCGGCATGCGCGGGGCGCGGGCCACCGCCACGGCCGGACGCGGCGGCACGAACGGGCCGGCGACCTGCTGCACGGGGGCCGGAGCCTGGACCGGGGCGGGAGCGGGCTCGTAGGCCATCGCGGTGCGGGCCAGGGTCTGGGTCAGGACGACCTCGTCGTGACCCTTCGGG
>NZ_VMOA01000078.1 GCF_020662345.1 Methylobacterium sp. W2 | reverse complement strand
CTTCAGCTCGGCGGGCCGGGCCGGGGGCTCGGGCATCGTCGGAGTCGGAGGGGCCGACTTTTCCTCGGCGGCCAGGGCCGGTGAGGAGAGCGCAGCGACGCCTGCCGTTAGGCAGAGAGCGAGGACTCGAACCGTTCTCCGCCAGCTCATGGTTTCGCCCATCGGCTCGACGGCCGTTCGCTCGATCCGAGCGAGTTCGACATAAGGCGCGACGGGCTCCCTCTCCTGGAAGGAGAGGGTTGGGGTGAGGTGCGTGGACTCACCGAAAAGGTCGCACACCTCGCCCTGTCCCTCTCCTTCCAGGAGAGGGGACCCGAGCGGCCTGCGAGATCTGCGAATATCGTAGTTCTGCCGGGCGGGCACGGGAATAGGAGCGAGGGCGGCCTTCATGTCGTCCTCGATCCCGTCATCACCGTGGCTTCACCGGAAAACCGGCCCCGCCACGGGGCCGGTCGGAGACGCGGTTTTTCAGCCTTCCGAGCGGGCGGCGAGCCGGCTCGCGCCGTAGGACAGGATCCCGGCGATGGCGAACAGGGCGACGAACGTCTTCACGGTGGCGGTGAACAGCGTCGGCTCGATGCCCGTATCGGTGTAGAGCAGGAGGCCGATGGCGGCGATCGGGATGAGCAGGACGATCAGGACGGGGCCCAGCGGGTTCATGGCGTACTCGCGTTGTCGGGACCGGGGTTCGGCCCTTCTCTCTGTAAAGCGGCACCGGTCATAGCATTGCTGCGCGCGGGAGGGGACACCCCGGACGCAACAAAATTCACGAGGATCCGGCCGTCACGCCGGGATGCGCACGGTGGCGCGCAATCCCCCCAGCGGACTGTCGTGAAGGGCGACGTCGCCGCCATGGGCGCGGGCGATGTCGCGGGCGATGGCGAGGCCGAGACCCGATCCGCCGGCATCCTGGCGCGCATCGTCGAGGCGGACGAAGGGCTTGAACACCTCCTCGCGGCTCTCGACGGCGATGCCGGGACCGTCGTCGTCGATGGAGACGAGGAAGGAGCGCGCCTCCGTCCGGCCGCGGATCGCCACGGTCTCGCCGTAGCGGGCCGCGTTGGCGGCGAGGTTGAACAGGCAGCGCCGGAACGCGTCCGGCCGCAGCGTCACCATGGCGCGGCCGTCGAACTCCACCTCGGCCACGTGGGCGCCGAGGCGCTCCACGTCGGTGCGCAGGTCCTCCAGCATCGACCGCATGTCGGTGGGCACGGCGGCCTCGCCGGAATCGCCGCGCGCGAAGGCGAGGTAGGCCTCCAGCATCCGGCTCATCTCGTCGACGTCGCGCTGGAGGTCTTCCACCTCGCTGGTCTGCTCCACCAGGGCCAGGGACAGCTTGAACCGGGTGATGATGGTGCGCAGGTCGTGGCTGACGCCGTTGAGCATGGTCGTGCGCTGTTCCATCGCACGCTCGATGCGCCGCTTCATCTCGATGAAGGCATGGCCGGCCTGGCGTACCTCGCGGGCGCCGCGCGGCCGGAACTCGATCTCGCGGCCCTTGCCGAAGCTCTCCGCCACGGCGGCGAGGCGAAGGATCGGCTTGATCTGGTTGCGCAGGAACAGGATCGCCACGCCGAGGAGGACCAGGGACGAACCGCTCATCCAGAGCAGAAAGATGTGCGAGTTCGAGGCGTAGGCCATGCTCCGCCGCGCGGTCACCCGCATCACCCCGTCCGGGATCTCGACGCGGATCTCGATGAGGCTGGACCGGCCCACCGTGTCGATCCAGAACGGCCGGCCGACCTGCTTGGCGAGTTCCTCCGAGAGGGTCTCGTCGAGGATCGAGAAGAACGGGCGCGGCCCCGGCAGGGGGAGCTTGGCCCCCTTCAGGATGTCGAGGTCGAGGTTCAGCCGCGTGCCGGCGATGCGGGTGAGGGTGTCGGCGTCCTTGTCCTGGGGGTAGCTCTCGTAGACGTCGATCATGGCCGCCACGTCGGCGGTGACGGCGGCCGAGAGGCGGCGGGTCACGAGCTGCCAGTGCCGCTCCATGAAGGTGTAGGCGATCACCGATTGCAGCAGCACCACCGGGGCGATGATGATGATGAGCGAACGGGCGTAGAGCCCCTTCGGCAGGGCGTTGCCGATGGCGCGGGCCACCCTCTTCCAGATCCGGCGCGGATGCGGCCTCGCGCGCCAGGCGGCGGCGGTTCTGGTTCTGATCCGCGACAGGTTCAGGCCGGCGAGGGCCATGGCGGGTCCCGTCTAATCGATCGCGAGGCGGTAGCCGATGCCGCGGACCGTCTGGAGGAAGAGGGGATTGCCCGGATCGACCTCGGTCTTGCGGCGCAGGCGGTTGATCTGCACGTCGATGGTGCGCTCCGCGGCGAGCCCGCCATTCCCGGCCAGCACGTCGCGGTCGACATTGCCGCCCTTGGCTTCGGCCAGGATCGTCAGGATCTCGCGCTCGCGGTCGGTGATGCGGATGGTCTCCTCGTCGCGGCGCAGCTCGCCCCGGTCGATGCGGTAGGAGAACGGCCCGAACGTCACCGTGGCGATGGTGCGGTCGGAGGGCGCCACGCCGTCCGGCCGGCGCTTGATGATGTTGTTGAGGCGCAGGATCAGCTCGCGCGGCTCGAAGGGCTTGGGCAGGTAATCGTCGGCCCCGATCTCGAGCCCCATCACCCGGTCGTTGGGGTTGGAGCGGGCGGTGAGCATCAGGATCGGCACCCGCGAGGTCTCGCGCACCTGCCGGGCGTAATCGAACCCGTTCTCCCCCGGCATCATCACGTCGAGGACGAGGGCGTCGAAGACGAAGCTCTGCGCCCGCTGACGGGCCTCCTCGACATTGCCGGCCGACGTGACCCGGAACCCCTGCTCGTAGAGATAGCGCGACAACAGCTCGCGCACCCGACGGTCGTCGTCCACCACGAGGATATGGGGGGCGTGGTCGGGAAGCTCGGCGCGGATTCTCGGCTCCGGGGACGCCATGTCAGCGACGGCTCCGGGCGCGGCGCGCCATCAGGCTGCGGACCGCCGCGCGCTCCTCGGGTTCGATCATCGCCATGAGAAATCCCTGTGCCGCGGCAAAGTCGTTCGTGTCCCGGGCGCCCTTCGGTTCGTCCGCCACCGGATCGGCGATGGCACGGGCCACCCGCCGCACCTGGACCCGCGTCAGCTCCGCCGTGAGCGTCGCGCCCGTCTCCGAACAATAGAGCAGCCGCTGGCGGCGGTCGCTCCGGCCGGTCTTCTGCACGATGTGGCCCTGTTCGATCAAATCCTTGAGAACCCGGTTCAGACTCTGCTTCGTGATCCGCAGGATGTCGAGGAGTTCGGCGATGGTCAGGCCGGGGTAGTGATAGACGAAATGGAGCACCCGGTGATGCGCCCGTCCGAAGCCGTATTCCGCCAGCATCCGGTCCGGGTCGCCGACGAAATCGCGATAGGCGAAGAACAGCAGTTCGACGAGGTCGTTCGTCACGCCCTCCGGAGCGAGAGCTGAATCCGCCGGCCCGTCATCCTCCTCGGACAGGGAAATGGGGGCCGGGCCCGTTGCCAGGGTGGATTGGCGCGTCACGTCCGGCGATGCCCTCGATATACGTCAGTGATGTTGACATATCTCAGGGGCGTTGATACCCGTCAAGCCTTCCCGAGGTCGGCTCGCCGCGAACGGCCGTCTTGCGGACCTCCGGCCTCGCGGATACTGCGCGGGGCATTGCCCGGCCATCGCGCCAACCCGATCGACCGACCCCGCAGGCGCGCCGATGCCCGCCCGCGGATTCAAGGAATTCGTCATGTCCGTGATCCCGTTCGACGAACGCGAGGGCACCATCTGGTTCGATGGCGTGCTGGTGCCGTGGCGCGAGGCCAAGATTCACGTGCTCAGCCACGGCCTGCATTACGGCTCGGCGGTGTTCGAGGGCGAGCGTGCCTATGGCGGACAGATCTTCAAGAGCCACGAGCATGCCGAGCGCCTGCTCCGCTCGGCGCAGTACCTGGATTTCACGATCCCCTACGGCGTCGCCGAGATCGAGGCGGCCAAGGAACTCGTGCTCAAGACCAGCGGTCTCACCGACGCCTACCTGCGTCCCGTGGCCTGGCGCGGTTCGGAGATGATGGGTGTCTCGGCGCAGAACAACACCATCCACCTCGCCATCGCCGCCTGGGAATGGCCGAGCTACTTCGATCCCGAGACCAAGATGAAGGGCATCCGCCTCGATCTGGCCGATTACCGCCGGCCCGATCCGCGCACGATCCCCTCCGCCTCGAAGGCGGCCGGCCTCTACATGATCTGCACGATCTCGAAGCACCGGGCCGAGAACAAGGGCTATGCCGACGCGCTGATGCTCGATTGGGAGGATTACGTCGCCGAATGCACCGGTGCGAACATCTTCTTCATTCAGGACGGCGTCGTCCACACGCCCCTCGCCGACCGCTTCCTCAACGGCATCACCCGCCAGACCGTCATCGACCTCGCCCGTCGGCGCGGCTTCGAGGTGGTCGAGCGGCGGATCAAGCCCGAGGAGATGGAGGGCTTTTCGGAGTGCTTCATCACCGGCTCCGCCGCGGAAGTCACACCGGTCTCCGAGATTGGCCCCTACCGCTTCACCCCGGCCACCATGACGAAGACGCTCATGGACGATTACACCGCCGAGGTTCAGCCGAAGGCGGTGGCGGCCTGAGCGGGTTTCGCGAGAGCGGATGCCGATACTGCGTCCTGAAACCCGCGACACCCTGAAGACGTCAGCGAGGTGAAGCGTTGGCGAGCCAACGCGAGCCGGCTTGGACCTGACGGCCCGCCGCGCAGGCCCGCACCCTGCCGGGCGGCGCCCGCGGCGGGGATGGCCCAGCGGTCACCTCGTGAGGCCTGCGAAAGTGAGGGGCAAGACGCACTGTCCCCGCTCGCTTGGGCCCCGTATCGCACCCGTCTCCGGTGACGAGGCATGGCCATCCCTCACGCGAACGGACGTGATGGCGGGGTTCGGTCGACACGCGAGCCGCGGACGTTTCCTTCTCGATCGAACCGATAAGAGAACACGGCGTTTCAGCGCCGCCCCCCTCTCATGACAACCCCCGTCCCACCGGATGGTGGGACGGGGGGCGGGCTAAGACGGCAACCGTCGATCGGGGGACCTGTTTCAGGCCGCCATGGGGCCGTGACGCCGGTGGCCCTTCACGTCGTAGCGGTCGAGCATCATCACCTTGTCCCAGACCCGCACGAAATCCGCCACGAACCGGCCCTGGCCGTCGCTGCCGGCATAGGCGTCGGCGATGTTGCGCAGCTGCGCGTTCGATCCGAAGACGAGATCGTTGCGCGTGGCCTCGAACTTCGTCTGTCCGGTTTCGCGGTCCTTGAGGGCGAAGGACGTTCCGGCCGCGTCGGTCTTCTCCCAGACCAGGTTCGTGTCGGTCAGATTCCGGAAGAAGTCCGTCGTCAGCACGCCCGCCCGGTCGGTGAAGATGCCCCGGCTCGAGCCGTCGTGATTGGCGTTGAGAGCCCGCAGGCCGCCGGTCAGCACCACCCATTCCGGTGCGGTCAGCATCAGCAGGTTGGCCATGTCGAGGAAGAGTTCCTCCGGCGACAGGCTCTGCGCCATCGCCCCGAACCCGTCATCGACATAGTTGCGGAAGCCGTCGACGACGGGTTTCAGCCACTGGAACATCTCGATGTCGGTCAGCTCCTGCGTGGTGTCGACCCGGCCGGGGGTGAACGGCACATGCGTCTCGACGCCGGCGTCCCCGGCCGCCTTCTCCACGGCGGTACAGCCGGCGAGCACGATGAGGTCGGCCAGCGAGACCTGCTTGCCGTCCGTGCGGCCACCGTTGAACTCGGCCATGACCCCGCGGAGTGCTTCGACCACGGGCGCGGCCCGTCGGTTGACGGCCCAGTCCTTCTGCGGGGCGAGGGCGAGCCGGCCGCCGTTGGCGCCGCCACGCTTGTCGCTGTCGCGGTAGGTCGAGGCCGCCGAGAAGGCCGTGAAGGCCAGATCGGAGACCGAGAGGCCCGTGGCCAGGATCGCCTGCTTGAGGGTGGCGATTTCGGCCTCGCCCACGGGGGCGTAGGCGGCGTCGGGGATCGGATCCTGCCATAGCAATCCGTCCTCGATTCTCACCTCCGGGCCGAGGTAGCGGTGCTTGGGGCCCATGTCGCGGTGGGTGAGCTTGTACCACGCCTTGGAGAAGGCCTGCGTGAAGGCGTCGAAATCGTTGAGGAACTTCTCGCAGACCTTGCGGTACTCCGGATCGACCTTCAGGGCGATGTCGGACGTCATCATCATGAGGGGATGCATCTGGCCCGCGACATGGGCGTCGGGGGTTTTCGGCGCGTTCGGATCCGTCGGGGTCCATTGCAGGGCACCGGCAGGGCTTTTGGTCTGCTCCCACTCGAACTTGAACAGGTTCTCCAGGTAGGCATTGTCCCATCGCGTCGGGTCGGGGGTCCAGCTGCCCTCGATGCCGTTGGTCATCGTATCCTTGCCCGCGCCGGTGCCCTTCGGGTTGTGCCAGCCGAGCCCCATCGCCTCCATCGGCGCCATTTCCGGCGGCGGCCCGATCTCCTTGGCGGGGGTCATGCCGTGGCTCTTGCCGAAGGCGTGGCCGCCGGCGATCAGCGCCACGGTCTCCTCGTTGTTCATGGCCATGCGGGTGAACGTCACGCGGATGTCGTTGGCCGATCCCTGCGGGTCGCCGTTCGCGTAAGGCCCCTCGGGGTTCACGTAGATCAGCGCCTGGTGGGAGGCGGCGAGGGGGTTCTCGAGGTCGTAATCGGCCTCGCCATTCTTACCGCGCCAGCGCTTGTCGCGGTTGACCATGTCGTCGAAGCTCGACACCGAGCCCATTTCGACGACCTCAGGACCCCAGTAGGTGGCGTTGTCCGCCTCCCAGGCGTCGAGGCGCCCGCCGGCGAATCCGTAGGTCGGCAGGCCCATGATCTCCAGGGCGCAATTGCCGGTGAGCACCATCAGGTCGGCCCAGGAGAGGGCATTGCCGTATTTGTGCTTGATCGGCTGCAGGAGGCGGCGCGACTTGTCGGTGTTGCCGTTGTCCCACCAGCTCGAGATCGGCGCGAAACGCTGCATCCCGGTGCCGGCGCCGCCGCGCCCGTCCGCGATGCGGTAGGTCCCGGCGGAATGCCAGGCCATGCGGATCATCTGCGGGCCGTAATTGTCGTAATCGGACGGCCACCACGCCACCGACGAGGTGAGGAACTGCTTGATGTCGCCCTTGAGCACGTCGAGGTCGATGGTCTCGAAGGCTTTGGCGTAGTCGAAATCCGGCCCGAGCGGATCGGCGGCGACGCCGTTCTGGTGCAGGAGTTCGACCCTCAAGCGGTGCGGGTACCAGTTCTCCAGGGCCGGGCGGCTGCCGAGGGCTCCGCCGATGCGGTCACCTCCGAACGGGCATCGCCCCTCCATCGGGAAGGATTCGGTATTCGTTTTGTCGATCGTGGTCTCGTTCATCAACATGTCCCTTGGCATAGAGTCGGTATCCCCGAATGGATCGGGCCGCCGGTCTGTCGCCGGCGGTTAGCGCGAGGCGTGCGACACCTCGGGAGACGGCAACCCTCGCGCGATCCGACACCGTGAGCGAAATTTGGCGCATGTCCCGAAAATCAAGGTGCCGTCGCTTCTCAAGCGGGCGCGACTGCTCCGGACGCCCTGGGACAGGCCGCCTCACATTTGCGCGAGTCCGCGATGCGGCAGCCGGTCCGAGTCCGCACGCCTCGGACCCACCTCCCGGAGGAGGGGCGAAGGAAGCGGAACTCATCGGCGAGTCCCCCGTTATGAGGAGAACAATTCATGAACGAGGTAGCGCGATGACGAAGAAGCAGGCGACGGACGAGAACGAGAACCCGAAGACGGCCGGTGGCGACGCGTCGAACCGGATCAAGGATCCGAGCGAGTGGACCACGGGTGACGAGCCAATGACCGGCGCGCAGGCCTCCTACCTCAAGACCCTGTCGGAGGAGGCGAAGTCGCCGGACTCCTTCGAGCCCGATCTCGACAAGGCCGAGGCCTCGAAGCGCATCGACGCCCTGCGCAAGGAAGCCGGACGGGACTGATCGTCCGTCAGCAGCGGTCCTCGCTATAGGCAGGACGGCAAACCGGGCGTTTTGTGTGACGCGTTTAAACGGTCGGCAACGATTTCCGGTGCAGGAGTACCTGCGCCGGCTTCGTCGAGGATCGCCCTGTTTCCATGACGCATGTCGAGACAACCGATACGACCGTGCGGGACCAGGCTGGGCATCGATCCCGTCTCTCGCAGATCGCCGCCCGGTTCGGCCGGGACACGCGCGGAACGACCGCCATCGAATACACGCTGATCACCGGTCTGATCTTTCTGGCGATCGTCACGGCCTTGCATCTCTATGCCGACCGGGTCGGGGCGATGTACCAGTACATTGGTGACGCCGTCGCCCGGAGCAGCTGAGGACCAGCGCGTCCCTCAGCGCCGCGTCGGGGCGGGCTTTGCCGTGGGCTTCCCCTTCGACGGGTCCATGGATGTCATCCCGTCGCGCCACAGGCTGTCGAACAGGCTCTGCATCGTCTTGGCATTCTCCTGCTGAGCCTCCAGCCCGGACTGGAACATCTGCTGCAACAGGTCGAACGGGTTCAGCGGTGAGACCTGTGCCGCTTCTGCGGGATTGGGCCTGGTGCCTGAAGCGGGCTTGGAGCCCGAGGCAGGCCTCGAACTCGCGGATGGATTGGGCTCGGGAAAGTAGCGTGCTGGCGGCAGGCTCCTCTGGGCCGGCGTGGCGCGGGAGGACGTGACGTCCTTCGGCGCGGACAGCATCGAGCCGCCCGCCGCCATGAACGTGTTCATCATCTCGGTCCAGTAGGGATGGGTCGGGATGCCGAAGGGGGAGGG
>NZ_VMOA01000077.1 GCF_020662345.1 Methylobacterium sp. W2 | reverse complement strand
GGGCTGGGGGGCGAGGGGTGAACAGCACTCGCCACCGCCGGCAGTCCGCTTGGTCCGACGAAGCTTGATGCGGGTGCCCCGAGGGCTGTCCGGGTGTCGAAGTCCTGGACGGCCGAAGTGATCGCCTGAATGGCGGTCGCGCGGTCGTCGCTGTGCCCCTCCCGCTGTTCGGTCAACAGGTGGCCTAGGACGCCAACGGCATCATTGCGGTCCTGCTCACCTTGAAAGGGCCGACGGGCTCGATCGAGTTGATCCTGGCTGTAGCCGGGCATGAACATCATCCTACGGTCTGAAGGAGGGGCGGCGCCCGCGGCACGGATTAGACCCGGGCCAACACCGCGGGCGCCTCATCAAGGGAGGGTCAGTCTCCCTCGACGATTAGGGATCATGCGGCCAAGTCGCGCTCAGCGAGCCAGGCGCTGCGACGGCGAGCCATCTCAGCCTGCCGATCGGTGTAGAGGTCGAGGTTAATGTCGACGGCATCACCCCAGGTGTACTGAGAGGTCGTGGCACTGGCGCTGCCATGCGATTGATGGGCTTTCTGCCATTCGCGTGTCGGGCTGTCCGCCGCGAGTCCCAACTCGATCGCTCGATTGGCGACTGGGATGGGGACGTGCGTGCGATGGGTCGAGACCAGCGTGGGCTCACGCTGAGCGTTCACGTAGTGGAACGGGGTGATGACGTAGATCTCAGTCTCCGGATTGTCGGGGCTGAAATCGGGCATCGCCTCTTGGGACGTGGGCAGGTCGAAGTCCGCGTCACCGGCCCGGATGCGCCCTGCGAGATCGCGCAAGCGACCGCCGAACTCGCCTGCGATCTCGACCGGATCGGCGCCTTCGACCAGATGGGGCAGGCTGTAGACCGACCACGCTTTGGTCTCGGCCTTGATCTCGATGCCGGCCATGGTCTTTGCGAAGCCGCGAATGGTCAGGGAGTTGGCGATCTCATGCGGAGTGGCGACGCCGTTGTGGGGGTCGAACTGACCGGCGGAAGCCCCGTTGATGGTGATGGCAAGCATGGCGTGCGCCTTGGCGACCTCGCCGATGGCCTTCGTGAGCGAGACCGCCGCCGTCTGGATCTCCAAAGCGTTGCGTTCCAATCCGGCCGCGACGCGCTCACGTTCGGCGTCGACCCTAGCGGCCTCGATCTGGGTCTGCATATCGCCGATGCGGCGCTCGATCTCCGCGAGGGCATCTGTGATGCCGTAGTTCGTCCCTTCGATCTCGCGGCAGGCAAGTTCGGCCTCGGCGATAGCCTTGGCGTCACCGTCCTCGATCAGCAGCTTGCGCCGATTAGCGACGGCCTGCTCGACATCGGCAGCCAGGGCCGCTTGCCGAGCCTGCAAGTTCTCGCGGGTGCGCATCAGGCCGGCGAGATCGTTCTCGGGCGTTCCACTGCTGGGCTGGGGCTTGGCTCTGGCCATGATGGATATCTCCTATGCGAAACAGATCAGGCGGCCTGCTGGGCAGGCGGGGCGTCTTGAGAGGGCAGACCGAAACCGTCACGCTTCAGCTTCTCGGCCAGAGCCTGCCGCACGTAGGCGGAGGGAGAGATGAAGACGCGAGATGCGGCGGCGCTGATGAGGCTCGGCATCTCGCGGGGGATACGGGCCGCGATGCGGACCTCGTAGGCTGTACGGTTAGACATGGTGCCTCGCGAAACCGTCAATTGTTGAATTGAAGTTGCACGAATGTACAAGCAGGCACGGCACGAGAGCAATATTTGCTAATATTGGCGGATCATTCCGCGTTGTTGCTTGAGCGGCATTGTGCGCGTGTTGGCGCCTATCCCTTCTCAAGAAAAGAGTGGCAATCTCGGGTAATGAAAATAGGGGTTTAGGGGTTTGTAGGGGTTCGTTTCAGCCCCGCCCTATGAACTGTCAGATACGCGTCAGGAGCGCTTAAGAGCGAGACGTAACAGCAGTGGCATGGGTCTGACAGTTCCCCCGCGTTGCTTGAATGAGACCCCTATAAACCCCTAAACCCCTTATCGACAGAAAACGTTGTCCATTGCGTGCAACGTCTGGAAAAGTCGAGCGATCAAGCCGCGCTAGCGACCTCGTCGGAATGGCATTGATGCAGCGAAAACCGATTTCCATTGCTCGCATCGGACTTCGCCTCGAGCATCTGGCCGTTGACGACTCGCCCGCTGATACGGGTCAGCCACTTTCCCAGCTTCCGGCTGTTGATTGCCCCGCCCTCGCCGGCCTGACGCAGAAGCAGATCGCGAAATTCCGGGGCCCGGAACTCGCCAGGCCCAGCGAAGGTGCCGCCGTGTTCGCGCTCACAGGCAACCTGAATGATGGCGTTTGTCGTGAAGCGCGGCGTCCAGGCGAGATGCTTCTGCCAGTGCCCGAACAACTCTCGGATCGCCGCAAGCTCAGGGTCCTCCTCCCGCGTCTGTTCCATCGTCTTCACCGGGTCGGACTCGCCGAGCCAGATTAGCGGCGCGCGCACGCGATCCGACCATTGGCCGTATGAGCCGATCGTCCCGCATACCTTCGGCGAGCCGGCTGCAATGTAGGCCCGCGCGATCGTCAGCACGGCCGCCACGTAGGCGCCGCGGTCGGCCCTGATCCGCTCGTCTGGCCGGAAGGTGAACTCGCGCAGCTCGGGTCGTTCGACGCCGGAATTGAGACTGCACAGGATAGTGCGCCGGGTCATGTCGCCGACCAGCGTGAGATTGTTGCCCGTGGCGAACACAGCCGATCGGCACTCGAGTTCCGGGGTCTCCGTCTTGCCCAGGATGCGGATGCGGACCACGGGGCGCTCCGTCATCTGGCAGAGCATGTCGCCACCCAGTTCGCCGTTCACATTGTCCAACGACACAATCGCCGAGGCATCGCGAAGCATCGAACCGAGGCGCTTCTCGCTCTCTTCCTCCGTCTTGCCGGCGGTGATCACCGGGCATCGCCGACCCGTAGCAACAAGAGAGATCAGGTCGACAAGGTAGCTTTTGCCGTCGCCGGGCGTATGCGCCCGAATGGCGTGTAGGGGCGCCACGTCCATCGCACCCCGTAAGACACCGATCATGAGGCCGGACAACGCTACGGCCCGATCGAGGGGACCGACGAACGGAAAACCGTCCAGCAACTCGATGAGGAGATCCAGCGCGCGGCGCGCATCGTCTCGGGTCGGATGCTCGGCGATCTCCGGCATCCGGAGTTCGGCATCCTCGACGAGAAGGAGCCGTGTGGCCGGATCGTAGCCGGGTCGGTCGAGAATCGAGCCGTCGGGACGTAGCGTTGGGGTCGTGATGATGCCCGCGACCGGCGGCAGGCTCCATTCTCCGTCTCGCGCCAGGAGAGCCGCGATCACGTCCATGGGTGGGTTCACATCGACCCAATCCTCCGAGCGCTTGTCGTAACGCTGGAACCGGGCGACGCGAGCGGCGTGGTCGGTCATGCTCGGTGGACACATCGTCCGGAATCGCACCGTGGTCGTAGTCCGGCCGTCGGCAGCCGGCACCGTGTCGACTACCGGCCGCACCAGCGTGCCCGCTCGGGTATAAATCGGGGCGTCGGCCGCGAGGATCGCCCGTTCCGTCGCAGCCACCGCCCTCGGCAGGTTGCCGCCGGATACGCGGATGACGGGCAGGATGACCCCATCCTCATCGGCGCCGTCCTCGCCAAGGTTCGACCCTGCCGCACGCAAGCCATCGTCCGATGGGCCCGATCCTGGCGCCCCCGCTGCCGCCTGGTGCGCATCACGCCGCCCGCTGCGCTTACGGGCCTCGGCATTTCGCCATCCATTCCGGGCGGCATGCCAGAACAATGTTGCGGCCGTCACCGTGCGCCCCTGCGCGAAGGTGGACCACTTTCGAGCCGTCAGTGCGGGGTCGTTCCGCGGCGAACTGGCGGACCATGCCTCCCACAGGTCACGGCCGCCTTCGCCCAACGCAGCGTAGAGCGCGAAGCCGATCCGGACCCACTCGTCATAGTCGAGGTCGTTCGGAATATGCTCCAGCGCATCCGCTACGGTCCTCTGGTCTGGCCGCTCGCCTGCCTTAAACCCACTGGCGCGTCGGCCTTCCGCCTCTCGTTTGGTCTCGGCACGCCTGCGGTCGGCGCGCGTTGCGGCGCCTGCCTCTCTGATCAATTCCTCCGCGTCGGCGAGAAACTGGCGAAGGCTGGCCGGCTCGACCTCTGGCACGTCGGCGAACGGAACGGTCAGCGGCGAACCATCAGGCCACGCATAGGGCTGGCGCGTCTCGGGGTGTACGCCAAACGCAACGAACTGCTGACCGCGTCCTAGCACCTCGACCCGCGTCGGCTTCTCAAGCGGATCCTCAGTGAAGTGCAGCGCCGGCGTCTGCAACTTGTCGATCGCGAGCGCCGGCCGGTAGCAGAGCAGCACTTTCGGAGCGCGGCCGATCCGGCGGAGCGGCGTCGGGCCCAGCGACGAGATCGCCAGGTCCTCAATCCGTTCTGCCAGTACCGGATTGAGAATATCTATGTCCACGCCGGTGAGCGCACCGGTCAGAAGCCCGGTATTCGTGCTGCCTGGCTCGACGCGGGGCCAGCGCGCCACCTCCTCAATCGAGGCGTCTAGGCACCGGGTTTGCCATTTCGCCATCAGCGGCCGCTTGCCCGCAGACGGCACGTTCATGTCCGGGCCGCTTACCGGCACTGGGAAGTAGCCGCTGGCGCGCAGGGTAAGACGTAAAGCGGTGAGGTCGTCGCGGCCGTCCGTCACTCATGCCCCCCGCTTCTCGTAGATCGCACGTTCCATGGCCTCGGCGAGCTGATGCCCCTCCGACCCGCATGCCTCGGCGTACAGGCGGCGCGATACTGCTTCCGAGAGGTTCACCTCGGCGTCGTCGAAGGACTGGTAGAATGCGCGGACTCGATAGCCGCGCGCGACCTGCCGCACGGCGGTGAACCAGCGTGCGCCGGCCACCAAGGGCGCAAAGGTCTGCCCCGCCTCGCGGCTAACCTGCAGCTCGACCGGCGCGGCGTGGCGGACCCTGTAGGATCGATCGCGGCGTCGGGCAAAAAATCGGCGGTCGGATTCGATCACCGCATCGAACTCGGGCGGCAAGGTTCGATCGCACCGAGCGGCTGGTTGCTGGTTCCGATGAGGTGCGCCGCCCCTCATTGTTCGTCCGTCTCCGAGGTCGAGCGGCGCGCGCCATTCAAGCGACCGCTTACCCATGCGTCCAGGTTGCTACGGACGTAAAAGATGGATCGACCGAACCGATCGAACTTCGGGCCGCCGCCGATGCACCGCAGCTTTGCCAGGGTGGCGATCGCCACTGGCGTGCCGTGGATCGCAGCGAGGTAGTCCGATGCCTCGACCGGATTGAGCCGCGGCTTGCGAAAGCGAGGATCCGGGCAAGCCGGGGGCGTTCCCTCAAACGAGGGCAAGCGAACTTCGGTCATGGAATGCTGATCCTTGGATTCAGATGCCGGCTCGACCGGCTAGAAGACAGCTGAGTTAGTCGTCGATAGGTTGGAGATGCACGCCCGCCGCGATGAGGCCTTCCATACTGCTTTTCATAAGTTCGCCCGTGTTCGGACGAGGTCTGTAGATAAACGGGCCAGAATAGAACTTTTCTGGGATATCGATCCCTTGGCGGGCGCACCGATCGAGTAAAAGCCTCAGGCTGCGCGATGCGCTCGACCGGATCGAGCGGATAATAGGCTCCGCCGTCGCGGCCAGTTCTTCGTCGATCTCTGCATCAGTCCCGGCTATGGGCCGAGGCGGATGAACTCCGGCGATCGAGTAGCGGCCGCACATGATATCCCCGGCCGTCTGCCCCGTGCCGTCGATCATCTGACGAGCAGTCTCGACGATGCGCGACCACTTTGGCGCGAGCACGTCAGGAAGGGCGGCTGCGATTTCAGCCGAGCGGTTTAGGTTCACGCCATGGCCTTCGTTGAACTCCTGCGCGGTGATCATCAGGAATGCTTCGAAGGCGGAGTAGCCTCGACCCCAAGTGGTTTGATCGATCGAGAACGGAAGCTGCCACCGGCGATCCATGGTCTTCACGGTTTCCGGCGGCAGTTTGATCAGCTCGCAAAACTGGCTGCGGGTGAGGTCTGGCATGTCCGAGCCCTATGCGGTTCAATTTGACACCCACCGTTTGACCACGTCCTACAGAAGGTGTCAACAAGTACCCTTGCTTGTCCCGATAATCGAGTTGTGGGATGGCGTCATTTCGATTGGCCAATGGCCCGACGAGCAAGAATGGAGCTGGGCATCCTCAAGCCGCTCGAGATACGAACGCCGCATTATAGGTACGATGGAGGTCGCGAATGAGCGTGCCGATGTGACCAAGGGCGTACTCCAAGCCGTCCGCCTGATCCTCACTTAGGACTAGAACTCGCATCGTCGCGGTCCAAGGGACGAGACGAGCGATCTCCTCTGCGGCGCCACCGAGAGGATTCTCCAAGGTGCCCTCAACGGCCATCTCCATCAGCATCGCCATGTTTTTCAGGCCGGCCACGGCGTCTTCTAAGCCTCGATAGGCAACGGCCAGTTCACGGTCATTGCGGCTGGAGGTCGGAGGTGTGGTATGGGGGGTATCAGCCATGGTTCGTCCTCACTCGACGTTTCTGGTCAGGGCGCGAGTGGGAAGCTCCACCTTCCTCTCCGTCCGCCTTTTGTGTATAGCCTAAATATGTTTGCGTCAATTATGGCTGAACCAAAAAAGCGAGGTCGACCGGCTACAGGGCGCGATCCCATGTTCGGCCTTCGCATGCCCTTGTCGCTGGTGGCCGATGTGGACGCATGGGCCGAGAGCCAGCCAGACAAGCCGTCGCGCTCAGAGGCCATCCGCCGGCTGGTTGAAGAGGCGCTGAAGGCGGAGCGTGCAGAATCGAAATAGCACAATCATGCTCAGCGAACGATAAGTTATGAACGGGTAATAATTCGCTTAATATTTAGCAATCATGGAAAGTTGAATTAAAATGATCTCAGATAAGACAACTGATAGCTTAGTCCGAATGGCCAGTGCAGGCGCAAGCTTAAAGGTGGACGGCGAAAAATTCATTCCTGATAGTCTGGTTAGGATTGCTTCTTCGCTTCAGCCTGGTGCGCACCTTGAAATCTGTAATTCTAAAAAGCTAACAACCGATTCCTGTGTTAGAATTGCTTCAGCTGGCGGAGATGGCGGCGTGCTGTTTTCTTGATGTAGCTCTGGGCATTTTTTAGCGAAGGACTTCAAAGGAAGCGGCGGGAGAAACAATTTCGATTGTCAAGAGCCTGTGGACAAATCCACCGAAAGTTCATACATCGTTCTCATGCCCGGCACATCGCTAGACGTTGCCAACGAGTTTATCCGCCTCGCGAAGGAGAGCGGCCGTGAGCTGACACAGATGCAGCTGCAGAAGCTCGTCTATATCGCGCATGGGTGGCGCTTGGCATTGATGGATCAAGGTCTGACGATTGATAAGCCGCAGGCTTGGGATTTCGGGCCTGTTTATCCTGAGCTATATGAGCAGTTAAAGAGGTACGGGCGTGGGCCGGTGACTGCTTATGTTCGACGCCTAGAGGAATCAATTTCATACTGGTTCAGTGGAAAGAAAGACAATCTTCCGGTGAGCTCGCTCAATGATGAGGACAGGCAGCTAATTGCTACTGTTTTCGAAATTTACGGCTCCTATCCAGCATATCAGCTTTCTGCGTTGACGCACGAAGACGACACTCCATGGTCGCAGGTCTATGAGCGGAACAGGAACCGGCACATCCCCGACGACATCATCGAGGCGCACTTCAAAAAGCTCGCCAAAGACAGATCGGAGCATCAGTGATCTCGCTGTCATTGCATCCGGCGTTGGCGTCGTCGAGGCCAAAACAACGCCTGATGCGCAAGACAAGCTTGAGTATGATGATGCTGTTTTCAAGCAAGCAGAATATCTTGCAGAGCTAATCGCTGATCTTCAATCCAATAGAAGATTGAAGGGCGATTATGCCACAAAAGTATATCGCTATTTAGTTGGGTATTCACTATTTTGCGGGCTTATAATAATCCTTCAGGGCTGGGAATACAAAGGCTTCAATTTAAATAGCTCAGCCTTGACTGTTCTCGTCGGTAGCACTGCGGTTGCTGCAATAGGTCTTGTGGGCTTTGTCGTGCAAGGTTTATTTAAAAATTCGTCTGGCGGTCCGTCTCCCCGCACAAAACCAAAGAAGCCATGATTTGCTCAGACACTCGATTCGCTGCTCCCACAAGCACGGTGTCTAGGTGGTGGATGTATCGTGAGGTCATCCCATGTCCAGCATGGCCAATCATGGCCCCGATGGCCGAATCGCTGTAGCCGAGGTCGGCGGCCATAGAGGCGAAGGAGTGGCGGAGCGTGTGGGCGCTGACGCCCGCGAGGCCGGCACGACCCATGATGCGTTCAAGGGCATTTGATAGGCTGACGAAGGGGCCTGTCCCGCGCGTCGCTGGAAGCACATAGGGGGAGCCCGGAGTGTGCGGCAGAGCCGCCAAAAGGGCCGTCACGGCATTGCCTATTGGCCGGACCGACGATCCCTCCTTTGTATCCTCGAGCCGAAGGCATGAGCCCACGGCGTCCACCTCTGACCACCGTAGCTTGACGATCTCGCCCAGCCGGCACCCGGTGAGCGCCAAGAGCCGAACGCCCGCCACAGCCTGCCAGCGCTCGGCCTCCTCTGCCTCGACGGCCTTCAGTGTTTGCCCGAGGGCGCCGTACTCTTCGGCGTTCAGACGGCGCGTGCGCTTCAGGTCCGCCGGCCGCTTCACGCCCGTCGCGGGGTTGTGCGGGATGATGCCCTCACTGACGGCATAGGTCAGGATCCCGCCGAGAAGCCCCACGGTACGAGCGGCTGCGCCTGGTCCGCCTTCGACCACCGCCTTACCGCGGAAGCCCGTCTTGACCACGGCAGCGGTCTTTCCCGTCTGGACGTCCCTAACGAACCGCTGGACGTGGGACACGGTCAGATCCTTGACCAGGCGTGATCCGAGCAAGGGGCTAATATGTCGTTCGATACGGCCGCGGTCGACATAGAGGGTGGACGCCTTTTTGGGCTTTCCGCCCTTGCCCATGATCAGCCCTTTGTCTGTCGCGGCAAGATAGGCGTTGCAGAGCTCGGCCACGGTCATCGCGCTACGTCGTGCGTTTCTCTCCTCCGCAGGGTCCTCCCCTCTGGCCACGCGACCAAGGAGCGACTTCGCTTCCCGGCGAGCTTCGTCAGCCGTCAGCACACCATGCAAGCCGATCGTCACGCGCCTGCTTCGTCCGCTCGATCGATACTGGACGAGGTAGCTGCGGCGCCCGGAAGCGAATACACGCAGCCCGAAACCGGGGAGCTCGTCGCACCAGATGAAGTAGTCCCTTCCCAGGGGCTCGGCGGCGTCGACGACCCTCTTTGTGATCCTTGCCATACGATCCTCACTGCTTCCGCGGAAGCACTGCGGAAGCACGCGGCGGAAAACTCACGCCATTTCAGATCGTCGCTGGATAACTCGGCTCGTGAAATTCACAATAGATATCAGAGTTTTAGCAATGACGGGGAAAGTCGGGCAATCACGGGGAAACCCATGACATCAATCCTCCGAAGGCAAAGGTCACACGTTCGAATCGTGTCGGGTGCGCCATTCACGTACAGAACTGCGAACGCCGGGGGCGGCGTTAGGGCCGTTCCCTACGGCCTTTTCCAGAACATCCCGGCGGCCTATGATCCGCACCTCTTCCTTTGCAACTTCGACAGTGTCGATGATGGCTCGGAGGTAGGCTTTCCGAAACGGCACTTCACCCTCCTGTAGCCGTGATCGCATCACACGCACAAAGGAGTCGACCTGCTCCGGTGTCACCGTGACAGGTTCCCGAATCTGCTCACGAAGCCGCTCCAGAGCCGCTCTCGCCCGATCACGGTCAGCCCGCAGATCGTCGAGACGCTGTTTCAGGGTTCCATCGGTCAGATCGGCGACGCCTGCCTCGATCGAAGCGTACAGGCGCTTCAGCCGTACCTCGGCTTCGGCCACTTCGGTTGCCAAAGCCTGTATCCGCGCCTGTGCAGGGCCGACCCGAGACTGGCGGCGCGCGACCAAGCCCGAGAGGATTTCCTGCACTCGGTCCGTCGTCAGCAAACGCCCGACCAGCGCGGTAGTGACCAGATCGTCTAGCTTGGCCATCGCGATGTTCGTACCCGGGTGACCTGACCGGCTGGCTTTGGACCGGGCTGATTGAGAGGATCAGTCAGGACTGAAGGAGCTGGACATGAAGCGAGGTCAGAAGACGGGTGCGGAGCAGGTGGTGCTGAAGCTGCGCCAGATTGAGGTGCAGACGGCCCAGGGTAAGAGTTTGGCGATAGCGTGCCGGGAGGCGGGGATCT
>NZ_VMOA01000076.1 GCF_020662345.1 Methylobacterium sp. W2 | reverse complement strand
GTCCCTCGTCCTACTTCACCGCCACGGGCTCGGGCTTCACTGCCCTCAGCCCTGCCACGGCATCCTCACCTTCGGGGCGCTTCGGATCCGGCCTCTTCGGCGGCGGGCCGAGGAAGGCCGGGACCACGAAGAACGCGGCGATGAGGGTGAAGAACAGCGACAGGGCGAGGAGCTTGCCCATGCTGGCCGTGCCGGGATGACTCGACAGAACCAGGGAGCCGAAGGCCGTGCCGGTGGTCAGGGCGGAGAAGAAGATCGCCCGCGTCAGGCTGGAGGCCAGCATGTCGGTGACGCCGGCCCGCCAGGCGATGACATAGTAGATGTGGAAGGCCACGCCCACCGCGAGCATTAACGGCAGGGCGATGATGTTGGCGAAGTTGAGCGGCATGCCGACCACATGCAGCGCCATCAGCGTCCATAGGGTGGCCAGCACCAGCGGGCCGAGGGTCATCGCCACGTCCCAGGGCTTGCGCAGGGCCACCGACAGGATGATGAAGATCGCCACCAGCGCCGTCAGCGCCGCCTGCACGAAAGCACCGAGGATGGTGTAGCTCGACGAGGTCGTCGCCACCGGCGCGCCGGTCGCGTGCGGGGCCACGGTCTGAACCTCCTTGGCAAAGCGGCGCAGCACAACGTTGTCGTTGGCATCGCCACTCGGATGCACCTCGATCCGGGCGCGGCCGTCGGCGGCGATCCACTCGGCCTTCAGCTGCGGCGGGATGTTGGCGAGGGTGACCTTCTCGGGGGCCAGCATGCCGCGCAGGCGGTTGAGCAGGGTGTTGAGATCGGTGGTGACCGCCACGTTGGCGGCCTGACGCAGCTGCGGCGTGGCCGCGGCGAGGGACTCGAGCGTGCCCGAGAGCGCACCGGCGGCCTTGGCACCGCCGGATTCACCGGTAGCAATGCCCTTGAGCGCGGTGGCCGCCTCCTTCAGCGCCTTCACCGTGTCGGCATCGGTGGGCGGCGGCGGCTTCCGCGCCGGATTGAGGATGGGGCCGAGGAGTTCGGCCGTCTCGGCGATGGTCGCGAGCTTCTGATCCTGATCCGGGGGGACGAACGTGTCGATGTCGATCACGCGGGCGACCGAGGGCAGGGCCTTCAGCTTGGCCGCAAGCTCGGGCACCGCCTGCACGTTCGGCGCGATCACATCGATGAGGTTGGGGCTCGTCTCCGGATCCTTGATCAGGTCGAGATAGGTGGAGATCGATTCCACCTTGGTGCTGCGCAGGTGCATCGGGTTGGAATCGAAGGGCAGCTTGAACAGCAGCGGGATGCCCGCCACCGTGATCACGCCGACGATGATGAGCACGATCTTGCGGTTCTCGATGATCCAGTGATCGACGCCGGCAAGCCATGTCGTCTCCACCGCCCGCGCCTCGCCCTTCGGCTTGAACACCGCGATGAGGGCAGGGAGCAGGGTGAGCGAGAAGAGATAGGCGACGATCATGCCGACGCCGGCGATGAGGCCGAGCTCGGACACGCCGCGGAACGCCGTGGGCAGGAAGGCGAAGAACCCGGCCACCAGAGAGACGGCGGCGAGACTCAATGACCAGCCGACGCCGCGCGCGGCGGCACGGATGGCGCTCGCCAGGTTCGGTTGCTCGAACCGGTCGGCCCGGTAGCGCACCGCGAACTGGATCCCGAAATCGATCCCGAGCCCCACGAACAGGGCGGCGAAGGCCACGGAGATCGGGTTCAGCTCGCCCACCATCAGGAGGCCGAGGGCGGCGGTAACGATAAGGCCGGCGAAGGTGGTGATCAGGACTGCGCCGACGAGGGAGGCCGAACGCAGGGCCAGCCAGACGAACAGGATGATGGCGCCGGCCGTGACGCTGTAGTTGAGGAACGCGTCCTCGGCGAGAGTGGCAAATTCGTCGTCGGCCACGGCCACCGGGCCGGTGAGGCGCATGCGCGGGTTGTCCGCCCCGTCGAGGCCGCCGAGGGTGTTGATCTTCAGGTCGGTGGCGATGCGCCGGACCAGGGCGGAGGCCTCGGCGCCGGGCTGGAGCGCCGCGTAATCCAGCTTCGGCTGGATCATGATGAACTTGCGGAGTTCCGTACCCTGGGCCTTGCCGTTGGAAAGGAGCAGCTGCCAGGACAGGCGAGCCGGCTCTCCCGCCAGCACCTTGCGCAGCACCTCGTCGATCCGGGTCATCGGACCGTCGAGGTCCTCGAGCTTGGCGTCGCCGCTCTTGATGCCCCGGGCGCCGAGGCCGAGCACCCGCATGAGGCCACGGAGGGACGGGTCGGCGGCAAGCGGACCGAGTAGCCCCTGCTGCTGGACGAGCTGGTCCATGGTCTTGGTGAGCTCTTCCTGCGGCATCAGCAGGAAGCCGTTCTTGTCGTAGAACGGGCCGCCATCGGGGCGGTAGACCGTCTCAATTTGATTCGGGTGCTCGAGAAGCGCCTTGGCGAACGTGGCCGCGGCCTGTTCGGTGACCTCGGGCGTCTTGCCGTCGATGACGGCGACAAGGGTTCCCGTCCGTTGCGGGAAGGCCTTCTCGTAGTTGATCTCGTCCTGGCGCCAGGGCACATCCGTGTCGATGAGGCGCTCGACGTCGGTGTTGATCCGGAAGAGATGGGCGGCGAGCGCCGCGCTTCCGACGGTGAGGAGCGCCACCAGGCCGATGACCAACCAGCGGCGTTGGACGGAAAACGCAACGAGACGTTCGATCACAAGTATCCTGCCTGACTAGCGACGCGGGCCCCGCCCGAACGAGACCGGCCGGTGTCGCGAATGCGAGGGACAGGCGACGATCTCGGCGCGGGACCGGTCTTGGTCCAAGGGTCGGTTACCACCTGTCGAGGCAATCCACGAGTCCCGACGGCATATCGAGGCATGTCATGGCTCGGCGACGGCTGGTACCGCACCCGGCCAAGCTCTCGCCGACATTGACGACGGCCAGCCTCGAACGAGGGTGTCCGTACTCATCGGCAGGCGGAAATGCAACGCGGCCCCATCCTCTCGTCCTGCAGTCGAAGCCATGTGCGCCCGCGCACCGCATCATCTCGACGTCGCGACGGAACGTCGTCCCAGGCACCGGGCGGGACATCCGTCGCTTCGAGGTCGAGCAATTTTGGGTCGAGCCGTTCTGGCTCGCGCAGTTCTGACATTCGCTGGCCGAATAGGAAAAAGCACCACGGTTCGGCATAAGGACGGGATATCGCCAGACATGGAAGCGCGGCGACATGCGCTTCCCCTGTGGCCGTATTGCCCCATGACCGCTCAAACACGCATCGTGCGCCGGCCGCGCGGGCGGATCAAGATCTGTTCCAGCCTAGTGCGCTGGAATTTCGCCGCTTTTCGCGGTAATGCACCGGTTCATATCGGGGCCAAAAACAAGGAGCCGCGTCTTGGGTATTCCCCTCCGTTACGTCGCGAAGATTGGCGGCTACATTCTCAAGCAGCACCTCACCGGTCGCAAGCGCTACCCGCTCGTGATGATGATGGAGCCGCTGTTTCGCTGCAATCTCGCCTGCGCCGGCTGCGGGAAGATCGACTATCCGGACGAGATCCTGAACAAGCGTCTGCCGGTGGCCGACGCCCTGGAATCCGTGCGTGAGTGCGGCGCACCCATGGTGGTGATCGCCGGTGGCGAGCCGCTTCTGCACAAGGATCTGCCGCAGATCGTCGACGGGATCATCGCGCAGAAGAAGTTCGCGATCGTGTGCACGAACGCGCTGCTGCTCGAGAAGAAGATCAAGGACTACAAGCCCAGCCCGTACTTCACCTGGTCGATCCATCTCGATGGCGACAAGGAGATGCACGACCAGTCGGTGTGCCAGCGCGGCGTCTACGACAAGGCGGTCTCGGCCATTGCCAAGGCGAAGGAGATGGGCTTCCGCGTCACCATCAACTGCACCTTCTTCAACAATTCCTCGGCGGACAAGATCGCCGACTTCTTCGACACCGTGACGAAGCTCGGCATCGACGGCATCACCGTCTCCCCCGGCTACGCCTACGAGCGCGCCCCCGACCAGCAGCACTTCCTCAACCGCAAGGCGACGAAGGACCTGTTCCGCGGCGTGTTCCGGCACGGCAAGGAGAAGGGCCGCCAGAACTGGACCTTCCAGCAGTCGGGCCTGTTCCTCGACTTCCTGGCCGGCAACCAGACCTACCATTGCACCCCCTGGGGCAACCCGACCCGTACCGTGTTCGGCTGGCAGAAGCCCTGCTACCTGCTCGGCGAGGGCTATGCGGCGACCTTCAAGGAGCTGATGGAGGAGACCGACTGGGATTCCTACGGCACCGGCAACTACGAGAAGTGCGCCGACTGCATGGTCCATTCGGGCTACGAGGCGTCCTCGGTGGTCGATTCCGTGAAGAAGCCCTGGAAGCCGCTGATCCACGCCATCCGCGGCATTAAGACCGAGGGCGAGATGGCTCCCGAGGTCAGCCTCGAGAACCAGCGTCCGGCCGAGTTCGTGTTCTCGCGCAACGTCGCGCAGAAGCTGTCGGAGATCAAAGCTTCGGGCGTCGACACCAAGCGCGAGGCGCGCAACCGCACGGCGGCCTGACCCCGCCGCACGTGATCCGTGCCTGAAACGAAAGCCCCGCGCTGCCTATGCAGCGCGGGGCTTTTTCTTGTGCGCCGAGCCGAAGTCCGGAAGCGTCAGGCGTCCGGCAGACCGAGGCCGGGGCCGAGGATGACCCGACACTGGGAGAGTGCGGCGAAGGCTCGCCCCGAATCACGGGCGAGGCGGATCAGTGCCGGCAGATGCGCAGGTCGCCGGGCGAGGGCCGTGAGAACGGCGAGGATGTCGGGATCGCCGCTCGGCTTCAACGCCGTGGCGACGAAGGCGGGCAGCGCGCGGTCGGCCGGGTCGCAGACCACGCGGATCGCCGCGAACGGAAGGCCATGGCGGGCCGCGAACTCTGCGGCGACATGGGATTCCATGTCCACCGCCGCCGCGCCGGTGCGGGCGTGGAGATCGGTTTTCGCGGCCACACTCAGGACGGCCGCGTCGACGCCGGCGAGGTCGGCGGAGAGCGTCGTGAGATCGGTTCTCGATAGAGCGGAGTGAAGCGCATCGCGCAAGGCGGCATCGGTCTCGCGTCGCCCCGCCTCGGTGACGATGGCCGTGGCGATGACCACGTCACCGGCAACCCGCAACGGATCGAGCCCTCCGGCGATGCCGAAGCTGATCACGGCACGACATCCGCCCTCCCTGCGGAGATCGAGCAGGGCGCGCAAGCGCTGGGGAGATCCGCCCGCTCCCACGGCCTCGACGCCGGGACCAGCGGCGAGCCGGGCCTCCTTGGACAGGCCGGTGACAGCAAGAACGGGAAGCATGTGATGATCCGGAACGCAAAATCCCTCCCCCCTCTGCGGGGGAGGTTGGCCTTCACGCCAGCGAGGGTCGGGAGAGGGGAGCGACGTTCCCGGATAGGGCGCCCCCTCTCCCGCCTGCTCCGCAGGCACCCTCTCTCGCAGAGGGGAGAGGGTCGAGGAGGGCCTACATCCCGTAGGCGACCGACCGCGTGTTGCTGCGCTTGAGGTTGCGGTAGCGCGCCATGGCCCAGAGCGGGAAGAACTTCGGGTAGCCGTGGTAGCGCAGGTAGAAGACCCGCGGGAACCCGGTCGCCGTGTAGCGCTCCTCAGACCAGAACCCGTCGGCTCCCTGCGTGCGCGTCAGGTAGTTGATGCCCCGCGTCACGGCCGGATCGTCGGCCTCGCCGGCCGCCATCAGCGCCAAGAGCGCCCAGGCGGTCTGGGAGGCGGTGGAATAGCCGGGCTCGAAGGCCGGATCGATCTTGTAGGACGAGGCGTCCTCGCCCCAGCCACCATCCGGGTTCTGGATGCGGATGAGCCAGGCCACCGACCGGCGGATCTCCGACGAGGCCGGGTCGACGCCGGCGGCGTTGAGGGCACACAGCACCGACCACGTGCCGTAGATGAAGTTCATGCCCCAGCGACCGTACCAGGAGCCGTCCTCCTCCTGGTCGTCGAGGAGATATTTCACGCCGCGATCGAGAGCCTTCGAGGTCTCGCGGGTCTCGCCGAGTTGCGAGAGCATCGAGACGACGCGCGCCGTGACGTCGGCGGTGGGCGGATCGAGCAGAGCGCCGTGATCCGAGAACGGGATGTTGTTGAGGTAATGGTGGTTGTTGTCCGCGTCGAAGGCCGCCCAGCCGCCATCGCTCGATTGCAGGCCCTCGACCCATTCGCGGGCGCGGGCGATGGAGACCGCGTAATCCGGCACGTCGGCGACGAGACCATGCTGGCGCGTCGCCCGGTCCATGGCCATCACCACCACGGCGGTGTCGTCGAGATCGGGGAAGTGCGGGTTGGCGTATTGGAACGCCCAGCCGCCGGGGCGGACATTGGGGCGTCCGGCCGCCCAGTCACCCTTGATGTCGAGCACCTGGAGCGGACGCAGCCAGTCGAGCCCGCGCCGGGCCTGATGCTCGGCATCGGGCCCACCGGCTTCCAGCAGGGCATGGCCGGCCAGGGCCGTGTCCCAGACCGGCGAGAGGCAGGGCTGGACGTAGGCCTCGTGCTCCTTGACCACGACAAGCTTCTCGACCGCCTCGCAGGCGATCCGCACCTGAGGGTGATCGGCGGGGTAGCCGAGCACCTCATACATGAGCACGGTGTTGACCATGGCCGGGAAGATGGCGCCGAGGCCGTCCTCGCCGTTGAGGCGCTCGCTGGTCCAGGCCACGGCTTTGTCGATGCCGCGCTGACGCCGCTTCTTCGGGAAATAATCCTGCGTGACCTGCAGCAGCCGGTCGATCGCGCCGAAGATCGGCGTCCAGGGCCAGGTCGCATGCGGGCTACCGGGCCAGGACCGGACGTGGTCGGGCGGCGTCACGAACAATTCGGAGACGCCGAGGCCGAGGGGGTTCTTGGCAAGGGGCTTCTTGGCCTGCAGCACCAGCAGGGGCACGATCACGCAGCGCGCCCAGTAGGAGATCTTGTCGAGGTGGAAGGGAAACCACTTCGGCAGATGCATGATCTCGACGGGCATCACCGGCACGGCGCGCCACGGCACCTCGCCGAACAGAGCCAGCAGGAAGCGCGTGAACACGTTGGAATTGGCCGCACCGCCGCGCGACAGAATCGCCTCGCGGGCGCGCCGCATATGCGGGGCCTCGATCGAGTCGCCGACGAATTTCAGCGCGTAATAGGCTTTCACGCTGGCGCTCATGTCGAACGGCCCATCGTGGACCAGCGACCAGCCGCCGTGTTTGCCCTGCGTGCGGCGGAGATAGTTTCCGATCTTGGCCATCAGCTCGGGCGGGATGGTGGTCGCCCGGAACTGGTGGAACATGATGTATTCGGACGGGATCGTCGCATCCGCTTCGAGCTCGAAGCACAGATGGCCGTCCGCGTGGACAAGGTTCGTCAGGGCCTGCGTCGCCCGCATGACTCCATGCTCGACGTCGTCCAGGGAAATCTCCTGGGTCTTGGGACGCTGGAGCGTCTCGACCTTCTTGAATGCCTCTCGCATCGTCCTCGCCTCAAGCGCCGCTTGACGCGGCCCCTCCCTCACGCCGCGCCGCGCGTCATAGCTTCACCGCGTCCACGCGCTCCCTTGAGAAGCGCCTGTGCGGCCGTCGTTCCCGAACGGATCGCCCCCTCGATCGTCGATGGCAGGCCGGTCGCGGTCCAGTCGCCTGCCAGGACGAGATTGTCGTGGGCCGTCACGGCACTCGCGCGCCGTGCGGCCTCTTCGGGCGTCGCCGCGAAGGTCGCCCGTTTCTCCTTGACGATCTGCCAGCTTGGCAGTTCCGGTGCAAGTCCAGTCAAAGTCGAGAGCTCGGCCCAGATCTGCTTCGCCAAGTCTTCGCGCGGCACATCGAGCAGGCGATCGGCGCCGCTGATGGTCACCGACAGTCGGTCCGGATAGGCGAACAGCCATTCCGTCAGACCATTCACCACGCCGAGCAATAATGGCGAGCCCTGTGGAGGAAGGATCGCGAAATGAGCATTGACGATGGACCGGTAGGATTGCGGAACAGCCAGGCCCGGCAGCAGATCGGACGCCACCCAGGGCGGCAGGGCCAGAACCACCGAATCGTCGGGGCCGAGCGTGATGGATTCGTCGCTGAACAGGAGCGTATCGACACGGCCCGCATCGGCACCGAGCCCGCGCAGGCGCCGGCCGAAGCGCATCTGGGCGCCGTGCCGGGCCAGATACGACAGGGCGGGATCGATGAAGGCGGCCGAGAGGCCGCCGACGGCGATGAGCGGCCGGCAGGCGGCGCCACCCGCGCCCAGGGTCTCGCGCAGGATCGTGGCGGCAAGGCCGACATCGCTCTCCTGCGGATCGGTGTTGAGGGCGGCGAGCAGAACCGGATGCCAGAGGCGCTCATAGAGCGGCCCCGAGCATTCCATGCGTTCGCCGATCGTGCCGCCGCGCCCCGGCGCCTTTCCCGAGGCGGCCCGGAGGATGCTCAGGGGCGCGAGGTAATCCATGGCCCGGCTGCCGGGCACGCGGCGCGAGGCCTGCAGCACCCACCACGGCACCCGGCCGGCATTCGGCCGCAGGGTCCAGCGTTCGCCGGTCTTCAGGTCGGCGAAGGGGAACTCGGCCTCCTCCGGCCCGGTCAGGGCATCGGCGGGGGCGCCCACCAGTTTCAGGAAATCGAGGGACGAGCGGTTGCCCGACAGCAGCAGGTGGTTGCCGTTGTCGATGGTCAGGCCCAGCGTCGAATCGAAATAGGAGCGGCAGCGCCCGCCCGCCTGCTTGGCGGCCTCATGCACGATGACGCGGCGCCCCTGCTCGGCGAGCGACACGGCGGCCGACAGGCCTGCCAGCCCCGCGCCGACGACGTGAACCGTTCCGGTCTGTTGTCCCGTCATCACAGGATCCCGTGACGAAGCGCGACGCCGAGCAGGGCGAGCTTCGAGGGTTTCACGCGGGCGCGGGGCATGGCCCAGCCGCGCTTCAGCACTGCGTCGAGATAGAGCCGGTAGGCCGCCGCCATCAGGCGGGGGGCCTTCGTCTCCTTGCGCGGGTTGCGGTCGATGATCGTCCAGGTGTCGCGGTAATGGGCTTCCGCCTCCCTCGCCACGGCGATGCAGACCTCGCCGATGCGGGGATGGGCGATGGCGGCCTGGGGCGTCGGATCGGTGAGGCCGATGCCGGCAAGCTTCTCGCGGGGCAGGTAAAGGCGGCCGCGCTCGGCATCCTCATCGATGTCGCGCAGGATATTGGTCAACTGCAGCGCGCGGCCCTCGTGATGGGCGAGCCGGATGCCGTCGGCCTCCGGCAGGCCGAAGATGCGCACGGATAGTCGCCCGACTGCGCTGGCGACGCGGTCGCAATAGAGATCGAGGGTCGCCTCGTCGGGGGCGACGATGTCCTCGAACGCATCCATCGCCATGCCGTCGATGACCGCCTGGAAATCCTCCCGCAGGAGGCCGTAGCGCTGGATGGGCACCACGAGGTCGCGCAAGCGCGGAGCCGGATTGCCGGCATAGAGGGCATCGATATCGGCGCGCCAGCGGTCGAGTTCCGCCGCGCGGACGGGGGCCGGACCGCCATCGTCGGCGACGTCGTCCACCGAGCGGCAGAAGGCGTAGACCGCGTACATCGCCTCGCGGCGATCCTTCGGCAGGAGCCGCATGGCGGTGTAGAACGAGGAGCCGGCGGCCGGCAGGGCGGCGTCCTGCGCCTCGGAGGCCGTGGGAGCGGGTGATGCGGTGGCGCTCATGGCCGGACTCCGTGGCTGGCGACGCGCGTGGCCTGGCGGCGGAGAATGCGGGAACGAAGCGGACGCCGCGCCAGGGTCGCGGCGATCCCGCCCAGAGCTGTGAGGGCGAAGCCCGCCTTGCCGTGATGCACCTTCTCGGAGAGCGGATCGCGCTCCATCAGCCCACGGCAGAGCACCACGGCGAGGCGATGGATCGCCGCGATCTCGAGGCTCAGACGCAGGTCGTCGATCAGGTCGGGCAGCACGGCGCCCTCGTCGAGAAGGACCATGGTCCGCTCCGCGAGTTCACGGATGACGGCGCGCAGGGCAGGGGAGGCCTTGTCGGCGGCGAGTGCCTCCACGGAGACGCCGTGGCGCTCCAGAGTCTCGCGGGGCAGGTAGACCCGGTCGTTGCGGCGATAGTCCTTCGCGCAATCCTGGAGATGGTTGATGATCTGGAGGGCGGCACAGATCGCGTCGGACGGCCCCCAGACCACGGCCGGGTCCTCGCCATGGACGTCGAGAACGAAGCGGCCCACCGGCATGGCCGAGAGCCGGCAATAGGCGATGAGGTCGTCCCAGTCCTCGTAGCGGCTTTTCACGGCATCGAGGCGGAAGGCGTCGAGGAGTTCGAGGGCGTGCGTCGGCGGCAGGCCGCGCGCGGCGAGTTCACGCTTCAGCGGCTCGGCCTCCGGGTCGGAGGGGCCCTTGCCCGTCAGGGCGTCGGCGAGCCGATCGAGAAGCTCGATCTTGCGCTCGGGCGACAGCTCGGCATGGTCGGCGACATCGTCGCCCGCCCGCACGAAATCGTAGAACGCCAGGATGGCGCCGCGATTCTTCGGATGGATCAGGTGGGAGGCGACGGGGAAGTTCTCGTCCTTGTGCCCCTTGCCCGATCGCGCATCCGTCGCGGTGTCGAGATGGGCACTCACTTCACGTACCCCGATTGGCGGAACCACGCGAGGGCGTCCGACAGGCCCTCGCGATAGGGCCGCGCGGTGTAGCCGAGCTCGGCCCGCGCCTTGGCATCGGTGAAGAACATGCGGTAGCGCGACATCTTGATGCCGTCGATGGTGGCGAACGGAGCCTTGCCGGTGATCCGGGCCATCTGCTCGGAGACGAACGCGATCGGATAGACCACGGCGCGCGGCAGGTTGATCGTCGGCGGCTTGCGGCCGACCATGCCGGCGATGTCGGCGAGCATCTGCGACAGGAGAACGTTCTCGCCGCCGAGGATGTAGCGTTCGCCGGTGCGGCCATGGCGCAGGGCGAGAAGATGGCCGTAGGCGACGTCGTCCACATGGGCGAGGTTGAGGCCGGTATCGACGAAGGCCGGCATCCGGCCGAGGGCCGCTTCCACGATGATACGGCCCGTCGGGGTCGGCTTGACGTCGCGGGGGCCGATGGGCGTCGACGGGTTGACGATGACCACGGGCAGGCCGTTGCGGGCCGCCATCTCCTCGACCACGCGCTCGGAGACGACCTTGCTGCGCTTGTAGGCGCCGATGGCCGTGCCGGGGGTGAGAGGCCGTGTCTCGTCGGCGGGCGTGCCGTCGTCATGCGGCTTGATGGTGGCGACGCTCGACGTGTAGACGATCCGCTCGATACCGGCGCGGAGGGCCTCCTCCATGAGAATGACGGCACCGTCGCGGTTGGTGCGGACGATCTCCTCCGGGTCCGGTGCCCAGAGCCGGTAATCGGCGGCGGCATGGACGAGGTAGCGCTGGCCGGCGAGCGCGGCGGCGACCGATGCGCGGTCGCGCATATCGCCTTCGACGATCTCGACATCGTTCCAGACGAGATTGGTGCGCGGGGACGAGGCCCGCACCATGATCCGTACGGAGAAGCCGGCCTTGCGGAACACGTCCACGAGGGCTGCACCGAGGAAACCACTCGCTCCGGTAATGAGAACCGGACCGGCATCAAAACGGCTCTCGTCGAACCTGCCGGAAGGAGTGGCCTCTGTCATGTCTCTCGTAAGGTCTGGGAATCGGTTAGGAATACGTGCCGGATCGGCACGTCATGCCCGGCCTTTTCCCATCGAACGGCGAGGCGAACAAGCGCAGCGCTGCCACACACGGAGACTTCCGTGCGCGGCCACACGCCGGGGGGCCGGAGCTCAGGCGAGACGCAGGCGTCCGGCCTTCTGCTCGGGCAGCGCGGCCTTGACGGTCCTGACGATGCCGTCGGCGTCGAGGCCGGCCTCGGCGTACATCGCCTCCGGGCTGTTGTGGTCCTGGTAGGTGTCCGGCAGCGTCAGCGTCCGCACCCGCACCCGGCCCGTGTCGAGGGCGCCCTTTTCCGACAGGAGATGCAGCACCATCGCGCCGAAGCCGCCGACCGACCCCTCTTCCAGGGTGACCAGAACCTCGTGGCTCGCCGCCAGATCCAGGATCATCGCCTCGTCCAGCGGCTTGGCGAAGCGCGCATCCGCCACGCTCACGGCGATCCCGGCGTTCTCGAGCAGGTCGGCCGCCTTCAGCGCCTCCGACAGGCGCGTGCCGAGACAGAGCAGCGCCACCCGCGCATTCTCGGGGCGCTTGACGATCCGGCCCTTGCCGATGGGCAGGGCCTCGCCGCGCTC
>NZ_VMOA01000075.1 GCF_020662345.1 Methylobacterium sp. W2 | reverse complement strand
GGCCAGGGCGGTGGAAGCGGGGAGGGAGAGGGCCAAAGCGGCGGCGCCCGCCTGGAAAAGAAGCTCCCGGCGGCTGCGGTCCTGCGGTCCCGCCATCACGGGATCATCGGAGGAAGGCTCTGTCACGGCGCGGCGAAGTCCCGGAATCGTCGGCGTCATTGGACCTGTGATGTCGGCGCGGGAAGGCGCGGGGTGCGGTGCGGCATGTCCCGGCTTTACCACGGCGCGGCCTGAACCCAACCTTAAGCCGGAAAGGACCGAAACCGTTCACGGGACCGCGACATTTCCGATAGGCGAGCGGCCGGCGGGCGCCGGGCGCGGCAGGCGAGGGGGGCCCAGACTGGCCGAATGGCCGCGCTTATGACAGATTCCGCGGGTCGTTCCCCTCACACGAGGCACCTCATGGCGCTCATCCCATGCCCTGCCTGCACGCGACAGGTCTCCGCGCAGGCCCTCGCCTGCCCGGGCTGCGGCCATCCCGGTGACGCCGCTTCCCCGGCGGGAGGCGGTGTCACGCGCATGCTGGGAACCGTCGCCGGCACCTACATCTCCACCACCACCCTGGCGAGCCTGGTCCTCGGGGTCGTCATGTTCGTGTGCGTGGCCGCCGTGCTGATCACCCTGATCCTCAAGAGCCAGTGACCGGGACGGGGCGGACCGGACCTCCGTCGGCGCCTCCAGCTTGCCGGCGGCGCAGGCTTGCTACCCGGCAATCCGCGCAGTAGCGCAGCCGGACGCGACGAGACGCGACCCGGCCCCCGGCCCGACAGCGGCGGAGAGACGATGACGGCGCAGACCAGCATTTCGAGCGAAACCGCCAGGACGGGCGGACGCAGCCTCACCGCCATCGTGCTCGCCGCCGGCAAGGGCACGCGGATGCGCTCGGACCTGCCCAAGGTGCTGCATGCGGTGGCCGGGCGGACCATGCTCGGCCACGTGCTCGCCGCCGCGAGCGAAGCGGGAGCGAACCGCATCGCCGTGGTGGTGGAGCCGGGGCAGGAGGCGGTCGCCGCCGAGATCGCCCGCGCGGCCCCCGGCGCCTCGGTCCATCCGCAGGTCGAGCGCCTCGGCACGGCCCATGCGGTGCTGGCCGCCCGCGAGGCCCTGGAAGCGGGCTCCGACGACGTGGTGATCGCGTTCGGCGACACCCCCCTCGTCACCGGGGCCACCCTCGCCCGCCTGCGCGCGCCCCTGGCGAAAGGGGCGGCGGTGGCGGTGCTGGCCTTCACGTCGGAGAATCCCACCGGCTACGGACGGGTGCTGACGGACGGCGGTCGCGTCCTCGCCATCCGCGAGGAGAAGGATGCGAGTGCGGAGGAGCGTGCCGTCACCCTGTGCAATGCCGGCCTGATGGCGCTGTCCGGCCCCCATGCCCTCGCCCTGCTGACGCGGATCGGCAACGCCAACGCGGCGGGCGAGTATTACCTGCCCGACGCGGTCGGACTGGCTGTCGCGGATGGGCTCGACGTGGCGGTGGTGCCGGTGGACGAGGCCGAGGCGCAGGGCGTCAACGACCGGGTCCAGCTCAGCGTCGCCGAGGCGACGATCCAGGCGCGCCTGCGCCGCGCGGCGCAGATCGGGGGAGCCACGCTGGTGGCGCCGGACACGGTTTTTCTGAGCGTGGACACGGTATTGGGCCGGGACGTTCTCGTGGAACCTCATGTGGTGTTCGGCCCCAAAGTGACCGTGGGCGACCACTGCGTGATCCATGCCTTCTCGCATCTCGAAGGCGCGACCCTGGCACGGGGCGTCCATATCGGCCCCTATGCGCGGCTCCGGCCGGGGGCCGTACTGGAGACGGGCTCGCGCATCGGCAATTTCGTCGAGATGAAGAACGCGCGCCTCGGCGAGGGCGCCAAGGCCAACCACCTCACCTATCTCGGCGACGCCGAGATCGGGCCGGGGGCGAATGTCGGGGCCGGCACCATCACCTGCAATTACGACGGGGTGAACAAGCACCGCACCGAGATCGGGGCCGGGGCCTTCATCGGCTCGAACACCGCCCTGGTGGCGCCGGTGAGCGTCGGGGCCGGCGCCATCGTCGGCGCGGGCTCGGTCATCACCGCCTCGGTGCCGGGCGACGCCCTCGCCATCGCCCGCAGCCGCCAGCGCATCATCGAGGGCGTGGCCGGTGGAATGCGGGCGGGGCTAGAGGCGATCAAGGCCGCCAAGCGATCCTCGGGCCTCTAATGGCAACTCCGCTCCATGACCGATGCCTGCAAGAGGCACTGAACTGAAACTCGGTTCAGCGCAAAATCTGGCTTTTCCATAACCTGGGGGTTATAGTTCCAGATTCTTGGACCGTGGTGCTGCACGATGCCTTCGATCCTGAATACGAAGCGTTGTCCGGATCGGTCCAAGACGCGATTGCAGCTTTATCGCTGCTTCTCATGGAGTACGGACCTGCCCTCGGGCGCCCGCATGTCGACACGCTTTCGGGGTCGCGGCATGCCAATATGAAGGAATTGCGGTTCCGGGCCGAGGGTGGAGTATGGCGGGTCGCATTCGCCTTCGATCCGGAGCGCCAAGCCATTCTCCTGATCGCAGGTGACAAGGCTGGGGTGGCGCAAAAACGTTTCTACAAAGGACTCATCGCCAGGGCGGACCATCGGTTCGAGGAACATCTGGCAGCGCGGGAGCGATAGAATGGCACGGACGATGGAACAGGTGATCGCCGCAATGCCGCCCGACCGTCATGCGCGAATTCAGGCTCGCGCGGACGAGATGAAGGCCGAGATCGACGGGCTCAAGGCGTTGCGTCTGCTCGCTGACCGCAGCCAGGAAGACATCGCGCGGGAGCTGGGCATCACGCAGCCCGCCGTTCTCAAGATGGAGCGTCAGACCGACCTCTACCTCTCGACGCTGCGTCGGTTCGTGGAAGCGGCGGGAGGCAAGCTGGAACTGCGTGTGGAGTTGCCCGGCAAAGGCGTGATTCATCTCACGAACATGGGTGAGCTCGCGCCTTGACCGTATAGGACGCCGACCGGCCTCGCTTTGCGAGGATACGTCCGACCCATGGCGCACCTTCAGAACGCCGCGCCAGAATCATAAAAGCTATTCTTATCATGAACTTGCCATACTTTCTTGATGATAAGAATGAGGACAAGCCATGCCGCCCATGCGGCACAATGACGGGATAGCTGGCGGCGAGGCGTCCCGATCCGATACAAGGCGGTTCTGGAAGGCGTGGGCCGCTCCTTGCGTGGGCCACCGCCAAAATCCCGGTCGGAGACGTCGGAAGCCCGTACTGCTTCCGCCATTCCGGCCCGGCCACTCGTGTGAGAAGTAGCGTCCATGTGCGGAATCGTTGGCATCGTCGGGCATGAGGCGGTGGCGGGACAGGTGGTCGAAGCCCTGCGCCGCCTCGAATACCGTGGCTACGATTCGGCCGGCGTCGCCACCCTGGCCCATGGCCGGCTGGACCGCCGCCGGGCCGAGGGCAAGCTCTCCAATCTCGAACTCAAGCTGCGCGACGAGCCGCTGCCCGGCGCCATCGGCATCGGCCATACCCGCTGGGCCACCCATGGCCGCCCTAACGAGACCAATGCCCACCCCCATGCCACGGCGCGGCTGGCGGTGGTCCATAACGGCATCATCGAGAACTTTCGCGAGCTGAAGGCCGAGTTGCAGGCGAAGGGCGTGCGGTTCGAGAGCGAGACCGACACCGAGGTCGTGGCCCAGCTCGTCAGCGCCGAGATGGACAAGGGTCTCGGCCCGGTGGAGGCCGTGGCCGCCGCCCTGCCGCGCCTGCGCGGCGCGTTCGCGCTGGGCTTCATCTTCGCCGGCCACGACGACCTCCTCATCGGCGCCCGCCACGGTGCGCCCCTGGCCATCGGCTTCGGCGACGGCGAGACCTATCTCGGCTCGGACGCCCTCGCCCTCGCGCCCTTCACCGAGGAGATCACCTATCTCGAAGAGGGCGACTGGGCGGTGCTGACCCGCGAGGGCGCCGCGATCCGCAACATCGACGGCAACCCGGTCTCGCGCCAGCGCCAGCGCATCGTCGCCCAGGCCTACCGGGTGGAGAAGGGCAACCACCGCCACTTCATGGCCAAGGAAATCCACGAGCAGCCCGAAGTGGTCGGCCGCACGCTGGCCCATTACGTCGATCTCGCCAATGGCCGGGTCGCCCTGCCCGAGGCCCTGCCGTTCGATTTCAAGGATCTCTCGCGGCTCTCGATCACCGCCTGCGGCACCGCCTATTATGCCGGGCTGGTGGCGAAATACTGGTTCGAGAGCCTGGCGCGCCTGCCGGTGGAGATCGACGTCGCCTCCGAGGCGCGCTACCGCGAGCCGCCCCTCGACAAGGCCGGCCTCACCCTCGTCATCTCGCAATCGGGCGAGACCGCCGACACCCTGGCCTCCCTGCGCTACGCCAAGGACCAGGGCCAGCACACCCTCGCGGTCGTCAACGTGCCGACCTCCACCATCGCCCGCGAAGCCTCGGCCGTGGTGCCGACCCTGGCCGGCCCCGAGATCGGCGTGGCCTCCACCAAGGCCTTCTCCTGCCAGCTCACCGTGCTCCTGTGCCTCGCCATCGCGGCGGGCCGGGCGCGGGGCACCCTGAGCGCCGAGCGCGAGCGCGACCTCGTCGACGCGCTCATCACCGTGCCCGGCCTGATGGCGGACGCGACCAAGCTGGAAGGCGAGATCGAACTTCTGGCCCGCGAGGTCTCGAAGGCCCGCGACGTGCTCTATCTCGGCCGCGGCACCAGCTACCCGATGGCCCTGGAGGGCGCGCTGAAGCTCAAGGAGATCAGCTACATCCATGCCGAGGGCTATGCCGCCGGCGAGCTCAAGCACGGTCCCATCGCCCTCATCGACGAGAGCGTGCCGGTGATCGTGATCGCGCCGCACGACGCGATCTTCGAGAAGACGGTGTCGAACATGCAGGAGGTGGCCGCCCGCGGCGGCCGCATCATCCTCATCGGCGACGCCAAGGGCGCGGCGGCGGCCGGCCTCGACACCATGGCGACGGTGACCATGCCCGACCTCGACCCGGTCGTGGCCCCCATCGTCTACGCCGTGCCGATCCAGCTCATCGCCTATCATACGGCTGTGTTCATGGGCAAAGACGTGGACCAGCCGCGCAACCTCGCCAAATCGGTCACGGTGGAATAGGCCGGAACCGCCACCGGAATCCGACGATTGTCAGGCGCTCCTCGAAACCGGGTCGCGTGGCGGTCGAAGCGGGGGTCGCATGGCGGTCGATCGCGACGACGCGGCAGGCCCATTGAACGGCCCGGTTGGGCGGCGCCCGGACGGGTGCGCGGCGGCGGAGACCAGGTTTGACGTATCTCACGCTCGCCCTGCAGGGCATTGCCGGTCTGCTGGTGGCAGCCACGGCGCTGCCCCTGATCGAGACCAATCTCGGCTTCATCCGCAGCCTGGACTTCCCCCGGCTCCAGATCGCGGTGGCGCTGGCGGCCTGCCTCGTCGGCCTCCTGCTGGTCTCCAGGGACCTTCCCTCGCTGATCCTCGCCCTCGCCATGGCGGCGGCGCTGGTCACGCAGGTGCGCTACATCCTGCCCTTCACGCCGCTCGCCGCCACCCAGGCGAAGGCGGCCACGGCTTGCGAACCGGGAGCCCGGCTCAGCCTCGTGGTGCTCAACGTCCTGCAGACGAACAGGAATTACGGCGCGGCCCTCGATCTCGTCACGCGCCGGTCCCCCGATCTCGTCCTGCTGCTGGAGACCGATTCCGGCTGGCAGGAGGCCATGGCTCCGTTGCGCGCGCTCTACCCGAACCGGGTCGAGCAGCCGCAGGACAACACCTACGGCCTGTTGTTCTACTCGCGCCTGCCCCTGCGCGGCCCCGAAATCCGCTTCCTGCTCCAGGACGACGTGCCGTCGCTGCGCACGCAGGTGGTGCTGCCGGACGGCGAGGCGGCGACGCTCTACGGCCTGCACCCGCGCCCCCCGCATCCCGGCCATAGCAGTGCGCCCCGCGACGCCGAGCTCGTGATCGTCGCCCGCGAGGTCGCGGAAGCGCCGGGACCGACCATCGTCGCCGGCGACCTCAACGACGTGGCCTGGTCCCGCACGACCCAATTGTTCCAGAGTATCAGCGGCTTGCTCGATCCGCGCCAGGGCCGCGGCCTGTTCGCGACCTTCCACGCGCAATGGCCGGTGATGCGCTGGCCCCTCGACCACGTCTTCTTCAGCGAGCATTTTCTGCTCGGCCACATGGAGCGGCTGCCCGATGTCGGCTCCGATCATTTCCCGATCACGGTCAGCCTCTGCGCCGCGCCGCAGGCCCTCACACGGCAGGAGAAGCCGGAGGCCACCGCCGAGGATCATCGCGACGCCAGGGAGGCCATCGAGGCCGTGCGCTGACGATGTCCGGAGTGGTGTCGACACGGTCCCTCTCCGGTCGCAGACTGGCCCTCGCACATCGCCCGGCGCGCCTCGTGCTTGCCCGCCTTCGGGCCGGACATCCGACGTGAAGACCGTTCCGGGCACAGGACGAGACGCCATGGCGCACGATCACGATCATCACCACGACCATCCGGACCACGCACATGGCAGCAGCCTCAGCCCCATCGAGGCGCGGGTGAAGGCGCTGGAATCGCTGCTGCTGGAGAAAGGCTACGTCGAGGCGGACGCCCTCGATGCCCTCGTCGAGATGTACGAGACCCGCATCGGCCCCCATAACGGCGCCCGTGTCGTCGCCCGCGCCTGGACCGATCCGGCCTATCGCGAACGGCTCCTCGCCGACGCAACGCCGGCCATCGCGGAACTCGGCATCGGCGGGCGCGGCGGCGAGCATATGGTGGTGGTCGAGAATACGCCCGACAGCCACAACCTCGTCGTCTGTACCCTGTGCTCCTGCTATCCCTGGCCCGTGCTCGGCCTGCCGCCGGTCTGGTACAAGGCGCCGCCCTACCGCGCCCGCGCCGTCCTCGACCCGCGCGGGGTCCTCGCCGAGTTCGGCCTGACCCTTCCCGAGCCGACCCGCATCACCGTGTGGGATTCCACCGCCGAGACCCGTTTCATGGTCCTGCCCCTGCGGCCCGCCGGCACCGAATCCCTCACCGAGGCCGAGCTCGCCGCCCTGGTCACGCGCGATTGCATGATCGGCACCGGGCTGCCGCTCACCCCGGAGTCCGGCCGATGAACGGGGCGCAGGATCTCGGCGGCGCCCACGGATTCGGCCCCGTCATGCCGGAGGCGAACGAGCCGGTGTTTCATGAGGGGTGGGAGCGACGCGTCTTCGCCCTGGCCCTGGCGATGGGCTATACCGGTACCTGGACCCTGGATGGCAGCCGCGCCGCGCGGGAATCGCTGCCGCCGGCGGAGTACTTGTCGTCGAGCTATTACGAGATCTGGCTCGCCGCCCTCGAAGCGCAGATCGTCGCCCATGGCCTTGCCACGCAAGAGGAAATCGCCGGCGGCGCGAGCCGGGAGCCGGCGCGGGCGGTCAAACGGGTGCTGCATGCCGAGGAGATTCCGCCCCGCTTTTCGGCGGGATTCCCCAGCGACCGGCCGCCGGATGCGCCGGCCTTATATGCGGTACGCGACCCCGTCTTGATGCGCAACGACCACCCCACGGGCCACACCCGCCTACCGCGCTACGTCCGGGGACGGCGTGGCGTCATCGAGCGGATCCACGGCGCCTTCGTCCTGCCCGATGCCAGCGCGGAGGGCCGGGATGCCCCGCCGCAATGGCTCTACACGGTGGGGTTCGAGGCCGCCGAACTGTGGGGGGCGAGCGCCGACCCGGGCGGGCGCGTCACCGTAGCCGCCTTCGAGGGCTATCTCCTGCCGGGGACGCCGCGATGACCGCCGCGATGACCGCCATGTGCCGGCCCGACGATCCGGGACCGTTCGCGGAACCCTGGGAGGCGCAGGTCTTCGCCCTCGTGGTCGCCCTGCAGGAGCGGGGCCTGTTCACGCAGGCGGACTGGGCGCACGCCCTCGGGCGCACGATCCGGCCGGAGGGCGAGCCGGAAGCGGCGGCCGATTACGGACGCTGGCTCGCGACCCTGGAAACACTGCTCGCCGAACGCGGGGTCACCGATTCCGTGAGCGTCCAGGCCCGCAGCGACGCCTTCCTGCGCGCCGCCGCCGCGACCCCGCACGGCGAACCGATCGTCCTGGCGAACGATCCGCATTCAACGACCTGAGAAACCCCGACCTGCGAACGAGGCCCCGGCTCTGGCGGAGCGGGCGCCGGCGGGGCATCCTGCGGCTTTCCCTCCCCGACGAGAACGGACACGACCATGGCAACGCCGCGCGACCTCAAGGTCCAGATGGCCGGTGAGACCCGTGCCCGCGAACGGGCACAGGCCCTGGCCTCGGCCAGCGCCGTGCGGGCTCAGCGGGCCGAACTCGCCCTCAAGGAGGCTCTGGCGGAGCGGGATGCGTGGAAGGAGAGGGCGCTCGCCGCGGAAGCGGCCCTCGGCGAGACCAGGCCATGATCCTTCGTCTCGGATCATCCGGGGCAGAGCCTCCTCGCGCTTGAGGTGACACGCCCGACCCGCTAACCCTTGTCATGCAGGCTGACGATCGGCCTCCCACGAGACAGGCCGACCGTGCGCGAAACGCTCACCCCGTTGCCGGAACCAGACCCCGCCGGAGCACGACCGCCGCCCCGGGTGAGCAAGAAGAGCCGCCTGCGGACCTACTTCCTCACCGGCATCATCGTCGCCGGGCCGCTGGCGATCACGATCTACATCACGTGGTGGTTCATCAGCCTCATCGACGGCTGGGTGAAGCCCCTGGTACCGGCGAGCTACCTGCCGGACCATTACCTGCCCTTCTCGATCCCGGGCATCGGCCTCGTCATCGCCTTCATCGCCGTGACGCTGCTCGGCTTCCTCACCGCCAACCTCGTCGGGCGCAGCGTGGTCGAGTTCGGCGAGGTGCTGCTGGCGCGCACCCCGGTGATCTCGGGCCTCTACAAGGGCCTGCGGCAGATCTTCGAGACGCTGTTCTCGGCCAACGGCACGTCGTTCCGCACCGTCGGTCTGGTGGAGTTCCCGGTAAAGGGCACATGGTCGGTGGTGTTCGTCTCGGCGCCCGCCGGCCCCGACGTGCAGACCGCGCTCGGCGAGGAGAACGACCATGTGGGCGTGTTCCTGCCCTGCGCACCCAACCCCACCACGGGGTTCTTCTTCTACCTGCCGAGGGCGGACATCATCGAAGTCCCCATGAGCATCGACGACGCGGCCAAGCTCGTCATGTCGGCGGGGGTGATCCAGCCGGAGGACCCGCAGGTCAGGCTGCAGGCCATGGCGGCCTCGATCCGCTCGGCTCAGGCCGGAGCCGTCCAGGCGACCGAGGACGATCCCCTGCTGGAGGCATCGTCCCATCGCCAGGAACAGCTCGTCAAAACCCGGAAGGTCGTCGAGAAGTCGATCTGACGCTTCGGCAGCAAAGCGCGAAATCCGCGCCTCACCGCCGAAGAGAAGGGACCTAGTTGTGAACCGTCATCGACGCCTTCTCGACGGGAAGCGTCGGAGGCGAGGCGTCGGCGATGTGACTCGTGGTGTGGTGAGGGGCGGTGGAGCCACCCCAGCCGATGGCGACCTGGGCGGTGACGGCCACGAGGAGAAGCGCCATCAGGGCGTTCGCGGCGATCCGGAAGGGGCGGGCGGATCGACGGACCGCGAGGAGGACATCGTCCGTCGTCTTGAGCGCGGGCTCCTTGCCATCCGAAATCGGAAGCAGCCAGGGCTCGCTCGGAAGCGCATAGGCACTTCCCATTTCGTGGGCACCCGGCAGGTTTTGGAACAGTCCGGCAGACATATCCATCCTCCTGAAAACTGTGTGGCAGCCCAGTGTGGCGGGCCGTTCGTTCATGTTCAGTTAAGGGGAGAATACGTTCATTTCAAGTTCAGGAAGTCCGTGCGGCACCGCACCATTCGCCCGCCGGGCAGTGATGCGATCCTTCCCAAGCCGCTGATTCGAGACGGAAATTCCGTCACTCCGGCTGCGACGCCATGGCCATCCGGAGGCAGAGTGCGCAGGCCCGATCCCGGCCGATCGTCGCAATTGTCCGCACATCCTTCAGCCTCGTTCAGCCGGCGAATCACCTCAACCGGCCCCGAGGAGCCGGATCGCCGCGTCCCGCTCGAACAGGTAGAGCAGCACTCGCAGCGCCTGTCCGCGCTCGGATCTGAGGCCGGAATCGCGCTCGACGATGAGCCGCGCATCGTCGCGGGCGACCTCCAGCAGGGCGGCATCGCTCTCGAGGCTGGCAAGCCGGAAGGCGGCCACCCCCGATTGGCGGGTGCCCAGCACCTCCCCCTCGCCGCGCAGGCGCAGATCCTCCTCGGCGATGCGAAAGCCATCCTCGGTCTCGCGCATCATCTCGAGGCGGGCCCGCGAGACCTGCCCCAGCGGGCCGCGATAGAGCAGCAGGCAGGTGGAGGCCTTGGCCCCGCGCCCCACCCGTCCGCGCAGCTGGTGCAGCTGGGCGAGGCCGAAGCGCTCGGCATGCTCGATCACCATGATCGTCGCCTCGGGCACGTCGACGCCCACCTCCACCACCGTGGTGGAGACGAGGATCTTCGTCTCGCCGGCGGCGAACCGCTCCATGGCGGCATCCTTGTCCGGCCCCGGCATCTTGCCGTGGATCAGGCCGACGGCGTCGCCGAATTCCTGCCGCAGGTCGGCGAAGCGGTCCTCGGCGGCGGCAAGATCGACATATTCGGATTCCGCCACCAGCGGGCAGATCCAGTAGACCCTGTCCCCGGCGGCGAGCGCCCGGCCCAATCCCGCCACCACCTCGTCGAGGCGATCGGTGGAGACGAGGCGGGTGGCGATGGGCTGGCGCCCTGCCGGCTTCTCGTCGAGGACCGAGACGTCCATGTCGCCAAAGCAGGTAAGCGCCAGGGTGCGCGGGATCGGGGTCGCGGTCATCACAAGGATGTCCACCGCCGCCCCCTTGGCGCCGAGCGCGAGACGCTGGTGGACACCGAACCGGTGCTGCTCGTCCACCACGGCGACGCCGAGATCCTTGAACACCACGCTGTCCTGGAACAGGGCGTGGGTGCCGACGACGATGTCGATATGGCCGTCGGCGAGGTCGGCGAGGGTGGCACGGCGCTCCGAGACCTTGTCGCGCCCGGTAAGGAGGCGCAGGCGCAGGGATCCGACGAGCCCCGTCAGGCGCTCGAAGTGCTGGCGGGCCAGGATCTCGGTGGGCGCCATCAGGGCCGCCTGCCGGCCGACCTCCACCGCCGAGGCCATGGCCAGCAGCGCCACCGCCGTCTTGCCCGAGCCGACATCGCCCTGGAGCAGGCGCAGCATGCGCCGGTCGGAGGCGAGGTCGGCGCGGATCTCGGCTACGGCGCGGGCCTGGGCGCCGGTGAGCGCGAAGGGCAGGGCGGCTTCGATCCGGTCCTTGAGGTGCCCGTCCCCGGCATTGGCCCGGCCGGGCGCGCGGCGGTTGCGGGCGCGCATCAGGGCGAGCGCCAACTGCGAGGCGAGGAGTTCGTCATAGGCGAGCCGCCGCCGGGCGGGGGTGCGGGGCGTAACGCCATCGCTGGCGGGCGCGGGCGGGGCACTCTCGGGCCGGTGCTCGGCCCTGAGGGCATCGGCGAAGCCCGGCAGCCCCTCCCGCGCGAGCCAGGCCGGGTCCTGCCATTCGGGCAGGGTCGGCAGGCGATCGAGGGCGGAATGCGCCAGTTTCGAGATCGCCCGCGAGGTCAGCCCCTCGGTGGCGCCGTAGACGAGTTCGACGGCGGGGAGGGCGGCGAGCCCCGCCTCGTCCACGATCCGCGACGGGTGCACCATCTGCCGGTGCCCGTCCCACAGGTCGATGCGGCCGGAGATGTAGCGGTGGGCGCCGAGCGGCAGCATCTTCTCCACGCGGGCCTGGGGCATGCCGAAGAAGACGAGGGTGATGTCCCCGGTGCCGTCCTCCACCAGGACCCGGAACGGGCGCCGCCCCGTCCCGGCCTGGGGCGGGCGATAGCCGGTGACCGTGACGCCCAGCGTCACCGGCTCCCCCGGCGGCGCCTCGGCGATGGACCCCATCATGGTCCGCGCCACCCCGCCCTGGGGCAGGTGGAACAGAAGGTCGACGATCCGCGCGGGCTGCTCCGGGGTGCCGAGCAGCCGCTCGATCAGCGGCGCCATCTTCGGGCCGACGCCGGGCAGGGTCCGGGCCTCTGCGAAGAGCGGGTCGAGGATGCTGGGACGGAGAAGTTGCGGGCGGGGTTCGTCTGTCATGGGCGAAGCGACCATCCCTCGTATGGATGCGGGACGGAAGACACCCGAAGGGAGGATGACAGTGCCGGACCTCGCGTATCCGTCATGCCGGGAGGAGAGAGCATAAGATCGGCATAGAATGCGGGGACCGAGCCGGGCAACGATCTCTTTGCCGCTGCCGCCGCGCGTGACGATATGGTCCGGCGGCGTTGCAACTCTGTCGGGATCGGCCATATTCGGGAAGCCGGTCCCGTTGCGGACATTGCGGCATGGAATTCCAGCGCACGCACCATGGCCACGATCGCCCTCGATACTCTCGCCAGCGCCCGGAAGCTGAAAGCCGCCGGGTTCTCGGACGACCAGGCGGAGGCCGTGACCGGCGTCCTTCGCGAGACGCGAGAAACCGATCTGTCGACGCTGGTGACGAAATCCGACCTCAAGACCGAGATCGCGGAATCGAAATACGACATTCTCAAATGGGTCCTGTCGGCTATCGGATTCCGGACCATCGTCATCGTGGGCGCAATCGTCACGCTTGCGCGAGGGCTGCGCTGAAAAGGTCTGTGCTGAACCTCGCGCGATCCGACACTCCACCGATCCGGGGATCCCAGGATCGCAGCATCACAGGCTGACCCCATGTCCGGAACCACACGTACCAGCGCCGACCTCGATCCACGCCGCCGCCGCACCCTCTTCCGCGCCTGGCACCGCGGCATGCGCGAGATGGACCTGATCATGGGCCGCTTCGCCGATGCCGAGATCGGCACGCTGAGCGAGGAGGAGCTGACCACCTTCGAGGCCCTGATCGAGGTGCCCGACCGCGACCTGTTCCGCTGGCTCACCGGCGAGGACGAGACGCCGCAGAACTACGACACGCCGGTATACCGCCGCCTCCAGGCGTTCCATAAGCACGACGCGCCGATTCACTAGATTCCGGCGCCGCCCTGCGGGCGTCACATCCGGTCACCGTCTCGTCCAACCCATTCACCTCAAGATGAGGTGAATGGGTTGGACGAGACGGTCCGATCGACGCATTCCCATGAGTTCGAAACCCCGACCCGATGGCCAAGCCCCAGCCTAAAGCGC
>NZ_VMOA01000074.1 GCF_020662345.1 Methylobacterium sp. W2 | reverse complement strand
GAGCAGGCGGGAGGGGGGGCGACCTCTCCGGATACGCCGCGCCCCTCTCCCGACCCTCGCTCACGCGAGGGCCGCCCTCCCCCGCAGAGGGGGGAGGGCCCCGAGGGACCGCGCCATGCTGAGCTTCATCCTCCAACGCCTCCTCACCGTCACCCCGGTGGCACTCGGGGTGAGCATCGTCTGCTTCCTGCTGGTGCACCTGGCCCCCGGCGATCCCCTCAGCGCCATCCTGCCGGTGGACGCCACCCAGGAGACGATCGACGCCATGCGGATCGCCTACGGCTACGACAAGCCGATGCCGGTCCAGTACGTCCTGTGGCTGTGGAAGGTGCTCCACGGCGATCTCGGCACGTCCATCGCCACCGGCAGGCCGGTGCTGAACGAAGTCGGACGCGCCGTCGTCAACAGCCTGATCCTCGCCTCCGTGGCGACCCTGATCGGCTTCACTTTCGGCTGCCTGTTCGGCTTCGTCGCCGGCTACTTCCGCGATTCCGTCCTCGACCGGGCGGCCTCCGCCATCTCGGTCTTCGGCGTGAGCGTGCCGCATTACTGGCTCGGCATGGTCCTGGTGATCGTGTTCTCGGCGCAGCTCGGCTGGCTGCCCTCCACCGGCGCCGGACCCGACGGGTCGGGCAACTGGAAGCCGGATCTCGAGCACCTGCGCTACATCATCCTGCCCGCCATCACGATGTCGGTGATCCCGATGGGCGTCATCGCCCGCACCGTCCGGGCGCTGGTGGGCGACATCCTCTCGCAGGATTTCGTCGGCGCGCTCAGGGCGAAAGGCCTCTCCGAGTTCGGCGTGTTCAAGCACGTGGTGAAGAACGCCGCCCCCACCGCTCTCGCGATCATGGGGCTGCAGCTCGGCTACCTGCTGGGCGGCTCGATCCTGATCGAGACGGTGTTCGCCTGGCCCGGCACCGGCTTCCTCCTCAACGCCGCGATCTTCCAGCGCGACCTGCCGCTGCTGCAGGGGGCCATCCTCGTCCTGGCGATGTTCTTCGTCGCCCTCAACCTCATCGTCGACGTCGTGCAGACGGCGCTCGACCCGCGCATCGAGAGGGGCTGATGGCACTTGGAACCAGTCCGGCCGTATCGGCCATCGACATCGCCGGGGGGGCGCCCCCACTCACCTCGACGCCGGAGGCCTTCGTCGCCTCGCGCGGCTTCTGGGGCAACGTGCTGGCCAAGCTCCTGCGCGATCCGGTGGCGATGACAGCGGCGTGTCTCATCCTCGCCATCGTCGCCGTCGCCCTGCTGGCCCCCTGGATCACGCCGATGGACCCCTATCGCGGCTCGATGGTGCGGCGGCTGAAGCCCGTGGGCGACGCCACCTACCTCCTCGGCTCGGACGAGCTCGGACGCGACATGCTGAGCCGCCTGATGCTGGGCGGACGCCTCTCGCTGTTCATCGGCGTCACGCCGGTGATCCTCGCCTTCCTCCTCGGCTCCAGCATCGGCATCCTCGCCGGCTACGTGGGCGGCTGGCTCAACACCGTGCTCATGCGCACGATCGACGTGTTCTTCGCCTTCCCCTCGGTGCTTCTGGCCATCGCCCTTTCCGGCGCCCTGGGGGCGGGCGTGTTCAACTCCATCGTCTCGCTGACCTGCGTGTTCACGCCCCAGATCGCCCGCGTGGCCGAGAGCGTGACGACGCAGATCCGCTCGCGCGACTATGTCGACGCCGCCCGCCTGTCCGGCGCCTCCACCGTGACGATCCTGCGCGCGCAGGTGCTCGGCAACGTGCTCGGGCCGATCTTCGTCTACTCCACCAGCCTCATCAGCGTGTCGATGATCCTGGCCTCGGGCCTCTCCTTCCTCGGCCTCGGCGTGAAGCCGCCGGAGCCGGAATGGGGCCTGATGCTCAACACCCTGCGTACCGCGATCTACGTGAACCCCATGGTCGCGGCACTGCCGGGCCTTGCCATCTTCATCGTCTCGATCTCGTTCAACCTGTTCTCGGACGGCCTGCGCTCGGCAATGGAAGTGAAGTCATGAGCACGCCCATCGCGTCGAGCCCGCTCTCCTCCCGCGACCGGGGCGGGCCGGGCCAGCCGCTCCTCACCGTGGAGGGGCTGGTGAAGCACTTCCCGGTCAAGAAGGGGATCGGCGGAAAGAAGGCCGTCGTGCGCGCCGTGGACGGCGTCGATTTCGACATCAAGAAGGGCGAGACCCTGGGGGTCGTCGGCGAATCCGGCTGCGGCAAGTCCAGCACCGCACGTCTCATCATGGGCCTGACCCAGCACGACCAGGGCGAGATGCTGTTCGACGGCGAGCGCATCGGCAGCCGGGCGCTGCCCCTTCGCGAGTTCCGCGCCCAGGCGCAGATGGTGTTCCAGGACAGCTACTCGTCGCTGAACCCGCGCATGACCATAGAGGGGTCCATCGCCTTCGGGCCTCGGGTCCACGGGGTGCCCAAGCGCCAGGCCATCGAGCGGGCGCGCAGCCTGCTCGCCCGCGTCGGCCTGGAACCGGCGCGTTTCGCCGCCCGCTACCCGCACGAACTCTCCGGCGGCCAGCGCCAGCGCGTGAACATCGCCCGCGCATTGGCGCTGGAGCCGCGCCTCGTGGTCCTCGACGAGGCGGTCTCGGCCCTCGACAAGTCGGTGGAGGCGCAGGTGCTTAACCTGCTGATGGATCTCAAGCAGGAATTCGACCTCACCTACCTGTTCATCAGCCACGACCTCAACGTCGTCCGCTTCATCTGCGACCGGGTGGCGGTGATGTATCTCGGCCAGGTGGTGGAGATCGGCCCGGCCGACACCGTGCTGGCCGACCCCGCCCATCCCTATACCAGGGCGCTCCTGTCCTCGATGCCGTCCATGGACCCGGACAACCGCACCAGCGTGGCGCCGCTGGCCGGAGACCCGCCCAACCCCATCGACCCGCCGCCGGGATGCCGGTTCAACCCGCGCTGCAGCCTCGTGGAGGCTATCTGCCGGAGCCGTGTTCCGCCCCTCGCCCCGGTCGACCCCGTCCACCGCGTCGCCTGCCTCGCGCGCCAGCCCGGCTCCGGCCATTCGGCGGCGCCCGCCCTGTCGGTGGCCGCATGAGCACGGTTCTTCGCCACAGCCGCTTTTCCGGGCCCGGCGCAGGCTCCCTCTCGTGCGAGGCTCGGGGATTCACACATGCGCTCGACAGGCGTTCCCTCGATCCAAGAAGGTTCGACATGAGGCGCGACCGTCTCCCTCTCCTGGAAGGAGAGGGTTGGGGTGAGGTGTGGTCCATCTCCGAAAAGGCCACACACCTCACCCCGTCCCTCTCCTTCCAGAAGAGGGGACCCGAGCGGCCCGCGAGGTGTGTGAACATCGTAGCCTGCACGGAGGGGAACACGAGCCCGTCGCGGCACTCGACGGGGCGAGGAGACTTCCGATGAGTCGCAGCCTGACAGAACCTGCCGTCGCCATCCAGGGGCTAAAGGTCACCTTCGGCGGCAGGGTCCGTGCCGTGGATGGGGTCGATCTCACCCTCGGCCGCGGTCAGGCCATCGCCCTCATCGGCGAGTCGGGCTCGGGCAAGAGTGTGACCCTGCGGGCGATCATGCGCCTCAACCCCGAGCGCAAATCGGCGATCGAGGGCCGCATCCTCGTCTCCGGCCGCGACGTGATGGCGATGGGCAGGCGCGAGCTGACGGCGTTGCGCGGCCGCGAAGTGGCGATGATCTTCCAGGAACCGCTGCTCGCCCTCGACCCGGTCTATACGGTGGGCCGCCAGATCATCGAGGCGATCCGCCAGCACGAGGGGATCGGCGCGGCCGAGGCGCGCGCCCGCGCGCTGCAGCAATTTGAACGGGTCCGCATCCCGAGCCCGGAGCGGCGCCTCGACGCCTATCCGCACGAGATGTCGGGGGGCATGCGCCAGCGCGCGATGATCGCCCTCGCGCTCGCCTGCAACCCGAAGGTCCTGCTCGCCGACGAACCCACCACGGCCCTCGATGCCACGGTGCAGATCCAGATCCTGCTGCTCCTGCGCGATCTCCAGGCGGAGCTCGGGCTCTCCACCCTCTTCGTCACCCACGATCTCGGTGCCGCCGTCGAGGTCGCCGACCGGATCGCGGTGATGTATGCCGGCCGCATCGTGGAGGAGGGCACCGCCCGGCAGGTGGTGCTGAACCCGCATCATCCCTACACGATCGGCCTGCTGCGCAGCCGCGCCGACGGGGCGCTCGCCAAGGGCTCCCGCTTGCAGACCATTCCGGGAAGCCCGCCCGACCTCGCCAATCGCCCGCCGGGCTGCCCCTTCGCGCCCCGCTGCTTCCTCGCCGAGGATCGCTGCCGCGTGGGCGACCCGCCGGTGGTGGAAGCCGGACCGGGACATCGCGCCGCCTGCTGGAAGACCGACGAGGCGGCGCAGAGTTTCCGGGCCCAGCGGGCGGAGATGGTGGAGGCGTAGCATCCCCAGGATGAGGGTGAGGGGTGGAGAACCGACCCCATTCCCAAAAGACCAACCCGAGACAACGGACACGCATATGAGCACGACCCACAATCTCCGCGTCGACGGCGCGCGCCTGTGGTCCACCATCATGGAGACGGCCCGGTTCGGCGGGACCCCGGCCGGCGGAATCAACCGGCTGACCCTGTCGCAGGAGGATGGCCAGGTCCGGGACTGGTTCCGGGATGCCTGCGAGGCGGCAGGGCTGGAGGTGCGCGTCGATGCGCTGGGCACCCAGTTCGCCCTGCGGCGCGGGCGCGACATGATGCGCCTGCCCGTCGCCTGCGGCTCGCATCTTGATACCCAGCCGACGGGGGGCAAGTTCGACGGCATCCTCGGCACCCTGGCGGGGCTGGAGGTCATGCGCGCCCTCAACGATGCCGGCATTGAGACCGAGGCGCCCCTGCTTCTGGTCAACTGGACCAACGAGGAAGGCTCGCGCTACGCGCCTGCCATGATGGCGTCTGCCGCCTATGCCGGGGAGTTCACGGTGGAGGACATCCATTCCCGGCGCGATGCCGCCGGCATCGCGGTGAAGCAGGCGCTTGAGGCCATCGGCTATCTCGGGGACGAGCCGGTGGGCGAGCGCAGGATCGGCGCTTTCGTGGAACTGCATATCGAGCAGGGGCCGATCCTGGAGGCCGAGGAGACCACCATCGGCGTGGTCGAGGGCGGGCAGGGGATCGCCTGGTTCGACGGCGTGGTGACGGGCTTCGAGAGCCATGCCGGCACGACGCCGATGCCGCGCCGGCGCGACGCCCTCACCGGCCTCGCCGAGATCGCGCTGGCCGTCGAGCGGATCGCCCATGCCCACGGCCCCACCGCGGTGGCGACGATCGGCGAGGCGGTGATCGGCGCGCCGTCGCGCAACGTCATCCCCGGCCGCATCCGCTTCACCCTCGATGTGCGCGACCCGAAAGCCGAGACCCTCGACGCGGTCGAGAGCGAGTTGCGGGAGGAACTCGGCGCCATCGCCGGCCGGCGCGGCCTCGAGATCGCGTTGACCCGGATCTGGCGCAAGGAGCCGGTGCCCTTCGATGCCGGGGTGGTGGGCGCCGTCGAGGCGGCGACCAGGGGATTGGGCCTCAGCCATCGCCGGATGGTCTCGGGCGCCGGCCACGATGCCTGCAACATCGCCGCGCTCGCCCCGACGGCCATGATCTTCGTGCCCTGCCGCGACGGGATCAGCCACAACGAGGCGGAATCGGCGACGCAGGGCGATTGCACCGCCGGCGCCGACGTCCTGCTCCAGACCCTTCTCACCCTCGCCAACGCACCGGCTCAGGCCGGTTGAGCGCGAAGCCTTGCGGCGAAGCGAAGCCGACCCTGCATCGCTCCTGCACGTCTACCGCGAGACCACCGCGAAGCCCCCGTCGGTTCCCGTCAGCGGCACGCGACATGCGAGTTCGCCCGCACAGAAGGGGGCGTTCGCGCCGGTCCCGCGATGGGTGCGGCCCCGGCAGGCTTCCGAAGGAGAGCCGGGATGGCGGGAGAAGATGCATGACGTCGCCAATCCATGGAGTGGCGACGGGACCCCGCAATGCAACCGCCGAAATCATTCTCCCTTCGCCACACGACGGGTTGTGCGACAGGAGAAAAACACGCAACGACATAGTGTTTCGGAACATCCTGGCATGAAATCGTTCATGTCAGGCGGCACGTTGGCCGAGGAGAAAGAACCATGCCGCCACGGTCGCCGATGGATCCATCCGGACGGTCGGATGGCGCATCGCGCCGGTTGCCCTCCCGTCGCCTCCTGAAGCTCATGGAACACGCCACGGATGTCGGCTTCTGGTCGGCGGACCTCGAAGAGCTCGACATCTACGGGTCGATCGGCCTCCATCGGGTTCTCGGCCTTCCCCCCTCGGTCGCCCTGAGCTTCGGCGTCGTGGAGGCCATGATGCATCCCGACGACCGTGCCGCGCATACGGATATGCTGACCCTGCTGCGCGGGGGCCAGCCGCTCAGGCGCGAGTTCCGCATCATCCGGCCGGACCAGACGCTGCGCTGGATCGCCAGCCACGCCGAGGTGGTGCTCGGCCCCGGCAACCGCCCGAGCCAGGCGATCGGCGTCGTCGAGGACGTGACCGACCGCTACGATGCAAAGCATTCCACCAAACAGGGGCCCGATCGCTTCAAGGCCCTGCTCTCGGCCACGGCCGCGGTGGTCTGGATCGTCAGCCCCGATGGGAAGTCGATCGACATGCCGCTCTGGGAAGAGCTCACCGGGCAGCGCCACGAGCAGTTCCAGGGCCTCGGCTGGATCGACGTCCTGCATTCCGACGACAGGGAACGCACGAACTTCGCCTGGCGCACGGCCCTCAGCCACGACACGGCCTACAACACCGATTACAGAATCCTCTGCGTCGATGGGGTCTATCGCTGGTTCAACGCCCGTGGCGTGCCGATCATGAACCGGGACGGTTCGGTGAAGGAATGGGTCGGCGTGTGCCTGAGCGTTCCCGGACAGAGCCGCTTTCAGGCGGCCTCGTCGAGCACGGACGCCCGCGGGCCCGCCACCGATATCGGCCGCAGCGTCGGGGATCTGACGTCGGCACAGGTCCGGGCGGCGCGCGGGATGACCGGCCTGTCGAAGGACGAGTTGGCGCGGCGGGCGAGCGTATCGGTCTCCACGATCGTGCGGATCGAGGATCCGGACGCGACCATCCGCCCGCGACGCGACACGGTCCAGGCGGTGCGTCAGGTTCTCGAACAGGCTGGCGTCGTCTTCACCTTCGATCCGGGGCACAAGCCCGGTGTGCGGGAGGCGTGAGGCCGCCTCCGCTCACACGCTCGCGTTGCTGGTAGCGGGCTGCTTGAACCGCTCCTTCATCCGCTTGCCGAGGTCAGCCTTGCGCGCATTCAGGGCGAGACGGATCGTGCGGTCGATCTCGGCCGGGGAGACCTCGTAGATCTGGGCCGCCAATGCCATCAGGCGCTCGTCGTCGGAGAAGGTGAGTTCGCAGCGATAGAGCAAGATCAGCACGCGTCCGTTGCGGGGATCGACCTGAAGCCCCCGTGACAAGACCTGAGCCCCCTCGCTGGCGGCGCCATAGCGGAAAAGCCGATCGCCCGCTTCCAGCACCAGGCCGAGATCCGCGCCGGCCACATGGGCGACGGCCCGCCACGCCGCCAGGATGGATTCCTCGTCGCCCGTGGGCTCGAGTGCCTTGGCGGCCATCCGGCGAATCCGGCCCTGACCGTTGGTCATCAGGGCGGAGACGTAATAGCTGAGCCGCTCCTCGCTCTTTTCCTCCTCGGCGAGACGACCCAGGGTCTTCCAGGGATCCTCCAGCTCGGCATCCGCCGCCTGGCACGCGCGCAGGATCAGTTCCCCGCCGCGCTCGCGGTCTCCCTTGATGAGGGCGATCTCACCGAGAAGCCAGATGGCGGTCGCGCTGTCCGCCTCCCGCCGGATCTCGGCCTCGGCGATCTCGGCCAAGGCGGCGACATCCTGCAGTTTCAAGGCGCGTCGGATACGAACCGGAAGGGGTTCCTCGGTCACGGAATCGAGCAGGGCGGACGAGCTGCCATCCTCGATCGCCTTCACCTCCGGACGACGCGCGCGCTGGGCGAGGCGCACGGCCCGTTCGGCCTCCTCCGGGTAAAGCCGCACGATGAGAGCCGCCAACTCGGCCAGCCGCTCGTTGTCGGAGAAGAGCAACTCACTGCGGTAGAGCATCACCAGGAGGCGGCCATTCGTCGGATCGGCCGCATAGGCGGCCTCGAAGATCCGGGCCGAATCCTCCCCCGCACCCGCGCGGAGCAGGCGGTCGCCGGCCTCGATCAGGACGCTCACATCCGTCCGGGCCGCGCCCGCGACCCGGCGCCATGCTTCGACGGCCGCCTCATCGGTGCCGGTCTGCTCGATGATCTTGGCGGCCATCCGCATGATCCGGCCCTGGCCGTTGGTGATCAGCACGCTGGCCAGGAGCTTGAGCCTCTCCTCGTCCTGCTCGTCTTCGGCGACACGCGCCAGTGCCTTCCACGGCTCTTCGAAAAAGGGGTTGGCCTGACAGGCGCGAATGATCAGGTCGATCCCGCGTCGACGGTCTCCCCGCGCCAGCGCGAGTTCCCCATACAGCCAGATCGCCGTGGGGCTATCGGGATCGTCCTGCATCTCGGACGTGGCGATGGCGGTGACCATCGGCCAATCCTCGAGCTTCAGGGCGCGACGGATCCGCGCCAGCAAGGTCTCGGTGGCATCGACGTCGGGCTTGTTGAGGTCGACCAGCCTCATGTATTCGTGGATAGCCCGCTGGGCATTGGTATAGAGGGCGATCTTGTCGGCCTGGACCACACCGACGACGTCGCAGAATTCCCGCACCAGGGCGATGTTCGACGAAATGACGATGAAGCCGCTCATGGCCGAGCGTTGCTTGATCACGCTGGTGAAACGGTCGGTGAACTCGGCCGTCGGCGGAAGAATGTCACCGTCGACGAAGTAAGTCTCGTAGGGCAACCCGTAGGACAGGGCATACCGAAACGCCACGGCGATATCGGCGGGCACGAGCTTGTAGGGCACGTCCATGAACGCATCGATATTGGCCACGAACGCGACGAACTTGATCAGGCTCGTCGGATCGATGCGGTGCATCTTGGCCGCGAACACGCAGTTCCGTCTCAGAGTGTGAAGCGGCACGATGCCGGCCATGCGACCGACGGGACTGGAGATGTCCGCCTCGCGCCGCACCTTGCCGATGGCGGGCTGCCGCACTCCCATGATGAGGTCGCTGAAAGCACGGCGCTCGATCTTCGAGGCGCAGAGGATGCCGACGCGACGGTTCGTCGGGATGACCCCCGTGAGGCCGCACAGGACCGCATGCGACCGCGACTGGAGCGACCGGACCCAGACGTTCTCCAAGATCAGCATGAACCATCTCGTCCGGAGATCGGCGGACAGCCTCTCACTGCGCGTGTTCCCGGTCGAGCGCCCAATCCCGATCTCCCAACCCGAAATCTAATGCCGCGTCACGCAAGGACGCAACAGCCCGCATCGATACATCGCGCCTCGACAAAGGCTTAGCCGAACGCTTCGACCCGGCAGACCGAGCCCGGCCCCCAGGCCGGTGCCGGGTGTCTCTCATGAACGAAGCCCTTGCTGCAACGACATGGCCGGAATGAGGGCGTCCATTCGTCGGCACGTGTCCAACAATCGCGTGATCCGCTGCCGGACAGGGGCCCTTTACCCCATCCGGGACCGGTCGCCAGCATCCTCCACGCCAACGTGAGCGCCCGCATCACCCGGCCACTCATCGAGATGATCGAGGAAGGCCGGAGCATCCACGGCCCAACTGTCCATGGCGCCGTGGTGAGGTTCCAGCCAAGCCCGATAGCGGTGTCCCATCACGAGGCTGAGCCGGGCATAGTTCAGACGCAGGAAGTAGGTCCCGTCCTGGACCGGCACGATCTCGGTAATATGGGTTCCGGGCTGCGAAAAGACGATATGCGCCAACCCTGCTCCATGAGGAGCGACGATGCGCTTCGCCGACGCGACGATGAAGACCTGCTGCCAGAGGGGCATGGCTCCGAGGGCGACGCCCGCATAGCCCCGCGCCGTGATCTGCGCCTCGAGTTCGGCCTCGTTCCTCATGACCCGCCGGCTCGAATCGCGGCGCGAGATGTAGATCGCATCGCCGGCGCTCACCTTCTCCCGCGCGGCGATGGCCCGGGCGGACTGCTTCACCCGCTCGATGACGGGTGCCACCTGGTCCCAATAGCTGAACCCCTGCATGCCGCTGCGGGCGATCAGCAGGCGCTGGACGAAGACCGCGTCGCCGACATCCACCACCCTCTGGGGCAGGCCGGCCAGACGCAGCGTCTCCTTCTCGAAGGAGGGGGCCTCGTCGCTGAGGAGGATCGCCGCATCCGGCGCCCCGTCCTCCAGCATCCAGGCGAAGAGCGGCAGGCGATCCACCAGCCAGTGATAGATGCCGCGCGTGCTCTTGATGGCGAAGAAGCCCGTCGCGATGCCGGGCGCCTCCGCGCGCGACAGGCGGGAGATGGGCGTTCCCTTCGAGACGATGACGCGGCCGTCCTCCTTCCAGATCTGGCCGTTCCGGTCCACGAACACCTCCCGGTGCTCGATGATCTCGGGCGGCTTCGCCCGGGCGGCCTTGTTCCGAAAGCTCTCGATGTCCGCGGCGACCTTGACGGCATGACGCGGCGGAGTGCGCTCGCTCGACCGGATCTCGACGGTCCCTTGAGCCCGCCGCCCGGAGCCGGAGAACGGAAATCGAACCGTCGTGGCCGCGGCCTTGGCAACGCCCGCCGCTGCGGCGGCTCCAGCGGGGACGGCCTTCGCCATGACCGCCTTGATCTCCGACCGGAGGGCGGCATCCTTGGTATGGGGGAGGAACGATTTCGCCTGATGGGCGAATTTTGCCTCGGCCATCACTGCCGCATCGGCGGTGAAGACCGCCCATGCGGCAGCCGCTTCGCCGAGCATCAGGAACCTCTGGCTCACCGCATACCGATCCCGCGGTGACCATCGCGCGCCCAGGCACTGGTTTTCGGCCCAGGCCAGGGCCTCCACGTCGCGCATCTCGCCGGCGGCGCGGATGAACATGCCCATCATCGACGGGCTCTTCTTCAGTCGCTCGCCATCACGGGCCCGTGCCAGGATCGTCGGCCAATCGCCTCGCTCGAAGGCCGTTTCGAAGTGCCGGTACTTGAATCCCGTGCCCCTGAAGACGGACCAACGCCAGACGTGCCTCAGAAGACGACGGCCGGTTTCCATGACGGGCTGAAACATAGTGATGGATCATGTCCTTCGTTGCTTCCCATGACATCGCTCCTTCATGGAGGAGGCGGGAAAAACCAATCCGTCGTCAGCGGGATGTGTCGTGTGCACGTACCGTTTGGGGCTCCGAGTCGCCGGTATCGGAGGGTCTGTCATCCACAGAGGACCCTAAGACGGGCCGCTGCCCTGCAGTAGAGTATCTTCGCATCTGCAAAAGCGTGTGATAGTTCCACAACGCTGACGCAACTAGGAGATTTACGCATGTTCAACCGGTCAAAACTCCCCCTTTTCCTTGCCATCGCCGCCCTGGCCGTTCCCTTCGCCGTCGCCACTCCGGCCTCCGCCAAGGGCAACAAGATCATCTCCATGATCGACACCGACAATGACGGCACGATCGACCTGAAAGAAGTCCAGGCCGTCGCCAGCGCCAAGTTCGACGCCCTCGAAGGCGACAAGGACGGCACCCTCGACGCCAAGGAGCTCAAGGGCCGCGGCGGCAAGAAGGTGATCGCGGAAGCCGATCCGGACAAGGACGGCACCCTCGACAAGAAAGAGTACCTCGCTCTGGTCGAGTCCCGCTTCAAGGCCGCCGATCCGGACAAGGACGGCACCCTCGATGCCGCCGAGCTGAAGACCCCGGCCGGCAAGGCCCTGGTCAAGCTGATCAAGTAAGCCGTCGCGGGCCGCGCCCGCCGCAAGCGGGCCGGACCACGGTTTCGACAGAAGACCAGACCCCATGCGCCGGCCGGCGCATGGGGTCTTTTGTCGTCTCGGACGAGAGCGGGGTTTCGCGAGGCGCGTGACGGCTATTGCAAGCCGCGAATCACTGCGCGGCGTCGACGGGCGACGGATGATTCGGGCGGTCGGCATTGTCTAAAAAGAAAGGGATTCGGCGCTAGAAGCGGCGAAATCGACCTCGAACCACGCCAAAAGACGCCAGATTCTGTGCGCTGCAGCACGTTGATGCGTCGAGACTTGTTTAAGGGCGAAAGATCCCTAGATACAGTAACATCATGACAGCGTCGTATCGTGGCTTCCTATGAAGTCACGGGGCGGACCGGAAGCGACCGAGGCATCGTCATGCCTCGTGGCGGAAGGACCGTCCGTACGGCGAATTTCAATCCACGGTCCCACCGGGCGTGCGCCCGCCAGAGACGCAGATCCTGCGAGTACGTTTTACATGAATCAACTCGTTCGCCTGTCACAGATCGGCGATGCTGACGCCATTGCCGAACCGTCGGCCGAACTGCGCGTCCCCTTCGCACAGTCGGGTGCCTTCGTCTGCAAGTTCATCATCGGCGAGCCGAACGATCGCGCGGTCTGTTGCGGTGCGCCTGCGCCGGACGGCAAGAGCTGGTGCGCGTTTCACCGCCGCATCGTGTTCGAGCCGGCACGCCCCGGCCGCCTTCGCTAACGCGGACTCCGTTTCACCCGCAATCACGGAATGCCTCGCCGGCTCTCACCTGCGAGGTTTTTTTGCATGAGCGGAGTCAGTCATGCGGAAGCCCGTTCCAGGCCCATCGACGGCAAAGCCCGACACGCACGATCAGTCTTCGGGATCGCCCCGATCCTCGGACTCGCGAAGGGTCTCGAATGAGCGGCCGCGCATGGTACGGGGATCATCGGTGCGGACGACGAGATACCCGGCCTCGCGGGCCTGCCGCAGGCGCGCCGCCTGATAGTCCCGGCCCCCGTCATCCCGGCGGCGATAAATCGGGCCCTCTTCCGAGAGATAGCCGTAGCGATAGCCGGGAGTGTCCTCGTAATTCGGCTGAAACGCACGGACGGTCCAGGCTCCGTCTCTCGCCATCCGACTGGCGGGTGCCCTGACAGCGACGGGACGGATGCTCTCGCGTCCGGCTGGGACCGTGCGTCGGGCGACTTTCTGGGCGGGCGCTTTCCGGCTCGCATGCCGGCTGGCCGTGGAAGGCCGGGGGCCGGTAGCCGCGTCACGGCGGTTTCGCGGCGCCTTCCCGACACGGGCCGTCGCGTCAGCCTTCCGGACATCCTCCGGCTTGGCGTCCTCGCGCCCTGCTGCAGGCGAGGGGGCGGTCTTCCGATCGGGCGGATCGGTCCAAGCCGGGCCGGCGGGGGCGGGCGTCGCGTCCTGGGCGAAAACGGGATCGATCATCGGCATGGCGCAGAGCGCCGACAGGGCGAGCGCTGCAATGATGGCCGAAAACCGATGAGGACGCATTGGCATCGACTTTCTCCAGGCTGGTGCCGAGAGATCGGACGCATATCGGCGTTCCACCTCCGCACGCGCCGCCCGGCAATCGCTGTCGGACCGACATTGCAGCTTAACGAAAGCTTACGATGGCGTCCACGATGCTATGTTAACCGGCATTCCGTTTGGGTGGATGCCCCGTGGGGATGCCCTGCATCGGCGCCTGGATGCGGTTGCCGTCCGGGCTCGGCCGACACACATGGCATTCGATCCGACCGCGACGACAGCCTTGCCCGGGCCACCGTCGTCGGACACGGTCGCGGCCGGGATTTTCCTTGCAGAGCTCCACAATCGCCCCGGCGTGGAGAGGAGAAACGCCATGAGACGATTCCTGTCGGTCCTCGCCCTGGTGGGCGGCGTCGCGCCCGCCCTCGCGCAGGCACCTGCGCCGGCGGCGAATGCCGCGCCGCAGACCTACGAGAGCAAGGTCGTCAACACGAAGGGCGAACCGATCGGAACGGTCACCATCCGTGATGGAGCGAGCGCCCTGGTCCTGCGCCTGGCGATCCAGCCCGGCGGGTTGCCTCCCGGCTGGCACGGCATCCATTTCCACGCCGTGGCCGATTGCTCGGACATGGAGAAGTTCGAGAAGTCGAAGGCTCACGTGAATCACGACCAGAGCAAGCATGGCCTGCTCAACCCGGAAGGGCCGGACGAGGGTGACCTGCCCAACGTCTATGCCAATGCCGATGGCTCGGTGAATGCGGAAGTGTCGAGCGAGACGCCGCTCACGGGCGAGGGCGGGCTGAAGGATGCCGACGGCTCGGCCTTCATCATCCACGCCAACGAGGACGACCATACCAGCCAGCCCATCGGCGGGGCGGGCCCCCGCCTCGCCTGCTCGGTCATCAAGTAGCCAGGCGTCGCATCCTCGGCGCAAGGCCGCCGGAGGATGCGCATGCCTCGAACGGCATCACGGCCGCCGCAGAAGCGGAGCCGTGATGCCGGGTTGTCATGGGTATCGGCCGGTCAGCGCTGACCCTTGCCGATGCTCACGAGCTTGGCGCCGCTGCGGGCCTTCTGCTCGGGCAGGGCGGCCTTGACGGTCCTGACGATGCCGTCGGCGTCGAGGCCGGCCTCGGCGTACATCGCCTCCGGGCTGTTGTGGTCCTGGTAGGTGTCCGGCAGCGTCAGCGTCCTCACCCGCACCCGGCCCGTGTCGAGGGCGCCCTTCTCCGACAGGAGATGCAGCACCATTGCGCCGAAGCCGCCGACCGACCCCTCTTCCAGGGTGACCAGAACCTCGTGGCTCGCCGCCAGATCGAGGATCATCGCCTCGTCGAGCGGCTTGGCGAAGCGCGCATCCGCCACGCTCACGGCGATCCCGGCGCTCTCGAGCAGGTCGGCCGCCTTCAGCGCCTCCGACAGGCGCGTGCCGAGACAGAGCAGCGCCACCCGCGCATTCTCGGGGCGCTTGACGATCCGGCCCTTGCCGATGGGCAGGGCCTCGCCGCGCTC
>NZ_VMOA01000073.1 GCF_020662345.1 Methylobacterium sp. W2 | reverse complement strand
GTACCGCCCCCCTCAGCCCCCGCTGACCCACCGCATCACCACCAGCGTCCCCGTCACCGTCAGGGCGCCGCCGATGCGGGTGGCGATCTGGGCGAAGGGCATCAGCGCCATGCGGTTGGCGGCGGTGAGGATCGCCACGTCCCCGGTGCCGCCCTGGCCGCTATGGCAGGCATTCACGATGGCGGTCTCGATCGGGTACATGCCGAAGCGGCGCCCCACCAGGAAGCCGGTGGCCATCAGCGTCACCACCGTCGAGACGATGGTGACGAGGTTCGCCAGCGTGAAAGCGGCCACCAGCTTGTCCCAGGGGGTCATCGACACACCGATGGCGAAGAGCAGCGGATAGGTCATGCTGATCTGGACGAACTTGTAGGCAACGAAGCCGCCGGCCTGAAGACGCGGCGAGACCGCGCTGGCGAGCTTGGCGAGGACCGCCAGGAACAGCATCGCCACGGGGGCGGGCAGGCCGGTGAGGTGATGCATCATCACGCCGAGCAGGTAGAGCGTCACGGCGGTGAGCCCCGCGGCGCCCACGGTGGCGGCGTCCACGGGGATGTCCTCGACCTTGGCGGCGGTGACGTCGTTGTCCCGGTCCGGCTGGAGCCGGCCCTCGCCAGTGAGGTGGGGCATCCGCTTGCCCACGGCATTGAGGGTTCCGGCCAGCACGATCGCCGTGAGGCTGCCGAGCATGACGGGGGGCAGCACCTGCGCGAACACGTCGCCCTGGCTCTGGCCAAGGATGGCGGCGTAGCCGATGGAGAGCGGGATCGCGCCCTCGCCGACGCCACCGGCCATGATCGGCACCACGAGGAAGAAGAACGTCTCGTAGGCGCCCAGGCCAAGCAGGGTGCCGACCAGCGTGCCGACGCAGGCCGCCGCCACGGAACCGGCCGCCAGGGGCACGAAGATCTTGAGGAAGCCCTTGATCAGCACCTCCCGGTCCATGCCGAGGATACTGCCGACGATGATCGTAGCGATGTAGAGATAGAGAAAATTGGTGAACTTGGTGAAATCCGTGATCGCCTTCACCAGCGGCATCGGAATCAGCATGTAATAGACCAGGGCCGAGGGGATGAAGGTCGCGAAGATCGCGCCCGCCCCGATGGTCTTCAGGACCGGCAGGCGCTTGCCGATCTCGGCGCAGGTGAAGCCGCCGAGCGCCAGCACCGCGATCATCGTCGGCGCATCGGGCTTGATCTCGCCCTCCGAAGTGAGGACAGCGAGCAGGGCGACGAGGATGGCGTAGACCGGCGCCGGGATGATGCCGATCTTGAAGTCCACGAGACGCCACCAGCCCTCGGGTCGAAAGTGGCGCGTGGGCGTCTCGGCCGCCGGACCGGATTCGGCGGCGGAGGCGGAAGCTGGGCTCGCCATCGATACTCTCCCGTCAGCCGATCTCCTCGCAGGTCGGCTTTCTTGATCGGACCTTCTCGGCGAACCGGGACGAGCGTCCACCCGCCGCCGGCCCCTCCCGGTTCCGTGATGCGGCCATGGGCGGATGGCGTCGACGGCTTGTCAACTGGAGGTCGTATCAACCTGGCCGGATCGTTCCGAAAGGCCGTTCACGTCCACGAGAGCGGGGCAAATGGCTGGCCGATGGCCCTCGCGGATTTCATCCTCCTGCGAAACGGTCTAAACCGCGCCCCTCGCGCCGAGCGCGCGCCGTCCGAACACCAGCCGCTTACCTGCCTCGTTCGCAGGAGTGAGCGCGAGGAGACCCGATCCGATGCCCATCCTGACATTCCCCGACGGCAACACCCGCAGCTACGACGCCGCGGTGACCGGCCGTACCGTGGTCGAGGGCATCGCCAAGAGCCTCGCCAAGCGCACCGTCGCCATGGCGCTCGACGGCACGGTCCGTGACCTCGGCGACCTGATCGAGGCGGATGCCCGCATCGAGTTCCTCGATCGGGCCGACCCGCGCAGCCTCGAACTGATCCGGCACGATTGCGCCCACGTCCTGGCGGAGGCCGTGCAATCCCTGTGGCCGGAGACGCAGGTCACCATCGGCCCGGTGATCGAGAACGGGTTCTACTACGATTTCGCCCGCGACCAGCCGTTCACGCCCGAGGACTTCCCCAAGATCGAGGCGAAGATGCGCGAGCTCATCGCCCGCGACGCCCCCTTCACCAAGGAGGTTTGGAAGCGCGACGACGTGCGAGCGCTGTTCGAGTCGAAAGAGGAGATATACAAGGTCGAACTCGTCGACGCGATCCCGCCCGGCGAGGACCTGAACATTTACCGCCAGGGCGAGTGGTTCGACCTCTGCCGCGGCCCGCACATGACCTCCACGGGCAAGGTCGGCACCGCCTTCAAGTTGATGAAAGTGGCCGGCGCCTATTGGCGCGGCGATTCCAACAACCCGATGCTGACCCGCATCTACGGCACCGCCTGGGCCACGAAGGAAGATCTCGACGCCTATCTCCATCGGCTGGAGGAGGCCGAGCGTCGCGACCATCGCCGCCTCGGACGTGAGATGGACCTGTTCCACTTCCAGGAGGAGGGGCCGGGCGTCGTGTTCTGGCACGCCAAGGGCTGGACCATCTTCCAGGAGCTGATCGCCTACATGCGCCGCCGCCTGAAGGGCGACTATGCCGAGGTGAACGCGCCGCAGATCCTCGACAAGTCGCTGTGGGAGACCTCCGGCCACTGGGACTGGTACCGGGAGAACATGTTCGCCGCGCAAAGCGCCGGCGACGAGGCCGAGGACAAGCGCTGGTTCGCGCTCAAACCGATGAACTGCCCCGGCCATGTGATGATTTTCAAACACGGCCTGAAATCCTACCGCGACCTGCCCCTGCGCATGGCCGAGTTCGGTATCGTCCACCGCTACGAGGCGTCGGGCGCCATGCACGGGCTGATGCGCGTACGCGGCTTCACGCAGGACGACGCTCACGTCTTCTGCACCGAGGACCAGCTCGCCGACGAATGCCTGAAGATCAACGACCTGATCCTCTCGACCTATGACGATTTCGGCTTCGGCGACATCGTGGTGAAGCTCTCCACCCGGCCCGAAAAGCGGGTCGGTTCGGATGCCCTCTGGGACCATGCCGAGGAGGTGATGACCCGCGTCCTGGCGCAGATCGAGGAGCAGTCGGGCGGCCGCATCCGCACCGAGATCAACCCCGGCGAGGGCGCCTTCTACGGGCCGAAATTCGAATACGTGCTCCGCGACGCCATCGGCCGCGACTGGCAATGCGGCACGACCCAGGTTGATTTCAATCTGCCGGAGCGCTTCGGGGCGTTCTACGTCGATGCCGACAGCCAGAAGAAGGCGCCGGTCATGGTGCACCGGGCGATCTGCGGCTCGCTGGAGCGCTTCACCGGCATCCTGATCGAGCATTTCGCCGGCCATTTCCCGCTCTGGCTCGCGCCGGTGCAGGTGGTGGTGGCCACGATCACCCAGGACGCCGATCCCTACGCTCGCGAGGTGGTGGCCGCCCTCGACCGTGCAGGCCTGCGCGTCGAGTCGGACCTGCGCAACGAGAAGATCAACTACAAGGTCCGCGAGCACTCCCTGGCCAAGGTGCCGGTGATGCTCGTGGTCGGTCGCAAGGAAGGCGAGGAGCGCACCGTCTCGATCCGGCGGCTGGGCAGCCAGCAGACCCGGACGGCCGCCCTCGACACCGCCCTGGCGGATCTCGTCGCGGAGGCGGCGTCGCCGGATCTGCGCCGCAAGCAGGCGGTGGAAGAGAGCGTGCCGAGTGCCGACGTGGCGCTCGACGGCCAGCACGGGGAAAGCCCGACGCCGTGAGGCGGTCTCGGTGAGCTCTGCCTCTCCCCGCCCTGCGGGGAGAGGGCCGCGACGACCCCGTCGTCGGCGCGGCAAGGCGGCAGCCGGGGGTGAGGGGGATTGGCCGGAGGAGCCACGCCTGGAGTCACCCCCTCACCCTCGCCCTGACTGGCTCACGTCGCCTCCCGACGAGGGGAGGACGACGTCCTCTCCCCGTCCACGGGGAGAGGGGTAGGCGTGGCTCTACGGCACCTCGTTGCCGGCGTAGTTGATGGAGCCGTCGGCGCCCTTCTTCCAGACGTACATCACGTAGTCGGGCCGGGTGATGTCGCCCTTCTTGTCGTAGGAGATGTCGCCGATCACGGTGTCGAACGGCTTGCCCTGATGCAGGTAGGTGGCGAGCTTCTGGCCGTCGCTGGACTTCGTCGCCTCCATCGCCTGTTTCAGGATCTGAACGGCGGCGTAGGAATAGAGCGTGTAGCCCTCGGGATCGAAGTTCATGGCCTTGAAGGCGTCGATGGTCGTCTTGGCCTTCGGGTTCTTGCGGGCGTCGGGCGAGAAGGTCATGAGCGTTCCGTCGGAGCCGGGACCGGCCACCTGGGAGAACTCGCGGTCGGCGATGCCGTCACCGCCCATGAGCGGGGCGGCGAGGCCCTGGTCGCGCATCTGGCGGATCAGGAGCCCGGCCTCGGTGTAGAGGCCGCCGAAATAGACCACGTCGATCCCGGCCTGCTTCAGCTTCGAGACGAGGGAGGAGAAGTCCTTCTCGCCGGGGTTGATGCCTTCGAACATCACGTTGGTGCCGCCCTTGGCTTTCAGCGCCTTCAGGGTCTCGTCGGCGAGGCCACGGCCGTAGGGGGTCTTGTCGTGGACGAAGGCGATCTTCTTGCCCTTGAACTTGTCGGCGAGATAACTCCCGGCCACGGCGCCCTGCTGGTCGTCGCGTCCACAGGTGCGGAACGTGTTCCAGTTGCCGCGCTCGGTATACTTGATCGCCGTCGAGCCGGGGCTGATCTCGATGATACCGGCTTCCTGCAGCACGTCGGAGACCGGGATCGAAACGCCGGAATTGAACGCGCCGACCACGGCCTTCACGCCCTCGGAGGCGAACTTGTTGGCCACCGACACGCCCTGCTTCGGATCGGAGGCGTCGTCGCCCACGGAGATGACAAGCTTCTCGCCATTGACGCCGCCGGCCTTGTTGATGTCGGCGATCGCCTGGGCCGCGCCGGTCTTGATCTGGGCGCCGAAGGCCGCGTTGGGGCCGGTGACGGGGACGACCACGCCGATCTTGATCTCGGCCTGTGCGGCGCCCGCCAGCATCAGCGCGCCCAGGGCCACGCTCATCGCCATCAGTGTTTTCATGGTCATTTCCCCTTAGATCGGCGCGGCGGATCGAACCGTCTCCGCATGGCGCATGGTTGCACGAAGATGGTGCGGATTCACGTCCCTTGCCGGTCGCGCCACGTCAGCGGGCCGGTTCGTTCGTAGAGCCAGCGATACTGGGTGGTCATCTGCCGGGTGCGGGTGATCCGGTAGCCGAGCGCACCGATGGCGAGGATCACCACCGCGTCGAGGACGTAGCCGACCGGCGAGAGCAGCGCGCCCGAGAACAGGGCGTAGTGGAGGAAGCGCGACACCGCCGCGATGGCGAGCCCGGCCAGCACGCAATGCCAGAACGGACGCCATCCCCTGGCGAAGCCGCTGCCGGCCATCCAGGCGGCGCCTCCGCCCATCGCCACGGTGACGAGGAGGAAGATGCCGAGATTGGGCGTGTCGAGGGACAGGGTCTCGGTCAATGCTGGCCCCCTTCGAGATAGGCTGCCTTCACCTGCGGGTCGTCGAGGAGTTCGCGGCCGGTGCCGCTCATCGTCACCGCGCCCGTCACCATGACGTAGCCGCGATGGGCGAGCTTCAGGGCATGATAGGCGTTCTGCTCGACGATGAAGACGGTGAGGCCCTCGCGCTGGTTGAGGTCGCGCACGGCCGAGAAGATCTGCTTGACGATGAGCGGGGCGAGGCCGAGCGACGGTTCGTCGAGCATCAGCAGGCGCGGGCGGCTCATCAGGGCGCGGGCGATGGCGAGCATCTGCTGCTCGCCGCCGGACATGGTGCCACCGCGCTGGTCGAGCCGTTCCTTCAGGCGCGGGAACAGCGTGCACATGCGCTCGAGATCTTCGGCGAAGTGCCGCCCGCCATGCACCGCCGCCCCCATCTGCAGGTTCTCGCGCACGCTCATGCGAGAGAAGATGCGCCGCCCTTCCGGTGACTGGGCGATGTTGAGGCGCGCGATCTCGTGGGTCGCCATGCGGGTGATGTCGCGGCCCGCATAGGTGATGCTGCCGGTGCGGGCCTGCGGTTGGCCGAAGATCGTCATCATCAGGGTCGACTTGCCGGCCCCGTTAGCGCCAATCAGGGCGACAATCTCGCCCTCGTTCACGTGCAGGTCGACGCCCTTCAGGGCCTGGATGCTGCCGTAATAGGCAGAGACGCCGCGCACATCGAGGAGAGGCGCCTGCAGCGCGCGGGTCTCCTCGACGAGGACGTTGATGCCGGCCACACTCATGCTTGCGTTCCCGTCAGGCCGACCTCGGCCTCCACCGCCGCCACCTCTTCGTCGTCGACGCCGAGATAGGCGGCGATGACGCGGGTATCGGTGCGGATGTCGTCGGGCGTGCCGTCGGCGATCTTGGTGCCGTAATCGAGCACGACGATCCGGTCGGAGATCTGCATCACCACCGACATGTCGTGCTCGATGAGGAGGACGGAGGTGTCGTACTCGTCCCGGATCAGGCGCAGCAGAGTGTTGAGCTCCGAGGATTCGCGCGGGTTGAGGCCGGCGGCGGGCTCGTCGAGGCAGAGCAGCACCGGGTCGGTGCACATGGCCCGCGCGATCTCAAGGCGGCGCTGGTCGCCATAGGGCAGGTCGCCGGCGGCATCGTCGGCCCGCGCCGTGAGGCCGATCCGGTCGAGCCAAGCGGCGGCCTTCTCGATTCCCGCCTTCTCGGCGCTGCGATAGGCGGGCAGCCCGAGGATGCCGAGGATCGAGAAGCCCGAGGCGCGCATCAGCGGCTTGTGCATGGCCACCAGCAGGTTCTCCAACACGGTCATGCGCGGGAACAGGCGGATGTTCTGGAAGGTGCGGGCGACGCGGGCGAGGCGGTTGACGTCATGGCCGGGCAGGCGCTCCAGCATGTAGGTCTCGCCGGCCTTCTGCACCAAGCGGATCATGCCCTCACTCGGCTTGTAGAAGCCGGTGATGCAGTTGAAGACCGTGGTCTTGCCGGCGCCGTTCGGACCGATCAGCGCGGTGATGTCGCCGCGCCCGACCTTGAACGAGAGGTCGTTGACGGCGGTCAGCCCGCCGAACCGCATGGTTAGGTGGTCGACGATCAGTACCGGGTCCGCCGGGCCGCCGGGCATCTCGGCGGGGGGCTCGTCCTTCACGGTGGCGAGCCGGGTGAGGCCTGTGGCGAGGGTCATCGGCCGCGCTCCGCGATGGTGACGGAGGGCGTTCGCTCGGAGATGAGGCCGCGCGGGCGAAACACCATCATCGCCACCATGGCGAGGCCGAACAGCAGCAGGCGGTACTCGTTCGGGTCGAAGCCCTCGCCGAACACCGCCTTCAGGAAGCCGAGATTGCGCAGAAGTTCGGGGCCGCCGACCATGACGATGGCGGCGATGGCCACCCCTATCTGGCTGCCCATGCCGCCGAGCACGACGATGGCGAGGATGATCGCGCTCTCCAGGAAATTGAAGCTCTCCGGCGACACGAAGGCCTGCCGTACGGCGAAGAACGATCCGGCGAACCCGGCGAACATCGCCCCGAGCGCGAAGGCGGTGAGCTTGGTGATGGTGGTGTCGATGCCGAGCGAGCGGCAGGCGATCTCGTCCTCGCGCAGGGCCTCCCAGGCGCGGCCGAGGGGAAGGCGACGCATGCGCAGGGTCACGAGGTTGGTGACCAGCGCCAGCACGAGGATCAGGTAATAGAGGAAGACCAGCCGGTGCATCGGGTTGAAGGCGAGCCCGAAGGTGGCCGCGAACCCGTTCTCGCCGGCCGTGAAGGGCAGGCCGAAGAAGCTGACGCGGGGGATCGAGGAGATGCCCGCCGAGCCACCCGAGAAGTCGGTCCAGTTGATTAGGACGAGGCGGATGATCTCGCCGAAAGCCAGCGTCACGATGGCGAGGTAATCGCCGCGCAGCCGCAGCACGGGAAAGCCCAGCAGCACGCCGAAGGCAGCGGCGAACAGGCCGGCGAGTGGCAGGCAGATCCAGAAGGACAGGCCGAATACGGTGGAGAGGAGGGCATAGGAATAGGCCCCCACCGCGTAGAAGGCGACGTAGCCCAGATCGAGGAGGCCTGCGAGGCCGACCACGATGTTGAGGCCCCAGCCGAGCATGACGTAGGTCAGGATCAGGATGCCGAGATCGATCCAGTAACGGCCTTCGCCCAGCGACCCGGCACCGAGGGCGGCGAGGAAGGGCAGGGTAAGGGCGATTCCGAGGGTAATCGGCGAGAGAATGGCGCCGAGCCGGCTCGCTCCTTCCACCACCGCCACGGGGGCGCGGGCGGCGCGCCGTCGGTCGCGGCCGCCGAGATAGAGCTGCTGCAGGAAGCGCAGGACGAAGATGGCGGCACAGAGGGCGAAGACGGTGCCCCAGCGGCTGGTGATGACGAGGCCGATGCCCTGGCCGAGATCGGTGCGGTAGCTGACGATGGGCACGCAGAGGCCCAGCGTCACCAGGGCGAACAGCCCTGCATCCTTGATCAGGCCGGGCAGGGGAGAGGCCTCGGCGCGGGCGGTCGCGGCGATGGGGGTGGTCGAACCGGATGCCACGTCAGACCTTCTCCACTTCGGGCCGGCCAAGGATGCCCGAAGGCTTGAAGATGAGCACGACGATGAGGATGAGGAACGCGGCCACATCCTTGTACTCGATGGAGAAATAGGCCGACCAGAACGTCTCGATCAGGCCGATGATGATCCCGCCGATGACGGCGCCGGGCAGGGAGCCGATTCCGCCGAGCACGGCGGCGGTGAAGGCCTTCACCCCCGGCACGAACCCGTCCGAGAACGAGACCACGCCGTAATAGAGCAGGTAGAGCGTGCCCGCGACGGCGGCCAAAGCCGCGCCGAGGACGAAGGTCAGGGAGATCGTGCGGTCGACGTTGATGCCGAGCAGGGCCGCCATGCGCCGGTCCTGCTCCACGGCGCGCTGGGCGCGGCCGAAGGGCGTCTTCTGCACGAGGTACCAGAAGCCCGCGAGGAGCACGGCCGTGGTGACCATGATGATCGCCTGCTTGTAGGACAGGGTCACGGTGTATTGCTCGTTCTGGTAGAGGACGACCACGTCGCGCACGAGGGGCGGCACCGGCTTGTTGCGGGCGCCCTGCACCACCTGGACGAAATTCGACAGGAAGATCGACACACCGATCGCCGAGATCAGCGGCGCAAGGCGGAACGAGCCGCGCAAGGGCCGGTAGGCCACCCGCTCGATCGCCCAGCCCCACAGGGCGGTCAGCACCATGGCGACCACCAGCACGATCAGGAAGACCAGGGCCACGGAAGACAGGCCGAGCCAGGTCGTGAGGATGAGGAAGGCGATCAGGGCGATGAAGGCCGAGACCATGAAGACGTCGCCATGCGCGAAATTCACCATGCCGATGATGCCGAACACCATGGTGTAGCCGATGGCGATCAGGCCGTAGATCGACCCGAGGGTCAGGCCGTTGATGAATTGCTGGGCGAAGAATTCCATCGATGGGCTTTCGCGAATGGCATGCCAGATGGCCGCCCGGGGCTGTCCCGAGCCTGCCCACCGCCAGGATCGAGCGTGTTCGGCGCGGGCGAGTGTCTGCAAGAACGCTTCGGGGTCAATGCGGAAATCGCCACGGTCCGAACGGATTGTCACGTCTCGTCACGAAGCCAGCTTCGGAACACGGCGGCGCGAGGAGACGAATACGCTCCGCGAGCACCCCGGCGTGGAACATCCGACCCTCGACCCTACGGTTTCCCGTAGTACGCAGCGTCCCCCGGCACTGCCAGACATGATCCGAAGACGGAGAGGCTGGTATGATCCACATCGTTACCCCCGCCAACGAGACCATGTATCGCGACGAGATGGAACAGGTCTGGCGCCTGCGCCACGACATCTTCGTGACCGAGAAAGGCTGGACGGACCTCGCCAAGCCGGATCGTCGCGAGATCGACCAATTCGATACGCCGCATGCCATCCATTTTCTGGCGATCGAGCAAGGCAAGGTCATCGGCTATAGCCGGCTTCTCCCGACGACACGCCCGCACCTGCTGTCGGACATCATGCCTCAACTATGCGAAGGCGAGCTCCCGCGCGGCAGCGATTGCTGGGAATGGACCCGGCAGGCGGTGGCACGCTCGCACCGGGCGCGGGGCAAGGCGGTCAACCCGGTCTCCCTCGCGCTCCTCACCGGCATCGTCGAGTGGGGGATGCATCACGGCGTGAACCGGCTCGTGCTGCAGATGCCGACCCTCTATCTCTTGCATGTGGTGCAGCTGCATTTCCGCGCCCGACCGCTCGGCCTGCCCCATGCGATCAGCGGCGAGGACATCATCGCGGCGACCGCGGAATTCGACGAGCGTACCCTGGCTCGGCTGCGCAACGTCAGCGGCAATCCGGATTCGGTGCTCGCGCCGTCCTCCTACGCCTATCTTGCCGCCTGAGAAGGCCGCTCGCCGAACCATCAAGAATGTTTCGAAGAGGAAGCTCTTCGACAAGAGAAGAAGAAGGGCTGACATTATGTACGCATCGATAATCGAAAGAGACGAACGTCTCGACTCATTGGCAGGGCATTGCATCGCGGCACGGGACATCATCGAGGCATCGGGCACTTCGGTGATGCGTCAATTGATCGACCTCCTGCTGTTCGAGATCGGCGTAGCCATGGCGAAGGCGACGGAGACCGAGCGGCAACCGACCCGCAGCAACTGATGCGGCGGAGGGGGCGATCCCCGCTCGGGCCCGCGCGTCCCGGTCTTGCCCCCTTGAAGCTACCTCCTCGAACGAGCCGGGAGGACGCCTTTTCCTTCAAGGCCCCCTCGACGATTTGGTGCTCGAGGAGGGACCAAAACTCGGTCCGCGCCCGTCATCGGATTTGCCTCGCTGGACCGACCGCAGACTGGCTTTCGTGACGACGCGCCGGATCCGATCGCCCGCGGCTTAATGCGCTGAGCTCCTCACGCCGCCCGACCGTCATCGGCGGCGAATATCAGCCCGTCTCCGAACGAGGGCTCCGGCGACGGGCACGGCCCCGCCATCGACATGGGGACATGCGCAGGGGCACGCCGATCTCCTCGCGGATGAAGAACGATCGCATCGCATTCATGCCGGGAAGGGCGAGGACGCCATCGTCGAGGGCAGGGCAAAGCAGCGGCGGGATGAACCAGGATCCGCCCGTGCGTGTTGAGACCCGGTAGATCGCTTCCGATCGCATGGACGAACACACATGCCGACATTGGCCCGCACTCTCGCGCTCCTCCTCGCCGTCTCCGTGGCGCCGGCGCTCGCGCAGGACGGGCAGGCGGGCCAGCCGACATTCCGAACGCAGGCTCCACTGGGCAGCTTCAAGGCGTCCAGGATCATCGGCCTGCGCGTGGTCGGTCAGGATCACGTCAAGGTCGGCACGATCGAGGATGTGATGGTGGATGGCGGCGGTCGCATTCAGGCCGTGGTGATCGATGTCGGCGGCTTCCTCGGGGTCGGAGGCAAGAAGGTCGCGGTGTCCTTCGACCAGTTGGTCTGGAACACCCACGCGAAGGCGGGGCAGGCACCCGACCCCTCCATCGTCAAGCCGAAGGACGCCCCATCCGAGGCCCGGGCGGCCGAGGTGACGCCGGAGACCATGCCCGGCGCAAAGTCCGGCAACGCCGTCCTCAACGCGGAGACCACCGGCGACACCAACCAGGCCACCGGCCCCGCAGGCGCCGCCACGACGACCGATGCCACGAAGGACCGGGCGACCGTCCAGATCGGAGAACCCATCGAGGCCGAGATCCGCCGGACGAAGGCGGAGTTGGAGGCAGCACCGGCCTTCACTTACCCGACGCAGACCGCGCCGTGATGCGTGGTCGGGGAATGGCCGCGATAATGTGAGACGTTGGTTGAGGCACAGATTCGAGGCCCCACGAAAACGTTCCGGCATCGCGCCGGAAACATGTGAGTTGAACCGCCAGAGCAATCCGCGTCAGGCGCAACACGCATTATCGGCTCGAAGCCGGGATGCAGCTGAAGCAGCGATGTTCAGGACGATCTCGATGTAACGATCCCGAGGGCCCTTAAGCCTTCGTCGGGATCAGACGCTTCGGGGTACATCAACTCGAAAGAGTTGGTGCGGCCAAGAGGACTCGAACCTCCACCCCTTGCAGGACTAGCACCTCAAGCTAGCGCGTCTACCAATTCCGCCATGGCCGCATCGGTACCACCCGTTCCGCCGCGCTCTCCGCCGGAGGGCGGTGCGGGACGTTTCGTGTGGCGCGGCGCAGCGGATAACAGATCGAATCTGCCACGACAAGCGCCGTCATGCGACTCAGATGAGATCCACCGGCCCGTCGAGGATCTGGACCGCCCCGTCGCCGATGGTGACGCCGGGGGTGCGCACGACTTCCGCCTTGCGGATCAGCTCGGTGATCTCCACCGAGATCCGGTTTCCCGTCACCACGATCTGTCCGCGCGCGATCGGGTGGTCGTTGGCGAGAATCTCAACCATATCCGTTTCCGTGGACTCGAGTTCGATCACGGCGCCGCGTCCCATGCGCAGCAGCATGTGGAGCGGCATGTGACTGCGCCCGAGCACCACCGAGAGATCGACCTTGAGGTCTTCGAAAACTGCCACGCGCCACGAACTCCATCGGCCCGTATCGGGCCCCGCTCGGCGGAGTGTTCCTGAGATATGGTGAAGCCTTGGTAAACGATGTCCCCCCCAGCGCTAGGCTTTCCGCCTCAACGGCCGATTTCCGACCGAGATCCGCCTTGAGGCCGGTCCTGTGGCGGATCAGCGACACCCTCGTCCCCTACGACGAGGCGGTGGCGGCGATGGAAGCACAAGCCGGGCGGATCGCGAGCGGGGAGGCGGCCGAGATGGTCTGGCTGCTCGAACACCCGCCGCTCTACACCGCCGGAACCTCGGCGAAAGAAGCAGACCTCGTCGAGCCCGACCGGTTCCCGGTCCACGCCACGGGGCGGGGCGGGCAATACACGTATCACGGGCCGGGGCAGCGGGTGGCCTATGTCATGCTCGACCTCAACCGGCGCAGACCGGACCTGCGCGCCTACGTGTCCGCCTTGGAAGCCTGGATCATCGCCACCCTCGGCGCCTTCAACGTGCGCGGCGAACGGCGCGAGGACCGCGTCGGCGTCTGGGTACGCCGGCCGGAGAAAGGGGAGGGGGCGGAGGACAAGATCGCGGCGATCGGCATCCGCGTGCGGCGCTGGGTGAGTTTCCACGGCATCAGCCTCAATGTGGAGCCCGACCTGTCGCACTTCACCGGCATCGTCCCCTGCGGCATCAGCACCCACGGCGTGACCAGCCTCGTCGATCTCGGCCAGATCGTCACCCTGCCCGAAGTGGACATGGCGCTACGCGCCGCGTTCGAGACAATCTTTGGAGAGACGCAAGACGGATGAGGACGTGCGCAACACGGACACAGGATCCGAGATTTGATCGACGACGGTTGCGAGATACTTCTTATACGCGGTTCAACACCCCGGGGGTCCAGCAAAATACTGAATTATAACTCGGCTTATCATATCGTCGCCGCCAAAATCTACAGAGTATGACCGTCGGCGCCTGGACCGACACAATAAAGCCATTCTAAATCAAGCATCGATCCACTCTGACTTGACGACGGACAATTGACAGGCCTGTGCTCGCGTTTGTAGCTCATGACTGAGCGTGGTTAGGCAGAGCAGCGATCCGTCTCGCGTAGCGCCACCTGTCTCCCGTAGCGAGCGGTGGGCGATCCGTTCCACGCGATCGTGACCGCGCGACTGTTCTGGTAGGCGCCCGCCCATGACGATCCGCACCGTTCTGTTCCGCCTGCATTGGTTGCTCGGCCTCACGGCCGGACTGGTCCTCGCCCTGGTCGGCGTGACCGGCGCCATGCTGAGCTATGAAGAAGCACTGACGGAATGGGTGAACGGCGACCGCGCCTTCGTCGCCGCGAGCGACGCGCCCCGCCTCTCGCCCGCCGCCCTCAAGGCGAGGATCGAGGCGCAGCGGCCGGGCCTCACGGTGAGTTCCCTGACCCTCTGGGGCGATCCGGAACGAAGCCCGCGCATCCGGTTCACCAACGACGCCAAGCTGAGCGCACGGCCGCCGACACTCTATCTCGACCCCGTCGAGGGCCGGGAGCTCGGCGAGATGCGGCTGGAGAGCGCTTTCGCCACCATCCGCAAGCTGCATCGCTGGCTGCTCCTGCCGGGGGACGGCAAGGGCTGGGGCCGCAGCATCACCGGCATCTGCACCATTGCCCTGCTCGTGTTCCTGGGCACGGGGCTCTACCTGCGATGGCCCAGGATCCATTCCTGGAGGATCTGGCTGAAGCCCTCCCTCAAGCGCCCCGGCCGGCCGCGCTGGTGGTCGCTGCACAGCATTGCCGGAACCTGGCTCATTCCGTCCTACGCCGCCATCGCCCTGACCGGGCTGTGGTGGTCCTACGACGGCTATAGAAACGCCGCGACCTGGCTGCTCACCGGCGAGACCCGAGCCGCGCGGGCGCCGCGCAGCCCGGGCCCACCCACGCAGGTCCCCGCCTCGGCCCTGGATACGGCCTGGGCGACCTTCAGCGCCGGGGAGGGGGCCGGCGCCTATATGGCTCTCATCGCGCTTCCGGGGCCGGACCTGCCGACGCTCCGTATCCGCTTCCTCGCCAACCCCTCGGATCTGCCGAAGGCGCGGGATGAAGCGACGTTCGATCCCGTCACCGGCGCCCGCCTCTCGCAAGCCCGATTCGCCGACAAGCCCTTGGGCCAGCAGATGGCCGAGAACATGCTGGAGGTGCATCGCGGGCGCTTCTTCGGCGGCATCGTCGCCTTCCTGTTCTTCACCGCCGCCCTGGCGATGCCGCTCTTCGCGGTCACGGGCCTCGTCCTCTACGTCCTGCGCCGCGGCGCCCGGCGGCGCAGATCGATGGCCGCCGCACCTGCCGGCGCAACGACGAGTCGCGCCTGAGCGAGCGGCTGGTCCCGACACCGTGGCCTACCGCCGGTTTCGTGGACATCGAGATCGGGTGCTTCAGGAAGCCGGAGGTGGCCTGTGCAGGGAAAACGATCTGGGCGTGAGTTCAAGATCGAGGCGGTTCGCCCGATTAGCGAACACGGTGCAAGCGTTGCGCAGGCGTCTCAGGATCTGAACGTCTACGAAACCGCCAGCAGGCCAGCGCCGGATTCCCGCGGTATCTCAACCCTTTAGATTTTAATGAAAATTGGTGAGCGCGCTGGGACTCGAACCCAGGACCTACAGATTAAAAGTAAATTGCTTCACCAGAATTCTCGTTATTTTTCAACGGTGTCTGTGTCCATCTTCCGCGACACCATCAGGCGAAATCTCGTCTGTTGCTCCAAGGTTTGGACACAGATCCTAGGCCCCTACAGTTGTTAAATCTTACGGATGGTGCTCGCCTTGAGTGTTTGAAATGGAGTATTGCCGGTCCGTCGTCGGACGTCGGATCCGAGAAGCAGTCATCCGCACGGGCGGTAGAATTTGACTGCTCCGCGCCCATCTCTGCCGTTCATGAAATGGTGGTGATTTCTCTGATGCAGACCTGGACGACTCGACTGTGGCGAAAAACCGTAGAGCGCGCGAGCGTTGTCATGCCGCAATCCTCATCGACTTTAGAGGCCTTCACGACTTAAGCGCTCCTCCATCTTCCGCAATGGCCACAAAATCTCATCACTCTGGCATAAGGTAGCGAACACAGGATCCCGAGCACGCCAGTAGCTGGCTTGTCTCTCGGTCACTAGGGTGAGTGCCTGACGAACGAGCTTCGGAAAGACTCGCTCCAATTGCCTCAAAGAATGGTCCAGCTTTTTTTCGTGCAACCAAACGTATTGATCCTTCCACTCGGCATCGTCCATTTTGTAGAGATCTGCTAAACTATCGATCTTAAATTCCTGATTGAGGTAGATGCTTGCAGCCGTACATACTTGGTGGAGGGACCGAAATTGCAAGTGTCGCTCGGCCTCGACTTCCATGAACGAGTCTCGGTGCTGATTTGTTTCGATATAATTAGTGAATGAATGAATATGGCAAATTAGATTTGAGACATGAAAAGTAAAATTAGCGATTTGCCTTTCCCGGCGGTTGAACCAACTAAAAAGGGCCAAGCCGATATTCGAGGCAAGATGGAGTTCTTCATGCAAGGGGAAGGTGATCGTCTTCTTGGATGAAAGCCTGTCGTAATCCGCTCGGATTGTCTCTTTGACATGTGCAAAGTAGATTTTCTTCGCTTGGAGGTCTGCGACGAGTAGCACAACCGGGACAGGGAGATTAAGCCAGTAATTCGCAGTAGCGGTTTTTACGGCCGGGCTACGCGCATAGCGCTCTCCCTCACTCCCCTCGTTCCATTTGATCTGCTTCACCCCCTTCAACTGCACTGATATGAGTTCGCCTGTGATGTGTCCGTCTTTGGTTGCGATTTCCACATAGCAGTCAACACCATAATCTCTCTCCGAGACCTCACGAACGATCCACTCATTGGGCGCGTTAGCCTGAAGGATACGCCATGACGAGGTTTCGGTAACATGCTCTTCAACACGCTTGGGTAGTTTCATCGTGCAAGCCTCGGTGGGGTGCCAATCGATCCCGGTAAATCGTTCGAAATGGAGCGACGTCGAGCTGCTGCTTGACAGGCTTGGCGGTCGTCAACAACGACTTGGCGGCAGATTGGGAAAGCGGATGAAAATATGGGCTCGCTTTGCCTTGTGATACCAACGGGCGCTGATCATAACCGATGAGCCCATTCGCGCAGTCCGATGGACATGATCTTCCAGGGTTGATCGGTGAGCCTGTTCCAGGCGTTGCAGCCGCGGTCGACGATGTCCTCGTAGGATG
>NZ_VMOA01000072.1 GCF_020662345.1 Methylobacterium sp. W2 | reverse complement strand
CCCGGAGGATGGCCAGGAAGGCGGCGATCTGGTCCGGCCCGCGCGGCAGGGCCACGGCGACCACGGCCTCGGGGCCGATGCCTTCCCGGATCAGCCGGTGGGCGAGGCGGTTGGCGGCCCGGTCGAGCTCGCCGAACGTGGTGGTGCGCGGACCGCAGATCACCGCCGGAGCCTCTGGATCGGCCTGCGCTGCCGCGCCGATCAGCGCCGGCACCAGCGCCTCCGACAGCGGCATCCCGTCCGCGTAGGGCGAGGATAGCGAGGCGAGGGCGGAGGTCGGGACCAGTGGGAGGGTATCGACGCGGCGGCCGGTCTCCTCCACCGCGCCGCGCAGCAGGGTGAGGAAGCCGTCGCGCATCCGCTCCATGGTGTCCCGCTGGAACAGGTCGCTTGCATAGCCGAACGATCCGCGCACGGCTCCGCCGGCCTCCGCCACCGTCTCCAGCACGAGATCGAACTGGACGTTGCCGGTTCCCCGCCCGAAGGGCGACACGACGAGATCGCCCATCGTGAACCGGGACGGCCCTTCGACCCGGTGGCTGTGCATCACCTGGACGACGGGGGTATGGCTCACGGTCCGGCGGGTCTGGAGCGCTTCCACCAGACGCTCGAAGGGCAGGTCCTGGTGCCCTTGCGCATCCACCATGGCGTCGCGCACGGCCCGCACGTGGTCGAGGACGCTGGCGCCGGGATCAACGACGACGCGGATCGCCAGGGTGTTGACGAACAGGCCGACGAGCCCCTCCGTCTCCGGCCGGTTGCGGTTGGCCACCGGCACGCCGATGCGCAGATCCGCCTCGCCGGTATAGCGCCGGAGCACCAGGGACAAGATGGCGAGGAGGACCATGGCGGTGGTGGCGCCGGCCTGCCGCGCCAGGGATTCGAGGCGGGCGGCGACATCGGCATCGACGGCGAAATCCACCGCCGCTCCGCGAAAACTCTGGACCGCCGGGCGCGGGCGGTCGGCCGGCAGGGGGATCACGCTCTCCGTCGCCCCGAGGCGGTCCCGCCACCAGCCGAGTTGGCGCTCGAGTTCGCCGGCCTCCAGCCAGTCGCGCTGCCAGCGCGCGTAATCGGCATAGGCGATCGGCAGCGGCGGCAGGCCCGACTGTTCACCCGCCGCGTAGAGCCGCATCAGGTCGGCGAGCAGGATCTCCACCGAGCGGCCGTCGGAGACGAGGTGATGCATGGTGAGGAGGAGGACGTGGCGCTGTGGCTCCATCCGCACCAACACGGCCCTGAACAGGGGCGGTGCCGCCAGATCGAAGGGACGCCGTGCCTCCTCCCGCGACAGGGCAGCGAGGCGTTCCTCGGCGAGGGTCCGGTCCTCGGCCTCCAGCGAGACTTGGCGCAGGCTCGCCGCGACGAAGACCGCGGTGACCGCCTCGACCTCGTCGGTCTCGCCGGTGCGGAATCCCGTCCTCAGGGCCGGGTGCCGCGCCACGAGGGCGTCGAGGGCCCGCGCCAGGGCGTCCCGGTCGAGCGGTCCAGTGAGAGCGAGCCCCCCGGCGATATGGAGCAGGGCCGCATCGCCTCCCATCCGCCCGATCAGCCACAGCCGCTCCTGCGCGTAGGACAGGGGAGCGACCCTCTCGCCACCGGCAGCCTCGTCCCCCGCCACGATCGGCAGGCGCGAGAAGTCGATGCCGCGGGCGGCCAGGGCGTCGAGGAAGACCCGCCGCTTGTCGGCGGGAAGCCGGGCGAAGCGGCGGCTGAGATCGGCGGCTTGGCCAGTCATTCAGGCCTCCAGATCGGCGAGGAGAGCGTCCATGTCGGACAGGTCGGCGGATTCGTCCCGGCCATCGCCTGCCCCCTCGCTCGACGTCGCCGCCAGGGCGTAGCCGCGCAGGGTCGGCGCCTCGAACAGGGCACGGATCGGCACGGTGAGACCGAGGCGCTGCTTCACCCGCATGGCGAGTTGCGCCGCGGTGAGGGAATGACCGCCGAGGGCGAAGAAGTCGTCGTCCCGGCCCACGCTCTCGACGTCCAGCACTTCGCGCCAGATCTCGGCGAGGGCGATCTCCATGGACCCTTCGGGCGCGTCCGATCCTCGCGACATGGTCAGGGGCGCCGGCAGGGCGCGCAGATCGAGCTTGCCGTTCGGGGTCAGCGGCAGGGACGCGACGACCAGGATATGAGCCGGCACCATATGTGCCGGTAGCCGGCGAACAATTCCTTCACGCAGAGACTCCGTGTCGATCCCGTCGCCGACCACATAGGCGGCGAGGTGCCTGTCCCCAGCGGCATCGCGGAGGATGACAGCGGCATCGATGACGCCGGGTTCTACCCGCAGGGCTGCGGCGATCTCCCCCGTCTCGATCCGGAACCCGCGCAGCTTCACCTGCCCGTCGGCGCGGCCGAGATAGGCCAGCGTGCCGTCCGGCCGCCGCAGGGCGAGATCGCCGCTGCGATAGAGGCGCGCGCCCGGAGGCCCGAACGGGTCCGGCACGAAGCGCTCGGCGGTCAGTGCGGCCCGCCCGAGATAGCCCTGCGCCAGACCGGCGCCGCCCACATGCAGTTCGCCCGCCACCCCATTCGGTACGGGGTCGAGGGACGCGTCGAGGAGGTGTAGGGTGAGATCCGGCAGGGCCTCGCCGATGGGGCTGTCGGCCCGATTCGCGTCGTCGGCTATGAGCGGACGGTAGGTCACGTGAACCGTGGTTTCGGTGATGCCGTACATGTTGACGAGGCGGGGCGAGGCATCGCCGAAACGCTCAAACCACGGCCGCAGGGCGGAGACGTCGAGGGCTTCCCCACCGAAGACGACGTGGCGCAGCGCCAGCCCTCGGGGCCGCGCGAGGGCGGCCTGCATCAGCGGCCGGAAGGCGGACGGGGTCTGGTTCAGCACCGTCACGCCCTCGCGGACGAGAAGGTCGAGGAACGCGTCCGCCGCCCGCGCCACCTCGCGCGGCACCACGACGAGACGCCCGCCGTGGCAGAGCGCGCCAAAAATCTCCCAGACCGAGAAATCGAACCCGTAGGAATGGAACAGCGTCCAGACATCGTCCTCGGCAAAGCCGAAATCGCCCTGCGTGCTGGTCAGCAGCCGCGCCGCGTTGGCATGGGTGACCACGACGCCCTTCGGCCGGCCGGTGGAGCCCGACGTATAGATCACATAGGCCGGCTGCTCCGGGTGGGGGGCCTGAGGCAGCGGCGTGCCTCCGTCTTCGGACGGCGCCCCGTCCATCAGGATCGGCCTGGGGCCGTCCTCTGGCAGGCTGTCGACGAGGCCGCTCGTGGCGAGCACGTGCCGGGCCCCGCAATCGGTGAGCATGAAGGCGAGGCGGTCGGCCGGATAGGCCGGGTCGAGGGGAACATAGCCGGCTCCGCTCTTCAGGATCGCCAGGATGCCGACGACGAGGGAGATCGAGCGCTCGACGCAGAGACCGACGAGATCGCCCGGCCGCACGCCTTCGCGGACGAGACGCCGGGCAAGACGCGCCGCCCTGGTCTCGAGGTCGGCATAAGTCGCCTGTTCGCCCTCGCACGTGACAGCCACGGCCTGCGGTCGCCGCCCCGCCTGCCAGGCGATCCTGAGATGAATCGCGGGCTCGGCCGGCGATGGCCGGAGGGCGGCGGCCCGATGCCGTGCCGCCGCGATCTCGTCGGGCGGGACGAGGGAGAGGGCATCGAGGGGCGCGTCGGCCGCATCCATCAGGGCATCGAGGATGTGAAGCAGCTGCGCATCGAGGCGCCGGACCTCGGCTGAGGAGATCCGGGCCTGATCGATGCTCCAGTTCAGGCGCGGCGTGCCGTCGAGGAGAAGCGACAGGGTGAGGGGAACGTCGGTCGCTTCGAGCGTCGTGACCGGGCCGAATTCCAGCCCGCCGAGGCTGCGGTCGCGGACCACGGCGTCGAGGGGGTAGTTCTCGACGACGAGGAGGCTGTCGAACAGCGGCTGCCCGCCGCGCCCGACCCAGGCCTGGATGTCGGCCAGCGATGCGAGATCGTGCTCGCGCAGGGCCGCCGCCTCGCCTTGCAGCCGACGCAGCCAGTCCGCGACATTCAGATGTCCGGGCAGACCGATGCAGCGCGGCACCGTGTTGATGAACAGGCCGAGTACCCCGTGCATCCCGCCGTCGTCCGGCGGCCGGCCCGACCCGGTGGTGCCGAAGGCCACGGTGGAGCGCCCGGTGAAACGGCTCAGGGTCAGGGCCCAGGCCGCCTCGAACACTGTGTTCAGTGTCACCTTCTCGCGGCGGGCGAAGGCCTGGAGGCGGTCGGTCCGCGCCTCGCCCAGGGCGGTGTCGATGGCGATGTGTCCGCTCGCTCCCGTCTCGCCGGACAGGGCCGGGGCGAGGAGGCTCGGCTCGTCCAGCCCGGCCAGGGCCTCGTGCCAGAACGCCTCGTCGGCGCTGCGGTCGCTTTGCGACAGCCGGGTCAGGTGTTCGCGGAACAGGCGCGTCGGTGCCTCGACCACCTCTCCGGCATAGTGGCGCAGCACCTCGGAGATCAGACGCGCATTGCTCCATCCGTCGAGGAGAAGATGGTGGCAGGTCCAGATCAGCCGGTGCCGGTGTTGGCCGAGATCTTGGCCGAGATCGACCAGGAGGAGCCGCATGAGCGGTGCCTGCGCGAGATCGAAGCCGCGGGCGCGCTCGGTCCGCGCCAGCGCATCGAGATCGGCGTCGGCGCGGTCGCTCATGTCGAGCCGGGTGATCGGCAGTTCCGCCGAGGCGTGCACGAGCTGGAGCGGAGCGGCGAGGTCGCCGGTCCAGAGGAAGCTCGTGCGCAGGATCGGATGGCGGGCGACGCTCGCGCGCCAGGCCGCCGCGAACCGGTCGGGATCGAGGTTGCGGATCGTGACGCCGAGCTGGTTGACGTAGAGACCCGCTTCCGGCGCGGCCAGCGCGTGGAACAGGATGCCGCCCTGCGTCGGGGTCAGCGGATAGATGTCCGTCACGTCCCGCAGATCGAGGCCGTCGATCCGGTCCTGCGTGAGAGCCGCCAGGGGGAAATCCGACGGGGTCGGGCCGCCGGCCAGGGGGTCGAGGCCGTGCTCGGCGAGGGCGGAGAACGCGGCATGGAGCCTTTCGGCGAGGCGGTCGATGCTGGCCCCTTCGAAACGGGCGGCGCTGTAGCCCAGGCGCAGGGTGACCGCGCCGTCCCGCAGGAAGCTGTCGATGATCAACTCGGCGCCGAGGGGTGCGGCGGGATCCGCCGACAGCCGCATCGATCCGGCATCGATGGAGAACAGGGCCCCGGCATCGATCTCGGCGACGGTGCCGAGGTGATTGAACGTCACCTCCGGCCAGGGCTGGGTCGAGAGTTTCGCGCGCTCGGATCCCGTGCCGAGGTAGCGCAGAACCGAATAGTCCGAGCCGTTCCCGGAAAGGCTGCGCACCGCCTCCTTTGCCGACTTCACATCGCGCCCGACATCGCTCGATATCGCCAGGGTGATCGGAGCCAGGGTGGTGAACCAGCCGACGGTTCGATCGAGGGGAAGGTTCGCGGCGTCCCCGTCCCGCCCGTGGCGCTCCAGGGTGACGCTCAGCGTCGAGTGCCCCGACCAGGCGGCGACGGCACGGGAAAGGCCGGCGAGGAGCACTTCGTCGAGCCGCATCCCGTAGGCCGCGCGCAGGCGGTCGAGCCCTGACATGAGGGAGGAGTCGAGGACGAGAATTCTCGTTGCGGCGTGGCTCTGGTCACACGCACCGTCGGGTCGGTCGACGGGAAGGCGGGCGACCGAAGGCGCGGACGCCCAAGCCTCGCTCCGGCCTGCGATCTCCGCCGCGTGATCTTGCAGACGATGAGCCCAGGCCCGGAAGGGCGTCGCGACGGCAGGCGCTAATTCATCGCCCCCGTAGAGCAGGTCGAGATCGGAGACGAGGATGCGCCACGACACGGCATCTACCACGAGGTGATGGGCCGTAAGAAGCAGGCGCTGACGCCCGTCGGGGAAGTTCGCCAGGATGGCGGCGAAGACACGGCCATCGGCGAGGTTGAGGCTGCGCTCGGCGGCGAGGAAACAGGTCCGCGCTTCGTCGTCGCTGTCCACATCGACGATGGACAGCGGCTCGGCGAGCATGGCGGGCGATACCGGCTCCTGGATCCAGGCGCCGACCGCATCGTGGCCGAAGGCGTAGCGCAATGCTTCGTGATGGGCCACGAGGGCGGCCAGCGCAGCGCCGATGCGATCGGCGTCGAGCCTCACGCGGGCATCGAGTTCGAGGGATTGGTTCCAATGGTCCCGGCGGGCCATCGGCTGTTCGAAGAACCAGTGCTGGATGGGCGTGAGCGGCGCGGGGCCTTCCGGCACGGACACCGTGGCTTCCGCCCCATCGGGCCGGGCGATGACGCGGGCCAGGGCGGCGACGGTCTGATGCTCGAAGATCTGGCGCGGCGTCGCGGCAAAGCCGGCTTCGCGCAGGCGAGCGACGATCTGCAGGCTGAGAATGGAATCGCCGCCGGCCTCGAAGAAGTTCTGGTCGGGTGGGATGGCGGGGAGGCCGAGGGCCTTGGCCCAGATGTCGGCGACGATGGCCTCGGTGGGGGTGAGCGGGCGCGAGGCTCCGCTCGCCGCCTCGGCCAGGGGCGCGGGCTCCGGCAGCGCCGCCCGGTCGAGCTTGCCGTTGGGCGTCAGCGGCAACCGCTCCAGCGCCACGATCCGGCTCGGCACCATGTAGTCCGGCAACCGCCGGGCCAGATCCGCCCGGATCGCGCCCGCGTCGAGGACCGCTCCCGGCGCCGCCACCGCATAGGCCACCAGTAGCGGACCCGCCGGACCCTGGCGCAAAGCCGCCGCCGCCCCCGCCACGGTCTCCTGCGCCAGGAGCGCCGCCTCGACCTCGCCGAGTTCGATCCGGAACCCGCGCAGCTTCACCTGCGCGTCCGCCCGCCCGAGATACTCCACCGTCCCGTCCGCCCGCCAGCGCGCCAGATCCCCGGTACGGTAGAGCCGGCCGCCGTCCCGACCCGACAGGTCCGGGAACGGGTCGGGGATGAACCGGTCCGCCGTCTGCCCGGCCCGGCCGAGATAGCCCCGCGCCAGACCGTCACCGCCCAGATGCAGTTCCCCGGTGACCCCCACCGGCACCGGCTGCAGCGCCGCGTCGAGAATGTAGGCCCGCCGGTCCCCCACCGCCCGGCCGATCGGGGCGTAGGCCCCCTCCACCGCATCCCCGGCCCGCGCCCGCCACACCAGCGGCGAGATCACCGTCTCGGTGGGGCCGTAGCCGTTGATCAGCAGCGTCGGGTCGAGCGCCCGGCCGATCAGCGCGAAGCTCTCGCGCGACAGGGCCTCGCCGCCGAACGCGTAGGAGCGCCGGCTCGGGCGCGGGCCGCTGGCGGCCTCGAGCGCCAGCTGGTGCATGTAGGCGGTGGGGAAGCCCGCATGGGTCACGCGATGACGCTCCATCGCATCGAGCGCCTCGCGCGGGGTCCACAGCCCGTCGGGCTTGAGCACGACGCAGCCGCCGAAGGCCAGCGGCACCATCCAGCGCTCCTGCGCCCCGTCGAAGCTCATCGACAGGACGTGGAGTTCGCGGGTCTGCCGGTTCGTGCCGTAGACGGCCCCCGTGGCGCGGACATGCCGGGCCAGGGGTCCGTGCGCCACGGCGACGCCCTTGGGGGTCCCGGTGGAGCCCGACGTGTAGATCACGTAGGCGAGTTGCTCCGGATGGGCCGTGCGGGACGGGGCGGTCTCCATCTCCGACAAGAGGTCGAGGGCGGAGGGGTCGAGCGTCGCGCCCTCCTGCATCCCGGCCTCCCGCATCCCGGCTTCCTTGGCCACCCCGTCGAGGGCGCTGCCCTGCACCAGCAGCAGGCGGGCGCCGGCATCGCGCAGGAGGGCGGCCAGACGCGCCCGCGGCTGGGCCGGATCGAGGGGCAGGAACGCGCCCCCGGCCCGGAGGATGGCCAGGAAGGCGGCGATCTGGTCCGGCCCGCGCGGCAGGGCCACGGCGACCACGGCCTCGGGGCCGATGCCTTCCCGGATCAGCCGGTGGGCGAGGCGGTTGGCGGCCCGGTCGAGCTCGCCGAACGTGGTGGTGCGCGGACCGCAGATCACCGCCGGAGCCTCTGGATCGGCCTGCGCTGCCGCGCCGATCAGCGCCGGCACCAGCGCCTCCGACAGCGGCATCCCGTCCGCGTAGGGCGAGGATAGCGAGGCGAGGGCGGAGGTCGGGACCAGTTCGAGCGTGTCGATGCGCTGGGCCGGGGTGCCGGTCAGGCCGTCCAGCAGGGCGAGGTAGCCCTCCTCGAACCTTGCGATGGTGGCGGGGTCGAAAAGGGCCTCGGAATAGGCAAAGGTCGCGGACAGGTCGCCGTCCTTCTCCGACACTTCCAGGACGAGGTCGTAGGCGGGCGTGCCGGTATCCTGCCCGAATGCTTCGAGCGTCAGGCCGGCGACGTTACCGAGATCGCCCAGGGTCGCCGGCTGCTGGCTGATCATCACGCGGGCGAGGGGCGCCCGGCCGGGAACGCGTTCCGGCTGGAGCGCCTCCACCAGACGCTCGAAGGGCAGATCCTGATGGGCCAGGGCTCCCGTCATCGAGGTCCATAGCCGGCTGATAACGTCACGCCCCGGTGATGCCGGGTCGATCGAGACTGGCAGCACCAGCGTGTTCACGAACACGCCGACGAGGTGTTCGACGCCCGGCAGGTGGCGACCCGCCACGGGCATGGCGATGCGCAGGCTCCTTGTGTCGCCATAGCGATGCAGGAAAAGCGCGAAGGCGCCGAGCAGGATCGTGAAGGGCGACGTGCCTGTCTCCCCCGCCAGGGTCGCGACCCGACGGCTCACCCCCTCGCCGATGGCGAAACCGTGCCGGAGGACGCGGTCGGATACTCCGACCTGCCTCTGGCGATCGGTGAGGGACAGATCGGGTTCGGGTCCGCCGAGGCGTTCGCGCCACCAGGCGAGGTGGGCCTCCATCGCATCGGCGCGCGTTTCGCCCGCCTGCCAGGCGGCGATATCGGCCGGCTGGATTGCGAGGGCGGGCAGATCGGCGGGCTGGCCCACCGCCTCCGCCCGATAGAGCGCCGGCCATTCCCGCAGGATCACGCCCATCGACCAGCCATCGGACACGATGTGATGCAGGGTCACCAGGAGGACGTGATGGGCCTCGCCGAGGCGAACCAGGGCAAAGCGCGCGAGCGGGCCGCCGGCGAGGGTGAAGGGGCGTTCCGCCGCCTCGCGGCAGAGAACGGCGAACCGCTCCTCGCGTTCATGGGCGGCGAACCCGGTCAGATCGGTCTCGGGCAACGCGACGTCGCAGCCGGCCACAATCACCTGCTCGGCCCGGCCGTCGGGCCGGCGATGCAGATGGGTGCGGAAGGCTTCGTGCCGTGCGACGAGGGCCGCGAGGCTGCGATCCAGGGCGCTCCGGTCGAGGGCGCCGTGGAGGTGAATCCCGCCGGCGATATGATGGCGCTCGTCATCGCCGAATTCGGCCTCGAACCAGAGCCGCTCCTGCGCCAGCGACAGGGGAAGCGCTCCGTCACGGGAGGCCGGATCGATCACGAGAGCCGTCGTGCCGGCCGCGATCTCCGCCCCGACCGCATCGGCGAAAGCCCCGAGCCGGGGATGCGTGAACAGGGTCTGCGGCGGGATCGCGACACCGATGGCCGCGCGAAGCTCGGTGAGCATCCCGATGGCCGCAATGGAATTGCCGCCGAGGGCGAAGAAGTGACTGTCGCGGGTCAGGTCGCGCCGGTCGAGGATGCCGGACCAGATCGCGGCGAGGCGCGCATCCAGCCCGGTCAGGGCCATGGCCTCACCGGATTTCGGCGCGCTATCCCCATCGACGCGCCGGCCATCCTCCACCACCGCGTAAGCGTCGAGGGAGCCCGTCTCCCATCCGCGCCGCGTGGCGCCGCGCTGGATCTTCCCGCTGGATGTGCGCGGCAGGCCGCCGGGATTGAGGAGAACCACGACGCGCGCGGTCTCGAGGAAGGCGTCGGCGACGGCCTCCGACACCAGCGAGGCGATCGCCTCGGGCGCAGCGAGCTTCTGGACGGTGCGCGACACCTCCACCGCCACGCCGATGCTCTCGCGGCCGTCGCGCTCGACGGAAAAGGCGGCGATGCGGCCCCGGCGCAGGATATCGACGCCCTGCTCCACCACCCGCTCCACGTCCTGCGGATAGACATTCTGGCCACGCAGGATGATCAGATCCTTCTCGCGCCCGACAAGGAAGAGTCGGCCCTGGTGCAGGAAGCCGAGATCGCCCGTCCTCAGGCAGCGGACGCCGTGCCGGTCGACGAAGGCGGCCGCCGTCGCGTCCGGGTTGCGCCAGTAGCCCTGGGCGAGGCTCGGACCGGAGACGATGACCTCGCCGATGGTCCCATCCGGCAGCGATTCCCCATCGGAACCGGCGATGTGGATCGGATGCCTGGGCTGCTCGAAGCCGCAATCCACCAGCCGGGTGCCGTCCGCCACAGCGACGGCGCGGCCTTCCGCGAGGGTGGCGGGATCGAGGTCGAGGGACCGCATGCCCTCGCCGCGCGTCCCGGCGGTGAGGAAGAGCGTCGCCTCGGCTAGGCCGTAGGACGGCCTCAGCGCGCGGACGTCGAACCCGGCGGGAGCGAAGCGCGCGGCGAAATCGGCCATGGTCGAGGCCCGGACCATCTCCGAGCCGGAGAAGGCGATCTGCCAGCTCGACAGGTCGAGTCGCGCGACGGTCTCGTCATCGACCCTGTCCTGGCACAGGCGGAACGCGAAATCGGGGCCTCCGCTCACCGTCCCGCGATGATGGTGAATGGCTTCCAGCCAGCGCGCCGGACGGCCGAGGAAATGCTTGGGCGACATGAGGACGCCCAGGATGCCCGCGTAGATCGGCTGCAGCATGCCGCCGATCAGGCCCATGTCGTGATAGAGCGGAAGCCAGCTCACCATGACGTCGTCGGGGCGGAAATCGAACCCGCCCCGGATCAGCAACTCGTTGGCGACGAGGTTGGCGTGGCTGACGATCACGCCCTTCGGCAGGGCCGTGGAGCCCGACGTGTATTGCAGGAAGGCCACGTCGTCCGGCGACGGCGCCGCCTCGAGCCCGCCGGCGGTTTGCGCGTCGCCGAGATCGTCCGCGGAGATGTCCTCCACCGGCAGGACCGCGCTGCGGTGTCCCGCCGTAGCGAGCATGGCGTGAACGGAGTCCGCGTCGCTGCGATGGACGAGGATCAGCGCCGGCTCGGCGTCATTGATGATCGCGGCGATGCGCGCCTGATGCTGCGCCCGGCGCGGCTCCGGCGGAAACACCGGGACGGCGATGAGGCCGGCCTGGAGGCAACCGAAGAAGCCCGCGACGTAGTCGAGGCCGGTATCGAGCAGGAGGCAGACCCGGTCGCCGGGCCTCGCCGATTGCCGAAGCCGCGCGGCGATGGCCCGCGCCCGATGGTAGAGCTCCGCGTAGGTGACCGTGACCTCGCCCCGCTGCGGGTCGTCGAGGAAATGCAGGGCGGAGACCTCGCCATGGGTCTCGGCCAGCCAGCGCAGATGACTGACGAAGTCCGTGGCGGGCGGGACCGCCAGCGACGCGCGCGGGAAACCGTCGGTCATCATGTGTCCTGGCAAGTCTAGAACGGGGATGTCATCGAAACGGGGCGCCGGGGTTCAGGCGCGGGCATCGCCGGCAAGGGCGCGGCGCAGGCTCAGGGGCCGCATGTCGGTCCAGACCGTGTCGATATGCGCGAGGCACGCGGCGCGGGCCCCGGAGAAGCCGGTGGCGCTCCATCCGGCCGGCACCGGGCGATGGGCGGGCCAGACGGAGTACTGTTCTTCCCCGTTGATCACGACGAGGAACGTCGCTTCGCTGTCGTCGATGGCCATGGCGTCGCGCTCCGCGAAAGAAGTCGGTCTCGCAGCCAGAGACGGTGACGGACCGCCGAAATTTAAGCGGCGGCGCACAATTTTTCCGGTCGGCTCCTAAATCCCTCCCCTGCCCGAACGTCCCTTTGCCTGACGACCGCCGGCGGATCGCCGCGGTGATCCGTGTCGCTCGGCGCAGGAATGGAGGTTCGGTGATGACGGAATCCTACGACCACTCGGATACGTCCTTCCCCCTGCGCGGGGTCTTCCGGGACGAGGGGCTGAGGCGCGGGGACGATGACGACGCGCCGGTCTACGATGCGCTCGGCATCGGCTTCGGCCCGTCGAACCTGTCGCTGGCCATCGCCCTCGACGAGGCGGGACGGCGGCGGGGCCACCAGCCACGGGTGCGCTTCCTCGAGCGCCAGGACGAGTTCGTCTGGCATGGCGGGATGCTGCTGCCCGATAGCGGGATGCAGATCTCCTTCCTGAAGGATCTCGTCACCCTGCGCGACCCGACGAGCCCCTACACCTTCATCAACTACCTTCATGTCCACGGCCGGCTGATCGACTACATCAACCGCAAGTCGTTCTTTCCGAGCCGGATCGAGTTCAACGCCTATCTGCGCTGGGTGGCCGGGCATTTCGCCGATCGCTGCGACTATGGCGATACGGTGCTAGCGGTCGAGCCGGAGGGGCGCGGCGACGCGATCCGCCACCTGCTCGTCCATTCGCGCAAGGCCGATGGCCGCGAGCAGAGGCGGCGCACCCGCGCCGTCATCCTCGCCACCGGGGGCGAGCCGCGCATCCTGCCGGTCTTCGAGGAGCTGCAGGGCAGCGCCCGGATCTTCCACTCCTCGCGCTACCTGTCGCGGATCGACGGCGTTCCCCTGCCGGACGGCGCCGCACGCCGCCCGCGCATCGCCGTCATCGGCGCGGGCCAGACCGCGGCCGAGCTGTTCCTCGACCTGCAAAGCCGCATCCCCACCGCCGACATCGCCATGATCTTCCGGGGGCAGGCCTTGAAGCCCGCCGACGACAGCCCCTTCGTCAACGAGATCTTCAACCCGGACTTCACCGACTTCGTCTACGGCCAGCCCGAGACCCAGCGCCGGGCCATCATCGACGAGTTCCGCGGCACCAACTACTCGGTGATCGACACCGACCTTCTGACGCGCATCTTCGACATCCTCTACCAGCAGAAGGTCAGCGGCGAGCATCGCCACGCCCTGCAGCCGAGGACCACCGTGGTCGGAGCCGTGGAGCAGGCCGGCGCGATCGTCCTCGAAACCCTGGACGCCGCCACGGGGCTCACCGCACAGGAACCCTACGACGCCGTGATCCTGGCCACGGGCTATCGCCGCGACCGCCTGGAGACCATCATGCCGTCCCTCGCCCCGCATCTCACCGACGGCACCATCGGGCGCGACTACCGCCTCGCCACCCGACCCGGTTTCGAGCCCGGTATCTACCTCCAGGGGTTCAGCGAACCCACCCACGGCCTGAGCGATACCCTCTTGTCCATCCTGGTCATGCGGGGGCATGAGATCGCCCAATCGCTCCTCGCCGACCGGCAGAGGGCCAGTGCGCGGGCCTGAGCCGGCCCTCGATCCACCGGCATGGCGGGTGTTGCAGCGTCGAACGGGCGAACGATGTCCTTGAGCCGAACCGATGCGGAACCACGATCGGAGTCGGGTCCCGAGGATGCGGCCTACAGCCTCGACCGGGTCACGTTCTCGGTGCCCGGACGCGTGCTGCTGCAGCCGCTGACCCTGACCATTCCCGCCGGCCGGGTCATCGGCCTCATCGGCCATAACGGGTCGGGCAAGTCGACGCTGATCAAGCTGCTCGGCCGCCAGCAGGCCCCGAGCGCCGGGCGTGTCCTGTTCAAGGGCGCCCCGATCGAGCAACTTGGAGACCGCGCCTTCGCCCGCGAGGTCGCCTACCTGCCGCAGACGACGCCGCAGGCACCGGGCATGCTGGTCAGGGAGCTCGTCGCCATGGGCCGCTATCCCTGGCACGGAGCGCTGGGCCGGATGGGCGCCGCCGACCGCGAGGCCGTCGCCGAGGCGATGCGGCTCACCACGGTGACGCCCTTCGCCGAGCGCATGGTGGACAGCCTCTCCGGCGGCGAGCGCCAGCGCGTCTGGCTCGCCATGCTGGTGGCGCAGAATGCCGGCTGCCTGCTCCTGGACGAGCCCATCGCCGCCCTCGACGTCACCCACCAGATCGAGGTGCTCTCCCTCGTGCGCCAGCTGTCCCGGGAGCGCGGCCTCACCGTCATCGTGGTCCTGCACGACGTGAACATGGCGGCCCGCACCTGCGACGACCTCATCGCGCTCCATGGCGGACGCCTCATCGCGCGCGGCACGCCTGCCGAGATCGTGACGCCGGAGGGGCTGGAGGCGATCTACGGGGTGCGCATGGGGGTCTTCCCCCATCCCCGGACGGGCATGGCCCTGAGCTACGTCGACTGAGGCCGGCCCGAACCCACGTCGCGCTTCATGCGTTGGCCCGCCAGATCAGGGAGCAACGCATGTCCGAGACGACGAAACCGCCCGAACCGACCAGGGTGAACGAGGATCTGGCCTCCTCCACCTACGACCGATCGCGTGATGGGACGCCGGAGCAGACCGGCGCCGCGACCGGCCCGAAGGATACCGTCACCGGCACCGTCCAGGAAACGCCCAACGAGCCGAGCGACCGCCCCGGCACCGAAGCCGAGGAGAACGCCCGATGAGCATGGACGAGTCCACGCCCGAAGCGCCCGCCACGGTGAGACTGACGGAGCCCCGCGACAAGGCCTATTGGGCCCGCTATTTCCAGACCCCGAGCGAGGAGGTGGAGGCCGCCGTGGCGGAGGTCGGCCACGATCCCGCGAAGGTCGCCGAACGGCTCGGAAAGCCGTGGCCGTTCGAAGCCAGCGGCATCGTGTGAGGAGCGGTCCGCGCCGCAGAGCCTAGTGCTGCGGCCGCCGATCGAGGCTGCGAGGGCCGGGGCTCGCGCGGCGTTGCCCGACGCCGGATCGCGTACACTTTCGGCCGGACGGCGTAGAGCGGGTCGGGTAGAGGGGAGCCTGCCCGCGGAGATCCCCAGTCGATGGATGCCGAAACCCTGTCCCGCCGCACCCTGCGCTTCGTCAACGTGGCGCATGCTCTGGATCACTTCGTCCTGCTGATCTACCCGACGGCGGTGATCGCCATCGCGGCGCGGACCGGCCTCGGCTACGGCGAGCTGATCACGCTCGCCACCGGCGCCTTCGTGGCCTTCGGCCTCTGCGCGCTGCCGATGGGCTGGCTCGCCGACCGGTTCGGGCGGCGTAACCTTCTGGCGGTGTTCTTCTTCGGCTACGGCCTGTCCTGCCTCGGGGTCGCGAGTGCCACGAGCCCGAGGGCCTTCGCCCTGTGGCTCTGCGTGCTCGGGCTGGCTTCGGCGATCTATCACCCGGTGGGCTCGACCATGCTGGTCTCCCATGCGCGCCGCCTCGGGCGCGACCTCGGCGTGAACGGCGTCTGGGGCAATCTCGGCGCCGCCACGGCCTCGGGCGTCACGGCGCTGCTGACGACGGGGTTCGGCTGGCAGGCGGCCTTCGTCGTGCCGGGCCTGGTCTGCCTCGCCTGCGGGGCGGCCTTCGTGGCGATGGTCCCCGGCGACGGCGAGGGCGCGCAGGGCAAGGCCGGGGGCAAGGCGGTGCTCGCGGTGTCGCGGCCGATCCCCCTCCTCGTGGTCTTTGCCTGCGCCATCGTGGCCGGCGGGATGACCTTCAACATCACCACCATCGCCCTGCCGAAGGTGGTGGACGAGGGCGTCGGCGACGGTCTGCCCCTGGCGCTGATCGGCTCCGTGGCCACCCTGGTCTTCGTGTTCGGGGCCCTGACCCAGCTGCTGATGGGGCGCCTGATCGACCGCTACAGCCTGCCGGCGCTGTTCCTCGGCCTGTCCGTGCTGCAGCCGCTCGGCCTCGGAATCGCGGCCCTGAGCACGGGAATTCCGCTCCTCGCCGGCCTCGTCCTGGCGATGGCGGCGCTCTACGGGCAGGTGGTGATCAACGACGCGATGGTGGCCCGCTACGTGCCGCCCCTCTACCGCGCGAGGGCCTACAGCGTGCGCTATTTCCTCGGCTTCACGGTGAGCGGGTTCGTGGTGCCGCTGATCGCGATCCTGCACGCGCGGGGCGGGTTCGGCCTCGTGCTCGGGATCGCGGGGGCGTTCGGCGCGATCATCGTCGCCTCGGCGATCGGCTTCTTCGGCCTCACGCGGATGGAGCGATCCCGGCCCCTCGCCCCGGCGGAATGACCGCCACGCGACCGGCCTTCGCACCGCCATCGGACGGATTGATCGCGAAAGCCGGGCGAACGTCCTATTCCGGTCCTGCCAGCGGGAGCGATGCCATGCAGAAGCGCTACGAGATTTTCGCCGACTACCACCAGTTTTATCTCTGGGACCAGGCCGAGAGCCCCGACACGGCGCTGGATTACACCGACGACGACCTCCAGCGGCGGGTCAAGACGGCGCCGTTCCTCGTGGTGATCCAGCCCGAGCGCAACATGGCCGTGCCGGTGGAGCTCGACATCGTCGCCGGGCCGCCGGACGAGGCCCTCGACCTCTGGGACCATGTGGTGGAGGCGAGCCTCGACCTGCCCTCGGGCCGGCTCGAACTCCACGAATGCACCGGCGGATCGATCGACATCCTGTCGGTGGCCCCCGGCCCCTACCGCGTCCGTGCGTATTTCGGCGGCCTCGGCACCCTCACCGACGATCGCCTGGACGGCGAGGACCATTACCGCCTCGTCCTGTGGCCGGCCCCGCCCGCCCCCCTCGCGGTGATCAAGCAATTTGCCGGTGCCCGCTGAGCGCCCGACCCCACCGTTCGCAGATCTCGCGGGCACCGTGGGTTCCCTCTCGTTCCGGGCGACCGAGTTCTCACGACTCCGACGGACCTAGGGACGATCAGAAACCCTGTGCTGAAGGCTTCCGGCGGGTGAGCGTGAGACGCGACGGGCTCCCTCTCCTTCCAGGAGAGGGGACCCGAGCGGCCCGAAAGATGTGCGAAGTCAGCAGCCCCTCGCGGCGGAAGGCCGGGCCGCAGCCCGGCCCCTCACACCGCGAAAAAAATCCACATCGCCCTGGAACCGCACCCCGCCCTCCGCGTTTCACGCGTGCGAGGCCACGATCGGCTCGCACCTTGGCGCCGGACACGGTGTCCGGCGGCCTTTGTCATCACGTTGCTCTTCAGGAGGATGTGGTCATGAGGACCTTGGATTTCGCACCGCTCTACCGCTCGACCGTCGGTTTCGACCGCATGATTGCGCTGCTCGACCAGGCGACGCGGATCGAGCCGTCGACGACCTGGCCGCCCTACAATATCGAGAAGGTGGCCGACGATTCCTATCGCATCACCATGGCGGTGGCGGGCTTCAGCCCGGATGAGATCGACCTGACGCAGCACGACACCGTGCTTCAGGTGACCGGCCAGAAGGGGGGCCAAGACGGAGAGCGCGCCTATCTCCATCGCGGGATCGCGACGCGGCCGTTCCGGCAGACCTTCAACCTGGCCGACCACGTGAAGGTCACGGGAGCCCGCCTCGACAACGGGCTCCTGACCGTGGACCTCGTGCGCGAGGTGCCGGAGGCGTTCAAGCCCCGCCGCATCGCCATCGCCGGCGCGGCGAACCCCATGGGCCAGGACAACACCCGTCTGCAGGTCGAGGACCGCGCCGAAGCCGCCTGATCCGCGCGCCACCCCAAACAAGACCCTCGGGGGCCTCCGGGCCCGCGGGGGCCGCCATCGTTGTCAAGTCCTGCCTCACAGCCCTCAGGGAGGATCGATCATGTCAATGAAGGAGACGCATGTGTCCCGTTCCGGCCTCGGAACGTCCGGCCTGATGAACGGCCCCATGAACCCCGCGGCGACCCAGCCCGCCTCGTTCGAGGCGTGGCAGGCGCTGGTGGCGCCCGGGGACGTGTTTCGTCATCCGCGCGAGGTGCTGGCGCACCCGCTCCTGACCCGCGAGGAGAAGCGGACGATCCTGGCCTCCTGGGTCTCGGATGCCTGCGCCCTCGAGAACGCACCGGGCCTGCGCTGCCTGACGGGGTCCCGGGCCGAGCCGGTCTCCGTCGATGCCCTGCTCGCGGCGCTCGCCGAGATCGACGGGGATGTGCCAGCCGAGACGGCCGCCCCCGGCCC
>NZ_VMOA01000071.1 GCF_020662345.1 Methylobacterium sp. W2 | reverse complement strand
AGCGTCAGGTACGGCGCGACCAGCGCCCATTCATCATCGGAAACGTCGGACGGGTAGGCTTGGCGCGAAGAGGGCATGCCTCCTCATCTGGATTCCAGACCGCTCAGGTCCATAACAGCCTCTAGGGGAAGGGATTGATTGGGATCACGGAATTGGCGTGAGCTCGGCGGAGACGCACTCATGCCGTTCCCCTCCTGACGGCCGCCGGGAGGATATTTCAGCGGTCGCGCTTGTCCACCACGGCGCATCCGGTCATCGGTCCGCGGCTTCCGTTCATCACCGAGCAAGTGACGAGGGCCGTCGCCGCGTCGGCATGACTGTGGCGGGTGACGACTGCCTGCTCGCGGGCGCGCCGCGCGGCCGCTTCAATCAAATTCGCCTCGATGCCGGTGGCGATCCGCCCAGCTCGGCCGAACAAGGCATAATAGGTATCCCCCGGCGTCTCGCCCTTAAATTGTACCCCCACCGCGGAGGGGTCGCCGCAGGCGAGGGTTAGAGTCATCCCATCTGTCGCCGACATCTCGGCGAAATCGACGGTGCGGTTGACGAGAGTGGCTTTTGTCTCGGTCACCACGCTGTCAATGAGGTCGCCGCAGGAATCGGCGCGGGCCGACAGAACTGGGAGAGAGAGCACAGCGGCGGTAAGGGTGATGAAGCGCATGGCCAGTAAACTAGGCGCGCCTCCTGCCCTGTCGAGGTGGACCATCGCACACGCCGCCGCAGCTATTGAATGATCGTTCATTGACACATGAATGAACATTCAATAGGTATTTGGTGGTAGGAGGCCGCGATGGGCGAATTTGGTTGGTATGACGATGTCGACGCACCGCGTGGATGGGATGCCGCGCGCGTTCTGGCTTCGATCCGCTCCGCCTGCGGGCCCTCGACCCTTGTGCCAGGGCTATTGATACTAGTCGGCTGGCTCGCCTTCCTGGGGTGGACCGGTGCGGGCTCCGACGGCTGGCAGGCTCGGGTTTGCGCCGATCATGCCAAGCAATCCTGGTCCTGGCAGGCACGGTCCTGTGGGACGATCCATCTGGAGGGCGCGGACCTCGGTGCGGACGGCAGGCCGGCATCGTGAGCGTCGGCGCCGCCATCGAAGTCAGGTCCGGCCCCTCGGCCCGGCGCCAGGACATCCTTGATGCGGCCGAGACCTGCTTCGTGCGGAACGGCTTCCATCGCACGACGATGCAGGATCTTGCGCGTCAAGCCGGCATGACGGCCGGTAACATCTACCACTATTTCAAGTCGAAGGAGGCCGTGGTCCTGGGGCTCGCCGAGCGTGAGCGCGGGCATGGCATGACCCTCGTCGAGGAGATGGAGCGGGCCGGCGATCGCCGCGGCGCCCTGATGAGCATCCTCAAACGCTACTTCGCCCGGGCAACACGCGACAGCGCGATCCTGCGCGTCGATCTGTGGTCCGAGGCCACCCGCAATCCCGATATCGCCGCCATGATCGATCGGGGCGAGACCGAGGCCCGGCTCTGGTTTGTCGAGACGCTCTCGTCCCTGGCCACTTCGCCGGCCTGCGATGCCGCCACCCTCTACGACGAGACGCTGAACCCGCTGATGAAGGGCATCCTCGTCAACCTGGCCCTGCGGCCGGCCTTCGATCCGGCCCCGGCCGTGGCGCATCTGTGCGCCCTCATCGAGGCGGGGCTGGCGGGACGGCTACCAGCGGTCTCGCTGGAATCGGAGTCCGGCGCCATGCCTGCCTGCCTCGGTCTTCCATCTCGCCCCGTCCTGGAGAGCAGCCGATGAGTGCGGTCCTCACGGTCGTCCGTCCCGCGATCCTCCTGCTCGGCCTCGCCCTGCCGTGGGGGCCGGCCTTCGCCGAGGTGGCGCCAGCCCCTGGCAGGCTGGCGCCGGCGGTGAGCACCGTCGAGGCCCGGCGCCGCGAGATCGTCGAGCAAGTCGTCGTCACCGGAACCCTCGTCCCCCGCGATGAGATCCTGGTCACCCCCGAGATCGAGGGCTATCGGGTCACCGAAGTCCTGGTTGAGGAGGGTATGCGGGTTGAGAGCGGTCAGGTTCTGGCACGGCTCTCGCGCGACCTGATCGACCGCCAGATTGCCCAGCAGAACGCCCTCGTCGACAAGGCCGCCGCCGTCGTGCCGCAGGCCCAGAGCAGCATCGAGCAGGCGGAGGCCGCCGAGATGGAGGCGCGCCTCTCCCACGACCGGGCGAAGCAGCTCATGCAGAGCGGCAATGGCACGGCGGTGATCATGGAGGGGCGCACCTCCACCCTGCGCCAGGCCGAGGGCAAGCTCGCCTTCGCCCGCAACGGCCTCGTCATCGCCAGGGCCGAGCTCGCCCAGGCGAAGGCCTTGCGCGACGAGCTCGACCTGCGCCTCGCCCGCACCGAGATCCGCGCGCCCGAGGCCGGGATCGTCAGCCGCCGCGTCGCCCGCGTGGGCATGGCGGCCTCGTCCACCGCCGAGCCCCTGTTCCGATTGATCGCCCGCGGCGAGATCGAGCTCGAAGGCGAGGTTATCGAGACCAAGCTGCCCCTGCTCCAGGAGGGCACGTCCGCCTCGATGGAGCTCCCCAACGGCGAGCGCGTTCGCGGCAGCGTGCGCGCGGTCTACCCGGAAGTCGACAAGGCGACCCGGCTCGGCAAGGTCCGCGTCCGGCTCGATCCCGATCCGCGCCTGCGCATCGGCACTTTCGCCAGGGGCGCCATCGAGATCGCCCGGACACGCGGGGTGACCGTGCCCCAGGCCTCCGTTCTCTATGGCGGGCCGAAGCGCAGCAGCGTCCTCGTGGTGACGGATGGGGTGGTGGAGGCACGCGAGGTCCGCGCCGGCCTCTCCGACGATGACGACATCGAGATCCGCGCCGGTCTCGCCGAGGGCGAGGCCGTGGTCGCGCGCGCCGGCAGCTTCCTGCGCGACGGCGACCGGGTCCGCGCCGTTCCCGTCGCGCTATCGGCACCGTCCATGTTGAACGCTCCGTCGCCCAAGGAGACTGCGGAGGCGGGCCAGCCGTAGGGCTTGCTCCTGCCTCCCTCCCCTCCCGCACCATCAGAACGGGTTGCCACGATGCGCCTCAACATCTCCGCCTGGGCGATCCGCAAGCCGATCGGCCCGCTGGTTCTGTTCCTCGTCTTGATCGTGCTCGGCCTCGTCAGCTTCCGGGGGCTGCCGGTCACGCGGATGCCCAATATCGACGTGCCCATCGTCTCCGTGGCGATCACCCAGTCGGGGGCGGCACCCTCCGAGCTGCAGACCCAGGTGACGAAGTGGGTCGAGGACTCGATCGCCGGCGTGCGCGGTGTGAAGCACATCACCTCCGCCATCACCGAGGGTTCGTCCGTGACCACGGTCGAGTTCCGCCTTGAGGTGAACACCGACCGCGCCGTCAACGACGTGAAGGACGCGGTCTCCAAGATCCGCATCAACCTGCCCCGCACCATCGACGAGCCGGTAATCAGCCGCGTGGAGATCGCCGGCCTGCCGATCCTGATCTACGGAGTGAAGGCGCCGGCCATGACCCCCGCCGAGCTGTCCTGGCTGGTGGAGGACAAGATCGCCCGCACCCTCCAGGGGGTGAAGGGCGTCGGTGGTGTCGAGCGGGTGGGCGGTGTCGCCCGCGAGATGCGGGTGGTGCTTCAGCCCGACCGGCTCCTGGCGCTGGGCATCACCGCGGCGGAGGTCAACCGTCAGCTGCGCCTCACCTCCGCCGACATGGCGGGCGGGCGCGGCGAGGTCGGTGGCCGCGAGCAGTCGATCCGGACGCTGGCCGCCTCGCGCACAGTGCGCGATCTCAAGGCGACCTCCATCATCCTTGCCGGCGGCCGCAAGGTTCGCCTCGACGATCTGGCCCTGGTGCAGGACGCGATTGAGGAGCCGCGCACCTTCGCCCGCTTCAACGGCGAGCCGGTGGTGGCCTTCGCGGTATCGCGCGGCTCGGGCGCCAGCGACGCAGAGGTGGCGGCGGCCGTCGAGAAGCGGATCGCGGAGTTCCGCCAGACCTATCCCGATCTCGACTTCGAAACGATCGATTCCTCGGTCTCGGCCACGATTGGCAGCTACGATTCGGCCATGCACACGCTGATCGAGGGCGCCGTGCTCGCCGTCATCGTAGTGTTCCTGTTCCTGCGCGACTGGCGCGCCACCCTCATCGCCGCCGTCGCCCTACCGCTCTCGGTCTTCCCGACCTTCTGGGCCATGGACGCGATGGGCTTCACGCTCAACGGCATCAGCCTCCTCGCCATTACCCTCGTCACCGGCATTCTGGTGGACGACGCGATCGTCGAGATCGAGAACATCGTCCGGCACATGCGGATGGGGAAATCCGCCTATCGCGCCGCCCTCGAAGGCGCCGACGAGATCGGGCTCGCCGTCATCGCCATCACCGCGACACTCATCGCGGTGTTCGCCCCGGTCTCGTTCATGGGCGGCATCGCTGGCCGCTACTTCATGCAGTTCGGGCTCACCATCGCCGTCTCGGTGTTCATGTCGCTACTGGTGGCGAGACTGATCACGCCGATGCTCGCCGCCTACTTCTTGCGCGACCACGGCCACCACGACGAGCGTGAGGGATGGGTAATGCGCGCCTATGGCCGGTTGGTGGGCTGGTCCGTGCGCCACCGGGTGATCACGCTGATCGTCGGCCTCGCGCTCTTTGCCGCGTCGCTGGCCTCCACCGGGCTGCTACCCTCGGGCTTCGTGCCGAAGCAGGACAACGCCCGCACCCTGTTCATGGTGGAACTCGCCCCCGGCGCCCGGCTTCCCGACACGATCGCCGTGTCCGACCGCCTCGTCGCCCGCATCCGCTCCCTGCCGGAAGTCACCTCGGTCTTCGTCGATGGCGGACGCCAGGTCGGCGGCAAGAAGGAGACGCGGCTCGCCACCCTTATCGTCAACCTCACCCCGAAGAACAGCCGCGCGAAAAAGCAAGCGGCCGTAGAGACCGAAATTTCCGCCCTTATCGCCGAGGAGCCCGATATCCGCTCCTGGTTCCTGCGGGATTCCGGCCAGCGCGACCTCGCTCTTGTGGTCGGCGGCGCCGATGCCGAGGTGGTGGCCGAGGTAGCCGCCCGCCTTCAGCGCGACATGGCGGCGATCCCCCACCTCGTTTCGGTGATGTCCACCGCTCCCCTTAACCGCACGGAGGTTCGGATCCGCCCCAAGGAGGGCTCGGCTGCCGATCTCGGCGTCTCTACCGACACCATCGCCGAGACGGTACGGGTCGGCACCATTGGCGACATCGGCCTGAATCTCGCCAAATTCAACGCCGCCGACCGCCAGATACCGATCCGGGTGCAGTTGCCCGAGAGCGCAAGGGGCGCAGTCTCGCGCCTGGAGAACCTCAAGGTTCCGGCCAAGAACGGCACCGCCGTGCCGCTTGCCGCCGTGGCCGACATCGAGCTCGACCAGGGCCCCGGCGCCATCGAGCGCTACGACCGCGTGATCCGCGTGGCGGTGGAGGCCAACATGGAGGGTTCCGACGCCCTGGGCTCCCTCATCGCGCAGGCCCTCGAGACGCCGACCGCGAAGTCGCTGCCGCCGGGCGTCACCATCCGCCAAACCGGCGACGCCGAGATCATGGGCGAGGTCTTCTCGGGCTTCCTCCTCGCCATGGGCGCCGGAATCATGATGGTCTACGCCGTGCTGGTGCTGTTGTTTGGCAACTTCCTGCAGCCGCTCACCATCCTGTTCTCCCTGCCCCTCTCCATCGGCGGGGCGATCCTCGGCCTCCTCATCCTCAACATGCCGATTTCGATGCCCGTGGTCATCGGCATCCTGATGCTAATGGGGCTGGTGACGAAGAACGCGATCATGCTCGTGGACTTCGCTGTCGAAGAGATGGCGCGGGGCGTCGACCGTGTCACCGCCATCGTCGATGCAGGGCGCAAGCGGGCGCGTCCTATCGTGATGACCACCATCGCCATGGCCGCCGGCATGGTGCCTTCGGCTTTGGCGCTCGGTGTCGGTGGCGAATTCCGCGCGCCGATGGCGGTGGCGGTGATCTCGGGCCTCATCGTCTCGACCCTGCTGTCCCTGGTCTTCGTGCCGGCGGTGTTCCTGCTGATGGACAGCCTCGGCGCGCTCATCGGGCGCCTGTTCGGTCGCTTCGTCGGCGCCCGCGACGAGGCGGGACCCGGCCCCGCCCCGAGCGCTGCCCACTGACGCGGCGGCGGAGCCGGGATGAGGAACTTTCCCGAACCAACCGTCGGGCGAGGTCTCCGGCCTGCCGATCGCGGGACATTTGGAAGCACATTTCGCACGCCCTCGCCTATAGTCCGGCTTGTCAACACGTCTATCGGCCCGTTGCCGACGCGAGGGCGAAATGAAGAGCCTCAACCTCAAACACAGCCGTTGCCGCAATGCGTGTCTCGCCGATCTCGGCGGCGCTCATCATGGGACGATTCTGACGAATGAGGTTGATGGTCATGGGTTATCACGACGCGCGATTTGAGGCGGTTGGGTCCGGCCCCGCATGGGCTTTCGGCGGCGCCATCGCGCCGAGGCACTTTCGCCGCGCCTATGGCAGGGCGGCGGTGGCGGCCGCCATCGAGAACGGGCTGATGCCCGAGGAGCTGTCCGAAGTGCTGGGCGGACGCCGCGTCGTCGAGGCCTTTCCGGTCGATGGCGGCGAGAGCGTCTCCGACTACGCCCACCGAGCGGTGGCCGAGATGATGGTCGCCTATCTCAGCTACGCCCCGGCCTGACCGGCTGCTGCCCTCCCCGACATTCCATCGATCCATGCCATCGACCCATGAAGGCGGGCCGCTCGCGGCCCTGGAGACGACCATGACCGACGACCTGCTGTCCCGACGCCGCCTGCTGAAGGCGTGCGCAACCGTCGCGGCCGCCCTGCCCCTCGGCCTTACCGCGACGGCGGGGCGTGCCTGGGTTCCCGGCCCTGCCGCGCCCTTCGATCCCGGTCCCCTCTGCGCGCCGGCGGCGGCCACCGAGGCGTGGAGCGGCCCGCTCCGGCCGATCAAGCTCGCCTGGAACGCCAACGCCGTCTGCACGGCCGCCGCCCCTGTCGCCAAGGAGCGCGGAATCTTCGCTGCCCACGGGCTCGACGTGGAGTTCATTAATTTCGGCGGGTCCACGGAGGCCCTGCTGGAGGCCATCGCCACCGGCAAGGCCGATGCCGGGATCGGCATGGCCTTGCGCTGGCTAAAGCCCCTCGAACAGGGCTTCGACGTCAAGATCACCGCCGGCCTCCATGGCGGCTGCCTAAGGCTGCTCGGCGCGAAATCAGCCGGCATCAGCGACATCGCCTCCCTGAAGGGCAAGACCATCGCCATCAGCGACCATGCGAGCCCGGCCAAGAACTTCTTCGCCCTGCTGCTGTCCGATGCCGGCATCGATCCCGACCGGGAGGTGGAGTGGCGGCAATACCCGGCCGATCTCCTCAACCTCGCGGTGGAGAAGGGCGAGGCCCAGGCCCTGGCCGATGCCGACCCGCGCACCTTCATCTGGCTCAAGGACCCGCGCTTCACGGAAGTCGCCACCAACTTGACGGGTATCTTCGCTACGCGCTCCTGCTGCGTCGTGGCCCTGCGCGGCAGCCTCATCCGTAACGACCGGGCGGTGGCCACCGCCCTCACCCGCGCCATCCTTGAGGGCGGCCATCGCGTCGCCACCGATCCGCTGGACGCTGCCGGCATCTTCTCGAATTACGGCGGTAAGGGCTCGGTGGAGGATCTGGCGGCAATGCTGCGCAGCCACACCCACGATCACCGGCCCGTGGGCGTCACCCTTAAGCAGGAGATCGCCCTCTACGGTGACGAACTGAAGCGCGTGAACGTGATCCGCCGTTCCACCGACACGGCGAAATTCGCCGACCGGGTCTATGCCGACGTCCTGAGCTGAGGGGCATCCATGTCGAGTTCATTGACGGGGGCGTTCGGCGGCGGCTTCCGCCGGGCGGCCGATGCGCAGGACACGTCCTCGAACGGCTCCGCATGGCGGACCCGTCTCGCCGCCCTGTGGTGGGTCGGGCTCTTCGCCAGTTCCCTCTGGCTCGTCCTCGCGCGGCTGACCCTCGTTCTGCCGGAGAACGGCGACTTTCCCTATTCCGCCACGTTCGGCCATGGCGCCGGACTGATCGGGGCGGTCCTCCTCTTGGTGAGCCCCCTCCTCCCGGTCCTCGGCCGGGTCGGAGCCCGCCTGCGCCATTGGGGACCGTGGATCGTCGCCCTCGCCTTCGCCTTCATTGCCTGGGAGTTGGTGACGGCCAAACTCGAATGGCTGCCGATGCCGTTCTTCCCGCCGCCCCAGGCGATCCTCGAAGTCTTCGCCGAGGATTGGCCGAAGCTAGGCGGCAGCATCGTCAATTCGCTGATCCTGCTGTCGGGCGGCTACCTGATCGGGGCTGCCGTCGGCTTCGTCCTCGGCGTTGCGGTGGGCTGGTCGCGCGCGGCCGGCTACTGGGTCCATCCGGTCCTGCGCTTCGTCGGGCCGCTGCCGGCCACCGCCTGGCTGCCGCTGGCCTTCTTCGTGTTCCCCTCCTCCTGGTCGGCGAGCACCTTCCTCGTGGCTCTGGCGACGGGTTTCCCCGTGACGGTGCTGACCTGGTCGGGGATCGCGGCGGCCAACAAATCCTATTACGACGTCGCCCGGACGCTCGGCGCTTCGCAGAGCTTCCTCATCCGCAAGGTCGCGATTCCGGCGGCCCTGCCCCATGTCTTCGTCGGCCTGTTCATGGGGCTCGGCGCCTCCTTCGCGGTCCTCGTCGTCGCCGAGATGCTGGGCGTGAAATCCGGCCTCGGCTGGTATCTGCAATGGGCCCAAGGGTGGGCGGCCTATGCCAACATGTATGCCGCCCTCATCGCCATGGCGCTGATGTGCTCGACCCTGATCACCCTGCTGTTCCGCCTGCGCGACCGCGTGTTGTCCTGGCAGAAGGGGCTCGTCCAATGGTAGCGGCCACCCTCGAAGCGCCGGCCGGCGCCGCCGCGATCGACCAGGGCGGGGCCCTCACCGTCAGGAGCGTCTCCCACGCCTTCGACATCGGCGGCACGCGCCTGCCCGTCCTGGACGATATCGACCTCTCCATCGCGCCGGGCTCCTTCGTCGCCCTGCTCGGCCCCTCGGGCTGCGGGAAGTCGACGCTGCTGCGCCTCGCCGCCGGTCTCGAATCGCCGGAATCCGGTACCCTCGCCCTCGACGGGGAGACGATTACCGGGCCCGATCCTGAGCGGCTCCTCGTGTTCCAGGACCCGACGCTCTATCCCTGGCGCACGGTGCGGGGGAATGTCTCCCTGGGCCTGGAGGCGCGCGGCCTGCTCCGGCGACATCGCCACCGGATCGACGAGGCGCTGGACCTCGTCGGGCTCGCCGACTTTGCCGAGGCCTATCCGCATCAGCTCTCCGGCGGCATGGCCCAGCGCACGGCACTCGCCCGGGCTTTGGTCAACGACCCGCGCCTCCTCCTCCTCGACGAGCCGCTGGGCAAGCTCGACGCCCTCACCCGCCTTGCCATGCAGGGTGAACTCGTCCGGCTCTGGCAGGAGAGCCGCTTTACGGCGCTCCTCGTCACCCACGATGTCGAGGAGGCGCTGATCCTCGCCCAACGGGTGATCGTGCTGAGCGACCGCCCGGCCCAGATCAGGACCGAGATCGCGGTGGACGCCCCCTACCCCCGCCGCCGCGACGACCCGAAGCTCCTGAGCCTGCGCACCGAAATCCTCGGCATCCTCGGGGAGAAATGACCGCCATCCGAGGGGGTAAACCACCGCCATCGGAGGGGGTAAACATGCGTCATCCGGCGGATTTACTCCACCGCGGGCAATCCGCATGATTCCCCATCTCCCGCGCTCGTAACCGGCCGGGATTCACGCGGGCGGAGGGTGGCATGGGCGACAGGTCGAGCACGGGTCGGCGGCGGCTCCCTCCCCTCCTATTCTCGTCCCTGCTGATCGGGGCCATCCTCCTGCCGGGCGGTGAGGCCGAGGCGGGGTCCTGCGCTCGCGGCATAAGCCGGATGCAGGCGCGGTTGGACCGCGCCTTGGAGAACCGTGCGGCGGCCGGACCCTTCGCTCCCGAAAGCACCTTCGCCACGCGTAGCCGGCAACCGACCCCCGCCACCATCGCGGCGGCCGAGAGCCGGTACGACGGCTGGCCGGCCGGTGGACGCGCCGTCGCCGCGCTCGCACGGGCACGCCGGGCGGATGCCTCCGGCGATGCCAGCGCCTGTCGGGCCGCGCTTCGCAGAGTGGAGCGGATCATCGCCCGGCCCGGGAACTGACGCGGCTGACCCGGCGGAATGCCCCATCCGCCCGGCCATGGCTGACGCCCCCGTCCACCCCATCATCCCGCGCTCGGTACAGTCTGCGACAAACTGGGGACAGGCCGGGAATCGACGGAGCCGAGTCGCGTTGGCCCACGTTTGCCGACTCCCGATACCAGTGATGGGCAGCGAACTTCCCGATGGCAAAACGCCGGACCAGGACGTCTCCCGACAGTGCTTCCGAGGAGCCGGTCGCTCCCCTCGTCCCCACCGGCGCCCTGGCGGTGGCGCTGCTCGACCTCGTGGCCCTAAACAAGCCTCTGATCCACATGGTGCGCGAGACGCATCGACAGGCAGCCATCGCCGCCATCCTCCGTGCCCTGGCCCCGGATCGCAGCGTCGCGATCTATCCGGAATGGGATTGCCTGCCCTTCGACCGGACCTCGCCGTCGCGCGGCGTCATGGGGCAGCGCACGGGCGTGCTGCGCTGGCTGACGGACGCCGCCGCCCTCCCCGACATCGTCCTGACGACCGCCCCCGCTCTGATCCAGCGTGTCCCGCCGCCCGAGACCTGGGCGGAGGCGCATCTCGAGATCCATGTCGGCGACGCCTTCGATCCGGCCGCGATCACGGCGACGTTGCAGCGCCTCGGCTACATCCTCGACGACCGGGTCGACGAGCCGGGCGAGGTGGCGGTCTGGGGGCGCACGGTGGACGTGTTCCCGGCCGCCGCACCGCGCCCCTGCCGGATCGAGCACGAGGGCGGCCGTGTCACGGCCATCCGGTCCTACGATCCGGTGTCCCAGCGCTCCCTGGCGGAGGCCGAGTGCCTGGTCGTCGATCCGGCCACGGAAATCCTGCTGCCCGAGGGATCGGAGACCAGGCTGCGGCCCTTCACCGGCCAGGAGCATCAGCTTTCGCGCTTCTACCCCGCCCTGACGACGGTGCTCGACTACGTCCCCGATGCGCGCCTCGTGGTGGAGACCGGCGCCGAAGAGCGCGCCGCCGCCTTCTTCGAACAGATCGCCGAGGGGCAGGATACCGGAAGTCGTAGCGGCGGCAGTGGCAACGGCGATGTGGGCGAGCTCTATCTCGATCCCCGGAGCTGGGCCTCGCTTCAGGAGGCGCGCCGCATCGCCTCGGCATCGGCGGAGGAATCCGAGGATCTGGCGATCCCCGCCTTCGTGCGGAAGGCCCGTCCCAACGCCGCCCTGGCCGAGACCCTGCGCCGGCACCTGGAGGCGGGCGAGCGCATCTTGTTGACGGGGCCGGAGGAGCCCCTCGGTCGCCTGATCCGCGTCGCCGAACGGTCGCTGGGGCGCAAGGCCCGGCGCGTGGCGAGCTGGGTGGAGGTGGCCCGTGCCAAGCCGGGCGCGATCCTGGCGCTGGCCGCGCCCATCGAGGCGGGTTTCAAGGTGCCGGGACAGGGTGTCTGCGTCATCGCCGCCGCCGACCTGTTCGGGAGCCGGGCCGCCGTCGAGGAGGGCGAGCCCGTCGCGAGCCTTCCCATCGGCGAGGTGGAACTGCGCGTCGGCGATGTGGCGGTGGATCGCGACAACGGTCTCTGCGTCTTCGAAGGCCTCGAGCGCGTCGTGACCGGCGAGGATGGCGGCGAGGACGCCCTCCGGCTGCGCTTTGCCGGGAATGCGATCCTGATGGTTCCGGTCTCCCAGGCCGACCGGATCTGGCGCTACGGCTCGGAGGCCGAGGCGATCACCCTCGACAAGCTCGAGGGTGGGTCCTGGGGCCGTCGGCGTCTCGAAGCCGAGGCGTGCATGGCAAAAGCCGCCCGCATGATGCTCGCCGCCGCCGAGGCGCGCCGGGCGATCGAGGCGCCGGTCCTGTCGCCCCCGCTGCGGGAGATGGAGCGCTTCGCCGCCGGGTTCGGGTTCAACCTCACCGCCGATCAGGCCAGGGCGGTGAACGGGGTCCTGGGCGACCTCGCCTCGGGGCGGCCGATGGACCGTCTCGTCTGCGGCGATGTCGGCTTCGGCAAGACCGAGGTGGCCCTGCGCGCCGCCGCCGCTGCGATCTTCGCCGGCCGCCAGGTGGCGGTGGTGGCGCCCACCACCGTTCTGGCCCGCCAGCATGTGCAGACCTTCACCCGGCGCTTCGCCCGTTTCGGCATCGAGGTCGCTCATCTCTCCCGCCTCGTCTCGCCGGCCGAAGCGAAGCGCGTGAAGGCGGGGCTCGCCGACGGCAGCATCCGCCTCGTCGTCGGCACCCATTGCCTTACCGCCAAGGGTGTGGCCTTCGCCGATCTCGGCCTCGTGGTCATCGACGAGGAGCAGCGCTTCGGAGCGAAGATGAAGGAGGCGCTGCGGAAGACGGCGGGAGACGGCCACGTGCTGACGCTCACGGCGACGCCGATTCCCCGGACCCTGCAATCCGCCCTGGTCGGCCTGCAATCCCTGAGCGTCATCGCGACACCGCCCGCGGTGCGCCAGCCCATCCGCACGGTGATCGCACCGTTCGAGGCCGACTCCCTGCGGGCCGCGCTCCTGCGCGAGCATCGCCGGGGCGGACAGAGCTTCGTCGTGTGTCCGCGCATCGAGGATATCGGCCCGATGGCGGAGCGCCTGGCCAAGCTCGTCCCCGGCTTGCACACGATGATCGCCCATGGCGAGCTCAAGCCGGCGGAGATGGACGACGTGATGGTGCGCTTCGCCGACGGCGAGGGCGACGTGCTGCTGGCGACCAGCATCATCGAGAGCGGCCTCGACGTGCCCCGCGCCAACACGATGCTGGTCTGGGATGCGGAGCGCTTCGGCCTGTCGCAACTGCACCAGCTGCGCGGCCGGGTCGGGCGCGGCCAGCGCCGGGGCGTCGTCCACCTGCTCCATCAGCCGGAAAAGCCCCTGAGCCCGGCGACGGAGAAGCGCCTGCGCACCCTGGAGGCCCTGGACCGGCTCGGTGCGGGCTTCGCCATCAGCGCCCGCGACCTCGACCTGCGCGGAGCGGGCGACCTCGTGGGCGAGAACCAAGCCGGTCATGTCAAGCTGATCGGGCTCGGCCTCTATCAGCACCTCCTCCACCTCGCCCTGCGGGCCGCCAAGGGGGAAGCCGCCGAGGATTGGACGCCCGAGATCAGGATCGGCCTCTCCGGCGGGGTGCCGGCCGATTACGTGCCAGAGCCGGATGTGCGCCTGAGCCTCTACACCCGGCTCCTGCGCCTCACGACCCCGGACGAGGTCGAGGCCCTTCGCCACGAGGTGACCGACCGGTTCGGTCCGCCGCCGGAGGCGTTCGAAGCCCTCATCACCCTGGCCCGACTCCGGGTCGGCTGCCTCGAACTCGGGATCGCCCGGTTGAGCGGCGGCCCGCAGGGGCTGGCGGCGGATTTCCGTGCCAACGCTCCGCCGATCCTGCTGCCGGTCAACGCGCATATCGAGCGTCGCGACCGCCGGGTGCTGCTGCGCGCCACTTGCGAGGACGCGGCCGAGCGCGGCCGCCTCGCCGCCCGCTTCCTCGAACGCCTGCGGGAGGCCAGCACGCGGCGTCCGGCGGGGTGAGATCGCCGCTCGGGGTCTTCACCGGGCGGCGCCGGCGGAGATGGGGCTACGCTGTCCGCGAGGGGGCGTGGCGACGGTGACGGGGGCGGTGGAGGCCGAGATTCTCGCGCAGGGTGGTGCCCTCGTATTCCGTGCGGAACAGGCCGCGCCGCTGCAATTCCGGGATCACCAGGGTGGCGAAATCGTCGAGACCGCCCGGCAGGGTCGGAGGCATGATGTTGAACCCGTCGGCGCCATGGGCCTCGAAACGCTCCTGGAGGGCATCGGCGATCCGGGCGGGTGTCCCGATCAGGGTCCAGTGCCCCCGCGCTCCGGCGATGCGCAGATAGAGGTCGCGGATAGTCAGGCCTTCGCGCCGGGCGATGGTGACGAGAAGGTCCTGCCGGCTCTTGCCGCCCTCCGTCCCGCTGGCCTCCGGAACGGGCGCGTCGTCGGGATGGCCGGAGAGGTCGAGCCCGGCGAGCTGTTCCAGCAGCGAGCGGCCGACGACGGGGTGGATCAGCTCCTGCAACGCGCCGTACTTGTCCTCGGCTTCACCCTGCGTGCGGCCGACCACCGGGAAGGCGCCCGGCAGGATCTTGAGCGCGTCGGGATCGCGGCCGTGCCGGCCAAGCCGGCCCTTCACGTCGGCATAGAAGGCGGTCGCGTCCTCCAGGGTGGCCTGGGCGGTGAAGACGATTTCGGCGGTGCGGGCCGCCAGGGCCTTGCCGGCCTCCGACGAGCCCGCCTGCACCACCACCGGGTGGCCCTGGGGCGGCCGGGGCACGTTGAGCGGCCCGCGCACGGAGAAATGCTCGCCCTCGTGCCCGAGCACGTGCAGCTTGGCCGGATCAAAGAAGCGGCCTTCCTCGCGGTCGCGGACGAAGGCGTCGTCCTCGAACGTGTCCCAGAGCCCGGCGACCACGTCTACGAACTCCTCGGCGCGGGCGTAGCGGCGCGCATGGGCGAGATGGCTCTCGCGGCTGAAATTGTAGGCCTCGCGCGGGTCCGCCGAGGTCACGAGGTTCCAGCCCGCCCGGCCGCCGCTGAGATGGTCGAGAGAGGCGAACTTGCGCGCCACGTGGAACGGCTCGTTGTAGGTGGTGGAGGCGGTGGCCACGAGGCCGATGCGTTCCGTCACCGCCGAGAGATGCGAGAGCAGGGTCAGCGGCTCGAACTGCCCGACATAGCGGATCGCCGTGCGGCTCAGGGCGTCGATGTCGTCGCCGCGGATGCTGACCCCGTCGGCGAGAAAGATCAGGTCGAACTTGGCCGCCTCGGCCACCCTGGCGAGGCGGCGGTAATGGGCGGGGTCGATCCCCGCATCCGCCTGCGACGAGGGGTGCCGCCATGCCGCGACGTGGTGCCCGCCCGGATAGAGGAAGGCACCGAGGCGCATCGTGTCCCGGCGACGTGACATGACTCTGTCCTTGATCTCTCGTTCCAATGGGCTTGCCAGTGGGCTTGCTTGGCAGGCGGCGCGTCAGGCCGAGCCGACCCGGTATTGGCGCGGTGGGGTGGTGCCGTTCACCGCGAAATCGCCCACCGCCCGGTCGCGGTAGATCCGGGGATTGTGCGAGGCGATGGTGCGGGCGTTGCGCCAGTGTCGGTCGAGGCCGAGACCGCTCTTCACCGCCGAGGCGCCGAGCGCATCGAACAGCGTCGTTGTGGCGTCGAGAACGAGGTTGGTGACCACCGTCACCGCCTGGTTCACCTCGATGTCGGCGATAGAAGCAGCATGGTCCGCCGCTTCTCCATTGCGGTGACTGTCGTAGGTCCGCTGCAGGGCCTCCGCCGCCTTGAGGACGATGGCGCCCGCCGCATAGGCCGCGCCGCGCACGCGTCCCACCACCTGCTGCACCTGGGGATCGTCGCCGGCCCGGCTGCCGTTGCCGTGGCTGTAGACCCGCTTGCGCTCGGCCACGAGCCGCGACACGTCGATGGCGGCCGAACGGCCGATGCCGGCCAAAGTCGCCAGATGGACGAGCTGGAAGAACCCCATCGCGTAGGGGAACCGCTCCGGATCGGGCTTGATCAGCTCCGCCCCGATAAGGACGTCCGTGAAGATCGCCGTGCCGCTCGCGGTGAGCGACTGGCCGAAACCGTCCCAATCGTCGACGATCTCGACGCCCGGCGCCCGCACCGGCACGGCCGCCACCAGGGAGGCGCCCGCCTCGTCCTGGGCCGAGACGTGGATCCAGTCGGCGAAGAGCGAGCCGGTGGTGTAGAATTTCCGGCCGTTGAGCAGCCATTGTCCGCCCTGCGGCCGCAGGACCGTATCGAACTGCCCGACCTTGGCCTCGCCGGTCTCGGACACGCCGCTGCCGATGGTCTGGCCATCGCCGATCCGGCCGGTCCAGCGCGCCCGCCATTCCGGCGAGGACGAGCACAGCATGTCCTCGGTGAAGCCGAAATGCGCGCGCAGGGCGTTGGTGACGTTGGGGTCGGCCTGGGACAGCTCGATGAGCAGGTTGAACAGTTCGGGCAGGCTCGCGCCGTGGCCCCCCTCCTCGCGTGCGAGGCGCAGGGTGGTGAAGCCCGCCTGTCTCAGCCAGCCGATCTCGTCATGGGGGAGCGTGTGCGCGAGATCGCGGGCGATGGCGGTGGCGCGGATGCGCGCAAAGACCGGCCGGAAACCGGCCGCGAGGGCCTCGTAGCCCGCGCTCGGCCCCGCGCCCCATCCCGCTTCCGTCTGAGACATTCCGTCGATCCCGTGCCCGTGATGCCGTGACGCCGAAGGGGCTCGCGCTCGTTAGCCCCCGGCTTCGTGGTCGTCCTGATCGTCAATCCGGGCAGGGCAGACAAGTATAAATTATGGTCTTGTGTGCGATTTGGAGATGTTATGCTCTGATCCATCGCATAGTAGACGATGTGTTCTTAAGATAGACGATCGTCGGAAGATCATTCTCGTTGACCGGATCCGGTCAAAGGCTAGGCTCATACGCATGAATGCCTCCCGCATCGCGTGAACGAGGCCCCTTCTCCCCCATCGCGCGACACCGTCGCCCCGGATTGCCTGGATCTGTCATGAGCGCACGCCGCGAATTGAGGCTGAACGCCTTCGAGATGGGAGCACCGGGCCATACCTGGGCCGGGCTGTGGCGGCACCCGCGCGACGCGGCGGCGCGCTACAATACCCTCGATTACTGGGTGTCGCTGGCCCGCACCGCCGAGCGCGGCCTGTTCGACGGGATCTTCCTCGCCGACGTGGTCGGGGTCTACGACGTCTACGGTGCTTCGCCCTCCACCGCCGTCGCCCGGGCCGCGCAGGCGCCGAACCTCGATCCGTTCCTGCTGGTGCCGGCGATGGCCCATGCCACGACGCATCTCGGCTTCGGGGTGACGGCGAACCTCACCTACGAGCATCCCTATACCTTCACCCGCCGGCTCTCGACCCTCGACCATCTCACCAAGGGGCGGATCGGCTGGAACGTGGTCACCGGCTATCTCGAGAGCGGCGCGCGCGGCATGGGCCTGGCGGAAGCCCGCGAACACGATGCGCGCTACGATGCCGGCGAGGATTTTCTGGAGGCCGCCTACAAGCTCTGGGAGGGAAGCTGGGAGGACGGCGCGGCCCTGCGCGACCGGGCGTCCGGCCTGTTCACGCAGCCGGGCCGGGTCCACCGCGTCAGCCATGACGGGCCGAGCTACCGGGTCGACGGGCAGCATCTCAGCGAGCCGTCGCCGCAGCGGACGCCCGTGCTCTACCAGGCCGGGGCCTCGTCGCGCGGACGTCTCTTCGCCGCCCGCCATGCCGAGAGCATCTTCCTCAACGGCCAGACCAAGGCCATCGCTGCCAAGGCCGTGCGCGCCACGCGGCAGGCGGCCAAGGAGGCGGGCCGCGATCCCTACGACATCCGGATGTTCCTCGGGGCCACCGTGATCGTGGCGCCCACCCGCGCCGAGGCGCTCGATCTGCGCGACGAGTACGCCCAGTATCTCGACGTGGAAGGCCAGCTCGCCCTCGTCTCCGGCTGGACCGGGATCGACCTGTCCGGGCTCGATGCCCATGAGGGGCTCGCCTACGTCAAGACCAATGCCATGCAGTCGTTGCTGGAGAACCTGACGCTGCCCGGCGAACGCCCCTTCACCCGCGCCGACTTCGCCGAGTTCGGCCCGCGCGGGGCACGGGCTCCCTTCATCGTCGGATCGCCCTCGGACGTCGCCGACGCGCTGCTCTCCTGGGCCGACGAGGCCGATATCGACGGCTTCAACCTCACCCGCGCCGTCGCGCCCGAGACGATCGAGGCCTTCGTGGATCTCGTCGTGCCCGCGTTGCAGGACCGGGGTGCGTTCAAGACGCGGTATCGCGAGGGCACGCTCCGCGAAAAGCTGTTTCCGGAGGGCGGCGCCTTCCTGAAGGCGACCCATCCCGGCGCCCGTTTCCGCCGGGACGGCGGCGAGGCCCGCGCCTCCGCCGCCTGACGCCCCCCCTCTCCC
>NZ_VMOA01000070.1 GCF_020662345.1 Methylobacterium sp. W2 | reverse complement strand
CGTAGATCGTCGCCAGCGCCAGAAGACGCCGGCTTTGCCCGGCATCCCGGCTCGTCTTGGCCAGATGGCGCAGAGCGTCGGCGTTGAAGTCTTCGCGAAGCGGCACGGCTGCGGACATGGCAAACCTTCCCGGTTCACCGCATCGAATCAGATCCGCCGCCGATCCGAAACCCCATGAGTCACCATCAGCGCTCGCTGGTATGAGGCGCTCGTTATCAGAATGATCTTGCGCCAACGCCCTTTCTCAGCCAAAATCTTCGTCGATTTTAGGATTTTGCGAATTTGAGCCTTAGGCTCCGCAGTATTCGTCGCCGGATCAGGCGACGGTACAGCAATGACTCCGTCGCTTGCCTCAGAAAGAGCCGGTTCCATTTTGCAAATCCCGTGGGTCACAAATGTGTGAGATCACGAGTTATTGATGCAAATCGGACGCGATACAACCAAAGCATGTTAAATTCCGAGCATGCGCGAAATTGCTCTAGGGAGAGTGCATTTCAGCAACACTACGTGTCCGATGTTTTGTGATTCCGCATGAGAGGTCGACTCACGCCCGGGCGGATCGTCCCGCGTCTGGCTGTGTGTTCTCAGGCCGGAACGAATGAAACGACGACCCGCCCGCCAGGGCCTCGGCTAGATCGACCGAGGAGGCAACGAACTCGCCGTCCTCTTCAGCAAGGGTCACGGGGTAAGTCCATTCGGTTTGCGTGTCGGACTCTTCGCTGATGCGCTTGCTCGAGTAGCATCCGACCGTTAGGCGGGGTTCACCTTGAGCGGCTTCCGAATGCGTCTGACAATGTTGGATCTGCGGCGCGGCGCCTCGCCGCTCGGCAAGGTCAGGCCTGCCGGGATCCAGACACGCGAAAGCCGACGACGAAGGATTTTCCGTGGTCGCTGCTTACCGATGGCGATTTTCTGGACCTGCTTACCGGAGGCGCTGTCCGGTTAAGCAGGAAGTCAGTTATGTATTGGTGCCGCAAGAGGGATTCGAACCCCCGACCCCCTCATTACGAAACACAAGTGCTACGCTTCAGTAGGTACCATAGGCGCTTACCGGACAGCAAGAGCCGTTGATTTCGTTGACGATTATCGAGATACCCTCTCTCTTCAGAGCCAGGAAAGCCACTGGCATCATCTCGTGCGCTTACCATGTGCTTACCGGCGGGGATCCATGCGCCTCACGAACCAGTCCGCCGCCGCGCTGCAGCTTCCTCCGGGCAAAGACCGCCTCGTCGTCTTCGATGACGACCTGCCGGGGTTCGGTCTCCGGATAAGTGGGGGCGGCTCCCGGCAATGGGTAGTCCAGTACCGAAACGCCCTCGGCCAGACAAAGCGAGAGAGTTTGGGTCGAGTCGGCCTGCTCTCGGCGACCGATGCTCGCAGGGCGGCAAGCGAGCGTCTCGCGAGGGCAAAGCTGGGCGAGGATCCGCACGCGGAGCGCGCCAAGGAGCGCGCCCGGGCCGCCATCACCTTCGGCAACGGCATCGAGCCGTACCTGACGGCCGTCACCCCCAACCTGCGGCCGGCAAGCCTGAGCGAGGCAGCGCGCTACATGCGAGTTGTCTGGAAGCCTCTCCACCGGACGCCGCTCCACGCGATCGACCGCAAGCAGGTGGCGGCGCGGCTCGCCGAGATCGCGCGGGATGCCGGCCCCTATGCCGCGAACCGAGCGCGTGCCGCGCTGTCGGCTCACTTCGCCTGGCTGATTGGGACCGGGGCGGCCGATATGAACCCGGTGGTCGGCGTGCCGAAGCCCGCGCCGGAGGAGAGACGCGCGCGGGTTCTCGCGAAGGATGAGATCAAGGCCGTCCTCGGCGCCTGCCGAAACGATGACTTCGGGCGGATCGTCCGGCTGCTTCTGCTGACGGGCCAGCGCCGCGACGAGGTCGCCGGCATGGCCTGGGCCGAGATTGATCTGGTCGGCGCCGTCTGGAAGCTGCCTGCGGATCGGGTGAAGAACGGCCTGCCGCATGACGTGCCGTTATCGGGTTCCGCGCTGGGCCTGCTGACCGGAGCACCGCATATCGAAGGCCGCACGCTGGTATTCGGCCAGGGGGAGGGCGGATTCCAAGGGTTCTCGCGGGCGAAGGCCGCGCACGACAAGCGCTCGGGCGTAACCGGCTGGCGGCTCCACGATCTGCGCCGCACCGCAGCCACCGGCATGGCGGACCTCGGTGTACTCCCCCATATCGTTGAGGCCGTGCTGAACCACGTCTCGGGTTCGAGGGCCGGGGTCGCTGGCATCTATAATCGAGCAACCTACGCGACCGAGAAGCGAGCCGCGCTGGATATGTGGGCCGCACACCTATCCCAAATGGAAGGGAATGCTCGCTAATGGACGACGTCTAACGCTTGGTACCGTCCGCTTCCGACCCCTTGCAGACCCTCGGAAGGTCCGCTTCTAGGCTGTTGAGGCAGCGGACGACGACCGGGTGGGTGGCTTTGCGATTTTTTCTGAGTAGGTAAAAGATTGAATGATTAGATACTGAACGATGTAGATAGCATCCTTAGGAGCGATCGAAACGTTCTGCTCTGTCGATCACGGTTAAAGCTTGCCGTCGTCTCCATTGTCTGGAACCGTGTCGCTGAATGGAACCGTGAGCAATCGGTGACAGTCCTCGTCCTCAATCTCATACGAACACACGAACCAGTCGCGAACCGCGTCCGTGCGCGATCTTGCGATAAGGTCCCGCGCGGAATGCAACGCATGCATGCGGACGGCATCGAGATCAGGGAGCTCGTCCCCTTCCGGATCAACGGCCAGCTTGTCGGGACCGTGGCCATAGCGGAGATTGAAGAAGTAGCGGGGCATCAGGCCCCCTCGATCAAACGGGCGTACTCCGCCTCTGCAGCCCCGTAGCTGTCGCCTGCCACCTGTTCCAGAAGTTCGCGGTTCGTCACTGTGATGCGCCCGCGTCGGCCACGGATGCGGCCCGCCCCCTCCAGCACCTGAAGGGCCAGCGTGACCCCGGTGCGCTGCACGCCCAGCATCACCGCCAGGAACTCATGCTTGACCAGCAGTTCGTCCCCGTCCACTCGGTCGTGGCACATCAGCAGCCATCGCGCTAAGCGCAGCTCCGTCGTGTAGGTGGCATTGACGTAGGCGGTTTGCCGGGCCTGGACGAACTCAGTCTGAACGTAGCTCAGTAGCAACTTGCGCATCGACGGGCTTTCTTCGACCGCCGCACGTAAGGCCTCGGTCCTGATACGCAGTCCTTGGCCGGCCAGCTGCATGAAAGTGTCATGCGGGATACGGTCGTTGCCAAGAAGTACGGGTACGGCTCCTGACAACCCTTCCCAGCCCGCGAGACCAACTTCGACATGCCCCGCCGCGCCCTTCAAGGTGGTGGACGAGATCCCGCTCTCCAAAAAATAGAGATGCATGACTGAGACATCAGGTTCGATCAGAACGTACTTTAGTGGAAGATCGACGATTTGAAGATGCGGCTGCATACGCCCAAAATCATCGGATGTCATTGCCTTTAATAGGCGATTACGGATATCAGATTGCTGAAGATGAGCCACGGCTCTTGTCTCCCTGGGAGAGCAAGAGCGCAAAGCGTCTCTCAGTCGCAAGCGCTCGGTTATCGTGCTTGCAATAAGAAACCATAGATCAAAAATCATCCCAGCACAAATCGCGCTTGCTGCAATTATTTATGTTTAATTTCGCACATTTCGTTTAAGTCCGGTTCCACACCAGGCTCCTCTGGAATCAGATTCGGTATTTACTCTAACCAAAACTTCGCGCCATTGAACCTAGGCGATCCCGTTTTACGCTCGGCTAAGGCCCATTAGAAGGCGCTGGTATCAATGGGGCATAGCCCACTTACTATCATGCTCGTCGAAGACGACGCGCTGATTGCCCTCGACCTCGTCGATGCGCTCGAGGATGCGGGTTACGAGGTGCTAGGTCCTTTCACGAAGACAGCTGAGGCGTTGCGTTTGCTTCAGCAGAGGAGGCCCAGCCTCGCAATCCTGGATCCCCTCTTGCGGGAAGGGTTCTGCGTGGATCTGGCTGGGGAGTTACGCCGCCTTGGCGTGCCTTTCCTGGTCCACTCGAGCCTCCAGGAGGACGATCCTCTCGCTAATGGTTTTCGTGGAGTGCCCTGGCTGGCCAAGCCGGTCCTGCCCTCTACTCTGATTCACGGCATCAGGGAGTTGGCTCGGTCGGTCGCAGCCTATGCTCGGGATCCAAGGGAGAACGATCTCATCCCGGCCTCGTGGGAGAGCATCCCGACGAGTGCTTCGAGCAACCCGTTCATACGCAAGTTGGAAGGGTTCGCGAGTTTGTCTGATACGGATCGAGCCACGCTCGAACGGATCAGCGCCCATCCTCGTACCGTTGTGCCGGGGACCATCCTGGTCGAAGAGGGCGATGAACCACGCGGCGTGTATCTCGTCATGAGTGGCATTGCGTGCCGTTACAAGCAGCGCGCCAATGGCACCCGTCAGATCACCGCCTTCCTCTTACCCGGGGACAGCTGCGATCTCGATGTCGCGCGCCTCGATCAGATGGATCACGCGATCACCACGCTTTCGACCTGCACGGTGGTCCGCATCCCCTTCGACGCGGTGCGGGATCTCGTGAGCCAACATCCCACAATCGCGGGTGCTTTGCGGATGAGCACGCTCGCGGATGAGGCGACGTTGCGAGAGTGGTTGGTGAATGTCGGCTGTCGCTCCTCGATTGAGCGGATCGCCCATCTGTTCTGCGAACTATTCATCCGGTTGCAGACGGTCGGCCTCGCGACGGAAGACACCTGTGAACTGCCGCTCACTCAGGCCCAGATCGCCGATACGACGGGGGTATCGACGGTGCACGTGAACCGGTCGCTACAGGAGTTGCGGCGACGCAGACTCATCGAACTCAGAGGCAAAACGCTGAAGATCCTCGATGCTCGTCATCTGAAGGCACTGGCTGAGTTCAAGCCCAACTATCTGCACTTGAACAATAGAGCAGTTGCATGACTCTCCGTCTTCAGCCTGTTCGGGTCGCGACCGACAGCGAAGACACCGACGGTCTGCTCGTGTTCGCTCGAGACAAGCTCGTCGCAGTGCTGGTCCGCCTGTCGAACGAACAGAGCGAAGATACTGGTAAGTGGTTTCTGGAGGCCGGGTTCGGACGGATCTACCGTTCACGGCCTCCAGTATTTTACAACTTGGATAGAGCACAGGAGTGGATTGCCACTTCACTTGCTGCCGATACTTGAAAACCAGATATCCATAGTCTCTCATCGTCCCGGACCGCTGAGCGTCCATTTCTTCGCAAGGCAAGGATCGGCTGCTTTTGCCGACTTGGGTGGGACGCGGAGCGTCTGCTTTCGGTTCAGAAGCAAAGGTCCGATTACCACCCTTCTCGGACGTTTACGGATGGGTACCAAGGGTCAGATCTCGATCACCTTTGGCCGCCTACCTCTCGCGTTTTAACCCAGGCATCCAGGTCTCCCCGTCGAACGCCGAGCCGGCGGGTGCTGATTTGTAGGAGGGTCGGTCCGATTCCCTCCTTGCACAGGCGGCGGAGAGTCGCGGGGCTAAGTCCCAGCTCGCGCGCGGCACTCTGGAACGGGACGACGTGGCGAGCAGTAATCGCATGGTTCTTCTCAGCCATTGCCGCTTGCTCCCTGATTTCTGTCTCGTAAGCGGAAAGTCGCATCGACTGGCGTCCTCCCGCGGTTGAGAATTCCAAAAGCGCGGGCGAGCAGACCTGGCTGGGTATGTCCCTCGTCGATCGCAAACCGCCAGAGGAGGGACACGAGGCGGTGAGCCTCGGCGGTAGCTGCCGCATCCGCATCGATTGCCGCGACTGCCCGAGAGGTCTCGGGGCAATCGGCTGGCACGCCGATGCTGTCGGCAAGCCGCCGGTGGCGATCCTGGCGGAGCGCAGATGCTTCGAGGCCGGCAGCGAGCGCCGCAAGGTCGAAACCGGAAAGGTCAGGACCGTTCAGCATGACGGTGCTCCGTGGGCGGATTCAATGGCCGCCATGACGCGGAGGACGCTGGTCCGGCCGGTGGGTGCCTGGATCCGGCGGTAAGCGGACAGCAGGTCGCGCTCGTCCGGCGTCACCTCCTCAAGCATGGGATCCGCGAAGGTCAGCGGGTCGACACCGAGGGCCGCCGCGATCTTGGTGCGACGAGAGAGCGACACGTACTCGTGGCCGCACTCGTACCGGCTGATCTGCGCGTGACAGATACCGATCGCGTCGGCGAGCTCGCGCTGCAGGATGCCCTTCCGCTTGCGGTGGTGGGCGATGAGGCGACCGACCTCGCGGTCGCTGGTCGTGACGCGGGTCGTCATGTCAGCGGTCCCTCTTGTAGGCGATTTCGGTTTTCGAGCAGCCTCGGGTGGCGGAGCACTGCGGTGCGAACTTCTGGAAGCCACGGCCCTGCATCCGAGCGGGCCGGCGGATGCCGAGGTGCTGGTCCTGGCGGCGCTTCGCCTTCGCGATGTCGGCTACGTCCTGCCGGGTCTTTTCCGTGTGGCAGGGCGTGCAGAGGCACTGGCAATTCTCCAGCGTCGGCTCTCCGCCCATCTGATCCGGGATGACGTGGTCGTAGGCATGCTTGCCCGGGGTGAGCGGGCAGCCGCAGCAGATCCCACCTTCCAGGATCATCTCGCACTCGCCGCCGGCGCGATACCACGCGGCGCGGCGGACGGCCTTCGAGAACTCGGTGCGGCTGCCGCTCATGGCTTCACCCCAAGCGCCATCAGCGCCTCGTCGAGGAGTTCTCCGGCCTTGGTGGAGAGCGCCGAATCCGTATCGGGATCCCGGCAGTCCTTCCGGGCCGCTTTCAGCGCAGCCTCAGCCTTGCCGATGGCGTTGATGGCCTGAGCAACCGCGCCCGCGCGCTTGATGCCGCCGGGCCAGATGAAGGTGACGGACTCGGTCTCCCTCGCCTTCAGGGTGATCCAGGCTTTGCCGTCCTGCTCGCGGAGGCCGAACTCGGCAGAGAGGGTGATGCTCATGCGCCTACTCCGCTGCGAAGAGGGTCATGGGGGCGGGATCCATCGGGCGGCGATCGCGCTGGCGGCCGCCCTCGAACTCGATGGCGTCGGCGTTCGCGGCGACGAGGGCGTCGGCAAGGTCGGGACAGACTGAGTTCCCGCAGGCCGCGCCCTGCTGTTCCAGGGTGAGTGGGATGATCGTCCCTTCCTCCAGCTCGCCGCGATCGATCACGTAATCGGGCCGGAAGCCCTGCGCGTTGAACCGCTCGCGGGGCGTCAGCATCCGCATGCCGATGTCGACGATGGCGTAGGGCTGGCCCTGGATGGTCACCGTCACGACGCCATGCCGGGGCTTGGTCGTGAGGGTATGCATAGGCTCGTCGGCGGCCTGCGAGGGCTCGCCGGCGCCATAGTATTTCTGGATGAAGGCGTAGACGGCCGCAGCGTGGTTGCCGCCGGCCGAGAAAGTCGGGGCAGGTGCCTCGATCGAGCCATCCCGGCGGTCGGAGCCGCGCAGGTTCAGCATGTGGGCGGCGACGAGGGTCTGATGACCGCCGCCTGCCGTAATCGTCGACACAGGCTCGCGCACGTCGGAACCGGGCTTGATCGCTCCGTTCCGTTCGGTGTTGTGCTGAGCGAGGAAGGCGGCGACGACCCCGGCCTTGCCTGCGCCGCCGGCGGTGATCGTCCCGACGGGCTCCTCGACGTCCGATCCGACCGACGCGCCGAACTGGCGGGTCATGTGGATGGCGGCGAGGCTGCCCTCGTTCCCGGTTGGCACGACGACGGGGAATGGCTCCTCAAGCGACCGGGTGCGCGGATCCTGGCCGGGCCGCTCGCCGTAGCGCGGGACGAGGTAGCCGGAGATCAGGTGCCCCGGAACGTTGCCGCCGGCGACGATCGTGGCGCACGGCTCCTCGACGCTGCGCACGCGCGGCTCGCTGCCCGGCTTCTCCTGGTAGCGAGGCGAAAGGAACGGCGCCACGACGGCATGGGTACCGGCCTGGGTCACGGTGCGCAGCGGATCGCACGCGGGCCAGACGTTCGGCGCCCGCCCTGTGGTCCCGCCATTGGCGACGTTGACGATCACGGGCGCGACGATCGTGTTCTGATCCTTCGGGCTGGCCGTGATCGTGTGGAGAGGGTCGGCTGCGTCCCGATTCATGCCGCCCTGCTGGGCGTAGCTCACGAAGGGCGTCACCAGGGCGTCGCCCTCGAAGTGGGTCGCGGTCGGCATCGGCTCGTCGAGCCCGCGGTCGCGGCGGCCGCGGCTGTCGCCATGGTTGACCCGGACCAGGAACGGCTTCGCCGCGTCGAGGACGTAGCGCTTCGTGCCCTTGGCGATGCGGGCCATGGTGGCGTCGGCGAGCGGGCGGTTCGCGCGGATACCGTACTTCGCCTTGATCTCGGCCGAGGTCTCGAAGATCGACGGGCATGGCAGCGACCAATCGATGATCTCCGCCGCGGTCCGCCAGGGCCGGAGCTGGCCGGACCGAACGGCCTCGGACTTCGGGTCGCCGTGCGTCGCCACCGGCCACGCGATCGGCCTGCCGTCCCGGCGGGCGACCAGGAACAGCCGCTTGCGGATGGTCGGCGCGCCGTAATCGCAGGCGCGCAGCTCGCGGTACTCGACCACGTAGCCCATGGCCTCGAAGGCGGCGACGAAGCTGCGGAAGGTGGCGCCGCGCTGGACGGGGCACGGGCGGCCGTCGTCGAGCAGCGGGCCCCAATCCTGGAACTCCTCGACGTTCTCCAGGCAGACCAGGCGCGGGCGCTGCCACTTCGGCAGGCTCTTGATCCAGCGGACTCCGACCCATGCGAGGCCCCGGATCGCCTTCTCGCGCGGCTTCCCGCCCTTCGCCTTGCTGAAGTGCTTGCAGTCCGGGGACATCCAGAGGAGCCCGACCGGGCGGCCACCGCACAACGACACGGCGTCGACATTCCACACGTCCTCCTCGACGTGATGCGTGTCCGGATGGTTGATCCGGTGCATCGCGAGGGCGATCGGGTTGTGGTTCAGCGCATAGTCCGGGTCCCGGCCGAGCGCGCGGCGGATGCCCTCGGACGCGCCGCCGCCGCCGGCGAAGCTGTCGATGATGAGCGGGCGGCTCATGACCACACGCTCCAGAGCCAGATCGAAACAGCCGGACCGCCAACCAGGACGAGGAAGGCGACGAAGCCGATGCTGAGGGCGGTGACGTCGAGCGGGGCGACGTTGTCGTTCGCGGGCATGGCTCAGGCTCCCGCGCAGTTGGTGAAGCCGAGCTGATAGTCCGGCGTCATGGGCGGGAGGCTGGCTGCGAGGGCGGCCCCGTGGGCGTGGGCTGCGGCCACCAGAGGGTCAGCGTTGCGGGCCCGGCAGGACGCAGCCATCTCGTTCTCGCTGAGGCGATTGCGCAGGGCGACGACGAGGGAAGCGACGCTGCCATTTGCGGCGCCGGGACCACCAAGCACATCGACGAACGCGGTGCGCGTGTCCTCGACGGCGCCCTCGAAGGCCGCCCGGAGGCGCTCCACGGCGCGCTGCCCGTTGCCGTTGTCGAAGGTAGCGCCAGTGGCGCCCTCGAACGCCAGCTTGGCCACCGCCTGCATCAGGGCGCGGGAGGCGCGGGCCGTCGCCTCGACCTGAAAGGCCAGATCGTTGGCGGTCAGCGTGGGGTCGGTGTTGCGAAACGACGTGCTCATGGCAGCCTCACGGGGCGAGAGAGCGGGAATAGGGTGGGTCGAAGGGGAGGCGGCGCGCGCTACGGCGCGATGCGCGGCCGGAATCCGGTGCCGCCATCGAACTTGCCGACGGTGATGCGGCCGACTCCGACAGCATGGAGCGCGTCGGCGACGAGGCGACGATCCTCAGGGGAGAGGCTGACGCTAGCGAAGGCCGTGCGGGGATTGATGGTGGCGGTCCGCAGGTGGGAGGCGGCAGCGGCGGCCCGCTCAGCGCCCTCACCCTCGACCGCCTCGAGGCGGCCTAGCGCTTCCACCAGGGCGTCCGGGGGGATCTCGATTGCGCGGCCGGCGGGCTGCGTGACGCCAGCAATCTCATCCAACCGGGCGAGGCCGACGCAGAAGCCGTTCAGCTCACGCCGGCGAAGGAAACGAGCGAGGAAGGCAGCGTCCTGAGCCTCGGGAGCGAGGTTCACGTAGCCAGATTGTCTGTTGCGGATCGTCTTGCAGAGCAGGCGGTCGGCGCGGATCGCGTCCGGGTCGCCCTTGATGACCAGGGTGACGGCCGCCTTCTGGAAGCGGGTCAGTTCGGTGACGCTGAAGCGAGCGCTGGGGCGCTTGGCGTCAGCCTTCTCCTTGGCGATGCGATCGGCCTTCCGGCCTTCGGCTTCGGCGGAGACGTAAGGCTTGCGGCGGCCCGAGCCCGGGAAGGCGTGGATGAGCGTCGAGGTCATCAATGCCTCCACTCGAAGGAGGAGGCGTTGCGGCCGGCCGTGCGAGCGCGGTGCTCACGCAGATTTTCGAGGAGAAGGAAGCCGCAGCCGGCCGCGCACACGAAGAGCGCTGAGCAGATCAACCAGTAGGAGGCAGGGTCTTCGAGAGAGGGTGGCACAGGCTGGCTCCATCACCGTGGGGCAATGGATGTATGTAAGCACAGCTTTCCTTTATGCGCAACAGGTAAGGTAAGCTTGGCTTTCTTTTAGCGCGTGCCCGTTGTCCACAGGACCGAAAAGGACTCGACAACACCCACCATCAACTCCACCCTAGAACAAATCAGGAACAAACGTGACGGTGTGCGGGGTGGACAATGCGCGAAGGATGCCTGAGCCCGAGCTATCAGACGTCGTGGGGCTGCGGATTCGGTGCGATGACTGCGGGCATCGATCCTACTGGCCGTGTTCGCGGGTCAGGGATGCCCAACGCAATGGATTCAACACGATCCCGGGCCTCGGTAGCAAGTTGCGCTGCCGCCCCTGTCAGGACCGTGGCGGCAGCGGCAAAAACATCAGCCTGTATCCGGTCTCCAGGGATACCGAGCGGCCGCAATGAGGGGAGGGCCCGATGAAGTCGAAGCCCATCTACGGCGTTCAGACGTTCATGTGGGATAGCAAGGGCAACCTCGCGCCAGGGCGCTTCACGACCTGCAAGGACGCGGACGAGGCGCGGAGGATCGCGGAGGAAAAGGTCGATGGTGCGCACGCGGACGGTGCTGCTGCGTTCTTCCGGACGGGGGCAGGGGAGTTCGACGAAGGCGAGGTCTACGCCTTCGCTACCTATGGGAGCGTGCCAAGAGGGGTGGCGGACGCGTTGCCTTTCTAGGCTGCCACTCGCCTGAACTCGTCATCACTCGCCTTGGCATCGACGATCGTAGCAGCGCGACTCAGAATTAGTCTCTGGTCCTGCCGGAAGGCGGCGGGGCGCGTCAGAACAGCCACAGTCTTCGGAGCCTCAGATAGGCGGCGAACATCGTCCATTTTTAGGTAGGCGGAGGAAACGGATATTGCGGACGGCGTAACGCTCGCAAATAGCACCACTCGGTCGCCGAAGCGTGCCGCGGCATCAAAGGGCCACGGGTGGGTCGAGGCCCCAGAGAACTGGGGTCTTGCCTCAACGACACGATGACCAAAAACGTCGATCAGGCGATCTGCAAGGCCAACTTTGAATCTACGGTCCAGTCGTTCAGCATGTCGCTCGGCGACGAGTTGCGCAGCCTGCCGCGAGGCATCGGCAACAATCGCCATGAAGCCCGGCAAATTGTCAGCCGGCGCCTCGATTTCGAATAACTCGTGGCCATCGAAACGAACACCGCAGCGCTCGGCTATTTCGCGAGCAGCGCGATGAAAGAACTCGGTAGCACCGGCCATGTCCGCCTCTCGTGCGGCGGACCCGTCGTCGGTCACCACATAATCCTTCGGACCGCCCCCTACACGCAGCATGACGGAGGCGCCGGAAGGGTAAAGAACGGGCAACATGATACGCGCGTCGGCTCCAGGTCCGGGTCTGACGCGAACAAGCGCGCGCGCCGCCTCATCCGCGACGGCGGATAGCGGGTGACGGCTCATAAGATCAGGCTCGGTGACCATGGCGGCAGGGGCAATCCGTCGACGAACGCGAGGTTGAAGGTAGCACATACATAGGCGACGGCCTCCTCAAAATCCTGAGGCTCAGGAATGACGGGAAGGCAGACCGGTAGGTTGTCCGCGACCATGCATGCGAAGCCAAGTGCCGCGTTTTCTTGATAGGGGTGGAGGCCGGTCCCGCTTCGGACCCCCCTATGAGGCCCGACCTTGTTCGTATGAACAGTGGGTGGCCTCCAATCAAATCTAGCGATTGGGTATGTGTCAGTCGGCTCGGCAAGGCACAATTGGAACGTTACATTCTCGTTCGGAAGCCCCAAAACAGCGGAAACGTGGAGCTCCGCGCTGATTGACTTGCCCTCTGCAAGAGCTGCCAAAACAAGTTTTTTTGGGCGGTTCCCAGGATACCAACTCAATGGGCCTGAGACGAGCTTTTGCTCGTTCAGCGCGGCGCTCATCCGGAGAAGGGTCGCCTCAGCTGCGCTCATACGGGCTGGCTTGCCGACTCTATTCGGCCAACCGAACGTCTCACTGCACCGTCCCACCCTCAGGCGCACTTAATAGCCGTAGGGCTTCGCCTAGCAGCTCATGCAGGCCTGACAGCGCCTCGATGCTAAACGGCACACCGACCCGCTGTCCTTCCACCGTTTCGACCAGGATGACGGCCAGCGATTCTCCGATCAGCAGGTTCGGGTTCGGCATGCAGACCGGCAGGATAAAATCCCCCTCCGCACCCGGCGGAAAGACGTCCTTGGCCGTATTGGACAGGAAGGGCTTGCGCTCGGCCATCACGGCCTCCGCTTCTGGATAGGCCGGTGGATCCACGTCACCATGGCGATGATGGACATCGTCAGATTCCAATCAGCTCGGGGTATGGAATCACGCGGTGCACCCGGAGGACGTCCGCCTCCTCGAAGACGATTTCCTTCGCGGGTGTGTGCTGCTCCACCACGAGCTTCGTCGGGGTGCGCTTCACAAGCCTTTTCACGAATGCGTCGCCTGGCTCGCCGTGCTCATCGGGGTGAAGTTCCACCACGACGTAATCACGAGGCTGGGGCCGGCGGTGAGGGTCCACATAGACGGGGTCACCGTCCTCGTACTTGGGCGAGACGCTGTCGCCAACGACATACACCACGTAGACATCGCGCCGACTCTCGATGCCCGGCGGGCGCGGAGCATGATCGATAGTCTGGCCATTGAACCGGAAATCTCCGCCGGGGCCACCTGAGCCGGTTCCGTAGACCGGAACGTTGCGGGGGCCTTTCAGGGCCGCAGTATCTGGGACCGTCTCGTTGTTACGGATGCGAGCGTTGGCCGGCCCTGACGCCGCCGGCGCTTCCGCTTGCTCGCCGAGCAAGACCACCTCGCCGCGCAATGCCGCAGACAGGTCAATCTGAAGGAGTTCCGCGAGTGCGCCGAGACGATCGGTGCCAGGTGACGTCTCTCCGCTTTCCCATTGCCCAACAGCTGGACGCGAAATTCCGAACGCAGAAGCGACCTGCGTTTGCGTCATTTTCCGTGCTTTACGGGCCTGCGCGATGACCGCGCCCAGAACGTTTTCCATAGGCGCTGAGAGTGTAAGCAATTCTTTCTCCATGCTAGGTAAGAAATTCTGACTTCTCGCTTGCGCTTAAGGTAAGTTTGACTTACCTTGCTTGCATGAGTGACACGGCCCTCACCCTCGCAATCAAAATGGCTGGAGGCCCCAAAGCCCTCGGCGAGCGGATCGGCATATCCTCCCAGGCGATCAGCCAGTGGGTTGAGTGTCCTCCACGCCGCGTCATTGCGGTCGAGGCGGCATCAGGTGTCTCACGTCATGAGCTGAGGCCGGATCTCTATCCACAGTCGGCGCCATCATCGGCTCTGCCCCAGGTCGCGAGTGCTCATCAATGAGCGCCGCCGTCCGCCTTTGCCTTGTCGCTGCTTTCATAGGTGCCGTGATTGCCGGCATCGGCCTCGGCAAGCGTCAGACCGCACCTTTTGAGACGACCATCCCGTGGAGCGCCGCGCGATGAACATCGTCTCCGTCCCCATGGAGCGCGCCCCGCTCCTCACGCGCCCGGCCGGCTCCCTTGTTCTGCGTCGCCGGTCGGCCGCTCAACTATCCAGCCGGACGAACATCGGCCGCTCGCCGATCGCCCTGGCGACGACGCCCCGCGCCGCGTGCGCCGCGCCTGCCAATTCGGCATCCAGCTGCGTCACCCCCAACATCGCCTCGGCGACGTGCCGGGTGAGGTCGCCTGCCGCTTCCGGCTCCCGCTCGAGCTCCCGCTTCACCAGCCACGACACCATTGCGTGCATCGCCAGGATGGTCGCGCTGCCCTGTGTTTCTTCCTCGTCCATCGGTCGATTCTCCTTTGTTGCTCTGCGCGCCGGCCTTCGCCGCCAAGCCCATGCCGGTCGCGCTTCTGTTCCTGCGTTTCGTCGTGTTCCCGTCGCTCTCATGGGGGCGTCGGCATGACCTTCGCCACTTCGATGGCTCATTCTCCTTTCACTGCCGGTCCGTGCTCGCCGTCTCCGTCTGCCCCGATGAACACAGCATCGGGGAAGATCATGGGAAAGTCTTACGGACGTTCCGCACAGCTGGGTGACGTCGACAGGACAGCTGTCCAAGAACGCACCACAGATTTCCTGCGGACCCTTTATCCGCAGAAGACGGCCGACAACGTCGCCGCCGACACGGGCATCGCCGCCAATACCATCGCGAAGTGGCTGGACCGGGGCTCGGCGCCGACGTCCTGGGCCTTCCTGCGGCTGCTTGAGGCTTACGGCGCCGAGTTCGCCTGCGCCGTCATGGCGAAGCCGCCGGCGTGGCTGGATCGCGCTGCGCGGGACCAGCGGAACGACCGGCTGCAAGCGCAGATCGCCAAGCTGCAATCTCAGATCGACGGGGGCCTGTGATGCGTCGCGGCGGCCTCCTTCAGATCGCCTGCGCATTCGCAGGTCACGCCATTCGTGGCTTCGGTGTCCGCGTCGGGGAGGTCTGCTCCGACATCGCCGACGCCATCGACCCGCGCGGGCCCAATCAGATCGAGCCGGCTCGCGAATGGGATCCGCGCCTCTGGCAGCGCGACCAGGACGCCCGCACCCGTAACGAGGAACGCCCATGACCGGCAGCGCACGTCCGGAAGGGCGCAAGGACGATATCGGGAAAGATCCTTGGGACCTCGCTCCTTGGGATGCCTTCCGCGCGATCGTGGCTGTCCTCGGCTTCGGCGCCCGCAAGTACGGCCGGCGCAACTGGGAGCACGGTATGGCCTGGTCCCGCCTTTACGCGGCGACGCATCGGCACCTCACCGCCTGGTGGGATGGAGAGCGGAAAGATCCCGAGACCGGCCTGTCCCACCTCGCTCACGCCGGCTGCTGCGTCTGCTTTCTCATCGCCTTCGAGATCCGCCGCGCCGGGACAGACGACCGTCCTGCGGCATCCAGCCAAACCTAGGAGAGAGACATGATGGGCCCCGAAGTGAGTGTCACGGACCGCGAAGCCGGCATCGCCCTGATCACTGGGCAGATCGTCGAAGCATGGCTGAACCGTCAGCCGATCAAGGCCGGTGCCGTGACGGGCGAGCAGCTGTCGGACGTCATCATGTGCGTCCGCATCGGTCTCTCCCTTCCGCTCGCCGACCTGCCGACCGCCAAGGCTTCGGGCAAGTCCGGCCTTTCCATCGTCAGCTGACGGCCAAACGAAAACCGCCCGGGCCCCATCCGCGAAGCAGGGCACCGAGCGGCTGATGTCGAAACATCCTCTCGTGGAGAAGCCAAGATGAGCACGAATCCAGGCGCATCGCAATCCAACAGCAGCGCTCCGGCGATGCTTCGCTCCTACGCGGAGCGGATCGTCCGACTGAAGGGTGAGATCAAGGGCCTTCAGGGCGACGTCAAGGACGTGAAGTCCGAGGCGGCCAGCATGGGCTTCGATAAGAAGGCCCTCGATGTCGTCGTCGCTCGCATGCTCGAGGACGAAACGGCCCGTGCTGCGCGCCTGGAGACCGAAGGGCTTGCGGAGGTCTACCTCGCCAGTCTCGGCATGCTGGATGGAACGCCGCTCGGGGATGCTACGCGCCGTCGAGCCGACAGCCCGCCTCCCCCGCCGCCGCCGTCCGGTGAGGATGCGAAGGGCGACGACGAGACTGACGGCGAGGGTCACGACGAGGGCACCTCTGCGCCTGGCGAAGATGGCGAAGCAGGCAACGACCAGGAGCCACCGACCGGCGCCATGAGCCAGGATCTGATCGACGCAGCGCGCGTCGAGGGTGAGGAGGCTGCAGCTGCGGGATCGAAGGTGTTCGCGAACCCCTACGTTGCCGGCGATCCGCGCCGCGCTGCCTGGGACGAGGGCTGGTGCCGCCGTACTGGTTCGGATGGGATGGATCTGCCGAGCGCCTTCCGCCGCAAGCCGAAGTCGCCACCGTCCGGTCCCGAGAAGCGCTCCGGCGAGGATCAGTGAGCCATGCGCCGCGATCCCATCGCCGACGGCGCCTCTCCGCGGAAGCGTGAGAGCAAAGTCGAGGCCGCCGTCTCCCATCTGACCGGCAAGCTGCGAGGCTTGGCCGATGTCCGCAGCCCGACTGATGCCGAGGAGCCGATCCTCGGTGGCGGTGTCCGCAGCTCGATCTTCGGCTGGCTGGCCGAGATCAATGCCGCTGACGAACTTGCCGCCGTCGGGATCAAGCCGCGCAGCACAGCGCTGCTCTCCGGTCCTCCTGGCTGCGGAAAGACCACCCTCGCTCATCACCTGTCCGCCCGTCTTGGCGTGCCGCTGGTGTGCGTGGGTGCCGAGAACATCTTCGGGAAGTACCTCGGCGAGTCCGAGGGCAACATCGCAAAGCTGTTCGACACGCTGGCGCTCGCCGACACGTCCGCCGTCATCCTGATCGACGAAATCGATGCCATCGGTGCGAAGCGGTCGGATGAAACCGGAGGCGGAGCAACATCGGCTCGCAACTCCATGCTGACGGTGCTCCTGCGTCGTATCGAGGAGTTCAAGGGCGTGTTGGTGGCTGCCACCAATCGACCGGACTCGCTCGACCCAGCCCTATGGCGCCGGTTCGGCATGCAGATCGTCGTCGACCTTCCGGACGATGATGCACGCTTCGCGATCCTCAAGCGGTACGGCATGCCGTTCGATTTCGGCGACGATGCCATCGAGATCCTGACGGACCTGACGGATGGCGCGGCTCCCTCGCTGCTTCGGCAGCTGATGGAGGGCGTGAAGCGTTCTCTCGTCCTCGGAGATCGGATCCGGCAACCGGCGACGACCGCAGCCGGCACCTTCGCGACCATCATCGCGCAGTCTAAGCCGCACCCGGATTATGAGCCGCCGCCTCTGTGGCAGAATCCGTCACTGGTCTCGAAGCTGCAGGATCTACCCTGGCCGCCCAAGCGGGAGGGCGTCTGAGCCATGCGGACCTTCGCGCATCCTCAGCTTCCGCGTCGCATGGCGAGCAAAGCCGTGCCGATGCGCGAGGCCGCGATCCAGTCGGCTGTCGTTCAGCACTGGCGCATGTTCGGCCTCCCGCACACGCTGGTCGCCGCCATCCCGAACGAAGCCGCTAAGGGACAGGCGGGCCTGACGAAGGGCCTGCCCGACCTCCTCGTGGTCGGCGGCACGGTTCGCATCGGCTTCATCGAACTGAAGACCCGGACCGGCCGCCTCTCGCTCGAGCAGAAGACCTTTCGGGCGCTCTGCGCCTTCTGCTCTATCCCGTTCGCCGACACCTACGGCCGCGACGAGCCGATCGGCATCCTGGAGAGCTGGGGTGTCGTGCGCCGGCAGGTCGGCTCGCCGGTCACCTACCAGCCTCGGGATGACGCCGCAGAGATCCGTCGGCGCGCAGCCGAGGGCCAATCGGTCGAGGGCATCGCGGCCAGCTTCGGCATGCGCTTGGTCGAGGTCGAAGCCCTCCTAACGGAGGCAACCCATGACGTTCTCTGAAGACACCGCCCTGCAGAAATGGCGCGAGCGCAAGGACACGTCGACGATCGTCGCCGAGATGAGGGCTGCCGGCTTCAAGGTCGACGAGGCGTGGGTCTACAAGACGATCGCCGACGATCAGAACCGCCGCTACCGCGCCCGCCAGCTGGCGAGGATGCAGGCATGAGCGTGTTCTCGCACCTGCCCCAGCGCCATTTTCGCTGCATCGTCATGGACAGCCCGACGAAGTTCATCGGTGGCACCAAGGGGCGGCCGCAACACTACCCGCGGATGACGGACCACGAGATCGCGGCGCTGCCGATCGGCGACCTCGCGCACCCTGACGGCTGCTTCCTGCTCTACTGGCACACGTCGCCGAAGTTCTACCGCTCGCCCGGCGCCCGCACGCGCCTGACTGCGGCAGAGATCGCTCAGGGCTACGGCTTCCGCTACTCGGCCCGCGCCTTCGTCTGGATCAAGACCGAGCGCGGCGACCAGGATTCGCTCTTCGCCTACCGGAATGGCCTCTTCATGGGCCAGGGCTACACCACCCGTAAGAACGCCGAGGACTGCCTGCTCTTCAAGCTCGGCAAGCCGAAGCGCCAGGCGGCCAACGTTCACGAGGTGATACTCGCCCCGATCCGTGAGCACAGCCGCAAGCCCTCCGAGTTCTACAGCCGGGTCGAGCGGTTCTGCGAGGGGCCGTACCTCGAAATCTTCGCGCGCGAGACCCGGCCCGGTTGGCACGCCTTCGGGAACGAGGCGAGCAAGTTCGATGCGTCTGCTGATCCCATCCTCATGGCAGCGGAGTAGGGGGGCATGAGCATCACCCCCGAGATGATCGACGCCATGGTCGCTGCGGGCCTTACCCGTGAGCAGATGGCTGCGTTGATGAAGGCCAGCCTCATCCAGGCAGAAGCAGCGCAGGCAGAGAAGCGCGCGAAGGCAGCGGCGAAGAAGCGTCGCCAGCGCGGTGTCATGCCTGCTCTGTCCCTGCATGTCCCGGGGACATTGGGGGACACAGGGGGACAGACCGGGACGGAAGGGGAC